>NZ_JBVJYK010000011.1:0-321178 GCF_055600605.1 Kitasatospora sp. NPDC038210 | reverse complement strand
TTCGCCTTCGAAAAGCTAATCCCCACCACACCCGACCGCTCCCCCCCCATGGGACACTGTGGCTCCCCCCCTCCCCCCCCCCCCCCGGGCCGCTACTCCACCGCGACCCCGAAGGCCGTCGCCAGCCCCGCCAGACCGTTCGTCACCGCCCGGCCGGACGGGCTGAACTCCCAGCCGCCGCCCGAACGCCGGAAGGCACCCAGCACCATCGCGCTGTCCGGCACCCCGCCGGTGGTGCCCGCCCAGTCCGCCGGACCGGCCGCACCGGGCCCGTACGCGGCGGCGACCGCCAGCCCGTGCACGTACCCCAGCGGCAGCACCGGCGGCTCCTCCTCCTCGGTGGAGACGGCGACCACCACCTCCTCGACCGCGGCCGGCAGCCGGTGCGGCTCCAGGGTCAGCCGGGCCGCCCGGGTCGGCTCGCCCGGCACCGAGCGGGTCGGGTGCAGCCGGACCGCACCGTCCGGGTCCTGCGGGCTGTTGAAGAACACGAAGTGCTCGTCGCTGAGCACCCGGCCCCCGGCGCACAGGAAGGCGGTGACGTCCAGCTCCACCGCGTCCCCGCCGGCCGTCCGGCTCTGCCAGCTCACCGTGAGCGCGGTCTCCCGCCCGGCCGGGTCGGCCTCCTGCGGCCGGGCGCCCGCGGCGGCCGGGGCGCCCCCGCCGAGCCGGCCGCGCAGGCCCTGCTCGGCCAGCAGCTCGACCAGCTCCGGGCCGCTCACCAGGGTCAACGGCTTGCCCTCGATGTAGCTGTACGAGCCGCGGCCGAAGCCCGCCGTGGTGACCAGGATGCCCTTGATCGCGCCGTGATGGCGCACGGTGGACTCCAGGTCGCGCACGGCCGTCGGCGGAACGGTCTTCTTGTAGCGCTTCGCCTGGATCACGATCTTGCCGCCGGTCACCGGGTCCAGGTCCTCGGCGACCACGTCCACCCCGACGTCGCCGCTGCGGGCCGTCGTCATCACCCGGAAGCCGCGCAGCCGGAACAGCTCGGCGATCAGGTCCTCGAAGTCCAGCGGATCCATCTCGAAGAGGTCCGGCTCGTCCTCGCCGCCGTGCCCGGCCAGGCTCCCGCCGACCGTCTCCGGCCGCCGGTCCGGCCGGACCTCGTCCAGCCGCTCCGGGCGCGCCGACAGCCGGCCGCCCAGGCCCTGGAAGCACTCCACCGCGTCCACCCGGTCCAGCGCCAGCCCGGCGACGCCGGCCCGGGTCGCGGTCAGCGTCGACACGAAGCGCTCGGCCTCCCGGCCGGTCGCCGGGTCGATGCCGAGGACGAAGCCGTTCAGCACCACCGAGTCCAGCAGCCCGTCCCGGTCCGCCCGGAACACCTCCGCCACCACCCGCAGCGCCGACTGCGCCAGGACCTGCCGGTACAGCGCCTTGCGCTCCGTGGCCGGGCGGGCCACCTCGGCCTCGCGGTCGTCCGACTTCACGTACCGCACCCGGCCGGCCGCCGGCACCACGTCCGCCCCCGGCAGCTCCCAGTTCACCACCAGCTGCCGGCCCGCCGCGTCGAAGGCCGCCACCAGCCGGTGCGGAAAGCCCTCCGGCCAGGCCGCCGAGGCGTACAGGCCCGCCGTGAAGTACTCCTGCACCGCCTCCGGCTCGCCCGCCCGCAGCCGGCGCAGCAGCTCCTCGGTCCGGGCGCCGCGCTCCTCGTCCTCGCGGCGGAAGCGCTCCACCCGGGCCACGTACTCCCGGTGGTACGCGGCCAGCCGCTGCTGCCGGTCCGCCTCCCGCGCCTGCGCGGCGTACCAGTCCTGCTCGAACCGGGCCCGGGCCTGCGCCAGGTACTGCTCGTACTGGTGCCGCACCCCCGGATTGCGGGCCTGCACCGGATCCGGCGGCGGGACGAAGTAGGCGGCGGACGCCTGGTCCGGCATCGGCACCGGCTCACCCAGCGGCCCCGGATCGAACGGCGGCACCGCACTCGGCGCCAACAGCGCCTGTGGACCGAACGCCGGCGCGGCCAGCCCGGACGCCAGCAGACCCCTCAACTCCTCGACCCGGTCGTCCAGTTCGGCCGTCCGCCGAGCCGCCTCGGCCTCCCGCGACTGCTGGTACGCCCGCTGCGCCTCCCGCTCGTTGCGGGCAGTCGCCCGCTGCGCCTCGCGCTGCTCCCGCTCCCGCCGGCGCTCCTCCGCCGCCTCGGCGCGCCACCGGGCCTCCTCCCGGCGCTGCTGCTGCCGCTGCGCCTCCGCCCAGATCGCCAGCACCCCGCTGCTCCGCCGCCCCGACACCGTCCGTCCACCCCATTCGCCTCGCACCGACCCCGGCCGGGCCCCACGCCGCCTCCCGGCCGCGCCGCCCACCGCGCCCGCCACAATAGAACGTGGACAGCCCAGTGGGCCAAGCCCCCGCGACCTGCGGCGCAGCGGCGCCCCCACCCCGCGTCGCCCGTCGGCCGCCGGGTCACGGTTGTCGGTGGCGGCGGGTAGCCTCGCCTGATCGAAGACCCACAGGAGGGATGCCCGTGTCGATCCCCGCACCGCAGCAGCCGGACGGCCCCGGGGGCTGGATCTCCACCGGCCTGAGCTGGCAGGACGGCCGCGCCGTGCTCGGGGCCGTGCGCGGCGCCCGGGTGCACGAGCGTACGGTGGCGCCGGGGGCGGAGGTCGGCTGGCTGCTCGGCGGGCCGCGGCGCTGCACCGGGGCCTGGCTGGTCGGGGCGACGGAGCGCACCCCCTGTCCGCACCACGCGGTGATCGATCCGGACGGCGGCGCGACGCAGTGCCCGGCCTGCCAGAGCGTGGACCGCGGCCTCGCCCTGGCCCGGGACCAGATCCTCGACGACGGCCGCACCTACCTGCTCTACCTCGCCTGGTTCGGCGAGGGCCTGCTGAAGGTCGGCCTGACCGCCGAGCAGCGCGGCGACAGCCGGTTGCTCGAACAGGGCGCGCTGGCCTACGCGTTCACCGCCAGGGGCGGCCTGCCCGCCGTGCGCCGCGCCGAACTCACCGTCGCCGCCTCGGGTCTGGCCCGCGAGCGGTACAAGTCCCGGACGAAGGCCGAACACTGGTGGTCGCACGGGGACGTCCCGTACCGCCGCACGGTGCTCGCCGAGGCCCGCGCCCGGGCGCACCGGCTGCTGGACGGCCACGCCGTGGAACTGCTCGCGGACCGTCGGGTGGTGGACCACGTGGAGCGCTACGGCCTGGCGGCCGGCGCCCCGGAGTCCTACCGGGAGGTCGCCGGACTGGCCGACGGTGCGGTGCTCGCGGGCCGCCTCCGGGCGCCGATCGGCAAGCACCTCTTCCTCGACCAGGCGGACGGCTCCGCCCCGCTGCTGCTGGACACCCGCCGCCTCACCGGCTGGACGCTGACCCCCGTGGCCGACCGCCCGTCCGAGGGCCTGGCCCTCCGGGAGCGGGTCCGCCCGCCGGATCCGGACACCCAGGAAGCACTGTTCTGACCCCGGCCGCCCCCTGGCCTCTGGCCGAGGGCCCGGGCCCTCGCGAACGCGCCCCTCGCACCGGACGCCGACCGGACGGGCACCGGCCGGTCAGCCGCTGATCAGGGCGAGCAGCTGGTTCGCCAGGCCCAGCGCGGGCGCGGCCGCATCGCCGATGCTCTGCGTCACGCCGGCCAGCAGCAGGAGGGTGTTGCGCCAGCCGCGCTGCTCCTCGGAGGCCGGGTCGCGGAGTACCGGGAGGGTCTCGGTGAGGCTCTGCCGGTCCTGCTCGTGCACCCGCGAGTCGCGCGCCAACTCGGCCACCTCGGCGGCGAGCCGGGCGAAGATCGCGGCGACCTCGGGCGGCAGGGCCTCGCCGGCCTGGCCGTTGTTGTGCTGGACGCCGACGTTGTGGTGGCCGCCGTTGATGGTGACGCTGTCACCCACGTGGAACCGCGGTTCGTTGCCGCTCACTTGCTGACTCCCGTGTTGCCGTTGCCGCCGTAGATGTTGACGCTGTCGCCGAACTGGTAGTGCCGCAGGTCGACGTGGATGCTGCTGACGAACTGCTGGAACTCGATCTGCGGGTTCTCGATCGCCCGTGTGACGGCGGCCTGCAGTTCGTAGGCGGGCCCCGGCGAGTCCCAGGCCAGCAGTGCGGTCGGCGGTCCCGCCGTGTCGATGGTCAGCGCGTAGAGACGGTTCTGTCGCAGGACCGGAAGGGTGACGAACACGAAGTAGAGCACCACGGCGACCAGCGCCAGCACCACGGGCCACCCCGAGTCGGAGCCTTCCTGGCCACCGCCCAGTGCGCCGGCGGCAGCGCCGTTGACGGCATTGAGCAGGAACGCGGCCGTGATGACCGTGCCCGCGAACTTGAAGAGGCGTCCGATCGCGCCGAACTTGTCCGGCACGATGATCGTGATGCTCGCCCGGGCGACGGTCGCCAGCGGGTACGCCGCTTCCCCGACCCAGAGGATCCGCTTGGTCACGGCCACCCGGATGGTGCGCCGGGTGGGTGTGAACCCAGGGGGTGGGACCGGCGCGGCCGCCGGTGGTGGTGGCGGTGGCGGTGGCATGAACGGAGTGGGGCCGGTGTGTCCGGCCCAGGTCGAGCCAGCCGGTTCGGTCGGCTGCATGGCGCCCCCCAAGGCTCTCGAACGAGGTACGCCAATAAACCAGCAGCTTCGAGCCGTGCACAAATCCGGTGCTGTGAACGAACTTTGACGGATCGTCAGAAGGTCTCCGCGCGATGCCTCGTCCGCCCGTCCGGCCGGGCCCCGGCCGGTTCAGCCCAGCTTGCTGCGCAACCCGCCCGGCCCCGAGCGGGCCCGGCGGGACAGCGGCGGCCGGGACGGGCGGACGTCGCCGCGCACGGCCTGGTCGGCGGCCTCGGCGGCCCGCCGGGCGAGCGCGGCGCGGGCGGCGGCCAGGGCGACGCGGGCGAGCAGCGGGTCCTCCCGGACACCGGCCTCGCGCTTGGCGCTGTGGCAGCCCGTGCACCAGACCGGCGAGGCCGGCCCGTCCGGGTACACCATCTCCTCGGGCGGCAGGTAGTGCCCACCGCACTCGACGCACTCGAAGACCAACCTCATCCGACGATCACCGTCCCGGATCCGTGGCACCGACCGCAGGGCGACCAGAATTCGTGGACCCTGGGCACCATGCTCCCTTCCTCGTCCAGTTCGACCGTTGCCTCGGTCTTCTGGGTCCCCCCGGACCCGCCGCAGCCGGAGCAGGACTGAACCTCGGGCATATGCCGTCCCTCCGTAGCGGAGCACCACCGTAGCGCGATTTTCCGCCCACGAGCACCGCTCCCGACGATCCACCACCCGTACGGGGAGCGCGAAATGGCGCCGCACGCCCCGCCGGACAGGGGCGGCCCCTCGCGCGAGCACCAGCGCGAGGGGCCGACGGTCGGTGGTCCCGACCGCGTGTGGGGGAGCGTCAGCCGCGGGCGGCCCGCAGGAACTCCCGGTTCATCGCCGCGATGCTGGGCAGCGGGATCCCCTTGGGGCAGGCGGTGGCGCACTCGCCGGTGTTGGTGCAGCCGCCGAAGCCCTCGGCGTCCATCGCCGCGACCATGTTCCGCACCCGGGAGGCCCGTTCCGGTGCGCCCTGCGGGAGCACGTTGAGGTGGACGACCTTGGCGGAGGTGAAGAGCATCGCCGAACCGTTCGGGCAGGCCGCCACGCAGGCACCGCAGCCGATGCACTCGGCGTGCTCGAAGGCGGTGTCGGCGGCCTCCTTGGGCACGGGCGTGGCGTGCGCCTCGGGGGCGCTGCCGGTCGGGGCGGTGATGTAACCGCCGGAGCCGATGATCCGGTCGAAGGCCGAGCGGTCCACCACCAGGTCCTTGACCACCGGGAAGGCGGCGGCCCGCCACGGCTCGACGTCGATGGTGTCACCGTCCCGGAAGTGCCGCATGTGCAGCTGGCAGGTGGTGGTCCGCTCGGGGCCGTGCGCCTGGCCGTTGATGACCATGCCGCAGGCGCCGCAGATGCCCTCGCGGCAGTCGTGGTCGAAGGCGACCGGCTGGTCGCCGCGGGTGATCAGCTCCTCGTTGAGGGTGTCGAGCATCTCCAGGAAGGACATGTCCGGGCTGATCCCGCTGACCCGGTAGGTGGTCATCGACCCGGGTGCGTCCGGGCCCGCCTGGCGCCAGATGCGCAGGGTGAGGTTCATGCGTAGCTCCGCTGGGTGGGGTGGACGTGGTCGAAGTCGAGCGCCTCGCGGTGGAGGACGGGCGCCGCGCCGGTGCCGGTGAACTCCCAGGCGGCGGCGTACGAGAACTCCTCGTCGCGCCGGGCGGCCTCGCCGTCGGGGGTCTGGCTCTCGGTGCGGAAGTGGCCGCCGCAGGACTCGGCGCGGTGCAGGGCGTCCAGGCACATCAGCTCGGCCAGCTCGAAGTAGTCGACGAGCCGGTTGGCCTTCTCCAGCGACTGGTTGAGCTCCTGCCCGGTGCCCGGCACCTTGATCCGGCGCCAGAACTCCTCGCGCAGCTGCGGGATCCGCTCCAGGGCCCGGGTCAGGCCGGCCTCGTCGCGGGCCATCCCGCACTCGTCCCAGAGCAGTTCGCCGAGTTCCCGGTGGAAGGAGTCCGGGGTGCGGTCGCCGTCCACCGCGAGGATCAGGTTGAGCCGGTCCTCGACCTCGGCCGTGGTCCCGGCGAGCACCGGGTGGTCGGCGGGCACGGCGGGCAGCGGGTTGCGGGCCAGGTAGTCGTTGAGGGTGGGCGGCAGCACGAAGTAGCCGTCGGCGAGGCCCTGCATGAGGGCGCTGGCGCCGAGCCGGTTGGCGCCGTGGTCGGAGAAGTTGGCCTCCCCGATCGCGAACAGGCCCGGGACGGTGGTCTGCAGGTCGTAGTCGACCCAGAGCCCGCCCATCGTGTAGTGGATCGCCGGGTAGATCCGCATCGGCACCCGGTACGGGTCCTCGGCGGTGATCCGCTCGTACATCTCGAAGAGGTTGCCGTACTTGGCCTCGACGGCGTCCCGGCCCATCCGGCGGATCGCGTCGGCGAAGTCCAGGTAGACGCCCTGGCCTCCGGGGCCGACGCCGCGGCCCTCGTCGCAGACGTTCTTGGCGGCCCGGGAGGCGATGTCGCGCGGCACCAGGTTGCCGAAGGACGGGTAGATCCGCTCCAGGTAGTAGTCCCGCTCCTCCTCGGGGATCTCGGCCGGCGCCCTGGTGTCGCCCTGGGCCTTGGGCACCCAGATCCGGCCGTCGTTGCGCAGCGACTCGCTCATCAGGGTGAGCTTGGACTGGTGGTCGCCGGAGCGCGGGATGCAGGTCGGGTGGATCTGGGTGAAGCACGGGTTGGCGAAGTGCGCGCCGCGCCGGTGCGCCCGCCAGATCGCGGTGGCGTTGGAGTTCTTGGCGTTGGTGGAGAGGTAGAAGACGTTGCCGTAGCCGCCGCTGGCGAGGACGACGGCGTCGGCCGTGTAGCTGCGGATGTCACCGGTGACCAGGTCGCGGGCGACGATGCCGCGGGCCCGGCCGTCGACGACCAGCAGGTCCAGCATCTCGGTGCGCGGGTGCATCTCCACGTTCCCGGCGGCGATCTGCCGGGAGAGCGCCTGGTAGGCGCCGAGCAGCAACTGCTGGCCGGTCTGGCCGCGGGCGTAGAAGGTGCGGGAGACCTGCACGCCGCCGAAGGAGCGGGTGTCCAGCAGGCCGCCGTACTCGCGGGCGAACGGCACGCCCTGGGCCACGCACTGGTCGATGATCTCCACCGACACCTGGGCGAGCCGGTGCACGTTGGACTCCCGGGCGCGGAAGTCACCGCCCTTGACGGTGTCGTAGAACAGCCGGCGGATCGAGTCGCCGTCGTTGCGGTAGTTCTTGGCCGCGTTGATGCCGCCCTGGGCGGCGATCGAGTGGGCGCGGCGCGGGGAGTCCTGGAAGCAGAACTGGACGACGTGGTAGCCCTGTTCGGCGAGCGTGGCGCCGGCGGCGCCGCCGGCCAGGCCGGTGCCCACGACGATCACGGTGTGCTTGCGCCGGTTGGCCGGGTTGACCAGCTTGGCGTCGAACCGCCGTTGGTCCCAGCGCTGTTCGATCGGCCCGGCCGGGGCCCTGGTGTCGGCGATCGGCTCGCCGACGGTGTAATCCTGGTAGCTCACTTCACCACTCCGGTCATCACGGCCACGGGGACGGACAGGAACCCGGCCGTCAGCACGAGCGCCAGGCCGTTGGCGGTCAGCTTCAGCGCGCGGTCCCGGCGGGCGTTGTTGGCGCCGAGGGTCTGCGCGGCGCTCCAGAAGCCGTGCCGGACGTGCAGGCCGACGGCCAGCATCGCGACGACGTAGAACACGTCGACGTACCAGCGGTCGAACGAGGCGACGACGTTCTGGTACGGGTGGCCCTCCTCGGCAGCGGGGTTCACGGTCAGCGTGGTCAGGTCGAGGATGTGCCAGACGATGAACAGCGCCAGGATCACCCCGCCCCAGCGCATGGTCCGGGTCGCGTAGCTCGCGCGGCGGCGCTTGTGCGCGTACTTGCTCGGCCGGGCGGCGAGGTCGCGGCGGCTGAGCTGGTAGGCCGAGACGCCGTGCAGCACGACGGAGGCCAGCAGGCCGGCCCGGGCCATCCACAGGAACCACGCGTGGCCCAGGAACGGCTGCCCGATGGTGCGCAGCCAGGCCGCGTAGCCGTTGATGTCGTCCGGGCCGAAGAAGATCTTGAGGTTGCCCAGCATGTGCGCGACCAGGTACAGCAGCATGACCAGTCCGGTGACGGCCATGACCGCCTTCTTGCCGACGGTCGACCGCCACAGCGTCGCCAGGGTGGACGGATGCCGGCCCGTCCGAGTCGCGGTTGTCATGGCTGCAACGGTAGGGACGGACACCAGGGTGCGTCCAAGACATGATGCGGCTCGCGACGATAGGCACCGGCTATCGGTGCGGCCTATCCTGGCCGGGTGCAGCTCCAGCAACTCCGCTACTTCCTGGCCGTGGCCGAGACCCGCCACTTCACCCGGGCGGCCGAGGCCGCGCACGTGGCGCAGCCGTCCCTCTCGCAACAGATCCGTTCGCTGGAAAGGGAGTTGGGCGCCGAGCTGTTCCACCGCACCCGGGGCAACATCGCACTGACCGACGCCGGGGACGCCCTGCTGCCGCTGGCCCGGCGCATCCTCGCGGACACCGAGAGCGCCCGGCTGGCCGTCCAGGAGACGGTGCAGCTGCGGCGCGGCAGGGTCCGGCTCGGTGCACCGCCGAGCCTGTGCACCAGCCTGGTGCCGGACGTCCTGCGGGTCTTCCGGGACCGCTACCCGGGCGTGGCACTGGTGGTCCGCGAGGGCGGCTCGCGCGACCTGGTCCGCTCACTGGCGGCGGGCGAGCTGGACCTCGCGCTGATCATCACCCCGCCCACCGGGGGACAGGCGCCCGCCCTGGCCGTCACCGAGCTGCTGCACGAGGAGCTGGTACTGGTCTCCGCTGAGCGGCGCGCCCGGCGCAAGGCGCGGGTGACCGAGCTGCGGGACCGGCCGCTGGTGATGTTCCGGGAGGGCTACGACGTACGGGAGGCGACCTTGGCGGCCTGCCGGGCGGCCGGGTTCGAACCGGAGTTCGCGGTCGAGGGCGGGGAGATGGACGCGGTGCTGGGCTTCGTCCGGGCCGGGATCGGGCCCGCCGTCGTCCCCGGCATGGTGGCGGCCCGCTCGGGCCTCGCGGTGACCCCGTTCGCCGGGCCGGGCCTGGGCCGCACCATCGCCGTCGCGCACGGCCACGAGGTGCCGCCCACCCGCGCCGCCGAGGCGCTGCGCTCCACCCTGCTGGCACACCTCCACGACGCCGCCCGGGCGGGCGAACTCCCGCCGGGCACACGGCTGTTGCTGTCGTGAGGGCGGCGTGTCAGGCGGTGGCCGGCGCGTCACCGGAGCGCAGGGTGAGCAGGGTGATCTCGCTCGGTGCGAAGACCCGGAAGGGCGGCCCCCAGAAGCCGGTGCCCCGGCTGGTGTAGAGCTGGGTGCGCTCCCCGTGCCGGCTGAGGCCGTGCACCACGGGCTGGTCGAGCCGGACGAGGAAGTTGAACGGCCAGATCTGGCCGCCGTGGGTGTGGCCGGAGACCTGCAGGTCGATGCCGGCGGCAGCGGCCTGCGGGACGTACTTGGGCTGGTGGGCGACGAGCAGGACCGGACGGTCGGGGTCCGCCCCCGCCAGCGCGTCGACCAGGTCGGCGCGGTGCCCGGCCAGGCCGGAGGACTCCGCGGTCACGTCGTCCACGCCGGCGAGGACGAGGGCGTCCCCACCGCGCTCCACCACGACGTGGCGGTTGTGCAGCGGATCCCAGCCGAGGTCCGCCATGCGGTCCAGCCAGCCCTGCGCCTCGCTGCCGTACTCGTGGTTCCCGGTGACGTAGACCTTGGCCAGCCGGGCCCGGATCGTGCCGAGCGGCGCGGACTGATCCCGGCGCTGGGCGGGCGTGCCGTCGGCGATGTCGCCGGCGTGGACCACGACGTCCGCGTCGAGGGCGTTGACGGCCTCGGTGACCCGCGCCGACCAGCCCGCCCGGTCGATCGGCCCGTAGTGGGTGTCGGCCAGCACCACGACACGCGTCCCGTCCAGGCCCCCGCCGAGTCGGGGGAGACGGACGTCCAGCCGCTTCACCCGGGGCACGCGCATCGCCTCGTGGTGTCCCCAGCCCAGGAGCCCGGCGCAGACCACGGCGACGGCCACGGCCACGGCCCTGGCCCGGCCGACGCCGCCGACGTCGAGTCCGGCCAGCACGAGGTCCACCGAGCCGCCCAGCACCGACCAGGTGAACAGCACCCAGATCATCCCGAGGCTGGTGTCCGCGATGCGCGCGGCCCGGTCGGAGCGCCGTCGGCCGTGGCCCGCGACCATCAGGAAGGGGAAGGAGACCAGCCAGGCGGCGAACACGGCCGTGCCGGCCAGGAAGACCGGCAACGGCCAGTCGGCGCCGGAGGCGAACAGCGTCCACCACGGCGGGAGGCACAGGACCACGAGGACGAGGACCAGGACGGCCAGCCGCCGCAGCAGCGACCTCCGCGGCCGCGCGCTCCCGCTCGGGGCTGCCGCACCCGGGGCGGGCGCGGCCGGGGCCTCGGGCCGGGTGGCGGTCGCGAGGGTGTCCGGCCCTCCGCGGTGCGACCGAAGGCCGGGCTCCGACCCGATGGATTCGCTGTCCGTCACTGCGCTTCCCCTCTCAGCGTCCTGTCCCCGTCCTCCATCATCCGGCACGCGCTGGGCGGGGTGACCGTCCGGGTCCGCGGGCCCGCGGACCCGCGCGGTCGGGTCGGCCGACGGCGGACGGGCCGGCTTCCTGTGCAGGCGGCGGCGACGGCCCGGACCGCTCGACGCGCCGGGCCGTCGCGCCCGCCGACCTCAGGCGAGCCGGTCGGGGATCGGCGCCAGGGTGTAGTTGGCCCACACGAAGGCGTCCATCTGGTGCTGGTCGCCGGACAGGTTGTGCACCCGGTCCACCTTGCCGTCGGCGTTGAAGTGCCAGACCAGCGCCCACATGGTGTCGACCTGGCCGACCCCCTGGGTGGAGAAGCCGCGGTGGATGTCGACCACGTACTCGTCGTTGGCCTCCAGGAACAGCGGCTCGGCCTGGAACCCGGCCTTGCCCAACTGGTTGAAGAAGGCCACGACCTCCTCCACGCCGCGCTTGGTGCCGGACAGTGCGTGGTGGCCGGGGATCGTCCACTCGATGTCGTCGGTGAGGACTTCCCGCATGCCGTCGAAGTCGTAGGCGGCGTAGGCGGCGAAGAACGTGCTGATGGCCGCGATCTTCGGGTTGGTGCTGGACACGATGGCGCTTCCTTGAGGTAGTGCGGAGTGTTCCATGACGTGATCGAGACTGCGGGTCCCGACCGGGCGGACCCGGCGGGCCTCCGGGCTTCGTGCCTCCGGGCTTCGTGTCGTCGGGCCGAGGTCCCTAGGCGGCCGTGCCGCGGGCCGTGAGCCGGCCGGTCGGCACGTGCTGCGGGCCGGCGGCGCCGAGGGCGGGGTCGATGCGGAGAACCGCGGTCGCGGGCGCGTGATGGAACAACCGGAAGAACCGGAATGAGTGGCACAACCCGTCGAACATGGCAATCCCCCCGTAGAAGGCCAGGTCGGCAACGCATAAGCCCACTAAAGCAACAAGCGGTTGCGTTATGCTCGGGAAGTCTTGCAGACCGGCAGAATCAAGCGCAACCGACAACCGCGACGGGGAAGTTGAGGCGATGGGGGCGGACACGGCCGGGTGGGGCGACGTCAGGCCCGGAGGCCGTACGGCCCGGACCCGGGCCGCGGTGTTCGCGGCCGCGCTGCAGGAGCTGGCCGAGCAGGGCTTCGACCGGTTCAGCACCGAGGCCGTGGCCGACCGCGCCGGGGTGCACAAGACCACCGTCTACCGGCGCTGGGGGACCAAAGGCAACCTGGTGGCGGCCGCCCTGGAGGACGTCCTGGACCCGACGTTCCGGCTGCTGCCCGACACCGCCGACCTCGACGGGTCGATGCGCGCCGCCGCCCGGGACTTCGTCGCGGCGATGGCCGGCCGGGCCGGGATCGCGACGGTACGGGCGCTGGTCTCCGGCGGCCACGCCTCGGCGGAGATCAGGGCGCTCGTCGACCGCTTCTTCGCCGCCCGGATCGCCCGGATCGACCCCGTCGTACAGGCCGCCGTCGGCCGTGGCGACCTCCCGCCGGGCACCGACACGGCCCTGCTCGCCAAACACGTCGCCGGCCCGCTGTACTACCGCGCCCTGGTCATGGCCGACACCCTCACCGAGGCCGACGCGGACCTGGCCGCCGCCAGCGCCCTGGCCGGGGCGCGCCTCGGCCTGTTCGCCCCGCGGCCCGAACCGGCCTGACGGGGCCCGAGCCGGCCCGACGCGGCCGCTGACGGCCCGGCGCCCGACGGGGACCGGAAGTCCCGCGCGCCTCAGCCCTTCTTCCGCAGCACCAGGTACTGGTCCGGCTTGAGCAGGTCCGTGCTGTAGTGGAGCGTGCCGTCCGACTGCATCGTGATCAGCCGGTAGATCGACCGGTCGGACATGCAGTCCGAACCGGGCGAGGAGCCGGTCGCCCGGGAGGCGTAGGAGACCCGGCTCTCGTCGGCATCGGTGAGCGTCCAGGCGCCTTCGCACCAGGTGCCGGTCTTCGGCGTCTCGGCGCGGATCCTGCTCTTCTCCTCACTCGGCGCCGACTGGACGATGGTGAGGGTGACGGAGGTGACGTCCCCGTTGGCGGCCTTGCGTTCGCCGACCCACGTCCCGAGGTACTTCGCCGGGATGATGCCCGGCCCCGGGTCGGTGGGGCTCGCGCCGGGCGAGGGGCTGTCCTCGGCCGGGTCGGTGCGGTCGCCGGTCGGCTGCTCGGAGTTCTTCGAGGCCGGGGCGGAAGGCGCCGTCGTGGCCCCGGCCGGGGCGGTCCGCCCGGCGTTCTTCGCGGCGTCCGGCCGGCCGTTCGGCAGCCACTGTTCGACCAGCAGGTATCCGCCGCCCAGCAGCAGTGCGGCGACCAGCACGGCCGTCAGCACGCCGTAGCTGCGCCGGCCGCGTGGCCGCTGCGGGTACGGCGGGTAGCCCGGCACCGTGGCCGGTGCGGACGGCATCGGGACCGGGGCCGACGGGAACGCGCCGACCGGCCCGACCGGTCCTGCGGTCGGCGGGCCGTAGCCCGGCGGTGGCGGCGGGCCGAACCCGGGCGCAGCGGGCACGCCGCCCCCGCCGGGTGCCGCCTTCGCCGCCTCGGCCGTCCGGGCCGCCGCCACCTCCCGCACCGCCGCTGCCTCACGCGTCGCCCCGGCCTCACTCACCGCCGCTGCCTCACGCGTCGCCCCGGCCTCCTGTTCCCCCTCCAGGTCCAGCAGCCGCACGGCACTGCGCCCGACCGCCGCCGCCAGGGCCGCGGGCAGCCAGTCCCCGTGCCCCAGGCGGGCGGCGGCCGTGCCGTCGACGTCCAGCCGTTGCCGCAGCTGTCCGGGTGTCGGGCGGACGGACGGGTCCTTGGCGAGGCAGTCCCGGACGAGGGAGTGCAGCGGGCCGGTCAGCCCGGAGAGGTCGGGTTCCTCGTGCAGCACCCGGTAGAGCAGGACCGGCGCGCCGACGCCGGAGCCGAACGGCATCGTGCCGGTCGCCGCGAACGCGAGCACCGCGCCGAGCGAGAAGACGTCGCCGGCCGGTCCGGCGGGCCGCCCGCTCGCCTGCTCCGGCGACATGAAGCCCGGCGAGCCGAACACTTGGCCGGACTGGGTGAGCACGGTGGTGGCGTCCAGCGCGCGGGCGATGCCGAAGTCGATCAGCCGCGGCCCGTCCAGGGTCAGCAGCACGTTCGACGGCTTGACGTCCCGGTGCACCAGCCCGAGGCCGTGCACATGGGCGAGCGCCTCGGCGAGGCCGACGCCGAGGGTGCGGACGGCCGGCTCGGGCAGTGGTCCGAACTCCCGTACGGCGGCGGTGAGCGGTGGTCCGGCGACGTAGCCGGTGGCCACCCAGAGCTGCCCGCCCTCGGTGTCCGCGTCCAGGACCGGTGGCGTCCAGGTGCCGCCGACCCGTCGGGCGGCCGCCACCTCCTGACGGAACCGGGCGCGGAACTCGGGGTCCTCGGCGAGGTCGCGCCGGACCATCTTGACGGCGACGGTCCGCCCGCCCGCGGTCCGGCCGAGGTAGACCCGGCCCATCCCGCCCGCGCCGAGCTGCCGCAGCAGCCGGTACTCGCCCACCTGCCGCGGATCGTCCGCTGCCAGCGGCTGCATGCCCACGCTCCCCTCGACGTCCGGCGCGGCCGTCCCCACCTCACGCGTCCGGACCAGACGCTATCGGTCCGGGACCACCCGTGGGACGGATTCGCGATCACGAAATGATCGTCAGATGAGCACAGCAAGCCCGCATGTGTCGACCCCTGGGCGTCGGCCCGCATCCGTCGCCCCCGCCGCCGACCGCGCCCCGCCACCGCGGCCACGGAACGCCGGAGGCCCGGGGCGCGGTGCCCCGGGCCTCCGGTCCGGCGGGTGATCAGGCCGGCAGAACGGCCTCCGATCAGGCCGGCAGAACGGCCTCCAGCGCGGCGACCAGCTCCTCCGACTCCGGCTCGACGCGCGGCCGGATCCGGGCGGCGACGGTGCCGTCCGGCGAGATCAGGAACTTCTCGAAGTTCCAGGAAACGTCCCCGGCCTGGCCCTCGGCGTCGGCGACCTGGGTCAGCTGCTGGTACAGCGGGTGCCGGTCGTCGCCGTTGACCTCGATCTTCTCGAACAGCGGGAAGGTCACGCCGTACGTGGTGGAGCAGAAGGTCCCGATCTCCTCGGCGCTGCCCGGCTCCTGCCCGGCGAACTGGTTGCACGGGAAGCCCAGCACGGTGAACCCGCGCCCGGCGTAGCGCTCCTGCAGGCGCTCCAGCCCGGCGTACTGCGGGGTCAGGCCGCACTTGGAGGCGACGTTGACGATCAGCAGCGCCTTGCCCTTGTGGTCGGCCAGCGAGGTGGGCTCGCCGGTGAGGGAGCGCAGCGGGATGTCGTACAGGCTCACGGTGGTGGTCCTTTCGGCAGGTTGGCAGCGGTTTCCGCCCGGGCACACGGTAGCGGCCCCGGACGGGTCAACCGCGTCGGCGCCGCCGGTGTTCCGGACGCGAAGGGGGTGTGCGGAGCGGCTCGCACGCCCCCTTCGCGGCAGGTCAGCGCGCGAGCGGCCGGATCGCCGTCGGCGCGTGCTCGGGCAGGGTGGCGAGCTCCTCGAACTCGTTGACCTTGTCGATGTCGCTGCCGCTCATCGCGATGTTGGTGACCCGCTCCAGGATCGCCTCGACCACGACCGGGACGCGGAACTCGGCGGCCAGCTTCTTGGCCTCCTCGAAGGCCGGCAGCAGGCCCTCCGGCTCGGTGACCCGGATCGCCTTGCAGCCCAGACCCTCGGCGACCTTGACGTGGTCGACGCCGTAGACGCCCAGCTCCGGCGCGTTGATGTTCTCGAACTCCAGCTTGACCTGGAAGTCGATGTCGAAGTTGCGCTGAGCCTGGCGGATCAGGCCCAGGTACGAGTTGTTGACCAGCACGTGGACGTACGGGATCCGGTGCTGCGCGCCGACCGCCAGCTCCTCGATCATGAACTGGAAGTCGTAGTCGCCGGAGAGCGCGACGATCTGGCCCTCGGGGTCGGCGGTGGCCACGCCGAGCGCGGCCGGGATGGTCCAGCCGAGCGGGCCGGCCTGGCCGCAGTTGATCCAGTGCCGGGGCTTGTAGACGTGCAGCATCTGCGCGCCGGCGATCTGGGAGAGTCCGATGGTGGTGACGTAGCGGGTCTCCGGCCCGAAGGCCCGGTTCATCTCCTCGTAGACGCGCTGCGGCTTCAGCGGCACGTCGTCGAAGTGGGTGCGGCGCTGCAGCGTGGCCTTGCGCTCCTGGGTGGAGGCGGCCCACGCGCTGCGGTCCTTGAGCTGCCCGGCGGCCTTGAGCTCGCCGGCCACCTGGACGAAGAGCTCCAGCGCGGCCTTGGCGTCGGAGGCGATGCCGAGGTCCGGGGCGAAGATCTTGCCGATCTGGGTGGGCTCGACGTCGACGTGGACGAACTTCCGGCCGGCGGTGTAGACGTCCAGGCCGCCGGTGTGGCGGTTGGCCCAGCGGTTGCCGATGCCGAGGACGAAGTCGGAGGCGAGGAAGTTCTCGTTGCCGTAGCGGTGCGAGGTCTGCAGGCCGACCATGCCGGCGTTCAGCTCGTGGTCGTCCGGGACGATGCCCCAGCCCATCAGGGTCGGGATCACCGGGACGCCGGTCAGCTCGGCGAACTCCAGCAGCAGCGCGGAGGCGTCGGCGTTGATGACGCCGCCGCCGGCGACGATCAGCGGGCGCTCCGACTCCTGGAGCAGCGCGATGGCCTTCTCGATCTGGACCCGGTTGGCGGCCGGCTTGTAGACCGGGAGCGGCTGGTAGGCCTCGGGGTCGAAGTCGATCTCGGTCAGCTGGACGTCGATCGGCAGGTCGATCAGGACCGGGCCGGGGCGGCCGGAGCGCATCAGGTGGAAGGCCTGCTGGAACACGCCGGGGACCTGCGCGGCCTCCAGCACGGTGGTCGCGGCCTTGGTGACCGGCTTGGCGATCGAGGCGATGTCGACGGCCTGGAAGTCCTCCTTGTGCAGCCGCGCGACGGGCGCCTGGCCGGTGATGCACAGGATCGGGATCGAGTCGGCGATGGCCGAGTACAGGCCGGTGATCATGTCGGTGCCGGCCGGGCCGGAGGTGCCGATGCAGACTCCGATGTTGCCGGCCTCGGCGCGGGTGTAGCCCTCGGCCATGTGGGAGGCGCCCTCGACGTGCCGGGCCAGTGTGTGCCGGATCCCGCCGGAGGCCTTGAGGGCGGCGTAGAACGGGTTGATGGCTGCGCCCGGCACACCGAACGCGACCTCAACGCCTTCGAGCTTGAGGATCTCCACGGCCGCGCGGGCGGCTGTCATACGAGGCATCGGGTCTCTCCTGCGTCGGCCCGCAGTGGCTCGGAGGGCTCATCTCCTGAATTCCACCATACGGAAGAACGGTTTCTGTATGTGGAAACAAGGTAGGGCGGGGCTCGTCGGGGCGTCAAGGGGGACTTCAACAGAATGTGGAAGCCCTGGGTCGCGGGGTCGGTGCGGGCGGATTCGTACGCCAGGGCGGCATCCGTGCTGGTGTGCGCGGGGAAGCGGACGTTCCGCGCCGGGAAGCGCACCCGGTGTGCAGTGACCGTGAAGGGACGGTGCACGGGTCGGCCCGCCCCGCCGCCCTGGGTACCGTCGGTGGCACGCCGGGCCCGTGACGTCCAACTGAGGCCGCGGCAGGGGGGTTCGGGAACGCCGGGGACGGGGGAGCTCCGTCGGCGGCCCCGTCCAGGACCAGCGCGCCCGGTCCGCCGCACCCGAGCGAGGGACGCACCCCCTGACCGCGCCGACCCCCACTCGCCGCCGTGCCGCCACCCGCCGCCGTTCCGTCACTCTCCGCCGGCCCCCGCTCCCGGTCCGGCGCACATCCCTTGCCGACCGGCGACCCGTGGGCGGGCGGGCGGGTGAGTGAGCGGCACGCCGACCCCGTACGGCGACCCTCCTCGTACGGCAACCCCCGTACCGCAACGGCGTGCCCGCAGCGGCGGGCGCGCGGAAGGAACGTCCCCATGCGCTGCTGCACCCCTGCCCGACCCCCGGTGGTGACCGGGTGAACCGCCCGCCGCACGGGAGCGAGGGCCCGCCGGGCCGCCCCCGGAAGAACGCGCCGCCGGGCCGCCCCCGGAAGAACGCGCCGCCGGGCCCGGCCCGGTCCCCGATCGCCGCGCTGCGCGACGTGCCCTGGCGCCGCGACCTGCCCGCCTCCCTGGTGGTGTTCCTGGTAGCCCTCCCGCTCTGCGTCGGGGTGGCCGTCGCCTCCGGCGTGCCGGCCGAACTCGGCCTGGTCACCGGCATCGTCGGCGGCCTGGTGGTCGGCGCCCTGCCCGGCAGCAGCCTCCAGGTCAGCGGACCCGCGGCCGGGCTGACCGTGCTGGTCGCCGACGCCGTCCGGGAGTTCGGCGCCGGCGCCCTGGGCCTGCTGGTGCTCGCCACCGGCCTGCTCCAGCTCACGATGGGCGCCCTGCGGCTCGGCCGCTGGTTCCGCGCGATGTCCGCCTCGGTGGTGCACGGCATGCTGGCCGGCATCGGGCTGACCCTCGTCTTCGGCCAGCTCTACGCGCTCGCCGACCGCCGCGCCCCGGCCACCGGGCCGGAGAAGATCGCCGGGCTGCCCGCCCTGCTGAAGGACGTCGTCACCGCCGCGGCCGACCCCGGCGCCGTCGCCCTCGGTCTCGGCACGCTGCTGGTGCTGGTCGGCTGGAAGTACCTCCCGGAGCGCGCCGCCCGCGCCCTCCCCGCGCCGCTGGCCGCCGTCGGCCTCGCCGCCGCCGTCACCGCCGCGGCCGACCTGCCCGTCGCCCGGATCCGGGTCGCCGGCCTGCTCGACGTCGTCCGGCTGCCCGACCGCGACGCGCTGGGCGCCCTCGCCGGCACCGCCGGGATCGGCACGGTCGTCGCCTTCACCCTGATCGCCTCCGCCGAGACGTTGTTCAGCGCCGCCGCCGTCGACCGGATGCACCACGGCCCGCGCACCGACTACGACCGCGAGCTCACCGCGCAGGGCGTCGGCAACACCGTCTGCGGACTGCTCGGCGCGCTGCCGATGACCGCGGTGATCGTCCGCAGCGCCACCAACGTCCAGGCCGGGGCGAGGACCAAGGCCTCCCGGTTCCTGCACGGGTTCTGGCTGCTGCTGTTCACCGCGCTGCTGCCCGGGGTGCTCGGACTCGTCCCGCTCACCGCACTGGCCGCCGTCCTGGTCCACGCCGGTGCCAAGCTCGTCCCGCTGCGCCGGATCGTCGCGCTCTGCCGCGGCCACCGGGGCGAGGCGCTGGTGCTCGTGGTGACGGCGGTCGCGATCATCGCCACCGACCTGTTCGAAGGGGTGCTGATCGGCGTCGGGCTGGCGGTCGTCAAGTCCGCCTGGCAGACCTCGCACCTGCAGATCGCGGTGGAGGAGCTGGTGCCGCCGAACGGCCCGGCGCTGCACCGGGTCCGGCTGAGCGGCAACGCCACCTTCCTGCGGCTGCCCAGGCTGCTGGACACCCTGGAACGGCTGCCGGACGACCGGCCGGTCGAGCTGGACTGGTCCGGGCTGCGCCACCTGGACCACGCCTGCACCGTCGCCCTCGCCTCCTGGGCCGCCCAGCACCGGGCCCGCTCCAGCGCGCCGCTGGCCGTCGAACCGCCGCTGCCTTCGGTGGTCTGACGGGGCGTCCGTCTAGCCTGGTGGCCGACCCGGGCCGCGGCGACCCGGGTCGGGTCGAGTCGAGTCAGGTCGAGCCGGGCCGGCCCGGCCGGCCACCGGTGCCCCGTGGACGCGAGGAGCGTGGAACTGTGATCGCAGCCTTTTCGGTGACCCCGCTGGGGATCGGCGAGGACGTGGGGGAGGCGGTGGCCGCCGCCGTCCGGGTGGTCCGGGCGAGCGGGCTGCCCAACCGCACGGACGCGATGTTCACCAGCATCGAGGGGGAGTGGGACGAGGTGATGCCGGTGATCAAGGAGGCGATCGAGGCGGTGAAGGCCCACAGCAACCGGGTGAGCACGGTCATCAAGATCGACGACCGGGCCGGGGTCACCGACGGCCTCACCGCCAAGGTCGCCTCGGTCGAGCGGCACCTCGCGGAGGGCTGAGCGCAGCCCGCCGAGCGCGGTCCGTCCGGGTCGGCCCGCCGAGCGCAGCCGCCGAGCGCGGTCCGCCCGGGTCGGCCCGCCGGGTTCGGGCTTGCCGCGCTCGGCGCGCCGGGGTCAGCCCGAGGTCGGCTGGGCGGCCGGTTCGGCCGGGCCGGCCACGGGCGGACGGGTGAGCAGTCGGTCCAGGGCGTACGGGCCGGAGCCGAGCACCGCGATGGCCAGGAACGCCCAGCAGAACATGACCGAGGCCTCGCCGCCGTTCTGCAGCGGCAGCAGCGCGTGCTCCTGGTGGACGGTGAAGTAGGCGTAGGCCATCGAGCCGGAGCAGAGCAGTGCGGCCGTCCTGGTGCCGGCACCGAGCAGCACCAGGACGCCGCCGACCAGCTGGATCAGCGCGGCCCACCAGCCGGGCCACTGGCCGAGCGGGACGGTGCCGCCGCCCTTGGTGCCGCCGAGGACGCCGAAGAGCGAGGCGGCGCCGTGGCAGGCGAAGAGCAGGCCGACGACGATCCGATAGGCCGTCAGCACCAGCGGCCGGGCCGTCTCGACGGCTTCGCGGGGGGTGGTGGGGACGTGAGCGGACATGCGGAACGCCTCCTGTGGGGGAAGGAGGGATGGGGCGGTAAGGGTAGCCTTGGTCTAGTCCACTTGGCAATGCTCCGTCAGGTATCGACTGCGGTCGGCGCTCCTCATTTCTTGACTGATCGTTCTGGAAACGGCTAGCGTGTGGGACATGGCGCGAACGAAGGAATTCGACCCGGACGCGGCGCTGCAGGCAGCCCTGGAGCTGTTCTGGCGGCGCGGCTACGAGGCCACCTCGATGGCCGACCTGGTCGAGGGGCTCGGCATCGGCCGGGCCAGCATCTACGCGACCTTCGGGAGCAAGCACGAGCTGTACCTGCGGGCGCTGGAGCGGTACGCCGAGCAGACCGATCCGGTTCTGCTGGCGGAACTGTCCCAGCCCGGCCCGGTGCTGCCGGCCGTGCGGGCGATGGTCCGCCGGTACGCGGCGGAGTCGGCCGGGGACGGGCGGGAGCGCGGCTGCTTCGTCACGAACACCGCCGTCGAGCTCGCCCCGCACGACCCCTCGGCGGCCCGTAGGGTGGGCGCCAGCCTCGGCCACCTGGAGACGGTCCTCACCGCCGCCCTGGTGCGGGCCGGGGCGCAGGGGGAACTGCCTGCCGGGCGGGAGCCCCGGGCGCTCGCCCGGCTGCTGATGGTGCTGATGCAGGGCATGCGGGTGATGGGCAAGACCGCCGACGGCGCGGCCCGGGTGGGGGACGCCGCCGAGCAGGCCCTGATGCTGCTGGACCGGGACTGACACGGCTTGACGGGGACTGGCACTGCCCGACCGGGATCGATGCTGCCCGGACCGGGACTGACCAGACGTTCGAGGCCCGGTTGGACGGACTCTGCTGTCCCGATTCTGAATCGAACGGTCATTATAGGAGGGGGCTCATGAGTGTCACAGGGGGGCGCATGCGCGGCGGTCCGGCGGGCCGGTCCGGCTTCGCGCTGCTCGGCGTCGTGCAGGCGGTGCTGATCTTCACGATCATGGTCCTCACCGTGCCGCTGCCGCTGGTGGCCCGCGAGTTCGGGCTCGGGCCGTCCGGGGTGCTGCTGCTGAGCGCCTCGTACGGACTCACCTTCAGCTCGCTGCTGCTGCTCGGCGGTCGGCTCACCGACCGCCACGGCGGGCGCCGGATGCTCCGCTGCGGCCTGCTGCTGCTCGCCGCCTCCTCCGTGGCCTGCACCCTCGCACCGGACTACCCCGTCCTGCTGGCGAGCCGTCTCGTCCAGGGCGCCGGCGCGGCCCTCACCGCGCCCGCGGCGGTGGCGGTGGTCCGTGCGCTGCACCCCGAACCCGCCGCCTACCGGCGGGCGATGGCCACCTGGGGCGGCCTGTCGGTGCTCGGCGCGACGGTCGGCAGCGTGGTGTCCGGCGCGGTCGCCGCCGCGGTCTCCTGGCGCTGGCTGTTCGCCGTGCCCGTGCTGGCCGCAGCCGCCGGACTCGCCCGCTGCGGCACACTGCCCGCCGCCGCCCCCGCCGGGCGCCGCCCGGCCCTGGACCTGCGCGGCGCGCTCCTGGCAGCCACCGCGGTCTGCGCGGTGAGCTACGCCCTGGTGGCGTCCACCGACCACGGCTGGACCAGCCCCGAGGTGTACGGGCCGCTGCCCGCCGGGCTCGCCCTGCTGCTCGCCTTCGCCGCCGCCGAACGCCGCACCGCCGACCCCCTGTTGCCGCCCGGCTTCCTGGCCGACCGGCGCCGCGGCGCCGCCCTCGCCGCCGTCATGGCGACCGCCGCCGGCACCGCGCTGACCTTCGTCCTGCTCTCGCTCTACCTCCAGCAGCTGCGCGGCTGGAGCGCCGCCGCCACCTCCGCCGCCTTCCTGCCGTACGCGGCCGTCCTGCTGCTGTCCGGGCGCCTGGCGGCCCTGCTGGTGCTGCGCCACGGGCCGGTGCCGGTCACCGCCGGCGGGCTCGCCGTGGCGGGCGCCGGACTCGGCCTGCTCGCCGGGCTCACCCCCGGCAGCGGGTACGCCACCGGGCTGCTGCCCGGACTGCTCCTGCTGCCCGCCGGAGCCGCCGCCGCCTTCGCCGGAGCGGCCGTCCTCGCCACCGGCGGGGTCGGGTCCGAGCGCACCGGCCTGGCCGCCGGCGTGTTCAACACGGCCATGGAGCTCGGCCCCACCGCCGGACTGGCGGCCCTGATGTCGCTCGCCGCCACCCGTCCGAGCGTGGTCGGCGGCTACGCCGCGGCCTTCGCCGCGGGCGCCCTCGGCCTGGCGCTCACGGCCGTCGCGGTCGCCACCCTGCCCAGGTCCGCCACCGCGGCGGAACCCCTGACCACCACCACACCAGAACCCACCAACAGGATCGAGGAGTTCACCTCATGACCACGCGTTTCGCCGACAAGTCCGTCCTGGTCACCGGCGGCGGCAGCGGCATCGGGCGGGCCATCGCGCTCGCCTTCGCCCGGGAGGGCGCCCGGGTCGCCGTCGCGGGCCGGACGGCCGCCCCGCTCACCGAGACCGTCGAGCTGATCGAGCAGGCCGGCGGCAAGGCGGTCGCCCTGACCGGCGACGTCACGAACGGCGAGGACGCCGCCCGCCTGGTCCGCGAGACCGTCGAGCAGTTCGGCGGGCTGGACGTCGCCGTCAACAACGCCGGGGTGATCGGCGCGCTCGGCCCGGTCGCCGACATCGACGAGGCCGAGTGGCAGCGGCTGATCGGCATCAACGTCACCGGCACGCTGCTCGCCATGAAGCACCAGATCGGCCACCTGCGGGCGCACGGCGGCGGCGCGATCGTCAACGTGTCGTCCAACCTGGGCGCCCACCGGCGGGTCGCGGGGGTCGGGGCCTACGCCGCCAGCAAGGCCGCCGTCACCGCGCTGACCCGCGCCGCCGCGCTCGACCACATCGCCGACGGCGTGCGGATCAACACGGTGAGCCCCGGCGCGGTCGACACCCCGATGTCGGGCCGGCCCGGCGAGAGCGCCGCCGAGAAGGCCGAGCGGATGAGGAACGACATCCCGGTCGGCCGGGCGGGCGCCGTGGAGGAGGTGGCCGCCGCGGTGCTGTACCTGGCCTCGGAGGAGGCGGGCTACACCGTCGGCAGCGACCTCGTCCTGGACGGCGGCTCCAGCGCCTGAGCCGTGCGGGCGGCGTCCCGGGCCCGGCCGCCCAGCTCCCGACCGCGGCCCCTGAGCCGCGGTCGGGCGGGGCTCACTCGCCCAGCCAGTCCCCGGGCACGGCCTCGTACATCGCCTCCAGGGCCTCCGGGGTGCGTGCCCGGGCCGCCATCCAGGCGCCCTCGACCACCGAGACCAGGACGTCCGGCCCCAGGTACCAGCGGCAGCCCCGGCCGATCGCCGGCAACTCCCGGAAGCCGTCCGGAAGTTCGTCCGGCGAATCGACGAAGTCGGTCAACTCGTCGTCCTCCAGCAGCTTCTCCGTCATCGCCATCACCGCGGCCGCCGTCGACAGGCGCTCCTCCCAGGGCTCCCAGCGCTCCCGCGACTTGTCCGCGAGGTCCGGCCGCATCACCGTCGGCGGGTCCTCGCGCTCCACGTCGTCGAGCAGCACGCCCCAGTGCGCGCAGCCCTGGTTCTCCGCCCGGTAGACCAGCGCGCCGTCCAGCACGTACAGCTCGTCCGGCGTCAGCAGCACGTCGTGGTTGCTCGTGAGGTCCGCCCGCCGCCCGAACAACCGGTACGCCTCGCGCAGCGCCGCCGGCAGCCGCAGGCCCAGCCGCCGTTCGGCCGCGTCCAGTTCGGCGTCCGCGAAGCCGTCGTCCGGCCCCAGCGGCTCGCCCCAGTACGCGGCGAAGCCCCTGACGAGTGCCCAGGCGTCCGCGCGGCTGCGCACACTTCCGGCCATTGCGGTGCGCATGTCGAATTCCGTTTCGTCCACCCGCGCACCGTACGACACCCCTGCGACAACGCGGCGGAACGCTCCGCGGCCCGTCCGGGCACGACCGGCCGAATCTGACGCGAACGCGTAATCCCGGGGACACCGGTTGATCACTGCGGGGTTCCCGCCGCGTCGCGTGGGCAAGACACGGTTTCGGCCGGAACCGACTTCACGAAAGGCGGACGCGCACCGCATGCCGACCGCACTGCACACCGCGCCCCGGGCGGGCCGCCGGAGCCGCTGGGGCGAACACGGGCTCGCCTGGGCCTTCCTGCTGCCCTCCCTGGCGGTCTTCGTCCTCTTCATCGGCTACCCGCTGGGGCGGACGATCTACCTGAGCGGACACGCCAACGACCTCTTCGGCGCGCCCTCCCGCTACGTCGGGACGAAGCACTACACCGACCTGCTGACCTCGGCGGACTTCCGCCGCACCCTCGTCACCACCGGGCTGTTCACGCTGCTCACCGTGGTGCCCGGGGTGCTCGGCGCGCTCGCGCTGGTGCTGCTGCTGGAGAACCGGATCCGCGGCGTACGGCTGCTGCGCTCCGCCTTCGCGCTGCCCTTCGCCTTCTCGGTGGCCAGCGCGTCCGTGGTCTTCGCGGTGTTCTTCAACCCCGCCAGCGGGGTGCTGAACGGCCTGCTCTCGCACGTCGGCCTCGGCCCGGTCGGCTGGCTGACCGACACCCGGTACGCGTTGGTCTCGGTGGCCGTCACCACGGTGTGGATGAACCTCGGCTACAACGTGCTGGTGCTCTCCGCCGGCATCGGCTCGATCCCGCAGGAGGTCGTGGAGGCGGCCCGCATCGACGGCGCGTCGGGCCTGCGGCTGGCGCGCTCGATCACCGTTCCGCTGCTCGGCCCCAACCTGTTCTTCCTGACCGTGGTCTCCACCGTCCACGCGCTGCAGAGTTTCGGCCAGATCCACATCCTCACCAAGGGCGGGCCGGACGGCTCCACCCGGACCCTCGTCTACTCCGTCTACGAGAAGGCCTTCGCCTACGGCTCCAGCGACTTCGGCACCGCGAGCGCCCAGGCCGTGGTGCTGCTCGTGGTCGTCCTCGCCTGCACGGCCGTCCAGTTCGGCGTCCTGGAGCGGAAGGTGCACTACGCATGACCACCGTCGCCACCACCGAGGACGTCGAGCGGCCCCGCCCGCGCACCCGCGCCCTCGCCGGCCGCTCCCCGCGCGACCTGCTCGGCCGCGCCGCCGTCTACCTGCTGCTCGCCGTCGCCGTCGTCACCGTGGCCTTCCCGGTGTACTACGCGATCGCCGGCGCGTTCATGGGGCCGTCCGAACTCTCCAGCTACCCGCCCGCGTTGGTGCCGCACTCGGTCACCGGACGGAACTTCTCCGGCGCCGTGGACGCGATCCCGCTGGCCCGCCAGTACGCCAACTCGGCGGTCGTGGCCACCGTCATCACCCTCGCCCAGCTGTTCACCTCGATCCTGGCCGCCTACGCCTTCGTCTTCCTGCCGCTGAGGGCGCGGGCCGCGGTGTTCGGGGTGTTCCTGGCGACGCTGATGGTCCCGTGGGAGGCCATCATCATCCCCAACTACCTGACGCTGTCCGGCTGGGGGCTCGGCAACACCTACTTCGGCCTGGTGCTGCCCTTCCTGGCCTCCGGCTTCGGCACCTTCATGCTGCGCCAGGCCTTCCGCCAGCTGCCCGGCGAACTGCGCGACGCCGCCCGGATCGACGGGGCCGGCCACTGGCGCTTCCTGTGGCGGATCGTCGTCCCGCTCAACAAGCCCGCGCTCGCGGCGCTGTCGATCTACGTCTTCCTGTCCGCCTGGAACCAGTACTTCTGGCCGCTGATCATCACCCGCACGGCGGACATGCAGACCCTGCAGATCGGTCTCACCTCGCTGCGTGACTCCGAGATGGCCGACCCCGGGCTGATCCTGGCCGGCGTCGTGCTCTCGCTGCTGCCCACCCTCGCCCTGGTGGTCTTCGGCCAGCGCTACATCGTCCGCGGCCTCACCGCGGGCGCGGTGCGCTGACCGCCCGTACCGTCCACGCCCGTTCCCCCGACCAGAGAGAGAACCCCCGTGAAGAAGAGTGCACGCGCGCTCGCGGCCCTGCTGGTGGCCGGCCTGTCCCTGACCGCCTGCAGCTCCTCCGGCTCCGGCACCGGCGGCTCCAACGACGCCGCGGCGCCCGGCGCCCAGGCGCTCGACCAGGCGACCGGCGTCACCGGCGTCGAGTTCTGGCACTCGATGACCGGCAAGAACGCCGAGGTGCTCACCGGCCTGGTCGACCAGTTCAACGCCGCGCACCAGGGCAAGATCGAGGTCAAGGCGCAGTTCCAGGGCAAGTACGACGAACTGGTCACCAAGTACAAGGCCGCGGTGCAGCAGAAGGGCACGCCCGCCCTGGTGCAGGTCTACGACATCGGCACCCGGTTCATGATCGACTCCAAGCAGACCGTCCCCGCCCAGGCCTTCGCCGACAAGGACGGCTACGCGCTGGACGACCTGGACGCCAACATCCGCAACTACTACTCCGTCGGCGGCAAGCTGCAGTCGATGCCGTTCAACTCCTCGATGCCGCTGCTCTACCTGAACACCGACGCCTTCAAGGAGGCCGGCCTCGACCCGGCGCAGGCGCCCAAGGACCTCGACGAGCTGGGCGAGCTGGCGAAGAAGCTGACCAAGAAGGACGCCGACGGCAAGACCGTCCGCTACGGCTTCGGCGCGGCCATCTACGGCTGGTTCGTCGAGCAGCTGCTGGCCGAGTCCGGCGCCATGTACTGCGACAACGACAACGGCCGCAGCAACAAGGCCGGCAAGGTCGTGTTCGACTCCGCGCAGGGCGCCCGGATCGTCCAGTGGTGGGCCGACCTGGTCAAGGGCGGCTACGCGGCCAACACCGGCCGCACCACCGACGACGCCCAGGCCGCCTTCAAGGCCGGCACGGTCGCGATGCACCTGGAGTCCACCGGCGTCCTGCGCGGCTACACCGAGGCGGCGAAGTTCGGTGTCGGCACCGCGGCCTTCCCGAAGGTCACCGCCGCCGACCAGGGCGGCCCGGTGATCGGCGGCGCCTCGCTGTGGATCAGCGGCCCCGGCCACTCGGACGCCGAGAAGCGTGCCGCCTGGGAGTTCGAGAAGTTCGTGACGGCTCCCGAGCAGCAGGCCGTCTGGCACACCGGCACCGGCTACTTCCCGGTCAACAAGAAGTCGCTGGACGACCCCAGGGACAAGGAGTGGGTGGCCAAGTACCCGCAGTTCCAGACCGCGATCGACCAGCTGAAGAGCACCAAGCCCACCCCGGCCACCGCCGGCTGCCTGCTCGGCGTGATGCCGCAGGCCCGCAAGGGCGTGGAGACCGCGATCGAGCAGACCGTCGCGGGCAGCAAGTCGGCCCAGCAGGCGCTCGCCGACGCGGCCAAGGAGCTGCAGCCGGCGATCGAGAACTACAACAGCTCGGTCGGCTGAGCCGACACCGCCGCACCACCACGCTCCGGACGAGGGCCCGCCCCGCGCAGCACGCGCCGGGCGGGCCGTCGCCCGTCGGGCCGTGCACCGCACCCGTCGGGCCGTGCAGCGCCCCGTCGGGCCGTGCAGCGCCCCGTCAGGCCGTGAGCGCCTCGCCGTGCCCGCCGTCCGCCGGCAGGGCGCAGGCGGAGGCGAGCTCGTCGAGCGAGAGGTCGAGCGCGAAGGCCAGCGCCGCGATGGTGAAGAAGGACGGCGTGGGTGCCCGTCCGGTCTCGATCTTGCGCAGCGTCTCGGCCGAGACGCCGGCCACCGCCGCCACCTCGACCATGCTGCGCTCGCCACGCGCCTCGCGCAGCAGCGCGCCGAAGCGCTCCCCGCGCTCGCGCTCCCACGGGGTCAGCGGAGTCCTCACCATGGCGTGGAGTCTAGGCCCCGTCCGGGCCGTCGCCCCCGGGGCCCGTCGTCCTACTGCTCGGGCCAGGTGGGGAGGCTCGCCGGGCCGCCCGGACGGGTGGGGTTCAGTTCCAGGCAGAGGATGACGATGCTGCTCCTGCGCTCCTCGCTGTACGAGCCGAAGACCTCGTCCGGCTCCGTGTCGCAGGCGTGCTTGGCGTCACCGTCGTGGACGACCTTGGTGACCTTGTAGTCCGCGGTGGGCTTGGCGCAGTCGACGAGCTCCATCTTCGGCTTGCCGCCGCCGCCGAGGTCGTGCACGCAGTTGCCGACCTGCGCGGCCTCCGGCTCGGACTTGCTGACGTAGTTCGACACGATCAGGCCGCCGGCCATCAGTGCGACCAGGAGGAGCGGTCCTCCCACGCGGCGGCCGAGCTTGCGGGCCCGGGAGGGCTGCTCCGGGGTGGGGGTTCCGGCGCCCCAGGGCTGCTGGGCGGTCGGCTCGGCGGGCTGCGGGGTCTCGTCGACGGGGGTGGTCGGCGGGGTCGTCACGTGGATTCCTCATGGTCAGATCATCAGATTGCGCCGCCGAACACTAGCGGATCGCGGACCGCCCCGATCACCACGTCGTCGCAGGCGGGGCCGCCTGCGACTGCCTCCCGTCCCGCCGCCGACTCCCGGGCAGAACCGCCCGGCTGATGCTCGTGCACCATCAACCGTGATACAAATACCGGTATAAGAATTGGATCCAGGGGAGTGGTTCACCATGGTCGAACTCAAGTCGGACGCCGCCCTCGACGCGATGCGCGAGGCCGGGCGGGTGGTGGCGGACGCGCTCGCCGCCGTACGGGAGGCGGCTGCGCCCGGCGTCAGCCTGACGGAGCTGGACGAGGCGGCCCGCGGCGTGCTCGACGCCGCCGGGGCGAGCTCCCCGTTCCTCGGCTACCGCCCGTCCTTCGCGCCCGTCCCGTTCCCCGCCGTCATCTGCGCCTCGGTCAACGACGCCGTCGTGCACGGCATCCCGAACGGCTACCGGCTGCGCGACGGCGACCTGGTGAGCATCGACTGCGGTGCCGTACTGGACGGTTGGGCCGGTGACGCCGCCGTGAGCTTCACCGTGGGCGCCGCCCGCCCCGAGGACACCGCACTGATCGAGGCCACCCAGCGCGCCCTGGACGCCGGCATCGCCGCCGCCGTGGTCGGCAACCGGACCGGCGACATCTCCCACGCCATCGGCCGCGTCGTCCGCGCCGGGCGCTACGGCACGCCGGAGGGGTACGGCGGACACGGCATCGGCCGCCGGATGCACGAGGACCCGCACGTGTCCAACACCGGCCGCCCGGGCCGGGGTTACCCGCTGCGCCCGGGGCTGGTGCTGGCCATCGAGCCGATGCTGATCGCCGGCGGCCGGGACGACTACACCACCGACCCGGACGGCTGGACGCTGCGCAGCGGTGACGGCTCCCGCGCCGCCCACATCGAGCACACCGTCGCCGTCACCGAGGACGGCCCGCGCATCCTCACGCTCCGCTGAGCGCCTGTCGGGCCCGGCGAGGGCCGGCACCGGGCCCGTACCTGGGCCGCACCCGGCTCGCGCGGGCCCCTAAGCTCGACATCATGACCAAAGGCGTGATGTTCGATTTCTCCGGCACCCTCTTCCGGGTCGTCTCCACCGCGGAGTGGCTGACGGCCCACACCGCCGCCACCGGCCTCGGCCTGCCCGCCCGGGAGCAGGCCGAACTGGTCGCCAGGCTGGAGGAGTTCGGCGCGCTGCCCGGCGGCGTCCCCCCGCGCCGGATTCCGGGCGGCATCCAGGAGGCCTGGGACACCAGGGACCTGACCCCCGAACTCCACCGGACCGCCTACACCGCGCTGACCCGCGCCGCAGAGCCGCCCGCCGGCCTCGACGTCGACGCCCTCTACGAGTCCCACATGGCGCCCGAGAGTTGGCGCCCCTACCCGGACGCCGGTCCCGTCCTGCGCGAGCTGCGCCGCCGGGGCGTCCCGGTGGCCGTGGTGAGCAACATCGGCTGGGACCTGCGCCCGGTCTTCCGGGCCCACGGACTGGACGACCTGGTCGACACCTACGTCCTGTCCTACGAGATCGGCGCGCAGAAGCCCGACCCGGTGATCTTCGAGACCGCCTGCGCCCGGCTCGGGCTGGCCCCGGCCGACGTGCTGATGGTCGGTGACGACCGGGTCTGCGACGGCGGCGCGACCGCGCTCGGCTGCGGCTTCCACGCCGTCGACCACCTGCCCGTCGACCGGCGCCCGGACGCCCTCGCTCCACTGGTGGCGGCACTGCCGGAGTGACGCGGCCGGGGTGACGGAGGACACGAGGTGGCGCCCCGCCGCCCGGAGTAGCGTGCGGGGCATGAACGATCAGGACTTCACCACCCGCGTCACCGTCCGCGGGTACGAGACCGACAGCCAGGGGCACCTCAACCAGGCGGTCTACCTCCAGTACGCCGAGCACGCCCGCTGGGAGTACCTGCAGGCGGCCGGGATCCGCCAGGCCGACCTCGTCGCCAAGGGCGTGGGCCCGGTCGTCCTGGAGACCACGGTCAAGTACCTGCGGGAGCTGCGCGCGGGCGACTCGGTGGACGTCAGCTGCTCGTTCACCTGGCGGGACGGCAAGACCTTCCAGGTGGTGCAGCGGCTGGTCCGCGAGGACGGCGTGCTGGCCGCCGAGATCACCGGCGTCGGCGGCATCCTCGACCTGGCCGCGCGCCGGCTGGTCGCCGACCCGCGGGAGCCGCTGCGCGCGCTCGCCTCCGATCCGGCCGTGCTCGGTCTCTGACCCGCGGTCCGATCGGCCCCGCCGGGTCCCGACCCGGGGTCCGATCCGCGCGACCACACCGTCCGTCCCTCCACCGCCGGAGGCCGCACCTCGCTGCGGCCTCCATCCGGATGCCGCCTCCCTTCGGATGCCGCCTGCCCCCGATGCCGCCTGACCTCGGATGCGGCTCGCACCCGGACGGGGCGTCCACCCGGATGCAGTCTGCACCCCGCAGTCGGGGGTTTGCCCCACCCCCGACCGGCCCGCTGCCCGGATGGGGCCAAGAACCCTGCCACAGCAGACTCTTGGGCATGCCGAAGAACACGATCACCGTCACCGCCGCCGCGACCGCGGCCGCCGCCCTCGCCCTCACCGCGCTGACCGCCCTGCCCGCCGCCGCCGACGCCGAGCGGTCCGGCGGGGCCCGCCTCACCTGGTCCGCCTGCCAGGGGCAGGTCGACCCGCGCCAGCAGTGCGCCACCGTCACCGTCCCGCTGGACTACCGCGATCCGCACGGCGAACAGATCACCCTCGCGGTCTCCCGCATCCCCGCCGCCAGGCCGGACCAGCGCCACGGCGTCCTGCTGACCATCCCCGGCGGGCCGGGCGGCTCCGGCCTGAACGTCCCGAGCAACGCCGCCAAGCGCCTGCCGCAGTCCGTCCTGGACCGCTTCGACCTGGTCGGCTTCGACCCGCGCGGCGTGGGCCGCTCCACCCCGGTCAGCTGCGGCCTGGACCGCTCCGACCTGTCGATGGTCAAGCTGCACTCCTGGCCCGCCGCCGACGGCACGATCGACGGGAACGTCGCCTACGCGCGCCGCGTCGCCGAGACCTGCGCCCGCAACGGCGGCCCGGTGCTGCGCAGCATCTCCACGCCGAACGAGGCCCGCGACATCGACGCCATCCGCCGGGCGCTCGGCGAGCGCCGGATCTCCGCCTGGGGCACCTCCTACGGCACCTACGCGGGCGCGGTGTACGCCACGATGTTCCCGCAGCGGACCGACCGGATCGTGCTGGACAGCAACGACGACCCGGACCCGACCCGGGTCGAGCGCGGCTGGCTCGCCGCCTACGGCCAGGGCGTGGAGGACCGCTTCCCGGACTTCGCCGCGTGGGCGGCCTCGCCCGGCAATCCGGACCGGGTCGCGGACACCCCCGAGGAGGTCCGTCCGCTCTTCCTCGACCTCGCCGCCCGCCTGGACCGCACGCCGCTGCCCTGGCCCGGAGCCGACCCGGCGGAGCTCAACGGGAACGTGCTGCGCGAGGCGATGCTGCAGAGCATGTTCGCGGACGCGAAGTTCCCCGACCTTGCCCGGCTGATGCTGGCCGGCCTCGGCCGCCGGCCGCTGCCCGCGCCGGTGACGCCGCCGGAACAGGCGGTGCAGAACTCGATCGCCGTCGCCGTCGGCACCCTGTGCAACGACGTCGACTGGCCCACCGACCCGGCCGCGTACGCCAAGGACGTCGCCGCGGAGCGCGCCGCCCGTCCGCTCACCGCAGGCATGCCGGTGAACGTGTCGCCCTGCGCCTTCCGCCCGTTCACGCCCGCCGAGCCCCCGGTCGAGGTGACCGACCGGGGCCCGGCGAACGTGCTGCTGACCCAGAACCTGCGCGACGTCGCGACCCCGTACCGGGGTGCGCTCAAGCTGCGTGCCGCGCTGGGGGAGCGGGCCCGGATGGTCACGGTGGACTCGGGCGGTCACGACGTGTACGTGGCCAACGGGAACGCCTGCGGCGACGCGGTGGTGACGGACTACCTGGTGACCGGGCGACGCCCGGCCGAGGACGTCTTCTGCCCGGCGGGCTGAACGGACAGCCGATCGGGCGGCCGGGCCACGGCCGGGCAGCGGCCGAGCCGCCGTCAGGAGCCGACCGGGCACCGGAAAGCCGGCTATTGGCTGGGGAGTCGCCGAACGGACGCTGAACGGCGGTGACGGCACGCAGGGTCAACGGGCCGTAGGCGAACGGCCCTTGTCCCTGCGTGCACGTCCGTTCGACCCTCGCGAATGAGTCGAATCTGTCGCGATTTTGTGACAATCCTTCGCCTGCACCCCGCCCGCGAGGTGCGTCCACGGCCTTAATGTTCGAACTATGTCACCGAAGAGCCGCCGCCGCATACCCGCCCCGGACCCGGGCGACACCTGGGTGCCGCGCCCGAGGCGCCGTGAGACCCCGCTCGGAATCCTGGGCCACGCGGCCAAGTTCCTCGGCGCCAGCGTGCTCGGCGGCGTGCTGCTGGCCGGCCTGATCCTCCCGGCGGCCGGCGCGGTGGGGCTCGGGGCGAAGAACGGCGCCGAGGGCTTCGAGAGCATCCCCGACGACTTCAAGACCCCGCCGCTCACCCAGGCCACCCAGATCTTCGACGCCAACGGCGGGCTGATCGCCAAGGTCTACGAGCGCGACCGCACCGTCCTCACCGCCGACCAGATGTCCCCGCTGATCCGCCAGGCGCAGGTCGACATCGAGGACGCCCGCTTCTACGAGCACGGCGCGGTGGACCTCAAGGGCGTCCTGCGGGCCGTCACCAAGAACGCCGAGAGCGGCGCCACCGTCCAGGGCGCCTCGACCCTGACCCAGCAGTACGTGAAGAACGTCAACGTGGAGAAGGCCGGGGACGATCCGGAGGCGGTGCGCGAGGCGCAGCGCAAGACGCTCGGCCGCAAGATCCAGGAACTCCGGTACGCCATCAAGCTGGAGGAGGACCTGAGCAAGGAACAGATCCTCACCAACTACCTGAACATCACCTTCTACGGCCACCAGGCGTACGGCATCGAGGCCGCCTCGCAGCGCTACTTCAGCAAGGCCGCCAAGGACCTGACCCTCCCCGAGGCGGCGATGCTCGCCGGGCTGGTGCAGAACCCGTCGCAGTACGACCCGAAGCTGCACCCGGTGGCCGCCCAGAAGCGCCGCGACACCGTCCTGGACAAGATGGTGGAGAACAAGCACATCACCGCGGACCAGGCCAGGGAGGCGAAGGCCGCCCCGCTGGGCCTCGACTACAAGGACCCGCAGAACGGCTGCATCACCGCCAAGGCGGGCATGGGCTTCTTCTGCGACTACGTGCGCCACGTGGTCAAGCAGGACCCGGCGTTCGGCAAGAGCGCGGCCGAGCGCAAGACGCTGTGGGACACCGGCGGCCTGAACATCTACACCACGCTGGACCCGGAGAAGCAGGCCGCCGCCCAGAACGCCGTCTCCACCAAGGTGTACGTCACCGACCCGGTCTCGGCCGCGATGACGATGGTCCAGCCCGGCACCGGCAAGATCCTGGCGATGGCGCAGACCCGCCCGTACGGGCTGGCCAAGGAGAAGAACGAGACCGTCGTCAACTACAACGTGGACGCGGCGATGGGCGGGGGCATCGGCTTCCAGCCCGGCTCCAACTTCAAGCCGATCGTGGCCGCTGCGGCCCTGGAGGCCGGCCTGTCGTCGACCCAGCGGTACGACGCGCCGAACCGGATGGACTGGCCGACGATGAAGACCTGCGACGGCACCTGGAAGAACCTCGACAAGGGCAAGAAGAACGGGACGATCCCCAACGAGTCCGAGTCCGAGAAGGGCCCGTACGAGCTGAAGCAGGCCATGGCGCTCTCGGTCAACACCTACTTCGTGCAGATGGAGCAGGAGATCGGCCTCTGCGCGGTCAAGCAGATGGCCAACAGGCTGGGCGTGGCCGGCAAGGCGGACGGCTCGCCGCTGCAGGAGGTGCCCGCGCTCGGCCTCGGCACCCAGGAGGTCAGCCCGCTGACCATGGCCAACGTGTATGCGACCTTCGCCGCCCGGGGCAGCTACTGCGCGCCGATGGCGATCAACCGGATCACCACGGTGGACGGCAAGGAGGTGCCGGTGCCGCAGGCCCAGTGCAGCCAGGCGATGTCCGAGGACACCGCGGACGTGATCAACAGCGTGCTGCTCGGGGTGACCGAGAAGGGCGGCACCGCGCGGGACCTCGGTCTGGACGACGGCCGTCAGATCGCCGGCAAGACCGGCACCACGGACGAGAAGAAGTCGGCCTGGTTCACCGGCTACACGGGCAACCTGGCCGGCTCGGTCTGGCTGGGCAGCCCGGGCACCAAGGTGCCGATGCGCAACATCCGGATCGGCGGCAAGTACCAGGCCGAGGTGTTCGGTGCGACCGGTCCGGGGCCGATCTGGCAGAAGGCGATGAGCGACGCGGTCCGGAACATGCCGGAGAAGGACTTCACCACCGTCTACATCCCGGACCCGCCCAAGCGCGACCCGAACTGCAGCACCCCCAGCGGCTCGCCGGGTTCGGTGACCTGCACCGGCGCCCCCGCCACCGGCGGCTCCGGGAACAACGGCAACAACGGGAACAACGGCAACAGCGGGAACAACGGCAGCCAGGGCAAGCCGCGCGGCACCGACCAGACCGGCCGCTCCGCGCCGTCCACCCCGGCCGACCCCGAGGACCGGTAGCCGGAGCCCGCCCCCGGCCGGCCCCGCATGAGTACCCGTACTCATGCGGGGCCGCGCCGCGTCGGCGGACGATGGCGCCATGCCGCACAGCATCCTCGGCGTCCCCGCCGTCCTCTGCCCCTCGATCGGCTACCTGGCCGGCTACCTGGTGATCGGCCTCGCCGCCGCGCACGAACTGCGCGCGGGCAGGAGCACAGCCGGCGCCGTGCGGCAGTGGACGGCGGTGGTCTGGACGATGCCGGGCTTCCTGTCCGCGATGACGCTCAACCCGTTCCCGGACGGCACCGCGGCCCGCTTCCTCTCCGCCACCGCCCTCGGCGCGGCCGGCAACGCCGTGCTGCTCGCCCTCACCGCGCACGCCCTCGGGCTGGGCTGAGCACCCTGTTACCGGGCCTCGACCGGTTCGCCGCTGTCCTGGTCGAGGTTGAACACCCGCCGGTAGGAGTCGGTCACCACGGTGATCTGCTCCCGCCCGGTCCAACTCGCCTCCACCAGGCGGGCGTCGTCCGGGCTCCCGCCGATGTCGGCCAGCGACCAGCGCCGAGCCCCCCAGCCCTCACCGGCCTCCAGCAGGATCTGCCAGTGATCGCCGGGCGCCGACCCGGAGGCGTACGAGCGGTGCACCACCACCAGCGACCGCTCCGCCCCCGCCGGTGCGGTCTCCCGGCTGCGGGTCTCGGCCGCCGACACCTTGTGCGCGGCCAGCACGCCGAGCAGGAACACCACCCCGGCGGTCACCGTGACCGTGCGGGTGGCCGTCCGCAGGGCGGCGGCGCGCAGGTCGCCCAGCCAGGCGGCCGCGATCAGCGCCGCCAGCGCCGCACCGAGCAGCAGCTCCGGCCGGTTGAGCAGGTCGGCGACCAGCATCCGGCCGCCCGAGCGGCTCTCCCACTGGCCCTCGGTGTACAGCAGTACGGCGGCCAGCCCGAAGGCCGCCAGCAGCCGGACCAGGACGCGCCTGGTCCGGGACGTCCGCTTGTCCACAGTCCCCCCGTTCACGGTGTCACAGCTCGGCGAGCAGTGTGCGGCCCTCCGGCCAGTCGCCCAGTCCGGAGTCGGAGTTGAGGTGCCCGAACGCGCCCGGCTCGACGTACCGGGCGCCCCAGGCCGCGGCGAAGGCACGGGCCCGGTCGGGGGAGACCCACGGGTCGTCGGTGGAGGAGACCACCACGGTCGGGAACGGGAACGGCGCCAGCGCCACCGGGCGGAAGCCCGTCAGTTCGGGCACCTCCGCGGTGTCGACGTCGGCCGGGGCGACCAGCAGTGCACCGCGGACGGCGGCGGTGCGGTCGGCGCCGGCCGTGGCCACCCAGTGGGCCGCGGTGACGCAGCCCAGGCTGTGGGCGACCAGCACCACCGTGCCCTCGGCGGCGGCCGCCGCCACCGCCGCGTCCACCCGGGCCACCCAGTCCGCCCGCTCCGGGAGCTCCCAGTCCGCCTGCTCGACCCGGCGGAAGGACTCCGGCTCGGCGGCCTCCCAGCGGGTCTGCCAGTGCTCGGGGCCCGAATTCTGGTAGCCGGGCAGGACGAGGTAGGTGGTGCGGTCCGGCATCGGGTTCCTCCGGAGAAGGTCGGTCGTGGGCAGCAGGAGTCTAGGACGCGGTGCGTACGGTGCCGCAGCCGGGCGGCAACCGGCGCGCACTCCTTGCAACCGGCGTGCGCACCTCCGGATGCGCCGTCATGCGCCCGGTGCGCCCTGTTGCCAACGGTGCGACGGGTGCGGCACGTTGGACCGGGCCCGCGGCCGGCGCCACCACCCGCCGCCCGTACGGGACCTGACGTCCGATCACACGGAGGGATGCCGACGATGGCACCGAAGATCCTGCTCGTCACCGGGGACGCCGCCGAATCGCTGGAGGTGTTCTACCCCTACCAGCGGCTGCGCGAGGAGGGTTACCAGGTCGACATCGCGGCACCGACCAAGAAGCGCCTGCAGTTCGTGGTGCACGACTTCGTCGAGGGCTACGACACCTACACCGAGAAGCCCGGCTACAGCTGGCCCGCCGACATCGCGCTCGCCGACGTCGACCCGGCCGACTACGCGGCCCTCGTCATCCCCGGCGGCCGCGCCCCCGAGTACCTGCGCAACAACCCCGACGTGCAGCGGATCGCGCAGCACTTCTTCACCGGCGACAAGCCGGTCGCACAGATCTGCCACGGCCCGCTGATCACCGCCGCCGCCGGGGTCCTGGACGGCCGCCGCACCTCCGCCTACCCGGCGCTGGCCCCGGACGTCAGGGCCGCGGGCGCCGAGTTCGTCGAGAGCGAGGCCGTGGTGGACGGCGTGGTCGTCTCCGCACGCGCCTGGCCCGACCACCCGGCGTGGCTGCGGGCGTTCATCGAGGTCCTGCGCAAGCACGCCCCGGTGGCCTGACGCCCCGGCCCGCCGCCGTCGTCGAACCCGCGGCCGCACCCGATCCCGCACCCGACCTCGCCCTCCCGGCACCGTGACCGACCCCCTACGCTGACCGGCGACACCACGGCCGACCGTCACCAGGAGGACGAGACATGGCAGAGCCGCTGATCGCCGCAGTCGGGGGCAGGGAGCCCGCCGTCGACCCGGGCGCCTTCGTCGCGCCGAACGCCGTCGTGGTCGGGGACGTGACCGTCGGCGCGGGCGCGAGCATCTGGTACGGCGCGGTGCTGCGCGGCGACGCCGAGTCCATCAGCGTCGGCGCGGGCAGCAACATCCAGGACAACTGCACCCTGCACGCCGACCCCGGCTTCCCGCTGGTGGTCGGCGAGCGGATCTCGGTCGGCCACAACGCGGTGTTGCACGGCTGCACCGTCGAGGACGACGTCCTGGTGGGCATGAACGCCACCGTGCTGAACGGCGCCCGGATCGGCACCGGTTCGCTGGTCGCGGCCGGCGCGGTGGTGCCGCAGGGCATGGTCGTCCCGCCCGGTTCGCTGGTCGCGGGCGTCCCGGCGAAGGTCCGCCGGGAGCTGAGCGAGGAGGAGCGGACGGGCATCAAGGCCAACGGCGAGGGCTACCGACTGCTCGCCGGCGCCCACCGGGAGATCGAGGTTCGCTAGCCCGTCACCACCGCGGCAGGGCTGGCAGCCGGCTCCGCGGCAGGGGCGGCGGCCGGTTCCGCGACGGCGTGGGCGGGCCGCCGCCGGTCGGCCGCCCAGGCCGGCACCGCGACCAGCGCGCCCGAGGCGGCCAGGCCCGCGCCCACCAGCGTCGGCGAGGTCCAGCCGAGCCCGGCGTCCAGGGCCAGCCCGCCGAAGTAGGCGCCCTGGGCGTTGGCCAGGTTGAAGGCGCCCTGGACGGTCGCCGAGGCCAGCGTCGGCGCGCTGCGCGCCTTCTGCAGCACCAGGGTCTGCACCGCCGGCACGATCGCGAAGCCGAACAGTCCGATCAGCACCACGGTCACGGCCGCCGACCACCGGGCGTGCGCGGTCACCGCGAACAGCGCCAGGGTGGCGGAGAGCAGCACGAACGCCGCGCAGACCGTCGGCCGCAGCGCCCGGTCCGCGGCGAACCCGCCGAGCACGTTGCCGATCGTCATCCCGACCCCGAACAGCGCCAGCACCAGGGTCACGGACCCGGTGGCGTAGCCGGAGACCTCGGTGAGCAGCGGTGCGATGTAGCTGTAGCAGGCGAAGAAGCCGCCGCAACCGAACACGACGGTGGCCAGCGCCAGCCACAGCTGCCCGCTGCGGAAGGCCCGCAGCTCGTGCCGGAGCCCGGACTGGCCTGGGGAGGGCAGCGGGGGCACCAGCCGGGCGATGGCGAGCGTCCCGGCGGCGGCGATCAGCACGACCACCAGCATGGTCGCCCGCCAGCCCAGGTGCTGCCCGAGCAGGGTCGCGGCCGGGACGCCGACGATGTTGGCCACGGTCAGCCCCGAGAACATCACCGCCACCGCGCGGGCCCGCCGGTCGGGTGCCACCAGCTCGGCCGCGGCCACCGCGCCGGCGCCGAAGAACGCCCCGTGCGGCAGCCCGGTGACCAGCCGTGCGGCGGCCAGGGTCCAGAAGTCGGGCGCGAGCGCGCACAGCAGGTTGCCGGTGGCGAACAGCCCGGCCAGCGCCACCAGCACCGCCTTGCGCGGCCGGCCGGCCGCGAGCGCGGTGAGCAGCGGCGCGCCGACCACCACCCCGAGCGCGTACGCCGAGATCAGCCAGCCCGCCTGCGGGATCGAGACGTGGAGGCTGTCGGCGACCTCGGGGAGCAGGCCCATGGCGGCGAATTCGGTGGTGCCGATGGCGAACGCGGTGACGGCCAGCGCGAGCAGCGCGAGAGGCAAGGGGGTGACTCCGGGGTGATGCCGACGACCTGGGGAGCGCGCGGCGGACGAATTCGTTCGTCCGGCATCCTAATCCGGTCGGATGACGCCCCCGTGAGGTGCGTGTGACGCGAGGAAGTCGCCAGTGGGGCCCGCGCGCGCGAGACTGGGTGCATGTGCCGCAACATCAAGACGCTGCGACCGCCCGTGACCCCCGACGCCGGCGAGGACGACTTCCGCGCCGCCGCCCTGCAGTACGTCCGGAAGGTCTCCGGCTTCCGCGCCCCGGCCGCGCACAACCGGGAGGCCTTCGACCGGGCCGTGGACGCGGTCGCGGAGGCCACCGCCCGGCTGCTCGCCGACCTGGAGGTCCGCGGCTCGCACGCCCGGGCCGCCGAGGTCGCCGCCGGGTGACCGGGCCGCAGGGGCCGGAGCGGTCGGAGCGGTCGGAGCGGACCGCCCTGGACCGCGCCGTGGATCGCAAACCGGCGTCCGTGGATCGGAGCGTGCGTTCGCGGACGCACGCCGACAGGGAGCAGGATCCGGTGATGAACCCCGCCATGCGTTACGCCCTCACCTTCCCCGGCACCCCCGGAACCCAGGCCCCGCAGGACGTCGTGGTGGTCAGCCGGACCAGCGCGACGGGCCCGGGCGGGCATCCGGTGTACGAGGACGAGAGCGGCATCGTCCGGGCCGAGATCAGCGACACCGGCGAGGTCCGGATGCTCGCCAGCGGCGGCCACCAGAGCCCGCACCTGCCCGTCCACGCCCATCCGCTCCCCTGACCGGCCGACCTCGGATCGCGGTCCCGGATCGTTCGGTCCCGGATCGCTCGGTCCACCGCCGTTCGTTTCCGGGCCGGTCGTTTCCGGGTCGAGCGGGCTGCCCGGAACAGCGCCCGCGGTGATCGCCCGTCGGGCACAATCACCTCATGACCACAGCGAGTTGGCAGGGCATCGTCATCGCCGAGAGCGAGGACACCGTCGTCGTCGAGGGGAACCACTACTTCCCGGCCGAGTCGGTCCGCACGGAGTACCTGCGGCCCTCCGGGACGACCACGGTGTGCGGCTGGAAGGGCACCGCCGGCTACTACACCCTCGACGTGGACGGGCGGACCAACCCCGATGCCGCGTGGTTCTACACCGACCCGGAGCCCGCGGCCGAGCACGTGCGCGGCCGGGTCGCGTTCTGGCGCGGGGTCGAGATCACCGACTCGCCGGCGAGCGTCGACTAGCGTCCTCGCCCCGCGGGTACCTGATCCCCATGGCAGTCTTCCGCAGGCCGGGCCGTTCCCGGCCGACCCCCGAGCCGGACCTGGGCGAACAGCTCGCCGAACTGGTCGAGGAGGCCGAGCGGCCCGTCGGCGAGCAGCCGACCGCCGCGTACGAGGCGCGGCAGCGCGGCCGGGGCCGGGCCGTCGTGGCGCACACCGCCCGGCTGCTCGGCACCGGAGGGCGGGCCGCCCGGGGAGCGGCCCGGAGGGCGGCGTTCGGCAGCAGGGCCCTCACCGAGCAGCTGCTGCAGGCCGCCCCGCGGATCCCGGTGCGCGACCTCGCCACCCTGCGGGCGCAGCACCCCGACGCGGCCTTCCCCGAGGAGCTGGCCGACCGGCTGGTCGCCGGAGCCGTCCGGGCCTCCGGCGCGCTCGGCGCGGGCGTCGGCGCGGCCGCGATGATGCCGGTGCCGCCCGCGATGCCGGTGGAGATCGCGGCCGAGACGATCGCGGTGGCGGCCGTGGAGATCAAACTGATCGCCGAACTGCACGAGGTCTACGGCGTCCCGGCGCCGGGGACCGTCTCCCAGCGGGCCGGGGCGTACGTCGGGGCCTGGGCCAACCGCCGCGGGATCGACGCGAACCTGCTGGTGCGGCCGGCCGGCTTCGCCGCGCTGGCGATCGGCGCGGAGGTCCGCCGGCAGCTGGGCCGCCGGCTCACCCGCAGTTCCCTGCGCCACCTGCCCGCGATGACCCCGCTGCTGGTCGGGGCGGGCATCGGCGCCACCATGAACCGGCGCGAGACCCGTCGGCTGGCCGGCGAGGTCCGGGTGGACCTCCGCGCCCGCCGGCCGGTCGACCGCGCCTACTGGACCGCCGCCGCGCCGACGCCGAAGGGCGAGACGCCGAAGGGCGAGACGCCGAAGGGCGAGACGGTGCAGGGACCGACGGCCGGGGGTAGCACGCCGAAGGGCACGCGGACGGAGGGCGCCGCTACGGAGGGCACCACGCCGCCGGAGGGCGAGGAGGCGCCGTAGGGTTCGGAACCCCCGGCGCCCCCGTGGTCAGGACGTCGGACGTGGTCAGGACGCCGGCGGCGGTGGGGCCCCCGCGCCCCGGCCCGTCTTGACGCCGTTCACCATCGCCTGGTGTATCGCCCGGGCGGTTGTCTCGTCGGCGGCCGGCACCGGGCTGCCGGACACCGTGTACCAGTCCAGCGCGCCGGTGTACTGGACGGTCAGCCGCGCCTCGCCGTCCACCCAGGTGGTGTGCACGGTGAGGTCGCCGGAGATCGGGCCGACCTCGGAGGTGGTGACCCCTCCGGGGCCGCTGATGATCGACTGGGTGGTCCAGGTCGCCCACGACGCGCGCGGGTCCGCGGGCGGCCGGGCCTGCCGATTGCCTTGGTCGTGTTCGGTCATGCGCCTATCCTCCCCCGCCGGTGAGTCGCCACCCGGGCAGCGACACCTGCGGTCGCGGCGACCGCCCGGTCCCACCGGGCGGTCGAGTCGGTACGGCGGCGGACGGTCAGTCGAGCCGGCCGGGTTCGTCCAGCATGGCGTCGCCTTCCGCCTGCGAGGTGTCCTGCGCGTGCAGGTTCTGCATCGAGGTGACGCCCTCCTCGGGGTCCGCAGCACGGACGTCCTCGTCGCGGTCGGTGCTCACCTCGGACCGGTCGCTCATGTCGGTCATCGTGGGCTCCGTTTCCTCGGCCGGTCCGGGTGCGCCGAGCCGCGGGCGCGGCCGGGCCGGGTTCTCTTGCGCCCTTCCAGCCTGCCCCCGCCCCGGCGCCGGGGCCAGCCGGATGACCGGGGAACGGGGGCCGCGGGCTTCTCGGGTCCGGATCCCGACCGAGTGGGGTCACCAGGTCACGGGCAGCGACCGCATGCCGTGGATGAACGACTCGGTGCGGAACGCCAGCTCGGCGCGCGGCACCGCGAGCCGCAGGCCGGGCAGCCGCCGGAACAGGGTGGCCAGGGCGATCTGCAGCTCGGCGCGGGCCAGCGGCTGGCCGAGGCACTGGTGCACGCCGAAGCCGAAGGCCATGTGCCGCCGGGCGTCCCGGTCCAGGTCCAGCTCGTCGGCGGGCCGCCGGTCGGCGTCGCCGAACACCGCTTCGTCCCGGTTGGCGGTGGAGACCATCGCGATCACACCCTCGCCGGCCCTGATCGTCGTAGCGCCGAGCTGCACGTCCTCCAGGGCCACCCGGGGCAGCCCGGTGTGCACGATGGTGAGGTGGCGCAGCAGCTCCTCCACGGCGCCGGGCAGCGCGGCCGGGTCCGCCAGCCTGGCGACCTGGTCGGGCCGGTCCAGCAGCAGCGCGGTGGACAGCGAGATCATGTTCGCGGTGGTCTCGTGCCCGGCGATCAGCAGCAGCAGGCCGGTGCTCGCGACGTCGTGCGCGGTCAGGTCGTCGCGGCCGGCGAGCCGGCTCAGGATGTCGTCCTCCGGCTGCTCCCGCTTGCGGGCCGCCAGCGCGCTCAGGTAGTCCAGCAGCTCCTGCTGCGCCTCGAAGAGCTTCTCCAGGGTGTTGTCGCTGCTGAGCAGGGTCCGGCTGACGGCCTGGAAGAACTCACGGTCCTCGTAGGGGACTCCGAGCAGCAGGCAGATCACCAGCGAGGGGACCGGCAGGGCGAAGTCGGCGACCAGGTCGGCCTCGGTGCGGCCGAGCGTCATCCCGTCCAGCGCCTCGTCCACGATCCGCTGGACGGCCGGTCGCATCGCCTCGACCCGCTTGACCAGGAAGTCCCCGGTGACCATCCGGCGCAGCCGGGCGTGCTCGGGGTCGTCCAGCCGCAGGAAGCTCGGGTTCGCGGCGATGATCTCCCGGCTGCCGGGGACCAGCAGCGGGAAGTTGGGGTGGCGCGCGTCCGCGCTGAACCGGCGGTCGGACAGGACGGTGCGGACCTCGGCGTAGCCGGTGGCCAGCCAGCAGGACTCGCCCCCCGGCAGGTCGGCGCGGGTGACGGCGGCGGTGGCAGCGGCGTCGGTGTACGCGGGGGGCGGGCCGAACGGGCAGCCGGCCGAGTGCGGCGCCGGGATCCGGACGGCGGTGGTGCCGGTGGCCGTGGTGGTGGTGGGGGTGGGGGTGGTGGGGGTGGTGGGTGTGCTCGTCAAGGTGCGGCTCCTTGCGTGGGTGTTCTCCGGTGCAGCTCGACCGCCGTGGTCCGGCGGGCCCGCTCCTCGTGGTGGGGTCGGGGCGCGGGGGTGGTCAGTCGCCGGTTGCGGCGGGTTCGTCCTCGGTCACGGTGATCGCGCCGCCCGGGCAGAGCTGGGCGGCGAGTCGCAGGTCGGCGAACTGGTCGGGCCGGAAAGCGGTCTGACGGAGTCTCACCAGACTGTCCTGCTCGTCCTGGTCGAAGACATCGGGAACGTTCACGACGCACATCCCGGAGCTGCAGCAGCGGTCCCGGTCGACGTTCACCCGCATGGTCGGGCACCTTTCGCCAGTGCGCCGCCGGCTGCCCGGCGGCCGCCTCTCGTTGTCATTGCCAACCTAACCGCCGCTGCTCCGTCCACGGAGGGGGCGGTGGCGGGATCCTTGAGAATGGCCGATTCGGCCCACATCGGAACGCCCGTGCGGCGCAGCGGGTTTGAATTGACGCAACCCCGACAAGCAGTGGTTCTGCCGCCCCCCGGGGCGGGTTCACGACGACAGTCCCTCGGCGGCGGCGATCTCCCGCACGGTCGCGATGGTGTCGGCCTCGGCGGCGTCCTTGTCCGGCCGGTAGCGCACCACCCGGGCGAACCGCAGGGCGAGGCCGGCGGGGTAGCGGGGGCTGCGCTGCAGACCGTCGAAGGCGATCTCGACCACCAGCTCCGGACGGACCCGTACCGTCCAGGCGTCCCGCTCGGTCTCCCGGGCGAGCAGTTCGACGGTCTGCCGGGCGAGCGTCTCGTCGGTGAGGCCCTTGAAGGTCTTGCCGAGCATCACCCAGGGGCCGAGCCCCGGCTCGCCCGCCGCCCGGGCGCCCAGGTGCAGGTTGCTGAGGAACCCGCGCCGCCGCCCGCTGCCCCACTCGGCGGCCAGCACGACCAGGTCGAGGGTGTGCCGGGGCTTCACCTTGATCCAGCCGATGCCGCGGCGCCCGGCCGCGTACGGCGCCGACGGGTCCTTCACCAGCACGCCCTCGTGGCCGAGGGCCAGCGTGTCCCGGAAGAAGGCCAGGGCCAGGTCGCGGTCCCCGGTCTCGGTGCGCGCCACCCGCAGGTCCGCCGGTGCCGCCTCGGCCAGCGCCGCCCAGCGCTCCCGGCCCGGGCGGTCCACCAGATCGTCGCCGTCCCGGTGCAGCAGGTCGAAGAAGAAGACGCTGAGCGGGACTTCGGAGCGCAGTCGCTCCGGGTCGCGCCGGGCCGCGGTGCGCGCGGCGGTCTCCTGGAACGGGCGCGGCCGCCCGTCCGCGCCGAGTGCGATCGCCTCGCCGTCCAGCACCGCCGAGCGCAGCGGCAGCGCGAGCGCGGCCTGCGCCACCTCGGGGACGCGCGCGGTGATGTCGTCCAGGCTGCGGGTGAACACCGCGACCTCGTCGCCGTCCCGGTGCACCTGCACCCGGATCCCGTCCAGCTTCCACTCCAGCGCGGCCGGACCGGTGCGCTCCAGCGCCGAGGCGACGTCCGGCGCGGAGGCCGCCAGCATCGGCCGCACGGCCCGTCCCACCTCCAGGCGGAACGCCGTCAGCGCGGCCTCCCCGCCGGTCAGCGCCGCCTCCGCCACCGCCCGGGCCGAACCCCGGAACATCAGCGCCCGCCGCACCGCCGCCGAGGGCACCCCCGCCGCCTGCGCCACGGCCTCCCCGACCACCGCGTCCAGTGCCCCCTGCCGCAGGTCCCCGACCAGCACCGCCCGCAGGAACCCCTGTTCCTCCCCGGTCGCCCGCCCGAACAGGCCGTGCAACAGCCGCCGCCGCTCGGCCTGCGCCCCGGCGCCGTGCACCCCCGCGATCCGCTCCAGCTCGTGCTCCACCTCCCGCACCCCGAGCGACGCCCCGCCGGCCGGCTCCGGCAACCCGCGCAGCGCCGCCGGCCCGACCCCGGTCCGCAGCCGCTGCGACTCCCCGGACAGCAGGGCAACCGCCGCCGGCGCCTCCACCGGCCCCAACTCCCGCAGGCACCCGGCCAGCAACCCCGTCTTCGCCCGCCGCCCCGGCTCCGCGGCCACCGCCCGCGACGCCGCCGCCAACCTCTCCAGCCCCGCCACCACACCACCTCCTCCACCCAGCATCCGCGCCCCCGGCGGCCCGCGCCTCAGCAGCCCTGCGGGCGGGGTACCCCCCTGCCGCGGCCACCGGCCGCACCGCCGCACGGCGCGGCACCCGGCTCGTCCGGTGAGTACCCTCCGTCCGGTGAGCACCCTCCGTCGCCGCACCCGACGGGTGGCGGCCTACCCGTGGGACCGGCCCGCGGGCCCACGGGGACGCCCCGGTGCGGCCCGCCTTCCCAAGTGCCGGAGTGGAGTGCCGGGCCGGCGGTCTTGGCCGGGGTGGAGATCGGATGCGGGCCGACGGGGCGTCATGCTGGGCCCGCAAGCCGCCCCGACCCCGAGGAGACCGAGATGAGCGACACCCCCACCGTCCGCTGGAGCGTGGGCGCGCCCGAGGCCGACGAGTTCGCCGCCTGGCGCGAACTCTTCCGCGGGTACTGCGAGTTCTACCGGCTGCCGTGCCCCGAGGAGAAGGCCGAACTGGTGTGGTCCTGGCTCACCGACAAGGACCACGAGCTGGACGGGCTGCTGGTGCGGGACGGCGACGGGACGCCGGTCGGGCTCGCCCACTACCGGCCGTTCGCCCGTCCGCTGCACGGGGCCGTCGGCTGTTTCCTGGACGACCTCTTCGTCGCGCCGGACGTCCGGGGCGGCGGGGCGGTGGACCAGCTGCTGGCCCGGCTGCGGGAGATCGCCGCCGAGCGCGGCTGGAACACCGTCCGGTGGATCACCTCCGAGACCAACTACCGGGCCCGTGGCAAGTACGACCAGGTCGCCGTTCGGACCCAGTTCCTGACCTACGACATGGCCCCGGACGCCCCGATGCGCTGAGATGGTGACCGGGTCGCCGGACATTCGTTCGGACTTTCTGTTATCCGCCCGCCGCCGGGAGGTCTCCCAGGTGTCGACACTCGACCAGCCGACCCGGAACAGGAAGCGTGACCACGTGAACAGCGACGACAGGACGACCATCCTCCCGGCGACCGGTGGTGACCGAGGCGCGGGCGACGGCGGTGAGGGCGGCCGGGGCCGGTCCGGTGGCCGGGCCGCGAGGCGGGCCGCCCAGCGGCACGCCGGCCGCGGTCGGCGGGGTCGCCGCGGCGGGTTCGTGCCGGTCACCGCGGTGGTCGCGGCCGTCGCCGGCACGGGGCTGATCGCCGCGCTGGCCGGGGCCGGCTACGCCGCGTACGGCGGCAAGCAGACCGATCGGGACGTCATGGGCCAGGCGATGGCCGCCGACGCGCTGATCGCGGCCGAGATCGGCACGCACGACGGCATCCAGGTCCCCGGTGCCGGGGGAGCGAACGCGACCGCCCCGGTGCCGCCGTCCGGCGCGGCCACGACCGGTCCGGCGGCCACCCCGAGCGCCCCGGCGACGCCGACCGAGACCGCCACCGCCACCCCGACGGCGACCGCCACCGCCACCCCGACCCCCTCCGCGACCGCCGCCAAGGCGACCGCGAGCGCGACCCGGACCGCGACCCCCGCCGGGGCGGCCGCCGCCCAGCGCAGCGCGACCGGACCGGCCACCCCGGTCGGCGGCGGCGCCGCCCCCTCGGACGCCCAGGCGGTCGTGGACCTGGTCAACGTCGAGCGCGCCAAGGCCGGTTGCGGGCCGGTCACCGCCGACCCCAAGCTGGCCACCGCGGCCCAGTCGCACAGCGACGACATGGCGAACCGCAACTACTTCGACCACGCGAGCCCCGAGGGCTACCACGCCGACCACCGGATCGAGGCCACCGGCTACCGCTGGAGCACCTGGGGCGAGAACATCGCCCGCGGCCAGAAGGACCCGGCCGCGGTGATGGACGCCTGGATGAACAGCCCGGGCCACCGCGCCAACATCCTGAACTGCGCGTTCAAGCAGCTCGGCGTGGGCGTGCGGACCGGTTCCGGCGGTCCGTGGTGGACCCAGGTGTTCGCCGCACCGGCCTGATCGGCCCCCGGCCTCGGTTACGCAACCCGACCCCCGAACCTGACCCCGGCCCCCGAAACCCCGCCCCGACGACGAAACCCGGCCCCGAGCACGAAACCGACCACGAACCGATCGGACACCACCGAACCGATCCGACGACACTCCGTTCCGGCCCGATCCGCTTCCGGGCCGGGCCGATTTTCCGATTCCGCGCACATTGTTGTTATCTGATCACTCCCCACAGGTCTCCGAGGAGGCAGCGGCGGACGGAAACACGGCAAGACGGAGTGCGGACCATGAACGCTGATGTGCAGAACAGGACCGGGAGCACCCTGGTGCTCGCGGCGCAGGCCGGCGACCGGCAGGCCCAGGAGGCGCTGGTCGCCGCCTGGCTGCCGCTCGTCTACAACGTGGCCGGACGCGCCCTCGGCGGCCACGCCGACGTCGACGACGTCGCGCAGGAGACCATGATCCGAGCCCTGGACGGTCTGGACGGGCTCCGCGACCCGGACTCGTTCCGCTCCTGGCTGGTCGCCATCACCATGAACCAGGTCCGCCGCCGTCATGCCGCCGGTCTGCAACAGGCCGTCGGCGGGCTGGACGAGACCTGGGAGGTCGCCGACCCCAGGGCCGACTTCACCGACCTGACCATCCTGCGGCTCGGCCTCTCCGGCCAGCGCCGCGAGGTCGCCGAAGCGACCCGGTGGCTCGACCCCGACGACCGCGAACTGCTCTCCCTGTGGTGGCTGGAGGCCGCGGGCGACCTCACCCGCGCCGAACTCGCCGAGGCGCTCGACCTGAGCCCGGCGCACACCGCCGTCCGCGTCCAGCGGATGAAGAAGCAGCTGGAGGCGGGCCGGGTCGTCGTGCGCGCGCTCAGCGCCTACCCCCGCTGCCCCGAACTGACCGAGATGACCGCCGGATTCGACGGCACCCCGAACTCGGTCTGGCGCAAGCGCATAGCCCGTCACATCCGCGGCTGCGCCGGCTGCGACGGCCTCGGCCGCGATCTCTTCCCCGCCGAGGGGCTGCTGGCCGGCCTCGCCCTGGTGCCGATCCCGCACGGCTCGCCGCTCCTGCTCCACTTCCAGCACACCGCGGCTGCCGTCGCCGCCCAGAGCGCCGCCGGCTCGGGCGCCGCTTCGGGCGCAGGCGTGGGCACGGGTTCGGGCGCCGGATCCGGTACGGGAGCGGGTGCGCACGCCGGTGCCGGCGGGCACGGCGGCTGGGCCGGCACCGCCGCCCGGAAGGCCGTCCTGGTGAGCGGCGCGGCGGCGGCGGTGGCCGTGACCACCCTCGCGCTGGTGTGGCCTCAGCACAGCGAGCCCCCGGCGGCGGCCGCACCGGAGCCGACCGCCCCTGCGGCCGCTCAGGACACCGCCCTCGACATCCCGAGCGTCGCCCCCGCGCCCGTGGCGGTCGCCCCGACGCCGGTGCCGACACCGACGCCCACGGAGACCCCCACCGCGACGGCCACCCCGACGCCGACGCCCACGCCGACCCCGACCCGTACGGTCGCCCCCGCCCCGGTCGCCAACCCGGAACGCCAGCTGGTCGACCTGGTCAACGCCGAACGCGCCAAGGTGGGCTGTGCTCCGCTGCGGATCGACCCCCGGCTGCACTCCGCCGCGCAGAAGCACTCGGACGACATGGCCGCCCGCGGCTTCTTCGACCACGTCAACCCGGACGGTGTCCGCACCGACGCCCGGATCACCGCCGCCGGCTACCGCTGGTCCCAGTGGGGCGAGAACCTCGACCGGGGCCCCACCGCCCCGGCCACGGTCGTCGCCCACTGGATGGACGGCGGCATCCACCAGTCGAACATGCTCGACTGCGGCTTCAAGGACGTCGGCGTCGGCCTGGCCACCAGCCCGACCGGCACCACCTACTGGACCCAGGACCTCGGAGCCCCGATGTCCTGACCGGACGGGGCGGCCCCGGTACGGGTCGAGACGGCGGGCGGGGATGACTAGGCGGGGGTGACCCCGACCAGTCCGTCCGCCGACCCGGTCACGAAGCCGGTGGCGTGCCCGACGACACCGCCCGCGTCGCCGACCTGGCCGGGCAGCACCTCGGGCGCGCTGCTCAGCGGCCCGGGCAGACCCTCCTGTCCGCCCACGGCGCTGGCGTGCGCACTCGGCGCGGTCAGGGAGGCCACGACACCCACGGCGAGCGAGGCGACGGCGAGCATGCTGCGCTTCTTCATGGCCGGTCCAACGACGCTGCGCCGGAAGGGTTACGGGGGCGGCCCACCGGGGCCGCCCCCCGCACACCCTCCGACCGGCGTGCCGACGGGGTGTCAGGCCCGGTAGAAGGTCCGCCCGGAGGAGCCGGAGGAGACCGACCACACCTCGGTTATCAGCCCGCCGTCGAGCCGCAGGATGTCCGTCCCGCTGCGCGCCACCACGCCGCCCTCGCCGTCCGAGAAGCTCGCCAGGTACGGCCGGGCCACCAGCCCCGACACCGCCCCGTCGACCGACTCCAGATCCACCACCGCGACGCCCTCGGCCGCGAACCGCAGCTCCGACCGCTTGGCGTGCCACTGCCGGATCACCTCGGCCAGCCCCGCCGGCGTCCGCACCTCGTCGAAGATCTCCGAGCCCGCCTGCGTGTACCGCAGGGTGAAGTCGGGCGCCATGATCTTCTCGGCCAGCGCCAGCTCGCCGTTCCACAGCGCCGTCCAGCGGTCGTAGACCTCGACGCCGAACTCCCGCAGCTCAACACCCATGAGAAATCCCCCCGTTCGCTTCCCGACCGTTCCTCGATCGTGCAGGGAACGCTAGCACCGGGCACTGACAACCGGCCGGAGCGGGGGGAGGGGACGGGCGCGGGCGGGCGGAGCGCGGCGAGGACGCGCGCAAGCTGGACGGCCCGCGCGCCGACCGGGACTCAGGCCGGGCGGCGGGCGGGCCGTGGGAACCACCATGGCCCCGGCCGTCCCCGCCGGTCAGCGGCGCGCACGCGGCGGCCGGACGCACACCGGCGCGCCGGGGCGTGCAACAGCCGCCCCAGCGGCGCCGTCAGGGAGTTCCCTGGCCCCGGGCCACCCCCGCCCCGTCCGCCACCCCGGTCCCGCCCTCCCGGACGGCGGCGCCCGGAGCGTCCCCCGCCGGGTCCACGGTCCAGTCCGGGTGCCCGGCACCGGCGGCGTGCGCCTCCGTACAGCCAGTCGTGGAGGAAGCCGCCCAGGTCCTCCCCGGACACCTCGGAGGCCGTGCGCACGTAGTCCTCGGTGGTCGCGTTCCCGTACCGGTGCTCGCGCAGGAAGGTGCGCTCGATCCGGTCGAAGGCGTCCTGGCCGACCTTCTCGCGCAGGGCGAACAGCACCAGCACGCCGCCCGCGCAGCGTTGGCCGTCGAGGAGGTTCGCGGCGGTCGGGGACGCGACCGGCCCGGAGTCGTGCCGCGACCGGTCGCCGAGGCGGTAGACGTCGCGCGGACCAGTTGGTCGGCGGTCAGGGCCGGCGCCGGCTCCAGTTCGGCGGCCCGCGCGGTCGGGACGACGTCGCGCAGCGGCGGGCCGTGCGGGCCGGTGCGTTCGCGGGACGGTGTGGTCGCCCACCGCGACCCGGACGAGTTCGGTGGCCATCGGCTCGCGGGAGACGTACCGGCGGGTGGTCCGGCCGTCGGGGTGCGGGGGCCGCCGGGACAGGAGAGCCGCGCACGGATGTCAGTGGACCGCCGGGCCGCCGGGGGCCGATCCGGGGATCCGACGACACACCGTCGTCGCCCGGACGGCCCACCGTGCTGGCGCGGCCCCCGGGGGCCGTCTAGCGTCGGGAGTGCTTCGTCCCCTGACGGACGGGGCCACGGCCGTCGGAACTCCTGGCCAGGTCCGGCGGCCGTACTTCCATGCCCTGGCGCACCCCGTAGGCTGGCGGGCGAGACGACGCCCCCGTACCGGATGCCAGGAGCCGCCGTGACCAGTCCAGCCTCCCGTGTCCTGGTGATCGGCGAGTGCGTGGCGGACGTCGTCCGTGCCGACGGCGTCCCGGACCGGGTGCACCCCGGCGGCAGTCCTGCCAACGTCGCGTACGGCCTGGCGCGGCTCGGCCGCCCGGTCACGCTGCTGACCGAGCTCGGGCCGGACGCCGACGGCCGGCTGATCCGGGCGCACCTGGAGTCGGCGGGCGTGCGGGTGCGGGCCGCCGAGGCGGCGCGGACGCCCTCGGCCGTGGTGCGGCTGGACGGGCAGGGCCGCGCCCGGTACGCCTTCGACATCGGCTGGACGCTGCCGTCGGCCGAACCGGTGCGGACCGACCTCGCGCAGCCTCCCGCCGCGATCCACCTGGGCTCGATCGGCGCCGTCACCGAGCCGGGCGCGGCCACCGTGCTGGCCCTGGTCGAGCGGTGGCGCGGGCGCACGCAGATCAGCTACGACCCCAATGTGCGCCCCGCGTTGATGGGCGAGCGGGCGGCGGCCGTCCGGCGGGTCGAGCGCTGCGTGGCGCTGAGCGACCTGGTCAAGGCGAGCGACGAGGACCTGGCCTGGCTCTACCCGGGCGAGCGGCCCGAGGTGGTCGCGGAGCGCTGGCTGGCCCTCGGCCCCGCCGTGGTGGCGGTGACGCTGGGCGCCGACGGCGCGTTCGCCCGCACCGCCGAGGGCGTCCGGGCCGAGGCGGCGGCCGTCCCGGTGCCGGTCGCGGACACCGTCGGCGCCGGGGACTCCTTCATGGCCGCCTTCCTGCACACCCGGGCCGACGGCGCCGACCTCCGGGCCTGCCTGACCCACGCGGTGACGGCCGCCGCGCTGACCGTCTCCCGGCCGGGTGCCAACCCGCCCTCGGCGGCCGAGCTGGCGGCCGCCCTGGCGGCGGGCCAGGCGGCGGCTCCGGAGGTCGACGCGGTGTAGCTCCGGCCGCCCCGGCGACCGGGCCCGATGCGGCCGGTCCCTCGCGGCGGACCCACCGCTGCCCGACACCCACGCCCGGCACCCCTGCTACGCGCGGACGGTGAGCTCCTTGCCGTACCAGACCTCGGCGTACGGCCCGCTGCTGTAGGCCGGGATCTCGTGGTACCCGTGCCGGAGGTAGAGCGCGCAGGCCTCGACCAGGTCGCGGCGGGTGTCGAGCACGATCCGGTCGGCGCCGAGCGAGCGGGCGGCCTCGTCGACGGCGGCGAGCAGGCGGGCGCCGCCGCCGGTGCCGCGCAGGCCGGGGCGGACATAGACGCGGGTCAGCTCCACGGTGGTGGCGTCGAGTCGGCGCAGGCCGGCGCAGGAGTGGGCGACGCCGTCGTGGCGGCCGATCAGGAACAGGCCGTCGGGCGCGACGAGGTCGTCGCTCGGGGAACCGGCCAGGCCGGACTCCAGCTGTTCCGGGGTGCCCTCCCGCCCGAGGTGCAGGCGGTAGTAGCGGTTGGCCACGTCGTAGTAGTACTCGCGCAGCAGCTCCAGGGCCTCGGGGGCGGTCACGTCGGCGGTGGTGACGGACCAGAGGTCGGGGCGGAGGGGCGCGGTGTCGGTCATGCCCGCATGATCCGTTCCGTGCCGTCGCCGTGGCAAGCGGTTTTCCGGGGCCCCGCCGGGCCCGACGGCCCCTGGAACGGCACGCCACGGCGGGTGGACGGCAAAGGAACGGCAAGGCGTCCGGCGCGCCGTTGCCCCGCACGGGTGATGGAGGGATTGGCGGGGGTGCGTGGCGGGGGAGCAGTGCAGCTATGGATAGACCATCAGATTGTCTGAATAATGGGGGTTTGAGGGGGAGTCAGCGACGCCGGAGCGCGGTGCGGACCGGCTTGCTGGTCACCGTCTGCCTCGGCGCCGTCATCGCCGGCTGCGCCGGTCCGGCCGGGACCGCGCGGACCGCCGGGCCGAAGGCCGCCCCGGCCAGGGCGGACGCCGCCAAGGGGGAGCCGGTGCCCGCCGTCGAGGCCGTCGGCCACGGCGCCGCCCGCCCGGCGGCTCCCCCTCTGCTGCCCGGCCTGGCCCGTCAGGAGGAGGAGGCCGGCAGCCAGGCGGTGGCCCGCCAGGAGGCGGCCGCCCGGACCGCGCTGGAGACCGCGCAGCGCTGGGGCCTGGAGCGCCCGCCGCTGAAGGCCCCGCCGCGTCCGGCGACCAGGGCCCGGCTCACCCCCGTCCAGGGCGTCAAGCTCGCGGAGGACCGCCCGCCGGTGGTCTACCGGGTGCCGACCGACGACAAGGTGGTCTTCCTGACCGTCGACGACGGTGCGGAGAAGGACCCCGCGTTCTCCCGGATGGCCGCGGAGCTGGGGGTGCCGATCAGTGCGTTCGTGTCCGACTACCTCGCCCGCGAGGACTACGGCTACTTCCGGGACCTGCACGCCCAGGGCGTGGAGATCAACAACCACACGATCAACCACCGCAACCTGAAGGTCCTGGACTACGAGACCCAGCGCCAGGAGATCTGCAACCAGCAGGACCAGCTGGAGCAGCAGATCGGCGTCCGCCCCCGGCTGTTCCGGCCGCCGTACGGCGAGTACAACGACGACACGCTGCGCGCGGCGGCCTCCTGCGGGGTGCAGGCGGTGCCGATGTGGAACGAGGAGGCCTTCCCGGACCACATGGAGTGGCGGTACGACGACCGGCAGCTGCACCCGGGCGACATCATCCTCACCCACTTCCGGGGCACCGACATCTGGAAGGCCACCATGCCGGACCTGCTGCGCAAGGTCGTCAACGACGTCACCGCGGCCGGCTTCACGCTCGGCCGGCTGGACGACTACCTGTAGGCGCGCCCCCCGAGGGTCGGCTCAGCCGAGCGAGAGGGCGTCGAGGTACACCCAGGCGCCCTCGTGCCGCACGAAGCGGCTGTTCTCGGCGAGCACGCCCTCCTCGCCGCCCTCGGTCCAGTGCGCCCGGAAGGCGACCGTGCCCGCCGCGTGGAACGCCCCGCCCTCGGTGGTGGAGAGCACCTCCAGCCGGGTCCAGCGCAGCGCCGGGTCGAAGTCGACCTCGGCGGGCCGGGTGTCCGGGTGCCAGGTCCGCAACAGGTACGCCTCGTCCTGCGCGGCGAAGGCGCTGAACCGGGAGCGCATCAGCGACTCCGCGGTGGTCGCCGCCGCCTGGCCGCGGTGCAGTCGGCCGCAGCAGTCGCCGTAGGCGGCGGGCAGGCCGCACGGGCAGGGGGAGGAGGGCAGCAGCCGCGGAGCGGCGGAGCGGGGCGCGGAGCGACGTCGGGACATGCGGTCCATTCTCCCCCACCGCGACGCGGCCCTCCGCACTCCGGGGCCCGGCGGAGAGCCGGGCCCCGGAGTGCGGAGGGCCGCGCCCGACGGACCGGGGGCGGCCTTCCGCGTTACGCGGGGCGCCGGAACGCGTAGTTGAACTCGGCGCTGCCGAAGTGCCCCATCATCCGGAGCCAGAGCGGCATCATCATCTCGGTCGCCCGGGCGGCCGAGATGTCCCCGAGGTCGATGATCCACTCGGCCGGCCAGCCGAAGCCGCCGAGCAGCGCGACGGTCTCGGCCTTGGCCGCCGCGTCGTTGCCGGCGATGAAGAGGTTGTGCTCGCCGCTCAGCCGGCCCGGCTCCACCATCAGCTCGCAGTTGACGGTGTTGAGCGCCTTCACCACCCGGGCCTCGGGGAACTCGCGCTGGATCTGCTCGCCGACGCTGTCGGTGCTCACCGGGTCGAGCGTCACATGGCCCTCCGGGCCGAACACCAGCGGGTTGGAGACGTCGATCAGCAGCTTGCCCGTGAGGTGCTCCGCCCCGGCCGCCCGCAGCGCCGCGAGGGAGACCGTCCCGCCGGTGGCGTTCAGCACCACCTCGCCGAAGGCGGCGGCCTCGGCGAAGGTCCCGCACCCGCCGCCGGGGCCGGCCTGCGCGGCCCAGGCCAGCCCCTTCTCGTTGTCCTTGCTGCGGGAGCCCAGCGTCACCTCGTGGCCGAGCGAGACCAGCTTGATCCCCAGGGTCTGCCCGACCATGCCGCTGCCGATGATTCCGATGCGCACTGTTTCCCCGTCTCGTCGGATGGCGGCGCGTTCCTGCCGAACGTGCCGGCGACGACCATAGTTGACCGGGGGTCAGTACCGCCGGAGCGTACGGAACGCCGGTCAGGTGTTCCCCTCGATGCCGAACATCGCGACCACGGCGACCAGCAGCGCCACCCCCGGGAGCAGCGTGACCAGCACCCGGCCCCGGGGGACCAGGTACACGACCGGCCACTGGAGCACGATCAGGGCGAGCAGCGCGAACAACCCGTAGTCCGCCACGGCCAGATGGGCGCGGGTCGACGGGCAGGACGCCGGGCCGTCGCAGGAGTCGGTCGTCATCTCGGCGAGACCGCGGAGGACCCCCGCCGGGGGAAGCAGCATCAGGTACACCGCGGTGGAGATCGTCACGGCGTTCCACCACTGCCCGCGGGCGGAGCCGGTCGCGCGGCCGGAGGTGCGGGGGAGTTCGCTCATGCGGCCCATGCTGCCGTCCGGTCCGGGCCGTCGGGCAGCGCCGGAGTACTCAGTGCGCCCGGGTGCGCGTACTCAGGTGCGGGGCTCGCCGAACCAGGTGCGCAGCGCCGCGGCGAGGCCGTCCGGGTCCGCCCCGCCGACGTCGCAGGCCCAGGCCACGTAGCCGTCCGGGCGCAGCAGCAGAGCGCCGGCCGGGGGCTCCGCGCAGTCGGCGGCGATGCCGTCGACCCGGTCCTTCCAGCCCGCCGCGTGCCCGGCGAGCTCCCCGCCGGTGAGGTCGAGCAGCAACGGGCGGCCGCTGCGGGTGAGTTCGGCGATCCGGCACGGCCCGGCGGCGGTGGTGAGGGCGAGGTCGGGGGCGAAGCGTCCGGCGAGCGGGTGCGGGCAGTCCGTGTCGTAGCGGATGTCGCTGCCGGCCATCAGCGCGGCGATCCGCCCGAGGTTGTCCTCGTGCGCCAGCAGTTCGCCGAACAGGGCGCGCACCGCCGTGGTCCCCGGGCCGGGGGACATCAGCGCCATCTGGGCCTGGGAGTGCATGAAGACCCGTTCGCTGACGGGGTGCCGCTCGCGGTGGTAGCTGTCCAGCAGGCCGGGCGGGGCCCAGCCCCGCAGGTGGGCGGCGAGCTTCCAGCCCAGGTTGGCGGCGTCCTGCAGGCCGAGGTTGAGGCCCGGGCCGCCGGTCGCAGCGTGCACGTGCGCGGCGTCGCCGACCAGCAGGACGCGGCCGTGCCGGTAGCGCTCGGCGAGCCGGGTGTTGTGGCCGACCTGGCGGCGCGGGGTGAACGGGCCGGGCGTGCGGGCCGGGGCGAGCGCGAGGTCGGCGCCGGTGACGCGGCGGACGCTGGCGCGCAGCTCGTCCAGGGTGAGCGGGCTCGACTCGTCCACCGGCGGGCCGCCCCACTCCAGGGTGGCGACCATGGTGGCGTCCGGTCCGAAGGGGGCGAGGACGAGGACGCCGTGCTCGGTGCGGGTGTGGGTGAACGGGCGGACCGGGGTGGCGAAGCCGGGCAGCAGGAACTCGCCGGTGCCGGTGGTGCGCACGTCCTCCGGGAGCAGGACGTGGGCGATGCGCGAGACCGGGTCGGGCGAGGTGACCCCGGGGAAGCCGATCCCGGCCAGCTTGCGGACGGTGCTTCGCCCGCCGTCGGCGCCGACCAGGTAGCGGGCCCGCAGCTGCCCGGAGCCGTCCGGCCCCCGGTGGTCGACCGTCACCCCGGTGTCGTCCTGGGCGAGCCCGGTTACCTCGCAGCCGTGGCGCGCGGTGACGCCGAGTTCGCGGGCGCGCTCCTCCAGGACCTCCTCGATCCGGTGCTGCGGCACCGGCAGGGCGTGCAGCGGGTTGTCGTCGAGCCCGTGCAGCTCCAGCGGGAAGGCGCCGAACACGAAGCGGGGCACGGGCTGCGGTGCCCCGGGGCCGCCGAGCGGCTCGTACAGGCCCCGGTGGTCGAGCAGGCGGATCACCTGGCCGACCAGGCCGTTGGCCTTCTGGACCGGGGAGCGTTCGGGCAATCGCTCCAGCACCACCGGCCGGATCCCGGCCAGTGCCAGTTCGCAGGCCAGCATCAGCCCGTTCGGGCCGGCTCCGACGACGGCGACGTCGTGGATCATTTCAAGTCCCCCTCGGACAACACGGTTTCATCGGGCCGACGGATCGGGCAGCCCGGCCGCCAGCAGTTGCAGCGCCGCGGTGAACAGCGGCTGGAACGGCACCGGCGGATCGGCGTTCAGGTACTGGTCGTTGGCGGCCTTGACCGCGGCCATGGCGGTCGCGGCGACCAGCTTCGGGTAGAGGTCCCGGGCCGCGTCCGTCCCGGTCCTGGCGGCCACCGCGGCGGCGAGCCCGGCCTCCGCCTCCGCCCCGCCGCGCAACAGCTCGGCCTGGAGCACCGGTTCGCGCAGCAGCAGCCGCACCGCGGCGGTCCACTGCGGATCCGGTTGCTCGACCACGGGCCCGAACGGTTCGAGCAGGGCGTGGGTCAGCGCCTCCCACAGCGGCTCGGCGGCGGGTCGTTCCCGCAGCGCCGCGGCGGCCTTCCGGACGCGCTCCTGGTGACGGGAGACGATCGCCTCGGCCTTGCTGGAGAAGTAGTTGTTGTACGTGCGCGGGGACACGCCGGCCGCGGCCGCGATGTCCTCCACCCGGACGTTCTCCAGCCCCTGCTCCACGGCCAGGCGCAGCGCCGCCCAGCTCAGTGCCTCCCGTGTGGCGGCCTTCTTCCGTTCCCGCAAGCCGGGCTGATCCGTCGTCATGGCCCCACTGTGGTGCAAAAGATGCGTGACGCGCAAGAGTGCGCGGCGCGCAACTTTTGGCCCCGCGTCGGAGGAGGGGCGGCCCGCGGGAGTCTCGGCGCGTCGCCCACTGCCCCCATCTGGTCACTGATAGTAGTTGCCTGGTTGCGGAGCGATCCGCCACGCACAGCCCACTCCCGCGCGGCCGACCAGGCGGGACGACTCGACACGAGGAGCGGTCATGGGTGGCAGGCAGCGTCCGCCGAGAGCAAGGAACCCCCGCCAGGGCAGGCCCGCCGGGGCGGGTCGCCGGGCGGACTCCCGGGTGGGGCTCGCCCGCATCGAGGGCTTCCTGGCCTGGGAGGCGGAGGTCGCGGCGGCCGAGCGGGACGCCCGCGCCTTCGCCGGACAGTTCCCCTGGCTCCCGGCCGCGGAACGGGAGAGCCTCGAACAGGCCTACACCGCCGACCGGCTGCGCTACGCCGAGGAGGTCGTGGACCGCGCGGTCGAACGCTGCCGCCGGCTGGCCGCCCGCTACCGCAGCGAATGCCGCCGGATCTGCACCCGCTGGGCGGCGCTCTGCCTCTCCGTCACCATCGCGGCGGCGCTGTTCGCCGTCGTCCCGGCGGCCCTGCGGGGCTGAGCCCGCCCGTCCGGTCCGCACGACCGACACGCAGGACGAGGGCCCGCCGTGCCGTTTCCGGCGCGGCGGGCCCTCGTCCTGCCCGGGAGCGGATCAGTGGTGGCCGTGGCCGCTGGTGACCTCCTCGTGCTCCTCGGCGGTGGGCTTCGGGATCTGGCTGCCCCGGCCGTAGAAGCCGCGGGACAGCTTCACCCGGGCGCGGGTCCACAGACCCGTCTTGCGGACCACCCCGTTCTCGTCCACCTCCGGTGGCAGGACCCCGGGCTGCGGCTGGTCGTGCGACGTGAGGGTGTAGAGCCGGCCCGGCGACAGCGGGTCGTGGATCTCGACGTACTCGCCGTGCTGCAGGCGCTTGATGACGCCGGTCTCCCGGCCGTGCAGGACCTTCTCCTTGTCCCGCCGCTGCAGGCCCAGGCACCAGCGCTTGACGATCACGAAGACGACGATCGGCACGACGAAGACGCCGATCCGCACCGCGTAGGTGATCGCGTTGATCGACAGGCGGAAGTGGGTGGCCAGCAGGTCGTTGCCGCCGCCGATCAGCAGGACCAGGTAGAGGCCCATCCAGGCCGCGCCGAAGGCCGTGCGGACCGGGGCGTTGCGCGGCCGGTCGGCGATGTGGTGCTCGCCGCGGTCCCCGGCGGCCCAGGCCTCCACGAACGGGTAGGCCCAGATGGCCACCAGGACGAGCGGGAAGACCATCAGCGGGATGAACACCCCGAGGTTGAGGGTGTGGCCGCCCCAGACGCTGACCTCCCAGCCGGGCATCACCCGGATCAGGCCCTCGGAGAACCCCATGTACCAGTCCGGCTGGGCGTCGGTGGACACCTGGTCGGGCCGGTACGGGCCGTACGCCCAGATCGGGTTCACCGTGGCGATCGCCGACATGACCGAGACCACGCCGAAGACCAGGAAGAAGAAGCCGCCCGCCTTGGCCGTGTAGACCGGCAGCAGTGGCATGCCGACCACGTTGTCGTTGGTCCGGCCGGGCCCGGCGAACTGGGTGTGCTTGTGGTAGAAGACCAGGATCAGGTGCGCCGCGAGCAGGCCCACCATGATCCCCGGGATCAGCAGGATGTGGACGGTGAACAGCCGCGGGATGATGACGAAGCCCGGGAACTGGCCGCCGAAGATGAAGAACTGCAGGTAGGTGCCGACGATGGGCACGGCCAGGATCGCGCCCTCCATGAACCGGATGCCGGTGCCGGAGAGCAGGTCGTCCGGCAGCGAGTAGCCCATGAAGCCGTCGAACATGCCGAGGAACAGCAGCGCCGCGCCGAAGATCCAGTTGATCTCGCGCGGCTTGCGGAACGCGCCCGTGAAGAAGACGCGCATCATGTGCGTCAGCATCGCGGCGACGAAGACGATCGCCGACCAGTGGTGGATCTGGCGCATCAGCAGGCCGCCGCGGATGTCGAAGCTGATGTCGAGCGTCGAGGCGTAGGCCTGGGACATCTCGATGCCCCTGAGCGGGACGTACGTCCCGTCGTAGATGACCTCGCTCATGCTCGGCTGGAAGAACATGGTCAGCCAGACACCGGTGAGGATGATGATGACGAAGGTGTAGAGCGCGATCTCGCCCAGCATGAAGGACCAGTGGTCCGGGAAGATCTTGCGCAGGTTGGCCTTGGCCAGGGAGTAGATGCCGAGCCGGCCGTCGGTCCAGTCGGCCAGGGATTCGGCCGCGTTCGCGGGCTTGGCGCGGGTGCTGGTCACCGGTCCCGGCTGCGACTGCTGGTCGGCTCTCACGACGTGCTCCCCGGCGTCCTCGACGTGCCGGACCGGAGCCCCGTCGGCGGGAACGGCGGCCGGCGAAGTGTTGTGATCATGGGACCTCTCGATACGGGCCCGCCGGCCGGACCGGCGCGCGGACCTGCGCGGCCCGCTGGACCCGTTGCTCAGGGTGATGGAGCGCTTACTCTGTCATGCTGTCGGCAGGGGGCCGACTGTGCACGTCCATCGGCCCGTCCGGCCGTGCGTGTCGGTCCGGACGGGGGTTCCTGACGCCCGATCGGCTGGCCGCCGGTCGGTCCAACGGGTGCCGATGCTGCGGTCGGGTGCCACTGGAGCCGTTCGGCGCGCGCCGTGCCCCGGGGTCGCGCGGTCCGCGGCCTACGCTGCGCCAATGGTGGATCACCGTGAACTCTTCGAGGACGTCACCGAGGCCCTGGCCCGGGCCGGGTTCGACACCGCGCCGGGCGCCTCACCGCTGTGGATCGACCACCACCCCGAGGGCGTGGTGGTCGGCTGGACGCCGGGCGCGGACCCGGACGGACCGCCCACCCGGGAGGCGCGCGCGGCGGTGAGCGGCGCGGCCGCGCTCGTGTTGCGCGAGCGCGGCTACCTGGTCGCCGAGACGGAGGCGGGCGACCTGCTGGTGCGCTGCGCCGAACCGGTGACGGTCCCGGCCGAGCCGGAGCCGGTGCCCGAGCAGTGGTGGGGGTGACGGCCGGGCGGCGACCGCGCTGCCGGCACTGAGGGCGTTGACCGTGCCGCCGGTGCTGGCCGAGTCGGCCCGCCGACGTGCCGCGTCGGGAAACGCACGGAGGTTCCCATACCGAACCCTTACCTGAAGCAGGGGTGCAGTTGACCTGCACGCCTCTAAGGTTTGCCTAAGCTAAGCCGCAACGCCCCGGACCGCCGTGTCCGGGGCGTTCGGCCGTGCCGCCACACCGCCACCGCGGTGGGCGAGGACAGGTGACGGCCCGGCACGGCCCGGGGGAGGAGCCCGCTGCATGTGGGATGAGGCGTTTCCCAGCTTCCTGATCGGGCTGCGCGAGGGGCTGGAAGCCGGACTGATCGTGTCGATCCTGGTCGCCACGCTGGTCCGGGGCGGTCAGAAGGGCCGTCTGCCCCAGGTGTGGACGGGCGTCGCGGCGGCCCTGGCGCTCAGTCTGAGCTTCGGCGCCGTGCTCACCTTCACCGCCGCCAACCTCTCAGGCCGCGCCCAGGAGGCGTTCGGCGGGGTGCTCAGCCTCGTCGCGGTCGGCTTCGTCACCGCCATGGTGTTCTGGATGCGCCGCTCGGCCCGTACCCTCTCCGCCGAGCTGAAGGAGAAGGTCAGGGCCTCGCTGGCGATGGGCGCCGGCGCGCTGGTCCTCACCAGCTTCCTCGCGGTCGCCCGCGAGGGCCTGGAGACCTCGCTCTTCCTGTGGACCAACGTGCGCACCGCCGGGGAGTCCACCGGCCCGCTGATCGGCGCGGCCGTCGGCCTGCTGCTCTCCACCGGGCTGTGCTGGGGCCTGTACCGGCGGGCGCTGACGATGAACCTCACCCGGTTCTTCACCGTCACCGGCGCCGGTCTGATCGTCGTCGCGGCGGGCGTGCTCGGCTACGGCCTGCGCGACCTCCAGGAGTCCGGCCTGGTAGGCGGGCGCGGCACGTACGCCTTCGACCTGAGCGGGCACCTGGACGCCTCGTCCTGGTACGCCACGCTCGTCCAGGGCACGCTCAACCTGACCGTCACCATGACGGTCCTGCAGGTCGTCGGCTACGTCGCGTACCTGGGGATCGTGATGACGATGTTCATCGAGGGCGTCCGGGGCGGTGCGGCCACGCCGGCCGCGGCGCCGGCCGCGGGTTCCGCTGCCGCGTCCGCCGAAGGCGCCGCGCCCGCCGAGGACGCCGGGCCCGCCGAGGAGAAGGCGGAGCCGGCCCGCGCCGGACGTCCACGCTGGGTGCTGCCGACCGCGCTGGTCGCCGTGCCGGTCGTGGTGGCCGGCGCCGTGATCGCGGTCAGCGACGGCAAGCCGGCCGGCTCCGCCACCGTCACCGTCTCCGAGCGGGACTGCGGCAGGGGCTTCGGCACACCCCGCCCCGGCCAGCAGGTGTTCCAGATGCACAACGCCGGCGACAAGGTCTCCGAGGTGTACCTGGTGAACCCGGGCACGGGCGCGGTCTACGGCGAGGTCGAAGGCCTGGCCCCCGGCACCACCAGGGCCCTGACCGCCACCATCGGCGCGGGCGACTACGCCTGGCGCTGCGTGCCCACCGGCGGCAACGCCGTCACCTCCGCCGCCGTGCACATCAGCGGCGGCAGCGAGGTCAAGGCCGTCAAGCCGGTCGCCGAGGACGACCTCCAGGGCCCGCTCGACGGCTACCGGGGCTACGTCGACCAGGGCCTCGCGACCCTCATGACGCAGACCCAGAAGCTCCAGACCGACGTGCACTCCGGCGACCTCGCCACCGCCAGGGCCGACTGGCTCACCGCGCACCTGCGGTACGCCTCGCTCGGCGCGGCCTACGGCACCTTCGCCGACCTCGACGGAAAGATCGACGGGCGCCCCGACGGCCTCCCCGACAAGTACCGGGACCCGGGCTTCACCGGCTTCCTGCGCCTGGAGTACGGCCTCTGGCACGGCCAGTCCGCCGCCGAGCTGACGCCCGTCGCCGACGAGCTGGCGCAGAACGTCGCCAAGCTGGTGCACGACTTCCCGGCGCAGGACTTCGACCCGGCCGACCTGCCGCTGCGCGCCCACGAGATCCTGGAGAACACCCTCCAGTTCGAGCTGACCGGCGACACCGACATGGGCAGCGGCACCAACCTGGCGACCGCCCAGGCCAACCTGGCGGGCACCCAGGAGCTGCTGACCCTGCTGCAGCCGCTGCTCGACGAGCGGGACCCGCAGCTGCTGGTCCGGGTGAACGCCGGGATGGAGCGGGTCGGCGACCTCGTCGCCGCCGCCCGCACGCCCGAGGGCTGGACCCCGGTCGACCGGCTGCCCGCCGACACCCGCCGTCAACTCGACGGCGCCACCGGCCAGCTGCTCGAAGACCTCGCTCCGATCCCCGCCCTGCTCGAAATCCGGAAGGCCGCCTGATGACCGACGACACCGCAGCCGCCGGCTCCTGCCCGTACCCGCACACCACCGTCCGGGACGCCGCCGAGGGCGCCGCTCAGGCCACTGCTCGGACCGATGCCCAGACCGGGGCCCAGGTCCTGGGCCGGGCCTCCGCCGGGGCCGTGTCGGAGAGCGGCTGCCCGGCCCGTCCGGCCCGGCGCAGCGTCGTCCGGGCCGCGCTGGGTGCCGGGGCCGGAGCGGCCGCGCTCGCCGGCGGCGCCCTCACGCTCGGGGCCGGCCCGGCCTCCGCCGGGGACACCCGGCAGTCGGCGAGCGGGGCCGTCCCGTTCCACGGCGCCCACCAGGCCGGGATCACCACCCCGGCCCCCGCGCACGCGGCCTTCGTCTCGTGCCAGGTGATCGCCCAGGACCGCAAGAGCCTCGAAGACCTCCTCCGGACCCTGACCGAGCGGATCCGCTTCCTCACCGCCGGGGGCACCCCGCCCGACCTCGGCGTCGGCGCGCCGCCCTCGGACAGCGGCATCCTCGGCCCGACCCTCCCCACCGACAACCTGACCGTCACGGTCGGCGTCGGGGCCTCCCTCTTCGACGACCGCTACGGGCTCGCCAAGGCCAAGCCGCTCAAGCTGACGCCGATGAAGACCTTCCCCAACGACAACCTGCAGGCCACCGAACTGCACGGCGACCTCTCGCTGCAGATCTGCGCCGACCGCCAGGACACCGTGCTGCACGCGCTGCGCGACATCACCCGGCACACGCGGGGCGCGCTGCAGGTCCTCTGGCGGATCGACGGCTTCCAGAACCAGTCCCGGCCGGACGGCGCCCAGCGCAACCTGCTCGGCTTCAAGGACGGCATCGTCAACCCGGACACCGGCTCGGCCCGGGAGACGGACCGGCTGATCTGGGTGAACGGCGCGACGGGCGAGCCCGCCTGGGCCGTCGGCGGCAGCTACCAGGTGATCCGGATCATCCGGATGCTGATCGAGTTCTGGGACCGCGTCACCCTCACCGAGCAGGAGAAGATGTTCGGCCGCCGCCGCGACACCGGCGCTCCGCTCGACGGCCACCGGGAGACCGACGCACCGGACTACGCCAAGGACCCGGACGGCAAGGCGATCCCGCTCGACGCGCACATCCGCCTCGCCAATCCGCGCACCGCCGACACCGACGACTCGCGCATCCTGCGCCGCGGCTTCAACTACGACCGGGGCATCGACAAGGCGGGCAACCTGGACATGGGCCTGGTGTTCTGCTGCTACCAGCAGGACGTGGTGCGGCAGTTCGAGGCCACCCAGACCCGGCTCATCGGGGAGCCCCTGGTGGACTACATCTCGCCGACCGGCGGGGGGTACTTCTTCGTCCTGCCCGGGGTGGAGGACGACGCCGACTGGCTCGGGCGGGGACTGCTGACGTCCGTCCGGGCCTGACGTCCGGCCGGTTCCCGGGTTCGGGGGCCGGCCTCGGGGGCGCACCGGGCCCGGCCTCCGGGCCCGTCAGCCGCCGAGCGTGAAGCCGATCACCGCGCCGCCGCCCTCGCGGTTGGCGGCGAAGGCGGTGCCGCCGTGCGAGCGGGCCACCTCGTGCACGATCGCCAGGCCCAGCCCCGAACCGGGCAGGCTGCGGGCGGCGGTGGCCCGGTAGAAGCGGTCGAAGACCCGGTCGAGGTCGGCCTCGTCGATGCCCGGGCCGCGGTCGCGCACCTCCACCCGCGGGCCGCGCACCACCACCTCGATCGGGCCCGCGCCGGCCGGGTCGAACTTGGCCGCGTTCTCCAGCAGATTGCCCACCGCGCGGGCCAGCGCGTCCGGGTGGGCGGTGACCACGGTGTCGTCCGCGTCCACCAGGATCTCCCGGTCGCTGCGCCGGCGGGCCTGGGCGGCGGCCCCGCGGACCACCTCGGCCAGCACCACCTCCGTCGGCGGCCCGTCCGACCTGCGCTCCGCGGCAAGCGCCACCAGCTCCTCCACCAGCTGGGTCAACTCCCTTGCCTCATCGGTAAGATCGGCCATCAGAGCAGCCTGCTCGGCGGGCGGCAACCGGTCCAGGGCGGGCAGCACGGCGAGGTTGGTGCGCAGGCTGGTCAGCGGGGTGCGCAGCTCGTGTCCGGCGTCCTGGACGAGGCGGCGCTGGTTCTCCTTGGCGGTGGCGAGCCGGACGAGCATCCGGTCGAAGGCCCGGCCGAGCCGGCCCACCTCGTCCGATCCGGCGGCCGGCACCGGGACGTCCAGCCGCCCGCTCGCGGCGACCAGCTCGGCCGCCTCGGTGAGCCGCACCAGCCGGCTGGTGATCCGTCCGGCGAGCAGCCAGCCGGCTCCGCCCGCGATCACCGCGACGACCGCCACCAGGGCGGAGGTGCGGACCCGCAGGGCGGCCAGCAGCTGCTCGGTGGGGCCGACCTGCTGGATGATCTGGACGGCGCCGCGGTGGCCGCCGAGCGACACCACACCCACCCGGAGGGTGTCCCCGTGCAGCCGGCGCAGCCCGGTCACGGTACGGCCGGGCTCGTCGGTCCGGGCGAGTTCGAGGTCCGTCGGCGTCGACGGCAGGTCGAGCCGGGCGGTGCCGGGGAGCAGCCGGGCGTCGGGGGCGAGCGCCTGCGAGGTCACCCGGATCGGGCGCAGCAGGTCGTCGCTCAGGCCGCTGGGGCCCGCGAAGTCGCCCGGGAAGAGGGTCTCGTGCGAGGCCTGCCGGGCGACGGAGTCGACGGCCGCGCCGAAGTCGGCCGTCTCGTCGTCCGTGATCAGCCGGGCGGCGGCGTGGTAGCCGAGCGCGCCGATCAGGACCGCCACCAGGGCGGCGATCGCGGCGAAGGCGAGCGAGAGGGTGGTGCGCAGGCCCGGGCGCGGCAGGCGCGGGCGGCGCGGCGCCGGGCCGCTCACGGCTCGCGCAGCGTGTAGCCGACGCCGCGGACGGTGTGGATGAGCGGGGTCAGGCCGGGGCGGTCGAGCTTGCGGCGCAGGTAGCCGATGAAGACGGCGAGGTTCTTCGAACCGGGGCCGAAGTCGTAGCCCCAGATCCGCTCGTACAGGGTGGCCTGGTCGAGGACGGCGCCGGCGTGCCGGGCCAGCAGCTCCAGCAGGTCGAACTCGGTGCGGGACAGCTCCAGCTCCTCGCCGGCCCGCCAGGCCCGTCGGGCGGGCGGTTCGACCCGCAGGTCCGCGACGCTCAGGACCTCGGCGGTCGGGGCGTTCCGGTCGCGGCGCAGCAGGGCCCGCAGGCGGGCGAACAGCTCGTTCACGTCGAAGGGCTTGACCAGGTAGTCGTCGGCCCCGGCGTCCAGCCCGGCGATGCGGTCCGGGACCTCCACCCGGGCGGTGAGCATCAGCACCGGGGTGCGGTCGCCGGCGGCGCGCAGCCGGCGGCAGACCTCCAGGCCGTTCGGCTCGGGCATCATCACGTCGAGCACCAGGACGTCCGGGCGCTGTTCGGCGAGGACGGCCAGGGTCTGGGTGCCGTTCGCGGCGATCCGCACCCGGTAGCCCTCCAGCATCAGCGCGCGGACGAGCGAGTCGCGGATGGCCCGGTCGTCCTCGGCGATCAGCACGGTGTGGGTCATGACGGAGATTGTCCCTGGCGTGCTCACGGCGGATTCGCGCGGGTCGGAGGGGCGGTCGGGCGGGTGCGACCGGCTGCCTCTTCCGCGTGCTCATTCGTGGGCGTACGGTGGCCACACGGTGGCGTGCCGCCGGGTGGGCCGCCTGGTCAGTGTCGGCACGCCCTGCCGGAGGCCGCGATGGCAGACCGGATGGCCTTCTTCACCACCCCGCGCGCGGAGCGGGCGCGGCGGGACGTGCGGGAGCGGCTGGGGGACTGGCGGGAGGTGTACCGGCCGGGTGCGCTGCTGCCGGTGGTCGGCGGGCAGGCGGAGCGGTGCATGGACTGCGGGCTGCCGTTCTGCCACAACGCCTGCCCGCTGGGGAACCTGGTGCCGGAGTGGAACCAGCTGGTGGCGGCGGAGGACTGGCGGGCGGCCGCGGCCCGGCTGCTGGCGACCAACAACTTCCCGGAGTTCACCGGGCGGCTCTGCCCGGCCCCCTGCGAGAGCGCCTGCGTACTGGCGATCGACGGGGCCGCGGTGACCATCAAGAACGTCGAGCTGGCGATCGCCGACCGGGCCCTGGACGAGGGCTGGGACGGGCCGCACCAGCCCGAGCGGGTCGGCGGACGGGGCGGCGGGCGGCGGGTCGCGGTGATCGGATCGGGCCCGGCCGGGCTGGCCGCCGCCCAGCAGCTGACCCGTGCCGGGCACGCCACCACGGTGTACGAGCGGGCCGACCGGCCGGGCGGGCTGCTGCGGTACGGCATCCCGCCGTTCCGGCTGGAGAAGCACCGGCTGGAGCGGCGGCTCGACCAGCTGCGGGCCGAGGGCACCACGTTCCGCACCGGGGTGTGGGTCGGCCGGGACGTGCCGGGCGAGGACCTGCGGGCCGAGTACGACGCGCTGGTCGTCGCGGTGGGTGCGACGGCCCGCCGGGAGCTTCCGGTGCCGGGGCGCGACCTGTCCGGGGTGCACCAGGCCATGGACTACCTGACCTGGGCGAACCGGGTGGACGAGGGTGACTGCGCGGCCTCGCCGCTCTCCGCCGAGGGCCGCCACGTGGTGATCGTCGGCGGCGGGGACACCGCGGCCGACTGCCTGGGCACGGCGCTGCGCCAGGGCGCCGCGTCGGTCACCCAGTTGGACATCAACCCGCGCCCGCCGGAGCGTCGGGCGTCCGGGCAGCCCTGGCCGGTCCATCCCAAGGTGTACCGGGAGACCACCTCGCACGAGGAGTCCGGCGCCGCCGCGGCCGGGCCCCGGGTCTTCGCGGCGGTCACCGTCCGCTTCGAAGCGGGCCCGGGCGGCCGACTCGCCGCCGTCCGCCTGGCCGAGGCCGAACCCGCCGACCGCAGCCCACGGGCCGGCACCGAGCGGATCCTGCCGGCGCAGCTGGCCCTGCTCGCCCTCGGCTTCACCGGGCCCGAGCCGGACCAGCGGCTCTTCGCCCAACTCGGCCTCGCCACCGGGCCGGAGGGCACCCTGGCCAGGGACGACGGTTTCGGCACCACGGCGGAGGGCGTGTTCGTCGCCGGGGACGCCGGGCGCGGACAGTCGCTGATCGTCTGGGCCATCGCCGAGGGGCGGGCAGTTGCTGCGGCGGTGGACCGCTACCTGCGCGGGCGGACCGAACTCCCGGCGCCGATCGCGGCGTCGACCCGGCCACTCACGGCGTGAGCGCGCCGCTGGGTCCGGAGGTGCCTGTCTCACGAGCTGGGCTCCGCGGCCGGTTCGGCGGCCCGTTCGGTGGCCGGTTGGCCGGCCTGTTGGGTGGCCGGTTCGGCGGTCGGCTGGGTGGACGGTTCGGACGACGGTGGCGCGGGGTGTGCGCGCTGGTCGTAACGCCAGAGCGCGGGGAGCGCGGCGGGCAGGAGCGCGGCGCTGCCGAAGCAGAGCAGGCCGCCGGTCCGCAGCGCGGCCCGGATGCCCTGCCGGGCGGCGAGGCCGCCGGCCCGGAGGTCCCCCAGGGCCGGCCCGGCGGAACCGATCAGCATCTCCAACCCGGCGGCACGGCCCCGGAGTTCGTCCGGGATGGACTGGTTCCAGATCGCGCTGCGGAAGGTGTCGCCGATCCAGTGCGCGCTGCCCGCGACGACCAGGCAGAGCAGGACGACCCACAGGCCCGGGGCGAAGGCGGCGGCAGCCGTCGCCGCGCCGACCAGGGCGGCGGAGAGCACGACCGGTCGGCCGTGCCGGTGCACCCGCTCCGTCCAGCCGCCGGTCGCCGCGGCGATCAGGCCGCCCACCGCACTGGCCGAGTAGAGCAGGCCGAGCGCCCAGGTGGCGTCCAGGTCCTCCGCCAGGAACGGGAACAGCGCGGTGGGCAGCGCGAAGACGGTGGCGGCGAGGTCGGCCAGGTGGGTGCCGATCAGGTCGGGCCGCCGGGCGGCGTACCGGGCGCCCGCGACGAACTCGCCCAGCCGGGGCCTCTCGGCGTCCCGCTCCGAGGGGACGGGACGGATCCGGGCGAGCAGGGCGATCGAGAGCAAGAAGGTGCCGAGGTCGACCAGGAAGGCGGCCGGGACCCCGGCCGTCGCGATCAGCAGACCGGCGGCGGCGGGGCCCGCCACCCCGCCGACGCTCCAGCGCAGCGAGAGCAGTGCCCCCGCCGCCACCAGCTGATCGTGCGGCACCAGCCGCGGGATCATCGCCTCGACCGAGGGCTGCTGGATGCCCTGCAGTGCCGCCGCCAGCCCGGCGGCGGCGTAGAGCGGCCAGACGGCGGGGGTGCCGAGCAGGGCGTTGGCCAGCAGCAGGGCGCTGAGCACGGCCAGTGCCACCTCGGAGACCAGGGCGACCGTGCGGCGGTCCGCCCGGTCGGCGAGGACGCCGCCGTAGAGGCCGAACAGGACGGTGGGCACGAGTTCCACCGCGCCGACCGCACCCACGGCCCACGGTGAGCCGGTGAGGTCGGCGATCTGCAGGGGGATCGCCGTCATGGTGAAGATCGAGCCGAACAGGGTGATCGTGCCGGAGGTCCAGGCCAGGCGGAAGTCCCGGGAGAACCGCCAGGGGGCGGTGTTCGGGAGCAGCCGGGACCGGAGGCGGTCGGGTGGGTCGGGCGAGCCGTGGGCGTCGGGTGTGCCGGGCGTGTCGGGGGCGTCGGGGGCGTCGGGGGCTGAGGTCATACGGGTGTTGGTCCCTTCGTGGCCGTCGCCGCGACGGCCCTCCTTATCGCCGATAAGTTCCACCTCGGGAACTTATCGGCGATAAGGTGGGCCTGGCAAGCGATTGACCCGGGAGGCCGAACGGATGGCGCTGCAACGCGACGAGGTGGTGCGCACCGCGCTGCGCCTGCTCAACGAGGAGGGCATCGAAGGGCTGACCACCCGCCGGCTCGCCCGCGAACTCGGCGTCCAGTCACCGGCGCTGTACTGGCACTTCAAGAGCAAGCGGGAACTGCTCGACCTGATGGCCGAGGCGATGCTCGCCGAGGCGCTCCCGCCCGACCGCGAACCGGATCCGGAGCACTGGCCGGAGTGGATCGCCGCCGACGCCCGCGCCAAGCGCAACGCCCTGCTCGCCTACCGCGACGGCGCCCGGGTGCACGCAGGCACCCTGCCCACCGAGGAGGAACTCCCGGCCGTCGAGGCCCAGTTGAGCGCCCTCTGCCGGGCCGGGCTGCGCCCGCGCACGGCGCTGCGGCTGCTGCTGACCGTCGACCGGTACATCATGGGCTGGGTCACGGAGGAGCAGGCGTGGCGGCAGGACGCCGCGCACCGCGAGCGGCCGCCGTTCCCGGACGACGCGCTGCGTGAGCTGCCGCTGCTGCGCGAGGCGGTCGACGTGCTGCGGATGACCGACCACGACGCCGACTTCGAGTACGGGCTGCGCGTGATGATCGAGGGGTTCCGGGCCGAGATCGCCCGGGAGTCGGCCTCTTCGGCGTCGCCGTCGGCGCCCGAGTCGCCAGAGTCGCCCGAGGCGCCCGAGTCGGGCGCGCCGGGGAGTGGGCTAGGTTGGCGTCATGACCACCCTTGATCCCCGCAGCACGGCCCTGGTCCTGATCGACCTGATGGACCGAATCGTCGCCAACCCGCTGGCACCGCGCCCCGGTTCGGACGTGGTGGCGGCCTCGTTGGAGCTCGCCCGGTCCTTCCGCGCCGCCGGTGCCCCGGTCGTCGCCGTCCGGGTCGAGCGGCCGAACGTCGCGGAGCAGCCGCCCGGGAGCGAACTGCTCGCGGAGGTCGAGGCGGTGGCCGACGAGGTGGTGGTCAAGCGCACCATCGGCGCCTTCCAGGGCACCGGCCTGCACGAGCTGTTCCGGGAGCGGGGTGTGGAGACCGTGGTGTTCGCCGGGATCGCCACCAACCTCGGGGTGGAGTCGAGCGCCCGCGCGGCCGCCGACCACGGCTACGAGCTGGTGTTCGTCGAGGACGCGATGGCCGCGCTCACGGCGGAGGAGCACCGGGCGTCGGTGGAACTGGACTTCCCGCGCCTCGGCGCAGTCGTGACGACGGGGGACCTCCGGCTGGGCTGAAGCCCGGCGGCGCCGCTCGTTGCGGAAGGCCGCTCTCCCGCGACCGCCGGTCCGCGACTGCGGTCCGGCTCCGCTTGACCTTGACACGGTGACAAGGCCTTCACTGTGGCCGAGGAGGTGGTCCGGATGACCATGTCGACGGAGAACACGACCACGGCCACGAGCACGGCCACAGCCACGGCCACGAGCACCGCCACGGCCGCGGCCACGGCCATGAGCCCAGCCCTCCGGGCGCTGGAGAACGACGCCCCGTCGGTCCGGTTGCAGGCGGCGCTGGCGATCGGCACGACGCCCGACCCGGGGTCGGTGGGCAGGCTGATCGAGCGGTGTGCGGTCGAACCCGACTTCTCCGTGCGCGAGATGCTCACCTGGGCACTCACCCGCCACGCGGCGGGGACGACCGTCCCGGCGCTGCTCGACGAGGTCCGCTCGGAGCGTGCGCAGGCACGGAGCCAGGCCCTGCACACGCTCTCCAAGATCGGGGACCGGCGGGCGTGGCCGGCGATCACGCCGGCGCTGCTGTCCGACGCCGACGAGGAGGTCGCCCGCAGCGCCTGGCGGGCGGCGGTCGTGCTGGTGCCCGAAGGTGCGGAGCACGGACTGGCCGTAGGGTTGGCCACGCAGCTCGGGCGCGGCGACCGGGCGACGCAGCTGAGCCTCAGTCGGGCGCTGATCGCGCTCGGGGAGGTGATGCTGCCGGTCCTCGGCGCCGCCGGGACGGATCCCGACCCCCTCGTGCGTGCGCACGCGATCGCCACGGAAGGGTTGTGGCGGGACCCGGACGCGGGATTCGAGTTCGCGATCGAGGAGGCGAAGCGCGTCGTCGCGCTCGGCGGGGCCGACAAGGAGGGCCGGTAGCCAGTGTTGATCGGTGACGTCGCGCAGCGGTCCGGGGTCAGTGCCCGCATGCTCAGGCACTACGAATCGCTCGGCCTGGTCCGGCCGTCGGGTCGGACCGGCTCCGGCTACCGGGAGTACTCCGAGGAGAACATCCGGCGGATCTTCCACATCGAGAGCCTGCGCTCACTGGGGCTGTCGCTGAGCGACGTCGGACGTGCCCTCGACGATCCCGGCTTCGCGCCCGCCGAGCTCGTCGACGACCTGATCCACCGGACGCTGGACCGCATCGCGGCGGAGACGGAGCTGCTCACCCGGCTGCGGCGGATCGGTGCCGCGGAGCCGGGCGGTTGGGAGGACGTCCTCAGGATCGTCTCGCTCCTCCAGGCGCTGGAGTCCAACAACGCGGGGGCGCGGCAGCGCGCGGCGCTGTCCGCGGTCTCCGCCGTCGAGGAGACGTCCGTACCGGTGGAGGCCCTGGCCGAGGCGGTGCTGGGCGAGTCGGACCCGAACGTCGCGGGAGCCCTCCGCTGGGCCCTGGCGCAGTCGGGCGAGGATGCGGTCGCGCCGTTGGCGAAGGGGCTGGGCTCGCCCGAGGCGGCGGTGCGCGAACGTGCCGTCCGGTCCGTCGCCGAGCTCCCGACCGACGGGGCGACCGCGGTGCTGCGGGACGCCCTCGCGCACCCCGACGTCGTGGTCCGCGGGTACGCGGCCCTGGCGCTCGGCGAACGCGGAGTGGCCGACGCGGTCCCGACGCTGATCGACATGATCGTCGGGGCGAGGAACGACGCCGACGCGGCCGACGCGTTGAGCACCTTGGCGGCTGACCCCGTGTCGGCGGACCGGATCGCCACCGGGCTCGTCGACCGCCTCGCCCTCGGCACCACCGGCACGCCGGCCCGCCGACGGCTGACCCAGGCGCTCGCGGACATCCCGGGCAGCACGGCGTCACGCGCCCTCGCGGGGCTGGCCGGGGACGACGACCGCGCCGTGGCGCTCACCGCCACCTACGTGCTCACCCTGCGCGACGACGCGCCGTAGCCGCGGTGCGCCGTAGCCGCGGTGCGGGGTGGCCGTGGAGTGGCTGGCCGTGGAGTGGGGTCGGCGCGGCGGTACAGGGGCCGGAGACTACGCCGCCCGCGGGCTCACCAGCATGCGGATGTCGTCGGCGGCCCGGAGGACGAACCGCTCGATCGGGACCACCGGGTGGCCGGGCACGGGCCGGAAGCGGAAGCGCTTGAGCAGGACGGCAAGCAGCAACAGCGCCTCGACGGTGGCCAGTCCGGCCCCCTCGCAGCCGCGCGGGCCCAGGCCGAACGGGATCCACGCCAGCCGGGGGCGGCCGGCCGACTCCTCCGGGGTGAAGCGCTCCGGCCGGAACCGTTCCGGCTCGGGCCAGTACGCGGGGTTCAGGTGGACGGCCCAGAACGGGTAGAAGACGACCGCCCCGGCGGGGATCAGGTACCCGCCGACGGCCAGTGGTCCGCTGGTCCGCCGGGCGCCGTACGGGCCGGGCGGGTAGCGGCGGAGCGATTCCCGGAGGACCATGCCGAGGTACGGCAGGCGCCGCAGGTCGGCGTGGTCCGGCGCCGCGCGGTCACCGAGCACGCGATCGAGCTCCTCGGTGACGCGCCCGGTCTCCTGCGGGTGCGCGCCGAGCAGGTGCAGGGTCCAGGAGACGGCCACGCCCGTGGTGTGGTGGGCGGCCAGCATCATCGCGAGGACGGTGTCGCGGATCCGCGCGGGGCGTTCGCCGGCCTCGACGAGGGCGCCGATCAGGTCGCTGCGGTCGCCGGGGCGGCCCGGACGGTGCGCCGCGATCACCCGGTCGACCGTCGCCCGCAGTCGGGCGAGCGCCTGTGCGCTCCGGTCGGCGCGGCGGTCCGCGGTCTGCTCCGGCGGGAGCAGGTAGAGACGCTCCAGGTAGTCGGTGAGCACCACTTCGAAGGCCTCGACCACGGCGTCCGGGTCCTCGACCTCACCGCCCACGGCGTATCCGCAGATCATCCGGAGGGAGAGCCCGGTGAGTTCCCGTTGGAGTTCGACGGGCCCGCCGGTGGGCAGGGCGGCCCAGCGGTCGGCGAGTCCGGTCGCCAGGGCCGCGAAACGGGCGAAGTGCCGTTCGTGCGAGGGCCGTCCGGCCAGGACCGTGAGCAGCAGCCGGCGCCACGGGGTGTGCTCCTCGGCCGGGAGCACCTGGAGGTTTCCCGCCTCGAACAACGGGTCCAGGAAGGAGAAGAGCCGCTCCGGCCGCTCGTCGAGGTGGGCCGTGGCCTCCAGCAGCACCGGGTCGGCGATCGACACGGCCGTCCCGGCACCGGGCAGCTGGAAGCGCGCGACCGGTCCGAACTCGGCGTGCAGCCACAGCTGGTAGGCGTGCAGCCCGCCCGCCCGCGCGATGGCGCCCACCCCGCCGTCCGGCCGGGGTTCGGGGCCGGGGATCTTCATCGGACCTCCTCGTGACGATCCGTCGGATTCTGCCCGTCCACCGCGCGCCACTGCTGCGGACACCGGGGCGGCGTTCCGGGCGCGTCACCCGCAGGGGTGGTCCGGTGCGATGCGCCGGACGCCGTCCGGCCGGCGGCCTACGCTGGGACGCGCCGGAACCACCACCCGGATGCTTCAGAAGGAGTCCCGTGCCGCCCTGCGACCCCGCACACGCTCCCGTAGGCGATGTGAGTGCAGCACTGCTGGTGATCGACTCCCGGCTCAGAGCCGTCCACGACGGGAAGAGCGGGACCGACCCGGAACGGCAGCGGATGGTCGACGAGATCGTCGCGTCCTTCGGCCCCACGGAGGCCGAGGAGTTGCTGGAAGGCGTCTGCACGCTCATCTACATGTACATGAAATGGCTGCGATCGGCGTTCGAGGAGCACGACGAGGACGCGGTCGACCACGTGGTGCCCAGTCTGGTGGCCACGATGCGGATGATGCCGAGGACCTTCCGTCCGGAGGTGGTCCCCACGATGGCCGCGCTGCTCATCGCGGCGGGGAGCGGCCTGAGCCCGACGCTGTGGCGCGCCCAGTACGGCCCCTGGACGGAGGCCGAGATGAACCCCCTGGAGGCCACTGCGGTCCTGCTCGCCGAGTACATCAACCGGATCTCCGGCAACGGCAACGACTTCGCCACCCGGCTGGTCGGCGACGCGCTGGCCGCGCTGGACCAGGACTGACCCGGCCGGTTCGCGCAGTCGCCGCAGCAGCAGCCACCGTCGCCGCCGGCGTACGGGTCCGCCGTTCCGTTCAGGCCGGGCCACCCGGAGGGAAGGGCGTCGGTACGGACCGGCTGTCGCGGGCTGCCCTCAGGGCCTCGCGCAGGTGGCCGTTCGCGGTGGTGAGGAGCCGGGCCGCGGTGGGGGCGTCCACGTCGGAGAGCAGGAGCAGGATGGCGTCCTTGGTCCGCCCGTCGGTCGCGCCGAGGGCGTGGCTGATGCTCCGGTCGTCGGCTCCGGTGGCCTCGGCGACGATCCGGCGGGCGCGCTCGCGCAGCTTGGTGTTGGTGGCCCGGAGGTCGACCATCAGGTTTCCGTACGTCCGGCCGAGGCGGACCATCACGGCCGTCGACACCATGTTGAGCACCAGTTTCTGTGCGGTGCCCGCCTTGAGCCGGGTCGAGCCGGCCAGCACCTCGGGGCCCACCTCCACCTCGACGGCCAGCTCGGCGGCGGCCGCCAGCGCCGAGCCGCGGTTGCAGGCCAGCCCGACGGTCAGGGCGCCGACGGCCCGCGCGGCCCGGACGGCCGCCACCGCGTACGGCGTGCGCCCGGAGGCGGAGATCCCGACCAGGGTGTCGGCGGGGGTGAGGGCGATCGCGGCCACGTCGGCCTCGGCGAGGTCGGGGCGGTCCTCGGCGCCCTCGGCGGCCTGGGTCACGGCCGTCCGGCCGCCTGCGATCAGGCCGACGACGAGTGCCGGGTCGGTGCCGAAGGTCGGCGGGCACTCGGCGGCGTCCAGCACACCGAGCCGGCCGGCCGTTCCCGCCCCGGCGTAGACCAGCCGTCCGCCGTGCGCCATTCGTGCGGACACCGCGTCGACAACGGTGGTGATCCGCTCCAGCTGCCCCCCGACGACGGCGGCGACCGTGCGGTCCTCGGCGTTCATCAGGCGGAGCAGTTCGGCGGTGGGCAGTTCGTCGATCGAGGCCCACTCGGGGCGGATCGTCTCGGTCGGCGGCACGGCGGGCCGGTCCTGGTCGTCGTGGTCCGGGCGGTCGTGGTTCGTCGGGTCGTGGTCCCGGCGGCCGTGGTCGGTCGGGCCGGGGCCGGTCGAGGGCCGGTCGGTTGCGTGCTTGTCCATGCGGCGAGCGTCCCCTGGTGCGAAGGGTCCGAATCCGGGCAAGCGTGGAAGGGAGGAGGCGATGGCCGTGGAGACGACCGTTTCCGAGCTGCTGGACCGGTTCGGCCGCACCTACGCGGAGGAGGCCGGGATCACGCTGCGCGACAAGCCCTCGCCGCTCTACCGGCTGCTCGTCCTGACCGTGCTGTGCTCCGTGCGGATCAGCGCCGACACCGCGACGGCGGCGGCGCGCGAGCTGTCGGCCGCCGGGCTGCGGACGCCGCGCGCGATGGTCGGTGCCCGACGCGGCACGCTCATCGCCGCGCTCGGCCGGGCCCACTACGTGCGGTACGACGAGAGCACCGCCACCGCGCTCGGGAAGGGCGCCGAGCTGCTGCTCGACCGTTGGCACGGTGACCTGCGGCGGCTGCGGGAGGAGGCCGGCGGCGAGTCGGGGCGGATCGGGGAGCTGCTGCAGGAGTTCCCCCGGATCGGGCCGGTCGGCGCCGGGATCTTCCGGCGCGAGGCGCAGGCGGTCTGGCCGTCACTACGGCCGTACTTCGACGAGCGGGTGCTGGCGGAGGCCCGGACGCTGGGGCTGCCGACGAGCCCCGAGGGGTTGGCGGCGCTCGTCGGGGCGAAGGACCTGGCCCGGTGGGCGGCGGCGCTGACGCGGGCGAGCCTGGCGCACGTCGGGGCCCCCTGAGCCGCCCGGCGGCGTGCGCCGCGGCGTACGGCCGGCGAGCCATCGAGCCCGGCAGGGCCGCGGCGACGTCGGGCCGTCACACCGTCAGGCCATCCAGAAGAACACCGCCGTCATCCGGCGCTCCGCCAGCTCGTTGCCGTAGTAGCCGGTGGCGCTGTGGATGAGGTTGGCGTTGTAGAGCAGCAGTTGGTTGTAGCGGTTCGGGACGCGGACGTCCTCGACGAAGTGGTCGGCGGGCACGCGGCGGGTGCCGAGCGCCTCGACGAGGTTGTTGTGCGGGGCGTCGACCACGTTGCCGCCGAGGCGGCCGCCGGGGAACTGCTGGCGGTAGAAGCTGGTGCCGGCGTCCTTGGGGGCGCCCGGGCTGAGGTAGAGCACGGCGGCGTAGCGGCAGAGCGCGCGGGAGTCGGTGTGCGGGCGGGACTCCGACTCCCCGGCGCCGACCACCTGGACGCAGTTGTGGTTGAGCGTGCCGCCGCCCGGGGTGCTCTGCACCCAGAGCCGGGAGGCGCCGGTGGCCTTGCGGACCAGGGCCTCGACCCGGGCCAGTTCGCCGGGCTCCAGGCCCGGCATGGTGCGCAGGCCGGGCCAGGTCTCGGGGCGGTGCGGGTATCCCTCGGTCCACTCGCCGCGGGCCAGGCAGCGCTCACGGACGGCGTCCGGATCGGGCAGGACGTCGTTCAGGACCCAGTAGTCACGGCCCCGGGTGGGCTTGCGGTACGGCAGGACCGGCAGCGTGGTGGGCCTGATGGGCTGTGAGGGCATGGGCCGACGATAGAGGCGGTGATCGTCAATCTTCTGCCGTGAGCAGGTCAACCTTTCGTCAAGGGTTCTCCGTTCCGGCCGGACCGCCGGGTTCCCGCACGGCGAAGCCGCCCAGCGCTCCCTCCAGGCGGTCGTAGGCCTGCACGGCCGAGGGCCGCACCGCGGCGGCGATCGCGGCGGGCGCCTCGTCGGCCAGGACGCGACGCAGCACCTCGGTGAACACCGCCCGGTCGACGGCGGCGAGCAGCGCGGCGGCGACCCGGCTCTCGAAGCCGACGGGTCTCTCGTGCACGGCCTCGGCGAGCGCCTCGGCGAGGGCCGTCTCGCTCTGCTCGTGCACCTCGCGCAGCCGGGCGACCAGGGCCGGGCTGTCGAAGACCGTGCGGACGAACGCCGGGCCGGAGAAGCCGAGCCGGGCGTCGTGGCGGTCGATCCCGGCCAGGCAGTCGCGGCGCAGCGCGGCGAGCGCGGACTCGCCGGGCGCGCGCTCGGCCACGGCCCGGGCGAGCCGGCCGACGAGTTCCTCGTGCAGGTCGAAGAAGAGGTCCTCCTTGCGCGGGAAGTGGTTGGTGACGGTCATCTTGGCGACGCCCGCGGCGGCCGCGACCTCGGCGATGGTCGTCCGGTCGAAGCCCTGCTCGATGAAGAGCCTGGTCGCGGCGTGCGAGATCGCCTCGCGGGTGCGGCGCTTGTTGAGCTCGCGGAGGTTCGGCGTGGTCCCGGTCTCGGTCATGGCGGGGAGCCTAGCGCAGTTCGCTGGGTCGGGTACAGGAATTAGGCTTGACCCAATCACTGTGTCCGTCCTAAGTTCTTCTCGGGCGGTCGGGGTGACCGCCGGGGCGACCGCCCGCCGGATTGACCTCCGGAGGGTCGTAGGGCGGTTCGCTCAAGGGGCTGCCAAGGGGAGGGCGCATGACCACATCCGTCACTGCGAAGGGCCGCGGGGGAGTCCGCGCGCCGGAACCGGAGGCGATTCCGCCGGGCCTGTGGAAGATGGCCTCGGTACTCGCGCTGGGCCCGATCCTGGCGCTGCTGGACGCCACGATCGTGAACGTCGGCATCGACTCCGTCGGCCGCGATCTGCACAGCTCGATCGCGGCGGTGCAGTGGGTGGCCACCGGGTACCTGCTGGCGATCTCGTTGACCATGCCGCTCTCGGGCTGGGCCGCCGGCCGGTTCGGGGCCCGGCGGGCGTGGCTGGCCTCGGTCGTCCTGTTCGTCCTCGGATCGGCGCTGTGCGGCCTGGCCTGGTCGACGGGCAGTCTGATCGCCTTCCGGGTGCTGCAGGGGATCGGCGGCGGGATGATCCAACCGCTCGGTCAGGCGATCATCGTACAGGCGGCCGGGCCGTCCAGGGTCGGGCGCGTGATGGGCACCCTGATGCTCCCGATCAGCTTGGCGCCCGTCCTGGGGCCGATCCTCGGCGGGCTGGTGCTGGAGCACCTCGACTGGCGGTGGATGTTCCTGCTGAACATCCCGGTCGGGTTGCTGACGCTGCTGCTGGCCGCCCGCTGGCTGCCGGCCGACGAGGCGTCCGAGGCGCCGAAGCCCCGGCTGGACGTGACCGGCCTGCTGCTGCTCTCGCCCGGCCTGACCGGACTGCTCTACGGGTTCTCGACGATCGGTGACGGCGGGTCGGTCGGCTGGGCCGTCCTCGCCACGGGGGCCGTGCTGGTGACGGTCTACGGCGGGTACGCACTGCGGCTGGGGCGCGGCGGTGTCCGGGCGCCGCTGATCGACCTGCGGCTGTTCGCCCGGCGCGGCTTCTCCGTGGCCACGGCGAACAGCTTCCTGCAGGGCGCCGCGCTCTACAGCTCGATGTTCCTGGTGCCGCTCTACTACCAGCAGGTGCAGCACGCCGGGGCGGTGGAGGCCGGACTGCTGCTCGCCCCGCAGGCCCTCGGTACGGCGGTCACCGCGATGCTGGCCGCCCGAATAACCGACCGCTTCGCGCCCCGTCCGCTGATCATGATCGGCATCGCCTGCTCGCTGGTCGGCACGCTCGCCTTCACCCGGCTGGGAAGCGGCTCCGATCCCGCTCACTGGCTGATCGCCGGCTCGCTGGCGCTGCGCGGCGCGGGCATGGGGATCATTGCGATCCCCGGCCTGGCGGCGGTGTACGGGAGCGTCGAGAAGGCCCAGGTCCCGGCGGCGGCCGGCGCGGTCAACGTGCTGAACCGGGTCGGTGGGGCGCTCGGCACGGCCGTGCTGACGCTGGTCCTCCAGCAGGCGCAGCACGGTTATCCGGAGCGACCGGGCGCGGCCTTCGGGGAGACCTTCTGGTGGGTGCTGGCCCTGTCCGCGCTGGCGATCGCACCGGCCTGGCTCTACCCGAACACCCGTAAGAACGCCGATGCCTGACCGGTCGTCAGTCACGTCTTCCCGGTCCGCGGCCCTTGAGTGGCCGCCCTGGACCGACAGTCCTTCGGTCGACTGATCGACCCCTCGATCCCATGGAGGTCCCCGTGTTCACCAAGCACCCCGGCGATCTGCGCCTGCTCACCGTGCACGCGCACCCCGACGACGAGTCGAGCAAGGGCGCGGCCACCCTCGCCCGTTATGCCGCCGAGGGGGTGGAGGTCCTGGTCGCCACCTGCACCGGCGGTGAGCGCGGCTCGGTGCTCAACCCGGCGATGGACCGCCCCGAGGTCCGGGCCGACCTCGCCCGGATCCGGCGTGAGGAGATGGCGGCCGCCCGGGAGATCCTCGGGGTGCGCCAGCAGTTCCTCGGTTTCGTCGACTCCGGGATGCCGGGGCCGGACGAGCCGCTGCCCGAGGGCTGCTTCGCCGCCCAACCGCTCGACGTCGCCGCCGCGCCGCTGGTCGCGCTGATCCGTGAGTTCCGTCCGCACGTGGTCATCACCTACGACGCGACCGGCGGGTACCCGCACCCGGACCACGTGATGACCCACCGGGTCACCGTGGCGGCGTTCGAGGCCGCCGCCGACCCGGTGCGCTACCCCGGGGCGGGCGAGCCCTGGCGGGCCTCCAAGCTCTACTACCACCTGGCGCTGTCCCGGGCCTGGTTCCAGGCGCTGCACGACGGCATGACGCAGCGCGGCGTCCCGTCGGCCATGGGCGAGTTGCTCGCCGAGTGGCCAGACATCCCGCCCGCCCTGGCGACCACCACCCGGATCGCGTGCGCCGAGCAGTTCGCCGTACGGGACGCGGCGCTGCTGGCGCACGCCACCCAGGTCGCCCCGGGAGTCGCGTTCATGGCCCACCCCCGGGACATCGAGCGCGAGGTCTGGCCGACCGAGGACTACCACCTGGCCCGCAGCCTGGTGCCCGCAGCCGACGAGGCAGACGGAGCGGACGAGGCAGGCGGGGCCCTCGGGGCGGGCGGGGTCGAGAGCGACCTGTTCGCCGGGCTGCGGACGCGAGAGGGGGTGGGATGACCCCGGAGTCGGAGTCGGAGTCGGAGCCGGGGCCGGGGCCGGAGCCGGGGCCGGAGAGCATCGCGGCGTTCGTGGGTGCCGCGTTGCTTGCCGTCAGCTCAGCACTGGCCGTCGGCGAGGACGAAGTAGCTGGGGCCGGTCTGCTTGAGGGTGTGGGTGACGAAGATGTTCCAGAGGCCCATGCTCTGGCCCGAGCCGAGCGCGTAGGTCAGGCCGCTGCTCTGGGTGGCGCGGCCGGCCAGCACCTGGGCGTAGTTGCTCGCAGTGAAACACCGGGGAGCGCTCCCCGAGGTGGTCGCGGTGACCGCCGTCGATCGGGCGCCCACCGTGCCGGTCGCGTCGACCGCCGCCACGGCGTAGCCGTAGGTCGTGCCGGCGGCGAGACCGGTGTCGGTGAACGACGGTCCGTCCGTGCTGCCGACCTGGCTGCCGTCGCGGTAGACCCGGTACGAGGCCGCACCGCTGACGGTCTGCCAGTCGAGGGTGATGGAGTTCACCCCGGCCGGGGTCGCGGTCAACCCGGTCGGGGCGGGCAGGCCGGGGGAGGTCGGTCCGGTGCCGCCGTCCAGGCCCCAGAACTGGGCGGTGTAGTAGCTGGAGCAGATGGTGTCGAGGAAGTAGGCGCCGGTCGCCCCGCACCGGTCGTCGCCGGAGCCCGGGTGGACGGCCAGTCCGTGGCCCATCCCGCTGACCGTGAACAGTGCCACGACGGGGCGTCCGGCCGCGTCGGCGTAGAGCTCCTGGCTGGTGCCGCCCGGGAGGCTCCGGGTGCCGGTGGGCCGGGAGTCGACGCCCTGGACGTCGGTCCACTGGTCGCGCAGTTCGGTCGCGTTCACCGGCCGGACGACGGTGTCGGCGCTGCCCTGCCAGATCGCCACCCGGGGCCACGGTCCGGTGTATCCCGGGTACGCGGCCCGGACCTTGTCACCCCACTGCGTCGGCGTGAGCCCCTGGTCGCTGTTCTGGCAGCCCGAGGCGGCGCCCTGGGTGGTGGCGCAGTGGGCGGGCAGACCGGAGTCGACCGCCCCGCCGGCGAACACGTCGGGGTAGTCGGCCAGCAGGTCGGCGGTCATCCCGCCGCCCGCGGAGAGCCCGGTCACGAACACCCGCCGGGCGTCCGAGCCGTACAGGGCCTCGGCCTTGGTGACCATCTCGACCACCGACTCGGCCTCGCCGACGCCCCGGGAGTCCTTGCCCGCGTCGAACCAGCTGAAGCAGGACAGGCTGTTGTTGGCGCTGCCCGTCTGCGGGAACACCACGGCGAAGCCGTACCGGTCGGCGAACGTGGTCCAGCCGGAGTCGCGGTAGTAGTCGGTGGCGCTCTGCACACAGCCGTGCAGGGCGACCACCAGGGGCGCGCCGGTGGGCAGCGCAGCGGGGGTGTAGGTGTACATCGCCAGGTTGCCCGGGTTCGGACCGAACCCGGTGACCTGCTGGAACGTCCCGCTCACGGCGGCGGCGGCGGCGGCGGTCGTGGTCGTGGTCGTGGTCGCGGTGGTGGAGGTGGAGGCGCCGGCGGGCGCGGCGGTGGGGACCGCGACTGCGGCAACGGCCAGCAGCGCGGTGGCGAAGGGGCGCAGGGGCATGGGGGACTCCTGGGTGGGGGAGGAGCGGGGGCGGATCCCGTGCAGCGTGGCGCGCCGCGCCCCCCGGAGCCATGTGGTGGTCACCCGAGGTCCGCCGCCCGCGCATGGCGCGATCCGCCATGGTCCGGCCACCGCGCCGGGCGCGGGTCGAACGGAGGTCGACCCGCCGTACACCGGAAGGCACTTGAGACGGATCACCGAACCGGGCAGGTTGATCTCATGACGACTTCCGAGATCGACTCCGACGAGCAGCAGCGCCCGGACGGCCAGGAGCTGCGCACCCGGACCCACACCTGGACGGCCGGCCCGCCGATCGCCGAGTACTCCCACCTGACCGGAGAGGAGATCCTGCTGGAGTGGATCGCCGGGCGGATCCCGGAGCCCTCGATCTGCAGCACCATGGGCTTCCACCTCACCGAGGTGAAGCCGGGAACGGCCGTGTTCGAGGGCCACTTCGGCGACCACCTGCACAACCCGATGAACACCGTGCACGGCGGCTACCTGGCCACCCTTCTCGACTCGGCACTCGGCTGCGCCGTGCTGAGCAAGCTGCCCGCCGGGCTGGGTTACACGACCACCCAGCTGAACGTGCACATGCTGCGGCCGCTGTTCGCGGACTCGGCGCCCGTGCGCTGCGAGGCCGAGGTGCTGCACCTGGGCCGGACGATGGCGACCGCCGAAGCCCGGGTGATCGGCACGGAGAACGGCAAGCTCTACGCGCACGCCACCACCACGTGCGCCGTCCTGGCCCCCCGTCCGGCGGTCTGACGGGTCCGAGGAGCGGGCGAGCATCCGGTGGGACGGCCGTGCCCCGGCCGCAGAAGCAGCCGGGGCACAAGTCGGCGGAGCCCGACGGAGCCCCACGGAGCCCACGAACCGTCACGGAGCCCCACGAACCCCGACGAAGCCCTACGTACCCCGGCGGAACCCGGAACCCGGAACCCGGAACCCGGAACCCGGAGCCGGGCCGGCTCAGAGCGCCGCGAGCACCCCGCAGAGCGCGAGGAGGCCGCAGATCCCGAAGTTGACGAGCTTGTGTGCGAGGAACACCGCCGCGAACTCGCGGATGGTCGCGGTCGGCCAGTAGTACCGGGCGGTGGGCGAACCGAGGACGTGCCCGTTGACGCCGGTCTTGCGGGCGAGCAGCGCCGCCCGGAAGGCGTGGAAGTTGTTGGTGACCACGACGCACCGGTAGTCGGGCTTGGCCCGCTCCATGACGGCCTTGCTGAGGAGCAGGTTCTCCTCGGTGGTGCGCGAGCGGTCCTCCCGTTCGATGTGCTCGGCCGGGAAGCCGCGTTCGGTCAGGTAGTCGGCCATCGCGTGGGCCTCCGGCAGCTTCTCGTCCGGTCCCTGGCCGCCCGAGGTGATCAGCACCGGCGGGTTGCCCCGCGCGGCCTGCTTCTCGTACGCCTCGCGGCCCCGGTTCAGCCGGCTGGCCAGCAGCGGGGGGACGCGCTCGCCGTCGATCAGCCCGGAGCCGAGGACGACCACGAAGTCGACGTTCCGGCGCGGTCGGTGACGGCTGTACAGGAAGGCGTAGCCGACGAAGCAGACGAACAGGAACGAGACGTAGAGCACCACCAGGACGGCGGTGCCCGCCAGGACGGCGAGCCGCCGGGAGCCGGTGGCGAGGGCGGCGAGCAGCAGCAGGGTGACGGCGATGATGCCCAGCCCGGCGAGCAGCGACAGCAGGTTGGCGGGCCGCCGGCCCTCCTTGCGGATCATGGTCATCCCGTTGGCGATCAGGAACCAGACCAGGGCCACGGTGCCGAAGGCCGGCAGCAGGATGATCGCGGCCGCCACGCCCTCCACCACCAGGCTGGGTGCTCTGCGGAGTTCGGTGAGCAGGGCGAGCGAGAGGAGCGAGACGGCGATGCCGAGGAGGACGGCGTTGCTGAACCGGCGGCGGTCGCGCAGCACCCCGACTCCGAACAACAGGAAGAACAGGGCGGCCGGGGCGTAGGCGATCATGCGTCGTATCGTAGGGGGTCATTGGTATGGGCCACTTGGGACGAACGGGTCGGCCGCGCCCTCGCGGATCGCGGCCCGCCGGCCGGGTCCCGGTGGCTCAGGCGAAGCGCTCGATCGCGGCCAGGACCGCTTCCGTCATCCGCGGGCTCCCGGTGTGCCCGGACTCGTCGACGACGGTCAGGCGGGCGTCGGGCCAGGCCTTGGCGAGCTTCCAGGCGATGCCGAGCGGTGCGCCGAGGTCCAGCCGGCCGTGGATCAGTTCGGCCGGGATCCCGGCCAGCCGCCCGGCGTCGCGCAGCAGTTGTCCGTCCTCCAGGAAGGCCCCGCGCGCGAAGTAGTGCGCGGTGATCCGGGTGAAGGCCATCAGGGCGTCGGAGGGGCGGTCGGAGTACGCGTTCGGCTTGCCCAGCGCCTCGTGCGAGATGACCGCGTCCTCCCAGGCGGCCCAGGCGTTGGCGGCGGCCCGTCGGACCGTCTCGTCGGGGCTGTCGAGCAGTCGGCTGTAGGCGGCGAGGAGGTCGCCGTCCCGGTCGGCGGCGGGCAGGAAGTCCCGGAACTCCTCCCAGGGGCCGGGGATCAGCCGGCTGACGCCCCGGTAGAGCCAGTCGAGTTCGTCGGCGTCGGTCGTGGTGACCCCGCAGAGCACGATCCCGGAGACCCGGTCCGGGTGGGCCTGGGCGTACGCGAGGATCAGCGTCGAGCCCCAGGAGCCGCCGTACAGCAGCCACTTGTCGATGCCGAGGTGCGCTCGCAGCCGCTCCATGTCGGCGATCAGGTGACCGGTGGTGTTGTGCTCCATCCCGGTCGACGGATCGGCGGCGTGCGGCAGGCTCTGCCCGCAGCCGCGCTGGTCGAACTGGACGACGTGGTAGCGCTCCGGGTCGAAGTACCGCCGGGCGCGCGGGTTGTGGCCGGATCCGGGCCCGCCGTGCACCACCGCGGCCGGGGTCCCGGTCGGGTCGCCGGAGGCGTTCCAGTGCATCCGCTGTCCGTCGCCGACGTCCAACAGGCCCTGGGCGTACGGTTCGTAGAGCGGGTACGGGCCGGGCATCGGTGACTCCTCCGTGGTCGTACGGGCGGGCGCCCGGCGAGCCTACCCCGCAGCCCCGGTACGGGTGGGGCGGTCGGAAGCATCGGGCCGGGCCCGTGCACCCGGCCCGGCCCGCTGCGGCCCGCCCCGGCCCGGTTCGACCCGGGCCGGCCCCGTCCGGTCAGCGCCGTTCCGGCGGCAGCAGCGTCGCGAGGCCGTCGAGGATGCGCTCCACGCAGAACTCGAACCGGACGTCGAGGTCGGGCTCGGTGAGGTCTCCGGCCAGCTCGACCAGGTTGGGGAAGACCTCCACGGGCAGGGCGAGGAAGCGGTCGCGAACGGCGGTGACGGCGTCGAGCCGGCTGGCGCCGCCGGCCTCGGCGGCCGAGATCGGCGACTGCTCCTGCAGGACGAACCCCTGGACGAACGAGCTCAGCAGGTAGGTCGTCAGGGCGGCGTGCGCATCGGAGAACCCGGCCTCCCGCAGCCGGTCCAGCTGGTCCTCCAGCAGCCCGAACAGGTGGGGGCCGGGGGCGAGGCGGCCGGCGACGACCTTCGCGGCGTCCCGGTTGTCGTGCAGGAGCTGCCGGTGACGCCAGCAGTAGCCGCGGAGCTGCACGCGCCAGTCGCCCTCGCGCGGCGGGGGCTCGGCCGAGGCCATGATCGCGTCGTTGAGCAGGTCGAGCAGCTCTTCCTTGTTGCGCACGTGCCAGTACAGCGAGGCCGCCTTGACGCCGACCTCGGCGGCGACCTTGCGCATCGACAGCCCGGCGAGACCGTCCCGTTCCAGGACGCGCAGGGCCGCCTGGGCGAGGACCTCCCGGGTCAGGGCGGGCGTCCCGGGGCTCTTCTCCGGGGCGGAGTCGTTCGCCGGTCCGGTCTCGCCGCTCCCGTGCGTGGTCGTGTCGTTCTCGGTCATGGCCGTGCGGACGCCTCCCGTGCCGTCGTGGATGTCCCACTTGCAATCTAACACCGTTAGGGGCAATCTGTGGTTGTCGAACCAGCCCCTAACGGTGTTAGGGGCTCTTGCTCGGGAGGGAATCCATGGATGGGTCCAGCGCCCGCCGGAGGCGGCTCGCGCTGCTCACGCTCTGCGTCACCATGTTCATGTCCATGCTGGACAACGTCATCGTCAACAACGCCCTGCCCCGCATCGGGCAGGACCTGGACACCGGGATCAGCGGCCTGCAGTGGATCGCCGAGGGCTACAGCCTGGTCTACGCGGCCCTCGTGCTGACCGGTGGCGCGCTCGGCGACCGGTACGGCCGCACCCGGGTGTTCCGCCTCGGCCTCGCCCTGTTCACGGCGGGCTCGGCCCTCGCCGCCCTCGCCGGGACGATCGGTGTGCTGGTCGGCGCCCGGATGCTCCAGGGCTTCGGGGCGGCGCTGCTCACCCCCGGCAGCCTCGCCCTGCTGCGGCACGTCTTCACCGACGAGCGCGAGCGGGCGGGGGCCATCGCCACCTGGTCCGGGGTCTCCGCACTCGGCCTCTCGGTCGGCCCGGTGGTCGGCGGCCCGATGGTCGAGCACCTCGGCTGGGCCAGCGTGTTCTGGATCAACGTGCCGATCGGAGCGGCCGGCCTGCTGCTCGCGGTGCGCGTCCTGCCGGACATCCCGCCGCGACCGCGCCGGATCGACCTCGGCGGCCTCGCGCTGTCCGCCACCGGCCTGGCGCTGCTGGTCTACGCGCTGGTCGAAGGGCCGTCCCGGGGCTGGACCGATGCCCGGGTGCTCGGCTGCGGCGCCGCGTCCGCCGTCCTGCTGATCGCCTTCCTGGTGCTCGAACTGCGCCTCGCCGAGCCGATGCTGGAGCTACGGCTGTTCCGTGACGGGGCACTGGGTGGCGCGCTGCTCAGCGGATTCACGGTCAGTTTCGGGATGTTCGGCGCGCTGTTCTTCCTGCCGCTGATGATGCAGGGCACCCTCGGGTGGTCCCCGGCCGCGGCCGGCTACGCCGGGCTGCCGATGACCGCGATGCTGGTGGTCGCCGCGCCGCTGTCCGGCCGGCTGACCGCGCGGTACGGCCCCCGGCCGCCGCTGGTGCTCGGCCTCGCCCTGTGCGCGGCCGGCCTCGGCGGCCTGGCGCTGTACGGCGACCACGCCCGCTACCCGCAGTACCTGTGGACGCTGTTCGCGATGGGCCTCGGAATGGGGCTGACCTTCACCCCGGTGTCGATCGCGGTGATGATGCGGGTCTCCCCGGCGCAGGCGGGGATGGCCTCGGCGACCGTCAACACGCTGCGGGAGCTCGGCGGTGTCCTCGGGATCGCCGTGCTGGGCGCCGTGCTGACCAACCGGTTGACGGACTCCCTGACGGCCGCCCTGCAGCGACTCGGCGTCCCGCCGGAGGCGGTGGGCCCGATCGCGGACGCGCCCGCCGGCGCGCTGCACGGCGCCGGCGGCCCCGGGGCGTCGGCGCAGTCGGCTCTCCTTTCCGGCCCGGTCCGGGACGCGGTGGACGGTGCGTTCATCGACGGCATCCACCTCGCCGTGCTCTGCGGCGCGGCAGCGCTCGCCGTCACCGCCGTCCTGGTCGCCGTACTGCTCGGCCGGGCCCGACCGGTTGGCCCGGGCGGTGCCCTCGCCGCCCGGCGCCCGCAGCCGGCGGACTCGGCGGAGCCGACGAACCCGGCGGAGTCGCCGGCCTCGGCGGGTTCGGCCGAGGCCCACGGGGCCGGGGCCCACCGGGCCTGACCGGCCGCCGTCGTGGCGGCCGGTCAGTGGATCCCCTCGACCGCCGCCTGTGCCGCGCGGGCCAGGTCGCGGCGGGCGCCCGAGCGGGCGGGCCGCGGGGCGGGCGGCGGGATCGGCGGCAGGAAGGTCACGTCGGCGACCAGCCCGCGCGCCGCGACCACCCGCGAGAGCGAGGTGAGCAGCCCGTCGTCCCCGATGAAGGCGGGGATGCTGGTGGGCCGCCCGTCCGCCAGCCGGTAGCGGATGGTCACCGGCTGGACGCAGGCGCCGGCCTCCACCGCGGCCTGGAACAGCGCGGGCCGGAAGCGACCGCTCTCCCGTCCGCACCAGGTCGAGCCCTCCGGGAAGACGATCACCGGGTGGCCGGCGCGCAGCACCTCGGCCACCGCGGTGACGGTCTGCGGCAGCGTCCGCAGCCGGTCGCGGTCCAGGAACACGGTGCCGCCCCATGCGACCAGCGGGCCGAGCACCGGCCACCGCCGGACCTCGGCCTTGGCCAGCGACCGGCCGGGCCGTCCGGCGGCCAGCAGCGGGATGTCCAGCCAGGACACGTGGTTGGCCACCACGAGCACCCCGCCCCCGCCGCCGCCCCCGTCCCCGTCACCGGGCGCGGCGCTCCCGTCCCTGCCGTCGGGACCGGCGCTCCCGGACCACCCGTACCCGGACCCGGAAGCGGGCCCGGCGCCGGTGCCGGGCCCGGCGAGGTGGACGGTCACCCCGAGCGTGCGCAGCACGACGTGGGCCCAGAGCCGGATCAGCTGCTCCCGCCCGCCGCGGGGGAGGAGGCGGACCGGCAGGCTGAGCGCCACCCCCGCCACGACCACCGCCAGACAGGCCGTCAGTCGCAGCACCCGCCGGGCGTGGGAGACCTCCGGCGAGGGGTCGGCCAAGCAGGTCTCGGGCCGGCAGGTCGCCGTGGGCAGCCAGACGCTCATGACGCGGTGCCCGTGCCGGGCGTTCCGGCGAGGAAGTGCCGCAGGTAGCGCGGGTCGGTGCGCTCCAGCGAGAGCAGCACGTACAGGTCGGCGCAGTCGAAGTCCGGGTCGTACGCGGGCTCCCCGCAGACCCAGGCGCCGAGCCGCAGGTAACCGCGGAGCAGGGCCGGCAGGGCTCCCCGCTCGGCGCGCGGCACACCGGTGGAGTCCCAGCGGCGGTGCGGGGCGACCCGGTACTCGGCGGGGGCCAGGTGCTTGGCGCTGACGGTGTCCCAGACCCGGGCCGCGGTGGCGCCGCCGTCGTCGAGGCCGATCGAGCAGCAGCCGCCGACCCAGGTGTTGCCGGTGTCGGCCAGGTAGCGGGCGATGCCGCCCCACATCAGGTTGATGACGGCGCCGTTGCCCCGGTGGTCCGGGTGGATGCAGGAGCGCCCGAGCTCGACCAGGCCGGGGCGGACCTGCGCCAGGGCGGACAGGTCGAACTCGCCCTCGGAGTACAGCCGTCCGGCCCGCCGGGCCGCCTCGGGGCGCAGCAGCCGGTAGGTGCCGACGACGGTGCCCTGCTCGCCCTCGCGGACCAGGAGGTGGTCGCAGTACTCGTCGAACGGGTCGACGTCCAGGCCCGCCACCGGGCTGTGCAGGACGGCGCCCAGCTCGGCGCCGAACACCTGGTGGCGCAGCCGCTGGGCGGCGCGCACGTCGTCCTCGTCGCGGGCGAGGGAAACCGTGTAGGTGGTGGCGGTGGTGGCGGTGGCCACGGCCGGGGCGGGCCGGCGGCGGGGGGTGGGGACCGCCGGGGCGTCGTGAGTGGGGGCTACTGCGGACGGAGCGTACGTGGGGACGGTGGTCATGGCGGACCCTCCAGGGCAGCACGATCGGCGGTGCCGAGGATCACCAGGGCACCGTCCCGGTCCGCAGGTGGTTGGGCATGGACGCGAACCGGTCCCGGTATGTCTCTCCGAGTCGGTTGGCATCCACGTTGCGGCCCGGGGGAGCGCAGATGTGCACCTGTTGAATGGGACCACCCGTGGCCCGCCGGTCACCTGCTCGGCACCGGGCGCTCGCCCGCAGGGGGTGGACAACGGGGGCGTACGGCTGCCACGTACGCCCCCGCGGACCCGGTCACCCCGGGCACCCCCGTCGTCACCCCGCTCACCCCGGGGGCCAGGGCCGGCCCACCCTGCTCACCCGATGCCGCAGGGCATCCCGCTCACCCGGTGCCCGCAGGCATCCCGCTCACATCGCCTGCCAGCCCTCCGGCTCGGCGCCGCCCGGGACGGCGTCGGCCGGGCCGTACGGCTCGCGGGTGTAGACGAAGGAGCCGACGTCGAGGTGGCTGACCGTGCCGTCGGAGCGCCGGACCACCCGCAGGGTCTCGCCCGCGTAGTAGTTGTCCAGGCCGGTCCAGGTGCCGTCCGGCTCGGGCCGGAAGCGCGAGCCGCGGGTGCCGCCCGCGAGCTGGGTGAGCTCCAGGACGCCGCCGGGCCGCAGCCGCAGGACGTTCGGGGCGGCGCCCCAGTACCAGGGGCCGGTGAGCGCCAGCAGCTCCTGGTCGACCTCGGGCAGCGGCCGCCAGGGTTCGGGCAGCCGGGGCTCGTGTTCGGCGGTGAGCGCGATCAACTGGGCGGCCAGCAAAGGGGTGCTGGGGCCGCTGGTGGCGTTGGCGAGGGCGTACGCGGCCAGTCCGTCGGCCGCGCTGACCCAGAGGCCCGCCGTGAACCCGGGCATCGAGCCGGAGTGCCCGTACAGCAACCGGCCCTCGTGGCGGTGCAGTTGCAGGCCGAGGCCGAAGGCGGTGGTCCACCCGTCGTCGAGCGGGGCGACGACGGGGCGGCGCATCTCGGCGAGCGTCCCGGTGGCGAGCACCTCGTCGTCGCCCGAGGCGAGGAAGGCCGCCCAGCGGGCCAGGTCGGCGCCGGTGGACCAGAGTTGGCCGGCCGGGCCCATCAGGCCGGTGTCGGTGAGCGGTTCGGGCCGCATGACGTCGGCCCACGGATGGACGGCGAAGCCCCCGGCGTGCGGGTGCTCGGGCAGCAGCGTGGTGCGGTCCATGCCGAGCGGGGCCAGCACCTCGCGGCGCAGCACCTCGCCCCAGGGCTCGCCGCGCAGCTTCTCCACCAGTGCGCCGAGCAGCGCGTAGCCGGGGTTGGAGTAGTGGAGGAGGCGGCCGGCCGGGTGCTTCAGCGGGCGTTCGGCCTCCAGCAGGTCGGCCAGGCCGGGGCGCAGCGAGCCCTCGGTCCGCTCCCACCACGGGCCGGGGGTCTCGGCGGCGAGGCCCGAGGAGTGCGAGAGCAGCTGGGCGACGGTCGCGTCGTCGGCCGCGGTGCCGGGCAGGTGGCGGGAGAGCGGGTCGGCGAGGTCGAGCAGCCCCTCGTCGCGCAGCCGCAGCACCAGCACGGCGACGAAGGTCTTGGTGAGCGAGCCGATCCGGAACTGGACGTCGGGGGTGGGCGCGTGCCCGTCGATCATGCTGCGGGCGCCGCTCCACACCGGCTGCCCGTCCCGCACCACCCCGGCGACCACGGCGGGCGCGCGCCCCTCGGCCTGGGCCACGGCGACCCGGTGCAGCAGGGCGCGGCGGGTGACCGGCAGCAGCTCGGCGGGCAGGTCGGTCATGTGGTCTTCGAATGTCGTCGACATTGGACGGACAGTAGCCCAGTCCGGCCGTGCCGCCGACCGGATATACCGCGCCTCCGACCGGACCAGCCGTGCCCCCGACCGCACGGGCAGCGCCCCCGACCCGGACCAGCCGTGCCCCCGACCGGAGGAGCCGCACCCCCGACCGGAGGAGCCGCACCCCCGACCGGACGGGTCGCACCCCCGACCGGGTGACCGCCCCGCCCCGACGCGGGCTCAGCCCGGCAGCGGCGGCAGTTCCGGCCGTTCCAGCCAGGCCTCGAAGAGCGGGCCGAGCGGGGTGGTGGTGTACCGGGAGGCGTGCGCCCGCAGGTCGGCCGTGTTCACCACGCCGTGCCGGTTGAGGCTCGTCCAGTCGCGCAGCATCGCGAAGAACGCGTCGTCGCCCAGCGTGCGCCGCAGCGCGTGCACGACGAGACCGCCGCGCTGGTACAGCCGGTCGTCGAACATCAGCTTCCGGGTCGGGTCGCCGAGGATCAGGTCCTGCGGCTGTCCGCCCAGCAGCGTGTGCGCGACGGCCGCGCGGGTGGCCGCGGCCGGGCCGCCGGCGTGCTCGGACCAGAGCCACTCCGCGTACTTGGCGAAGCCCTCGTTGAGCCAGATGTGCCGCCAGTCGGCGATCGTGACGCTGTTGCCGAACCACTGGTGGGCCAGCTCGTGCGCGATCAGCCGCTCGCGCTCCCAGCCGCCGCCGAGGTGGTTGGTGCCGAAGGTGGCGACGCCCTGCGCCTCCACCGGGACGTCCAGTTCCTCGTCGGCGAGGACGACCGCGTACTCGCCGAACGGGTACGGCCCGAAGACCTGCCCGAAGTAGCTCAGCATCTCGGGCTGCCGGGCGAAGTCCCGGGCGAACCCGTCGGCCAGCCGCTCCGGCACGTGCCCGGTCTGCGGCACGGCCGGCCGGGCGGCCAGCGGCACCGCCCGGTAGTGGCCGATCGACACCGTCACCAGGTACGTCGAGGTCGGCGCGCTCTGCTCGTACACCCAGGTCGTGCTGGACGCCCGGGTGGTGCGGGTCAGCAGCCGGCCGCTCGCCACCACGGTGAACGGGGACGGCGTGGTCACCGCGATCTGGTAGGTCGCCTTGTCGGCCGGCCGGTCGTTGCACGGGAACCAGGACGGCGCGCCGACCGGCTGGCTGGCCACCAGCGCGCCCTCGGTCAGCTCCTCCCAGCCCAGGCCGCCCCACGGGCTGCGCACCGGGCGGGGGTTGCCGGTGTAGTGCACCTCGACGGTGAACGCGGCGCCCGCCGCGAGCGGCTTCGCCGGGCGGATGCGGAGCTTGCCGGCCCGGTGGGTGTAGCGGCCGGCCCGGCCGTCGACCAGCACCCGCCCGATCCGGAAGTCGGCCAGGTCGAGCGCGAACTCCGCCAGGGCGGTGTCCGCGACCGCGCTCAGCCGGGCCGAGCCGGCCAGCCGGTTGGGGCCGGGCCGGTAGTCCAGCGTCAGCTCGTAGCGGTGCACCCGGTAGCGGTGGTCGCCGCTGTTCGGGAAGTACGGGTCCGGGGCGCCGGCGGCCGCGGGGGCGTGCTTGGACTTCACGGGGACGTGCGCTTCCTGCGGGCCGGGACGGGTGGTCGTCGAGGCGTTCATGACGTGGTCTGCCACACCTCGATGGGGTTGCCCAGCCACCGCGTGTCGGCGGGGACGGACTCGGCACGCATCACCAGCGAGGCCGGGCCCAGCGTGCTGCGCGCGCCCACCGTGCTGCCGGGCAGCACGATACCGCCCGGGCCCAGGGTGGCGCCCTCGCGGAGGACCACAGTATCCATCCGCATGATCCGGTCGTGGAAGAGGTGGGTCTGGACGACGCAGCCCCGGTTGATGCTGACACCGTCGCCGAGGGTGACCAGGTCCGCCTCCGGCAGCCAGTAGCTCTCGCACCAGACGCCGCGGCCGACCTTCGCGCCGAGCCCGCGCAGCCACAGGTTCAGCACCGGCGTGCCCGGCACCGCGCCGACCAGCCAGGGCACCGCCAGCATCTCCACGAAGGTGTCCGCCAGCTCGTTGCGCCACACGAATCCGCTCCACAGCGGGTGCTCCACCGCCCGGAACCGCCCGACCAGCAGCCACTTCGCGACCACCGCGACCACACAGGCCACCGCACCGGCGCCCAGCAGCACCAGGCCCGACAGCAGCGCCGCGGTCAGGGGCGAGCCCGCCGCAAGCCAGGACAGCGCCGCCACCGTCAGCAGGCCGAGCGCCCCCGAGGCCAGCACCGGCACGACCCGGGCCACCTCGACCAGCCCGCGCGCCCACAGCAGCCGGGCCGGCGGCTCGTAGGTCAGGCTCTGGTCGGCCTGGTCCGCCGAGCGGGGCAGCCGCATCGGGGGCATGCCCAGGTACGAGCCGCCCTTCTTCGCCTTGGCCGGGGTCGCCGACAGCACGCCCACCAGGCCGCGCTTGGGCACCGAACGGCCCGGCGCGGTCATCCCCGAGTTGCCGAGGAAGGCCCGCTCGCCGACCTTCGCCTCGCCGAGCCGCACCCAGCCGCCGCCCAGCTCGTACGGGGCGATCAGGGTGTCGTCGGCCAGGAACGCGCCGTCGCCGACCGTGGTCAGGCTGGGCAGCGCCAGCACCGTCGAGACCTCGGCGTGTCGGCCGATCCGCATCCCGAGCGCCCGCAGCCACAGCGGTGTGACCAGCCCGGCGTACAGCGGGAACAGCACCTCACGGGCCCGGTCCATCAGCTGGGTGACCGTCCAGGCCTGCCAGCCGACCCGCCCGTGCAACGGGTGGGTGCCGGGCACCAGGCCGATGCTGAGCAGCCGGACCAGCGCCAGCAGCTGCCCCGCGTACACCGCGCCGTACGCGAGGGTCGCGGGGAGCAGGCCGAGCAGTGCGCCGCCGAGCGCCGGGCCGAGCGCGTCGCCCTCGTGGACGAAGCGGGAGATCACGGCGAGGCCGGCCAGGGCGGGCAGTGCCGGGAGCAGGCCGAGCACGGCACCGCTGGCGCCGTACAGAGCGGCCCAGCGGGCCCGGCGGGGCGGGCGCTCCTTGGGCCAGGTGCGCTCGGCGCGGCCCAGCTTGGCGGCGGGCGCGCCGCCCCAGCGCTGGCCGGTCGGCACCTGGCCGGTGACGCTGGAGCCGGCCACCACCTGGGCTCGCTTGCCGATCCGGGCACCGGGCAGCAGCGTCGAACGGGTGCCGACCACGGCGCCGGAGCCGACCTTGACCTGGCCGATCAGCAGCCGGTCGCCGTCCAGCCAGTAGCCGCACAGGTCCACCTCGGCCTCGACCGCGCAGCCGCGGCCCAGCTTGAGCATCCCGGTGACGGGCGGCAGCGAGTGCAGGTCGACGTCGGACGCGACCTTGCAGCCCAGCGCGCGGGCGTAGCGCACCAGCCAGGCGCCGGACAGCGAGGTGGCGCCGCTCAGCTCGGCGAGCCGCTCGGCGGCCCAGAGCCGCAGGTGGACGGCGCCGCCGCGCGGGTGGCTGCCGGGGCGCAGGCCGCGCAGCAGCAGCCGGGCGCCGCCCGCCGAGACCGCGAGCCGCCCCGCCGGGGTGTACAGGGCCAGCGCGCCCGCGCCGACCCACCACCAGGAGGCGGTGGGCGCCCACGGGTAGTCCCCGAGGTGCGTGAGCAGGTTCCCGGCGGCCAGCAGGGCGACCGTCCAGCGCAGGCCGACCACCGTGAACAGCGGGATCAGCAGGAGCAGCTGCAGCAGCTTGGCCCGGGTCGGCACCAGGGTGACGGTGCGGGCCTCGGCGCTGTCGGCGGCGGTGCGCTCCAGGTGCCGGGCGAGCTTGCGCAGCGTCGGGTTCTGGTAGATGTCGAGGACGGCCGCGCTCGGGTAGCGGGTGCGCAGCAGGGTGGTCAGCCGGGCGGCGGCCAGGCTGCCGCCGCCGATCGCGAAGAAGTCGTCGCGCGCGCCGCCGACCTTGATGCCGAGGATCTCGGACCACTGCTCGGCCAGCCACGCCTCGGTGCCGTACAGCTGCTCGCCGGGGCCGGCGGTCTCCAGGTCGGGCAGCGGCCAGGGCAGGGCGGCCCGGTCCACCTTGCCGGAGGTCCGGGTGGGCAGGGTCTCGACGGTGGCGAGCAGCGGGACGAGGGCGGCCGGCAGCTCGGCGCGCAGCCGCTCGACGGCCTGCTCGCGGTCGAAGCCGTCCTGGACCACCAGGTAGCCGACCAGCAGCTGGTTGCCGCCGCGCGCGGTCCGTACGGCGGCGGCCGCGCCCGCCACGCCGGGCAGGGCCTGCAGGGCCGCGTCGACCTCGCCGAGCTCGATGCGGCGCCCGCCCAGCTTGATCTGCTCGTCGGTGCGGCCGAGGAACAGCAGGCCGGCCGGGTCGGCCTGGACCAGGTCGCCGCTGCGGTAGGCGCGCTCCCAGCCCAGCGAGGGCAGCGGGGCGTACTTCTCGGCGTCCTTCTCCGGGTCGAGGTAGCGGGCGAGGCCGATCCCGCCGATCACCAGCTGCCCGGTGCCGCCGGGGGCGACCGGCTCGCCGGCCTCGTCCACCACGGCGAGGTCCCAGCCGTCCAGCGGGAGGCCGATGCGCACCGGACCCTCGCCGGTGAGCAGCGCGGCGCAGGCGACCACGGTGGCCTCGGTGGGGCCGTAGGTGTTCCACACCTCGCGGCCCTCGGTGACCAGGCGCTGCACCAGCTCGGGCGGGCAGGCCTCGCCGCCGAAGATCAGCAGCCGCACCTCGTTCAGCGCCTCGGCCGGCCACAGCGCGGCCAGGGTCGGGACGGTGGAGACCACGGTGATCTCCTGCTCGGCCAGCCAGGGGCCGAGGTCGGCGCCGCTGCGCACCTGCGAGCGGGGCACGGGCACCAGGCAGGCGCCGTGCCGCCAGGCCAGCCACATCTCCTCGCAGGAGGCGTCGAAGGCCACCGACAGGCCGGCCATCACCCGGTCGCCGGGGCCGATCGGCTCGTCCCGGAGGAAGAGCGCGGCCTCGGCGTCGACGAAGGCGGCGGCGTTGCGGTGGCTGACGGCGACGCCCTTGGGCTTGCCGGTGGAGCCGGAGGTGAAGATGATCCAGGCGTCGTCGGCGGGGGTGGGGCGGCGTCCGGCGGCGGGCGCGCGCTCGGCCGTGGTGGCGAGGGCACGGTCGGCGCCCAGCACGGCGGCGACACCGGCCTCGCCGAAGACCAGCTCGGCGCGCTCGTCCGGGTCCTCCGCGTCGACCGGCACGTAGGCGGCCCCGGCGGCGAGCACCGCGAGGATCGCGACGTACAGGTCGTTGGTGCCGGAGGGCACCCGCACGCCGACCCGGTCGCCGGGGGCGATCCCGGCGGCGGCCAGGCGGCGGCGCAGCTGCTCGACCTCGGCGGCCAGCGCGCGGTAGCTGAGCACGGCACGGCCGTCGTCCAGGGCCGGCTCGTCCGGGTGGGCGCGCACGGTGGCGTCCAGGACGTCCACCAGGGTGCGCGGCGCGGCGGCCGGGCGGCCCGGGAACAGGGCGCGCGGCGGCCGTGCGGTCTGCAGCGGTCGGCTGGGTTCGTTCGGCCGGCTCGGTTCAGCTGTCATGGCAGCCCGTGCGCTCCTCGTCCTCGTCCTCGCCCCGTTCCGATCGATGCCCGGCCCTTGGGGGCGGTGGGACCACTCGCCGTAACCGGGTGACCCCACTCCGGGGCCGGAGCGGACAACCTGACCGATGGTAGCTCCGTATCTTCGGCGCTGCAGGAGGACGTGTGTGGCCAACTCGGCCGGAGGAGCGTGAATCTGACGTTGCATCAGATAGCAACTCGGGCTCAGCGAAACCAGTGTGACGACCGGTCAGTCGAATTGACGGTTCGTCAGATCGTATTTTCGATCGTGATCCACACCACAGCGAATGTTGCTCCCTCCGGGTGGCGGGCCCGGCGTTTCGGCCGTCCGTGGGCCCCTTTCGGCCCTGCGGCCCGGTCGGTCCGGGCGCCTTACGGCCCTGCAGCCCGGTCGGTCCGGGCCCGCCACCGGGGGCGGGAGGGTCAGCGGAAGCGGTGCAGGTGCTCCTGGAGGAAGGCTTCCAGGGTACGCGGACTGCGCCCGGTGGCGAGGGTGTAGGAGCCGTCCGGGGTCTCTCGGCGGACCACGGCGAGCCGTTGGATCTCCACCACGTGGGCGGCGAGCCAGTCCGGCATCCCGGCCCGCGCGACCAGGTGGGCGTGCAGTTCGGCCGGGGCGAGGTCGACGTAGCGGACCGGGCGGCCGAGCAGCTGGCCGAGCAGGGCGGTGAGCTCCGGGTGGCTGTAGGCCCGCCCGCCGGTGAGCGGATAGGTGCGGCCCGCCAGGTCCGGACGGGTGAGGACGTCGGCGGCGAGGTCGCCGACGTCCCGGACGTCCACGTAGTTGCAGCGCGCCGAGCCCGTCGTGCCGTGCACCACCCCGGCGGCGGCGATCCCGGGCGCCAGGAGCAGCAGCTTCTGCATGAACGCGTACGGGCGCAGGACGGTGGTGGTGGCGCCGGAGGACCGCAGGCGCTCCTCGATCAGGTGGTGGCCGCGGGAGACCGCGACCGGGGAGTCCGGCTCGGCGGCGGGCGCGGAGACCTTCACGATGTGCTCCACCCCGCAGTCGAGGGCCGCGTCGATCGCGTTCAGCTCGTGGCGGACCTGGTCCGGGCTGTTGGCCATGGTGAGGAAGAGCTGGTGGGCGCCGTGGAGCGCGGTGCGCAGGGAGGCCGGGTCGGCGGCGTCGGCCGGGAACGGCTCGGTGAGGGCGAGCGTGCGCTCGTCCAGTCCGGCGGCCAGGCGGGCGGGGTCGCGGCTGAGCGCCCGGCTCGGGGCGCCGAGGGCGGTGAGGCTGCGCAGGGTGGCGCCGCCGGTGGCGCCGGCGGCGCCCATGATGACGATCATGATGTCTGCCTTTCGGGTCGGGGTGCGGTGTGTCGGGGTGCGGTGTGGAGCGGCTGCTGCGGTTCGCGGGTGCGGCGGCTCCCGCGCCAGCGCCAGGTGGTGATGGTGGCGGCGATGGCGGCGGAGACCGGCAGGTCGATCGGCAGCCGTTTCGGCCACGGGCTGTCGGCGAGGGCCGGGACGTGCGGGAGCCAGCGCGCGGCGGCCAGGCCCACGGCGAGCCCCAGTGCGGCGGCCGCCATGCCGAGGGCGGCTGCCGCCACGGCGCGCGGGGTCCGGGCGGGCCGGGTGCGGGGCGGGCGGCGGCGCAGCGCGGCGCCGAGCGCGGCGGCCACGAGGGCCGAGGTGCCGCCGATGGTGGTGAGCGCGGCGACCGCCAGTCGCTGCTGCCCGGTGGCGGCTCCGCCGAGGCCGGCCGTCACGGCGGGCATGAGGTAGGCGACCAGGACCTCGCGCCACAGGACGAACGGCGGGGGAGCGCCGGGGGCCTTCTTGCTCATGAGGTGTCCTCACGTTCGGGGTCGTTGTTCCGGCGGATCTCGTTAGGCACCTAAGCATTTGTGCTTAGGTGCCTAACCAGTGGGGCTTGAGAAAGGGCGGGCCGTCGGGCGGCCCGCCTGCGGGGTGCGGTCGGGGGGTGCGGTCGGGAGGTGTGGCTCGCGCCGGTCGGGTCCGGCTCGCGAGCGGTCCGGGGTCAGTCCGCGGTCAGTGCGTCGATGCCCGTGACCACCCGGGCCAGCAGGTCCAGGAAGGTGGTGCGCTCCTCGACGGAGAGGCCGGCGACCATCGCCTGCATCCGGGCGAAGTGCTCGGGCGCCACCTCGCGCAGCCGGTCGGCGCCGCGCGCGGTGAGGATCACCACGTTGCCGCGCCCGTCCTCGGTGGACGGCCGGCGGGCCACCAGGCCCTCCCGTTCCAGGCCGTCGACCAGGCCGGTCACGGTCGCCCGGGAGACGCCGAGGCTCGCCGCGAGCCGGGACGGCGACTTCTCGCCGCCGTGGTCCTCCAGGTCGGCCAGTAGGCGGTAGCGGCCGGTGGAGAGCCCGAAGCGGCCGAAGTGCACCTCGCCGGCCTGGCCGAGCCGGGCGCCCGCCGCCATCAGCCGGGCCGCGACCAGGACCGCCTGCGGGTCGGCCGTGAGGCCGTAGCGGGAGATCTGGCGTCGGGCCTGGTCGAGGGTGGGGGCTCCGTCGTGGGCCTCGGGATGCTGCGTCACGAGAAGTAATATGGCGCCTAATCGGATGACCCGTCAAGTGCGGGGGCCGGACCTTGCCCGGGCGGCACGGAGCCCGGGCCGGGACCTACAGGGCCCGTCCGGACGGGCCCTGGGCGGCGCGGGGCGCGATCCGGGGCGGCGTCCAGTCGGCGTGCTTCAGGACGGTGCGGACCATCACGCCGGGCGGGGTGAGCCGGATCGCGGCGTTGCGCAGGCCGACCGCCAGCGGGTTCGCGAGCTGCTGGCCCATCCGGCCGGCCCGGCGGGCGTCGCGGGCGACGGTCTGGCTGCGCGGCCGTCGGACCGCGTCGTAGCGGGCGAGCGCGTCCTCGACCGTCCGCTCACCGGCGAGGGCCGCCGCCAGGGTCACCGCGTCCTCCAGGGCCTGGCAGGCGCCCTGGCCGAGGTGGGGCGTCATGGCGTGCGCGGCGTCGCCGAGCAGGGCGATCCGGCCCGCGACGTACGAGGGCAGCGGGGTGGCCAGCTCGTGGACGTCGTGGTGCAGCACCGCCTCCGGGCGGGTGGCGGCGAGCAGTGCGGGCACCGGCTCGTGCCAGCGCCCGAAGCGGCGACTGACCTCCGTCAGCGGGTCGCGGTAGCGGACCCCGGCCGGGGCGTTGAGGACGGCGTGCCACTCGGCCGTGCCGTCCGGGAAGGCGATGTGGCCGAACTCGGCGCCGTGGCCCCAGCTGAGCTCGAAGTCGGCGGACAGTCCGTCGACCGGGCGCTCGGTGATCGCCCGCAGCACCGTCGAGCCGCTGTACACCGGTCCGGGGTGGGCGGGGAAGAGGCGGCGCCGGATGCGACTGTTGATCCCGTCGGCCGCCACGAGCAGGTCGGCGTCCAGGGTGGTGCCCCCGTGGGCGACCCGGACCCGGGAGGGGTGAGAGGTGTCCGGGTCGGTCACCTCGGCTCCGACCAGCAGGGACCCGGCCGGCAGGGCCTCGCGCAGGATCCGGTGCAGGGCGGCGCGCGGAATGCCCACGATCGGCGCGCCCAGCTCCCGCTCCAGCGCCCGCCCGTCCATCACCGCCAGCCGACGGCCGTCCGGCGTGCGGGTGCCGCCGGTGTACTGGCGGCGCGAGGCCGCCTCGACCGCGGCGCCGACACCCAGGGCGGCGAGCGCGCGCATCCCGTTGGCGGCCAGGGAGATGCCGGCCCCCGCGTCGTCCAGGACGGCCGCCCGCTCGACCACGGTCACGTCCCACCCCGCCAGCCGGAGTCCGATCGCGGCTGCCAGCCCGCCGATCCCGCCCCCGACCACCACTGCGCTGCTGCTGCCCATGCCCGGCCCTCCCGTGCCACACGCTGCTTTCTACAGATGTAGAAGGAGCGTACTACGGGCCCCGGGAGCCTCGGAGCGGCCGGGGAGGGCCGCAGCGTGGGCCGGTGCCGGACCCACGGGCAGGACCGGGACCGCCGTGCGGCGGCGGTACGGGCCCCGGGGGTGGTGCCGGTAGAAAGGGGGGATGCGCAGAGACGAGGAGCAGGGGCGGCCGGACCGGCGGACGGTTCTGGCGGACGCGGCGATCGGGGTGCTGGCGGACCTGGGGGTGCGCGGGCTGACCCACCGGGCGGTGGACGCGGCGGCGGGGCTGCCGACCGGCACCACCTCGGCGTACCTGCGGACCCGGCAGGCGCTGCTCACCGCGCTGGTGCGCCGGCTCGTGGAGCTGGACCAGGGGGAGCTGCAGGTCATGGGTGAGCTGCTGCCCGTCCGCACCGTGGAGGAACTGGTCGACGGAATCCGCGAGTTGATGAGGCGTCGACTGTCCGGGGAGGGGCGGCGGCGCTCGCTGGCGCGGTACGCGTGCGCGGTGGAGAGCGTGCGCGATCCCGAACTGCGGGAGATCCTCGTGCCGCGGGAGAACGCGGGCCGCGCCGCTGTCCGGGCCTTCCTCGCCGAGCGGGGCGTGTCGGACCCGGACGGACGGACCGCCACGCTGCTCGCCTGCATCGACGGTCTGGTCTTCGACCGCCTGGTGGGCGCGGGAGAGCCCGGGGCCGACGAGATCCGGGGGCTGGTGGCGGCCGCGCTGCGCGGGGCGGCCGCGGTCTGACCCCGCCCTCGCCCCCGCCCCCGTGCTCGGCGGCGGCCGCGCGGATCGACCTCGATTGACCAATCATCAGGTCAACCAACCGTCAAGTCGGTTCATTCACAGAATAATCTGCGGCCAACGGAATGGTGTGCGGAGAATTTGCGCTGCCCCGAGGTCTTCACACGGAGATCTCCGACTGACAGTCTGGGGCAGCCCTTTTCAGGACCGAGGAGGTTCCTTGTCCCGCATATCCACGATGGCCGGAGCGGTCGCCTGCGCCCTCGCACTTGTCACCGGTTCCGCCGTCGCCGCGTCGGCGGCGTCGGTCGACCAGGCCCCGGGTCCGGCCGAGGCGAAGGTCGACCCCGTTGCCTGGACCCCGTGCAACCCCGACCCGAGCAAGCCGGACCCGGGCATCTACGACTGCGCCGTCTACCCCGTGCCGCTGGACTACGACAACCCGTCGGGCGAGAAGATCGGCATCGCGATGATGCGTCGCCGGGCGAGCGACCCGTCGAAGCGGATCGGCTCGCTGTTCCTCAACCCGGGCGGCCCGGGCGGCAGCGGCTACCTGTGGGCGACGACCAGCCGCTTCGGCCCCGAGGTGCAGGCGAAGTTCGACCTGGTCGGCTTCGACCCCCGCGGCGTGGCCCGGAGCAACCCGCTCAAGTGCTTCAAGACCCAGGAGGACGCCGACGCGGTCAACAACCGCATGGTCGGCGTTCCGGTCACCAAGGCCGAGGTCAACGAGACGCTGGACGCGGACCAGGACTACACGGACGCCTGCAGCAAGAACGCCGGCCCGCTGATCGAGCACATGTCGACCATCAACGTGGTGCGCGACCTCGACCGGATGCGCCGCGCCGTCGGTGACTCCCAGCTCACCTTCGCCGGCTTCTCCTACGGCACCCTGATCGGTTCGACGTACGCGAACATGTACCCGAACAAGGTCCGCGCGGTCATCATCGACGGCAACGTCGACCCCAACCTGCGCCTGCACAACGGCCTGGAGTACGACCGCCAGCGCGCGGGCGGCTTCGAGCTGGCCCTGGACGAGTTCCTGAAGCGCTGCCAGGCGGCCGGCGCCCCGCGCTGCGCCTTCGGCGAGGGCGACACCCGGGCCAAGTTCGACGAGCTCCGCGACCACCTGCGGACCAGCCCGATCACGCTGGCGAACGGCACCAAGGTGACGCTGTCCAGCTTCACCAGCGAGGTCGCCGGCGCGCTGTACTCGCAGGCCAAGCTGGCCCCGCTGGCCAAGTCGCTGCAGGCGACGTACCAGGTGCTGCAGAAGCCGAACGCCGCCACCCTGCTGGCCCCGAAGGCGAACGTCGCGGAGGAGGACGCCAACCTCCTCACCGTGAACCTGCCGCGGGCGCTGCGGGAGGCCCCGGCGGACTCCGAGTACACCGCCGACGACTCCTACATGGGCGTCAACTGCCAGGACAAGCCGTACCCGTCGAACGACCGGGTGTTCGCCAACGTGGCCAAGACCTGGGAGCAGGAGTCGCCGACCTTCGGCCGCTACCAGGCCTTCGACGCGCCCGCATGCGCCAGCTGGCCGGCCCCGGCCCGGGACGCCGAGCGCTTCTCCGGCCCGTGGAACAAGAAGACCTCCAACACCGTGATGGTCATCGGCAACCTCTACGACCCGGCGACCCAGTACAAGTTCGCGCAGCGGATGCAGCAGGAGCTGGGCAACGCGGTGCTGGTCAGCGTCGACTCGATCGAGCACTGCGCGGTCGGCCGGAGCAAGGCGCTGAACGACCTGGTCACCCGCTACCTGGTGGACGGCACCGCTCCGAAGCCGGGCCAGCTGCTGAAGCCGGACGCGGAGATCTTCCCGGCGGTCTGAAGGCCCGGAAGTGTGAGGGCATGAGAATCCCGGGGCCTCACGAATCGAGGTGACGGTTGTGGTGGTCGGCGGGCGCCGGCCACCACAACCGTTTTTCCGGCCCGGAGCGCTCCCGGAACTCCCTGAACTCCCCGAGCTCTCGGGGAAATCAGCGGAAGATCGCCGTCGAACATCCGGAGGGAAGGGGTGACGAATCGTCACACCCTCTCCCCGCAGCTCTTCCCCGGTCGAATTGCCGGGTCGGCACACGAACCAGCCGGCTGCCGATCGGATCGGATTCCCGCGATTTACGCGGCCTGCTCCGACTCCGCCTCGACGATCCGCCCGTCCCGGAGCTCGATCACGCGGTCGGCGAGTTCCATCAGCGTCGGGTCGTGGGTGGCGACCAGCACCGTGACGCCCTCGCTGCGCACCACCGCGCGCAGCAGCTCCATGATCGAGCGGCCGGTCTCCGAGTCCAGCTGGCCGGTCGGCTCGTCGGCGATGATCAGGCCCGGATCGTTGGCCAGCGCGCGGGCGATGGCGACGCGCTGCTGCTGGCCGCCGGAGAGTTCGCCGGGGCGCTGGTTGGCGTGGTCGGCCAGGCCGACCAGGGCCAGCAGGGTGTGTGCCCGCTCCTCGCGCTCGGCCGCCGCGACCTTGCGCAGCCGCATCGGCACGCCGACGTTCTCGGCGGCGGTGAGCATCGGGATCAGCCCGAAGGACTGGAAGACGAAGCCGATCCGTTCCCGCCGCAGGGCGAGCCGTCCGTCCTCGTTCAGCCCGCCGAGGTCGATGCCGTCGAGGGAGATGCCGCCGGCGGTGGGGGAGTCCAGGCCGCCGACCAGGTTGAGCAGGGTGGTCTTGCCGGAGCCGGAGCGGCCCTTGAGCGCGGTGAGTTCGCCGCGGCCGATCGTGAAGGAGACGCCGCGCAGGGCGTGCACGGCCCGCTCGCCGGTGCCGAAGCTGCGTCGGAGATCGGTCACGGCCACCATCGGCGCGATGGTCGTGGCGGTGACGGTGGCGGCCTGGTCCTGCGTCATGCGTCGTCCCCCCAGTGGGCGTGGTTGCCCGGTTCCGTTCGGCTCTACGGGTGCGGCGGCTCCGCGGGTTCAGGATTCCGGGAACGGAATCCGTGCGGACGGAGTGTGCGTCGGCCGAAGGAGCGTGACGGAGCCGGAGTTGTGAAGTGTGCATGGCATTTCAGTGGGGCATCCCGGCCGGGATGCTATCAATGATGGAATTTGCTCACTGCTTACTTGATTCGCGCAAGTCCCTTCCGTTCCTGGACTGTTTCTGACAGCATCGTCCGCTATCCGGTGATCGAATGCCGGTGATCAATGCGCCGGTGTGCCCTCGAAGTGTCCGCCCGTGGCCGATTTGTGCCCGGAACGGATCGATGGGCGGGGCCGGTCGACGCTACCGGGGACGTGATCCGGGGGAGGAACTCGATGCTCGGCTTCGTCGTGCGCAGACTGCGCGGACGACTGCCGCTGGCTGCTGCCGTCCTGTTGACGGTACTGATCACCACGGCGGTGCTGACCGCCCTGGTGACCTTCAACAGCGGCGTCGGTCAGGCGGGTCTGCGGCAAACGCTCCAGGGGCCGGGCCATGCCCGGACCACCGTGGTGGTGACCGCCGAACACGGCCTCGAAGAACGGCAGAAGGACGAGGAGGCACTCGCCTCCTACCGGCAGAAGCTCTTCGGCGGGCTGCCCGTCCACACCGACAGCCTGCTGCGCAGCCGCTCCTACGGCCTCCCGGGCGGCGGCGGCGACGCCGCCCCGGCCGGAAGCGCGACGGCCGGTCAGTCCGGCGCGGCCAAGGTCGACCTGACGGTCCTCGCCGATCTCGACCGCACCCGGGTGCGGCTCACCGCCGGCGCCTGGCCCGAGGCCGTCGGCGAGCCCGTCCGGTCCGCCGCTCCGCAGGTCGCCGTCCCACAGGCCGTGCTGGCCCGCCTCGGCCTGACGGCCCAGGCCCTGCCCACGGACGTCCGGCTCGCCGACCGGGTGGACGGCAAGCCGCTGACCGTCCGGATCACCGGCACCTACCGGGCCGCCGACCCGTTCGCCCCGTACTGGCACATCGACCCGGTCGGCGGTCACGAGATCCAGACCGGCGGGTTCACCACCTACGGCCCGATGCTGGTCGACCCGAGTGCCTTCACCGCGGGCGGTCTGCCGCAGAGCAGCCGCGGCTGGCTGCTCGACGCCGACTTCGCGGGCGTCGACCAGGGCGCGGCCGAGGCCATCGGCGGCCGGGCCCAGCTCCTGGCCGACGATCTGCGGAAGACCTCCGGTCTCGCCGCGACCACGGAACTCCCGGATGTGGTCCGTGAGCTGAGCGCCAGTCTGATGGTCGCCAGGTCGACCCTGCTGATCGGCGCCCTGCAACTCGCCGTGCTCGCCGCGGCGGCCCTGCTGCTGGTCGTCCGGCTGATCTCGGCGCGCCAGGAGCGGGAGAACGAACTGCTCGCCGCCCGCGGCGCCTCCGGCAGCCGGCTCGGCGGCTTCACCGCCCTGGAGTCGGTGCTGCTCGCCCTCCCCGCCGCGGTGCTCGCCCCCGTGCTCACACCGTTCCTGGTCCGCGTCCTGGCCGGCCTAGGCCGGTCCCACCAGGTCGCCCTGGACACCCAACTGCGCTGGACGCTCTGGCCGGTGGCCCTGGTCTGCGCCGTCGGCTGCGTCGTCCTGGCCACCGTGCCGAGCCTGCTACGCGGCGCCGGCGCCGCCCTGCGCCGCCGGGCCGGCCGCCGCCAGGCGGTGGTCTCCGGCATCGCCCGCAACGGCGGTGACCTCGCGGTGCTCGCCCTGGCCGCGCTCGCCTACCAGCAACTCGACCAGTACGGCGGCGGGCTGTCCGCCGACTCCTCCGGTGACCTCGGCGTCGACCCGCTGCTGGTCGCCACCCCCACCCTGGCACTGTGCGCGGGCACCCTGATCGTGCTGCGGCTGCTGCCCGTGGTCGCCCGGCTGGGCGCCCGGGTCGCCGCCCGCGGCGACGGCCTCGGCCCGGCCATGGTCGGCTGGCAGCTGGCCCGTCAGCCCGCCCGGGCCACCGGACCCGTGCTGCTGCTGGTGATGGCCGTGGCCACCGGAGTGCTCGCGCTCGGCCAGCACGCCACCTGGACCGCCTCCCAGCGCGACCAGGCTTCCTTCGACACGGCCGGCGGCCTGCGCGTCTCCGCCGCGCGCACCTCGCTGATGGGCCAGGGCGGCCACTACGACGCACTGCCCGGCGGCGACCGGCTGATCCCGGTCGACCGCGAGGAGCAGACGCTGTCGAACGGCACCGGCCAGATCCTCGCGGTGGACTCCGCCGCCCTCGCCGGCCGCGTCCCGTACCGCGCCGACCTGCTCGGCGGGGCCGACCCGGCGAAGGTGTTCGGCACGCTCGCCCAGCCCGCGCCGACCGGCGCGCAGGCCGGCGTCCCCCTGCCCGGCCGTCCGTTGCGGATCGACGCCGACCTGGCCGTCCGGCAGGTGTTCGACACCAGCAGCGCGCGCCCGCCGCTCCCGTCCCCGCCGGAAGTGACGCTGCTGCTGCGGGACCGCTTCGGCTACGTCCACAAGGCCCCGTTCGTCGACCTCCCGGTCAGCGGCGAGCAGCGCGCCTCGGCCCCGCTGAGCGCGCTCGTCGACGCCCCGGTGGGCGCCGTCGCCGCGCCGCTGACCCTGGTCGGGGCGACCGTCTCCTTCGGCGACCGGGTCGTCGGAGAGGTGACCGTCGGCCGACTGGCCGTCTCGGACAGCGCGGACGGGCCCGCGACCGACGTCCCGGTGCCGGCCGGCCTCTCCTGGAAGGGGGGCGTCGTCGACGGACCGACCCTGCGGCCCGGAGCCGCGCCGCCCGTCACCGTACGGCCCGAACCGGCCGACGCCGCGCGGCTGATCACCGTCGGCTACGCCTCGGAGAAGGTCCCCCTGCGGGCCGTCGTCGGCATCGCGGGAGCGGAGGCGCCGAACGTCCTGAGCGGCGTCGCCACCCGGGACTACCTGAAGCTCGTCGGCGCCTCGGTCGGCGACGTCGTCCGGGTGCCGATCGCCGGCGCCGTCGTCCAGGTCAGGATCACCGGGGCGGTCCCGGCCGTGCCGGCGACCGGGCCCGACGCCCTGGTCGTCGACCTGGCCACCACCGCGCGCCTGTTGGCCGCCCAGGGCCGCAGCCTGCCCAGCCGCGCCGAGTGGTGGCTGCCCGCCGCCGCGCCGGGCGACCGCGCCCCGGCCGAGCTGGCCGCCGCGCTGCGGGCCGCCCCGGGCTCCCAGGACGTCCGGCTGTACGACGAGGTCTCCGAGGGGATGCTCAGCGACCCGGTGGGCGCCGCCCCGCAGAACGCGCTGATGGCCATCGCGCTGGTCACCGCCCTGCTCGCCGCGATCGGCTTCGTCGCCGCCGTGGCCGGCTCCGCCCACGAGCGCGCCCGGGACTCCGCGCTGCTGCTCGCCCTGGGCGCGCCGCGCAAGCAGGTCACCCGCACCGTCGCCGCCGAACAGGCGCTGCTGGTCGGACTCGGCGGGGTCGTCGGACTGGCCCTCGGCGCCCTGCTCGTCCACCTGATCGTCCCGTTCGTCGTCCTGACGCCCGCTGCCCGCCGCCCGAGGCCCGAGGCGCTGATCACTCTGCCCGTCGGCCAGGCCCTGCTGTTCGCGGCGGCGATCGCCGCCGCCCCGCTGCTGTCGGCCTTCCTCATCGGACGTCGCCGTCGAGACGTGGCCAACCGGCTGCGCCACGTGGAGGAGATGTGACCACCCCGGCCGGCACCCGCGTGCCCACCACCGACACCGCCCACCGCCCCGCCGGCTGGGTCCGCACCAGGCTGCGGGCGAACCCGCTCGCCGCGCTGCTCATGGCGGCCCTCACGCTCGTCACCGTGTTCCTGGCCGCGGCCTTCCCCCGCATCGCGGACCGCGGCGCGGACGCGGCGCTCCAGGACTTCGTCCGTCAGAAGGGCCTCGTCCAGAGCAGCCTGCAGACCACCTCCAAGGTCCTCGCCGACGACGACGCCGGAAAGCTCGACCGGGTGCAGCAGACCCTGGTCGAGACGATCGGCCGTGCGCTCACGCCGGCCCGGTCGGGCGAGGCCTACGGCGCCCGCGCCCTGAGCCCCCGCACCATGGGCAACCCGGGGTACGCCCGGATCGCGGAGAAGGACCTCCCGGACCTCAGCCTGCTCTACCTGCACGATCTGCCGGGCCGGGCCACCCTCACCGACGGCACCTGGCCGACCCCCGGCTCCGCCGGCGCCCCGCTGCCGATCGTGATCAGCAAGAAGGCCGCGGAGACGATCCGGATCAAGCTCGGCGACGTCATCGACAACGGCGAGGAGGGCTCGGGCGTCAAGCGGACCACCGTGGTGGTCGGCTTCTACCAGGCCAACGACCCCCTGGACCCGTTCTGGGAGGACCTCGGCTGTTCGGTCCGCGCCTGCCTGCGGACCGACCCCGACCACGAGCACTGGACGACCAGCGGGTTCGTCGACGGCGCCAGCCTGCCCGCGATGGCGCACTGGGGTTCGAGCGCCGAGATCTTCTGGCGGCTGCCCGTCGACCCCGCGTCGCTGCACGCCGACCGGATCGACCGCACCCGCAGCGCCATCAGCTCCCTCCTGACCGGCCGCGACGCCACCGCCCTGGTCGGTGCGACCGGGCGCACCGACCTGCACACCAGCTCCAACCTGCCGGAAATCCTCAGCCGGGCGGACGCGCGCTACCGGGCCGCGCTGCCGCTCAGCGCGATCGGCCCGGCCGGCGTGGCGGGCGTCGCCACCGTGGTGCTGTTCCTGGCCGCCGCCCTCACCACCGACCGGCGCACCGCCGAGATCAGGCTGCTCCGGGCCCGCGGCGGTTCCGCCGCCGGGGTGCTGCGACGGCTGATCGGCGAGGGCGCCGTCACCGTCCTGCCGGCCGCCGTGCTCGGAACGGCCCTCGCCCTGGTGCTGCTGCCCACCCCCCGCTGGGACCGCTCGGTGCTGACGGCCCTGGTCGCGACCCTGATCGCGCTGCTGGCCTTCCCGGCCCGCACGGCCCTGCTGTGGGCGCGCCGACGGGCGGCCGGCGGCCGACGCCGACTGGTCGGCGAACTCGCCGTCCTGGCGGTCACCGCCGCGGCCGTGGCGGAGGTCCGACGCCGGGGCGTCGGCACCGGCGCCGACGCCGGCGTGGATCCGCTGCTGGTCGCCGCCCCGCTCCTGCTCGCCGTCACCGGCGGGCTGCTGCTGGCCCGGATCGAACCGGTGCTGGTCGGCCGGCTGGCGGCCCTGGCCGGCCGCGGCCGCAGCCTGATCGGCTTCCTCGGCCTGGCCCGGGCCGCGCGTGACAGCTCGGGCCGCCGCAAGCCGTCCGTACTGCCGCTGCTCGCCCTGCTGATCGCCGTCACCACGACCGGCTTCGGCGCCACCGTGCTCGACACCGTCGACCACGTGCGGACCCGCGCCGCGCGCATCGCCACCGGCGGGGACATCGGCGTCTCCCTCCCGGGCTACGCCGGCCTGACCGACGAGTTCACCAAGACCGCCGGCGCCCTGCCGGGCGTCCGCGCCTCGACCGCGGTCTGGGTCGAGCCCAAGACCCGCATCCTCGGCGCCGACCAGACCTACACCGAGGCCTACCTGGTGATGGTCGTCGATCCGGCGGCGTACGCCGAGATCGCCCGGACCCTGGGAGCCGGCGAGTTCGACCCGGCGAAGCTGGCCGGGGCGGCCGGCGGCCGGGACACCCCGGTGCCCGCCCTGGTCAGCCGCGACCTCGCCAAGCGCCTGGCCGAAGGGTCCTCCCAGGTGCGCACGCCCAACGGCAACGACCTGCGCCTCACCGTCGCCGCGACGGTCGGCGCCACCCCCGCGCTGCCGGACCCCGGAAAGCCCTTCGTGGTCGTTCCGGCCGGCCCCGCCTGGGAGCGACTGCCGGACGCCAGGCGGGTGAACCAGTGGTTCGCCGTCGGCGACGTCGACCCCGAAGGGGTCAGGACGGCCCTGCGGGACAACAGCGGGGCCCGGCCGGTCGGTCTGGCCAAGCTGATCGCGGACGACGCCGCGGCCGGCGGCAAGGCCACCCACGGCCTGCCCGCCGGATACACGGTGCACAGCAGCCGGGAGACCGCCGCCGCCCTCGGCGACGACCCGCTGCAGCACGCCGCCGGGCGGCTGTTCTGGTACGCGGCCGCCGCCGGAGCCGGGTACGCCCTGCTCGCCGTCCTGCTCACGCTGTTCCGGGCCGCGCCCGACCGCACGGCCGTGCTCGCCCGGCTGCGCACCATGGGCCTGCGGCCCCGTCAGGGCCTGGCACTGATCGTCATCGAGGCGTTGCCGCAGACCCTGGCGGCGGCCATCGGCGGCGGGCTGGTCGCGGTGGCGGCGGTCGCCCTCCTGGGCGGCGGCTTCGACATCTCGACGCTGGTCGGCGCCAGGGTCGGGGAGGTCATCACCCCCGCGCTGATGCCGGTGCTGCTGCCCACCGCGGGCCTGGCCCTGCTGGTCGGCCTCGGGGTGGTGCTGGAGACGCTGATCGCCGGCCGACGCCAGATCGCCACCGAGCTGCGGGCGGGGGAGCAGGCGTGACGGCGGAACCCGCGGCGCGGGCCGCGACGGTGGAGAACGCCGGGAGCCGGCCCGGTCCCGGGGGCCGACGGACCGTCCGGGCCGGCGGGACCGTCCTTACCCGCGGAACCGTCCGTACCCGCGAGACCGGCCGTGCCGGTGAAACCGTCCGAACCGGCGGAACCGTCGGTGGCAGCCAGACCGTCGAGACAGGAGACGAGCGGTGAACAGCACCCCCCAGGGGCCGACGGCCGTCGCGACCCCCAGCCTGCAGGAACTCCGGCAGCGGGCGCTCGCCGCCGCCTCGCCCAAGGCGTACGGCGAGGGCGCGGCCATCGTCTGCGACCGTCTGGTCCGGATCTTCAGCACCGAGGGCGTCGAGGTCCAGGCGCTCCAGGGCCTGGAACTGACCATCCGGCAGGGCGACCTGGTCGCCCTGGTCGGCGCCTCCGGCAGCGGCAAGTCCACCCTGCTCACCATCCTCGCCGGGCTGGACGTGCCGACCGCCGGCACCGCCACCGTGGCCGGCTGCGACCTGCTGGAGATGTCCGCCAAGGAGCGGCTGCGCTACCGGCGCGAGGTGGTCGGCTTCATCTGGCAGCAGACCGCCCGCAACCTGCTGCCGTTCCTCACCGCCGCCGAGAACATCGCTCTGCCCATGCAGCTCCGCGGCCGCCGGTCGGGCGCCGGTGGATCGAAGCAACAGGCCGCACGGGTAGCCGAGTTGATGGAGGCACTGGAGATCGGCGACCTCGCCCGCCGGCGCCCCTCCGAGCTCTCCGGCGGCCAGCAGCAGCGGGTGGCGATCGCGGTGGCGATGGCCAACAACCCGCCGGTGCTGCTCGCCGACGAGCCCACCGGTGAGCTGGACTCCGAGACCGCGGGAGTGATCTTCGAGGCCTTCCGCACCGTCAACCGCGAACTCGGCGCCACCGTCGTCATCGTCACCCACGACCCGATGGTGGCGGGCGAGGTGCGCCGCACGGTCGCCATCCGGGACGGGCGGACCAGCAGCGAGGTGCTGCGCCGCACCGTGACGGACGAGCACGGCGAGGAGTCGGTGAACGAGCGCGAGTACGTGATGCTGGACCGCACCGGACGGGTCCAGCTGCCGGTCAAGTTCCTGGAGGCGCTGGGCATGGAGCACCGCGTCGCGGTCGACCTCGCGGCCGACCACATCGAGGTGCGCCCGGACGACATCGCGGGGCACTGACCGCCCTCCGGCGGGTGGGCGCCGTCAGCCGTCGCCGCCCATCCGCCGGAAGAGGCCGCTGTCCTCGGCGTCCGCCCGGAGATCGGACGGCGCCTCCGGGGCGGCACGCTCGCCGCGGGGGGCGGCCGTGCACCGGGCGAAGACGATCAGGGCACTGGCCGCCACGGCGAGGATGCCCACTGCGGTCAGGACGCGGAGCCAGGTCAAGGTCGTGCCTCCTGGGGACGGTGCGGGGAACGTTGCCCGGGAGGTATCGGCAGGTGGGCCCGCACGGTCGAGTGCCCACGGACGGTTTTCCCACCGGGTGCCGCGCGAGAGGTCGCCCGCGTGGGCGCTCGGAGCACTCGCGGGGCGCGTCACGCTCCTTCGCACGCCCCTGCGGTGGCGGCGGCCCGGCCGGTGTCGCCGGCGTCCGTGCGGGCGCCGTCCGCCGTGCGGGCGTCGGTGTCCGTCAGGGCGCGCAGGAGGCCGAGGTCCGGCTTCCCGAGACCGTTCAACGGGATGGCGGGCAGCAGCAGGACGGTGTCCGGCGCGCACCGCGTGCCGCCGCGCTCCCGGCTCCAGCGCCGCAGTTGGTCCGCCGTCGTCCGGGAACCGTCCGCCAGGGCCACCGCCGCGTGGACGCGCTCCAGCCGGTCCGGGCCGGTGGTCGTGAACATCACCGCCTCCCGGACGTCCGGGTGGGCGCGCAGCGGCTCCTCCACCTCGCGAGGGAACACATTGTGCCCCTCGACGATCGCCATCGGATCCCGCCGCCCGGCCACCGTCAGATAGCCGGCCGCGTCCAGGCTGCCCAGGTCGCCGGTGTGCAGCCAGCCCTCGCGCAGCACCCGGGCGGTCGACTCCGGATCGCGCCAGTAGCCGACCATCGCGGTCGGCGTCCGGACGCAGATCTCCCCGGTCCGGCCGGACGGCAGCGGCGCACCCTCCTCGTCCAGGATCCGCACCCCGGTGTCCGGGTACGGGCGGCCGGCGGTGGACAGCAGCCGCGGGTCCAGGTGCTCGTCCGGGCTCAGCCGGGCGACCGGCCCGCACTCCGTCAGGCTGTAGGTCTGGTGCAGGACCCGGCCCAGCCGCCGGGTCGCCTCCGCCAGTCGCCGCGGCGACGGCGGGCAGCCGGTGTAGCCGACGCGCCGCAGACTGCCGGTGTCGGTCACGGGCAGCAGCGGGTGGTCCAGCAGCCGGTAGAGCAGGTGCGGCGGCAGGTACATCCGGGACACCCGGTACCGCTCCACCGCCGCCAGCACGGACCCGGCGTCGAACCCGTCCTGCAGCACCACCGTGCCGCCCGCGGCCAGTGCGAGGTCCGCCGTCGTCCCGCCGCCGTGGCAGAGCGGCGTGCAGAGCAGGAAGGTCGAGCCGGACAGCAGCGGTGGGCGCGGCGGCCGGGCGAAGCGGCGCAGCACGCCCTTCGGCCGGCCGGTGGTGCCGCCGGTGAAGCGCACCGCCATCACGTCCTCCGGCCGGTACCGGGGTTCGAGCGGGGCGGGGGAGCAGTCGGCGGCGAGGTCCAGCAGGTCCTCCCCGAGCCCCAGCGGCGCCGGGCCGAGGGCGAGGAGGCGGGCTCCGGGCACGGCGCGCGCGATCCCGTCGGCCGCGGCCCGGCAGCGCAGCGGATCGAAGACCAGCGCCGACGTCCCGGCGAACTCGGCCAGCGCCACCTGCTCCCGGACCGGCCCGTCCGGGTACGGCATGGCCACCCGGCAGCCCAGCAGGTTCGCCGACAGTCGGACCAGCAGCGCCTCCGGCCGGTTCCCGGCCAGCACCGTCACGCCGTCCCCGCGTCCCAGCCCGACCCGTGCCAGCGCCCGGGCGCCGCGGTGGACCGCGTCCAGACAGGCCTGCGCGGTGAGCGCGGTGCCGTCCCCGGAGCGGATCGCCACCCGCCCGGGATCCCGCGCCAGCCCGTCCAGCACCAGCCCGGTGTACGTCGGACCCGTCTCGGCCACGGCCCTGCCCCCTTTCTGAGGGTGCGTCAGCCTAGTGGAACGGCGGCCCCGGAGATGTACGGCGGTCGACCGGAACCCCACGAGCACCGCCGACCGGCCGGAGCCGGGTGCGCGGGCGCCGGGACCGCGGGCGACGGGCGCCGGGAGCGCGGGCGCCGTACGGGTACGGGTCCGGGCCGGTGGCGGGTACCTCGGGGGGCGGCCGGGCGGGCCGGCCGGGATTGTTAGGGTTCCCGGTCGGACGTGAACGGGGAGACCGGTGGGCAGCGGAGTGGATGTGGTCGTGGTGCCGCGCGGGGTGGTGGACCTGCGGGGCGAGGCCGGGGCGGGCTTCGTGGTGGCCTACCCGGCCGATGCCGTGGTGGTGGTGTCGGGCCTGCCGGGCGCCGGGAAGAGCACGCTGCTGCGCCGGTGGTCCGGGGCGGCGGTGCGCGCGGTGGACCCGCGGACGGTGCACGAGGCCTGCGAGGCGGTGATGCCGGCCGGCCTGCCGTACGCGGTGTACCGGCCGTGGGCGCGGCTGGAGCACTTCCGGCTGCTGCGCGCCTCGGTGCGGCGCGGCGGCCCGCTGCTGGTGCACGACTGCGGCAGCCGCGCCTGGATGCGGCGCTGGCTCGCCCGGGAGGCGGGCCGCCGGGGCCGCGAGCTGCACCTGGTGCTGCTGGACGTCGGCGCGGCCACCGCGCTGGACGGCCAGCGGGCCCGTGGCCGGCACGCCTCCGCCCGGGTGTTCGCCCGCCACCACCGGGGCCTGGAGCGACTGTTGGCCGCCTTCACCCGGCAGGCGCGGTCGGCCGGGCCGATGCCGACGCCCGAGGCCTCGTCCGTGCTGCTGCTGGACGCGGTCTCCCGGTCCCGGGCGGCGGCGGTGCGGTTCGGGGCGGACGACCCCGGCGCAGGCGCAGGCGCCGGTCGTGGCGGCGGCGGCGGGGTGCCGGGGGCGGGCTGACCCCAGCGGCGGGCGCGGCGCTCCGCCTCCGCGTGCCACCAGCCGGGCGGGGACGGTCCGTCGACGGTGGCGGAGGGCTGCTCGGGGTGGAGCCCGAGCGGGCGCAGCGACTCGGCGGCGACCTGGACCTCGACCCGGCACTGTCGGCGGCCGTCCGGGCCGGTCCCGCAGGTCAGGCCGTAGCGCACGGCGTCCTCGGAGAACGGCATCCAGTCGATGCCCCGGTCACGCAGTCAAGCGCGGACGGCGGCCGGCAGGGTGGGACGGCCGGGCAGGCTCCGGTGGGCGGCGACGGTGATCCACTCGGTGTCGGGCTCGCTCATGGGAGCCATGGTGCCACCGGTTCGGGCCGGAACGGGAGGGGATTCCCGGGGCAGGACCGGCGGTCACGCGGGTGTTCCCAAGCCCCGGGTGCCCTCCTAGCGTGGATCCGGTGATGGTCTATCTCCTGGGGGTGGAGGACCTCGCCGTCACCCGGTGCGGGTACTCCCCGTTGCACGAGACGGTGTGCAGCCTGCGACTGCGCGGCCGACCCGGCGGGTTCCCCGAGCAGCGCGGCTGGGCGGCCTCCTGGGCGCGCGACTACGCGGGCCTGGACACCGAACTGCTGGACGCCCTGGTGACGCCGAGGGGCTTCGCGCCGGACGTGCTGACCCCGCGCCCGCGCGGCTGCCGGCCCTGCATCCAGGACGAGTTGCCGCTGCTCGCCGCCGTGCCGCCCGACCGGCTGCCCGCCGGCTTCCGGACGGCCTACGCGTGCGACGGGAGCCCGCTGCCGCCGGTGCTCGACCTGCTGCTCGACGATCCGTACGCGCTGCGCGGCCGGCTGGTCTCCGCGCTCGGCGAGTACTGGACGCGCTGCCTGGAGCCCGCCTGGTGGCCGCGCGCCCGGACGGTGCTGGAGGCCGACCTCGCCTACCGGGGGCGGCGGCTCGCCGAGTGCGGCCCGGTCGGGCTCTTCGCCGACCTGGACCCGGGGGTCTCCTGGGCGGACGGCGCGCTGCGGATCCGCGGCGGCGCGCGCGGGGCGCCCGCGCCGGCCCGGCGGGAGCCGGTGGCCGGGCGCGGGCTGGTGCTGATGCCCACGCTGTTCGCCGACCGTGCGCTGTGCGAGGCCTCGTCGGGCGGCGCGCCGGTGGTGGTCTACCCGGCCCGGGGCCGCGGCACCATGGCCGAGGGGACCGAGGGGGTCGAGGGTCCGGACACCGGTGCGGCGGCGGCGTCGGCCGCGCTCGCGGACCTCATCGGCGTGCCCCGCGCCCGCGTGCTCGGCCTGCTCGACACGCCGACGACCACCACCGCCCTGGCCCAGCGGCTCGGGGTCACGCCGGGCGCGGTCAGCCGCCACCTCGGCGCACTGGCGGCGGCCGGGCTGCTGGAGCGCACCCGCAGCGGCCGGGCGGTGCTCTACCGGCGCTCCCCGCTGGGCGAGTCGCTGGCGGCCGGACCGGGGCGCTCCGGTCCGGCACCGTGACCCCGCTGCGGTGTCGACTCTCTTACTGCAAGCGACAATTGACCTGTACGGTCAAAGGATTCCGATGCCGTCGGCGCCCGCCTAGGTTGGGTGCCGCTCGTCCGCGCCACCGGGCAACCGGCCCGGTCGCGGTCCCATGCATCAGGGGGAACCATGCGTATCCGCACCACTGCCGCGGTGCTGGCCTCGGCCGCCGCGCTCGCCGTGCCGCTGCTGCCCACCGCCGCCTCGGCCGCCGCTCCCGCCGCGCCGGCCGACCGCCTGACGCTCGGGCAGGGCGCCGCGCGCACGTCCGGGGCGGCGCCCGCGCTCGCCAGCGGGTACATCCGCATCCACAGCCTCTACCAGGTCACCCCGGGCCAGTGTCTGGACGCGGACGCCAACGCCGGCGGCAACGGCACCAAGGTGCAGGTCTGGGGCTGCAACGGCACCACCCAGCAGGAGTGGATCTCCTGGGACGACTACAGCATCGAGAGCGTGCGGTTCCGGGGGATGTGCCTGGACGCGGACACCAACGGCGGCGGCAACAACGGCACCCGGATGCAGCTGTGGCAGTGCAACGGCAGCACCCAGCAGAAGTGGTTCATGCGCGCCAACGACCTGGCGATCTACAACCAGCGGTTCAACAACAACCTGAACACCGTGGTGGACCGCGACACCAACGTGCGCGGGGACGGTGCCTGGGCGCAGCTGTGGGCGAAGAACTTCCAGTCCCAGCAGTGGTGGCAGATCACCGGCGCCTGATCCCCGGGCCCGACGGCGCCTGATCCCGGGCCGGAGGAACGGGCACCGTGCCGGACGAACACCGTGCCGGAGGAACGGCGGGACACCGAACGGGTGTCCCGCCGCGTCGTCGATCGGCGCCGCCACGCCCGGCACGCGTGATCACCACAACACCCGCAGCCACCCCCCGCGCTGCCAGACTGGGGCCGGCAGATTCCGTCACGGAGAGAGGCCCCACCCCGCATGCCCAGCAGCGCCGCCGTCGACAACCCGTGGTTCCGCCGGTTCAACCCGTCCGACTCCGCGCCCGCCCGCGTCGTGGTCTTCCCGCACGCCGGTGGCTCGGCCAGCTACTACCTGGGGTACGCCAACGCGCTGGCACCGTACGCCGACGTGCTCGCCGTCCAGTACCCGGGCCGGCAGAACCGCTTCATGGAGCCGCCGATCAGCACGGTGGCGGGGCTCGCCGAGGAGCTGTACCGCGAGCTGCTGGACTGGACGGACCGGCCGCTCGTCTTCTTCGGCCACAGCATGGGCGCGGCCGTCGCGTTCGAGACCGCCCGGCGGTTCGAGCGCCACGGCGTGAAGGGCCCGGAGCGGCTGTTCGTCTCTGCCGGCCGCGCGCCCTCACTGCCCCGGGACAGCGAGATGTACAAGCTGCCGGACGACGAACTGCTCGCCAGGATCGTCGAACTCGGCGGCACGGACGAACGGATCCTCGACATCCCCGCGCTGCGGGAGCTGGTCCTGCCCGCCCTGCGGGCCGACTACACCGCCATCGAGACGTACCGCTGCGGCCCGGACGCGACCGTGTCGGTGCCGATCACCGGCCTGGTGGGGGAGAGCGACCCGAACGCCACGGCGGAACAGGTCGGGCAGTGGGACCGGCACACCACCAGCGGCTTCGACCTGCGGGTCTTCCCGGGCGGGCACTTCTACCTCGCCGACCGGATCCCCGAGGTCGTCCGGCTGCTCGTCGCCCACCTGCGCGGCTGAGCCCGCCGGACCGGTCCGTGCGGGTGACCGAAGCCGCCCGCTCGGCTACTGTGCGAGCTTGACGAGTCGTCAACGGACCACCGGGAGGCCGTGTTGCGCCGGATCGCCGTCGTCGGAGCCGGTCAGGCCGGCCTGCAGTTCGCGCTCGGGCTGGTGGCGGACGGGTACGAGGTGACGCTGGTCGCCGAGCGCACCCCGGAGCAGGTGCGCGGCGGGCGGGTGCTGTCCACGCAGGCGATGTTCGGACCGGCGCTGCGGCTGGAGGCGGCCGCCGGGCTGGACCTCTGGGCGGACCGGACGCCGGCCGTCTCCTCCGTCGACGCGGTGCTGGCGGCGCCGCCCGCCGTACGGGCGCTGGAGTTCACCATGACGCTCGACGAGCCCGCCCGGTCGGTGGACCAGCGACTGAAACTGGCGGGCTGGCTGGAGCTGCTGGCCGAGCGCGGCGCCCGGGTCGAGTACCGCTCGCTGGACCGGGAGGGCCTGCACCAACTGGCCCGTGGGCACGAACTGACCGTGGTCGCGGCCGGTCGCGGGGAGCTGGCCGGGATCTTCGGCCGTGACGCCGCCCGCTCGCCCTTCGACCGGCCGCAGCGGGTGCTGTCCTGCCTCTACGCGCACGGCGTCGGCGCGGCCGACCCGGCCGCCGCTCCGACCGCTCGGATGCACGCCCTGCCCGGCCTCGGCGAGCTGTACCTGCAGCCGGCGCTCACGTTCTCCGGCCCGTGCGCGATCCTGCTCTGGGAGGCGCTGCCCGGCAGCCCGCTGGACGCGTTCGGCGACGCCCCCGCGCCGGACGTCCAACTGGCCCGGATCCGCGCGCTGTTGGGCGAGTACCTGCCGTGGGAGGCGGAGCTCTGGACGGAGGCCGAGCCGACCGACGCCGGGGCCGGGCTCTTCGGCGCCGTCACCCCGACGGTCCGGCGCGCGGTGGCCGAGCTGGGCTCGGGCGTGGACGCGGTGCACGTGCTGGGCCTCGGCGACGCCGTGGTGGTGAACGACCCGATCACCGGCCAGGGCGCCAACAGCGCCGCCCGCGCGGCCGAGGCCTACCGGCGGGCCGTCGTCGAGCACGGCGACGCCCCGTTCACGGCCGACTGGATGTGCCGGACCGCCGAGCGCTTCTGGCAGCAACACGCCCGCCACACCGTCGAGTTCACGGCTGCGATGCTGACCGTGCCGGAGCACGTACAGGGCGTGTTCGCGGCCGCCGCGGCACACGAGGAGGTCGCCCGCCGGCTCGCCAACACCTACGCCGAGCCGAGCGACCACGCCGCCTGGCTGGCCACCCCCGAGCTGACCGCCGCCTACCTCGCCTCGTTCGGAGGCCCGCGGTAGGGGCCGTCCCCGGATCGCCCGCCCGACGGCCGCCGCGCCCCCGGTCCTGGCCCGCGGCCCCGGTCCCGGGGGTGCTTCCGTCCGCCGGGGACCGCCGCACTTGCCGCCGGACCGCCCGCGGGACGACGCTGGAGGGAGGACGGCAACGGGTGCGGGAGGCGTCGCTCGTGGACGGACGTGAGCCCGCCGGCCGGTCCGGGCGCGGTCACCGGAGTGTGCCGCACACGGCGGACCTGCGGGTGGAGGCCTGGGCGCCGACGGCCGAGGGCTGCATCGGCGAGCTGGTGCACGCCGTCGTGGGCAGCTTCGCCGACCTGACCGGCGCGCGGGTCGTCGGCGAGCGCGTCTGCACCGTCCTCGGGGTGAGCGACGCGGACCTGCTCGCCGGGGTCCTGGAGGAGGTCATCTACCGGATGGACGCCGACGGCGAACTGCCCGTCGCGCTGGCGATCGCCCGCATCGAGGGACTGGACGGCGCCCGGACGGTGGCGGTCCGGTTCCGGATGGCCGACGCCGCCACCGCCGTGCTGGTCGGCGCCGTGCCGAAGGCCGTTTCGCTGCACGACCTGGACCTGCGCGCCGGGCCGGACGGCTGGACCTGCCTGGTCACCGTGGACGTCTGAGCGGCTGAGCATCCGAACGGCAGGGACGTCCGAGCAGCCGATGCGGGAGCGCCTGAGCACCTGAGCACCGGGGTGCCGGAGCGTCCCGGAAGCGGGAGCGGGGTGAGCGAGATGCAGATCGCACTGACCGGGGCCGGCCACCACCGCTGGCGGATCGAGCCGCGCCCGCCGATGCGGGTGCCCGGGGTGGTGTTCGCCTCCGAGGCGCTGCTGCCGCAGGCCGGCGGCGACAAGGCCCTGGAGCAGGTGGCGAACGTGGCGACGCTGCCCGGGATCGTCCGCGCCTCCTACGCGATGCCCGACGTGCACTGGGGCTACGGCTTCCCGATCGGCGGGGTCGCGGCCACCGACGTCGACGAGGGCGGGGTGGTCTCGCCCGGCGGGGTCGGCTTCGACATCTCCTGCGGGGTGCGGCTGCTGGCGGCCGGCGTCACCCGGGACGAGCTCGACCACGAGCGGATCCGCCGCCTGATGGACCTGCTGGACAAGACCATCCCGCGCGGCCTCGGCCGGGGCGGCCTCTGGCAGCTCTCCGGACCGGAGGAACTGGACGACCTGCTGCTCGGCGGCGCCCGGTACGCCGTCGAGCACGGCCACGGCGTGCCGCGCGACCTGGAGCGCTGCGAGGACCGCGGGGTGCTGCACGGCGCGGCCCCCGGCGAGGTGAGCACCCGGGCCGTCGAGCGCGGGCTGCAGCAGGTCGGCAGCCTCGGCTCGGCCAACCACTTCCTGGAGGTGCAGGCCGTCGACCGGTTGTACGACCAGGACACCGCGGCCGCCTTCGGACTGCGGCCCGGCCAGGTCTGTGTCATGATCCACTGCGGCTCGCGCGGCCTCGGCCACCAGATCTGCACCGACCACGTGCGCGCCATGGACCGCGAACTGCACCGCTACGCGATCGACCTCCCGGACCGCCAACTCGCCTGCACCCCCGTCGACTCGCCCCGCGGCCGCGCCTACCTGGGCGCGATGACCGCCGCCGCCAACTACGGCCGGGCCAACCGGCAACTGCTCTCCGAGGCGGCCCGCCGGGCCTTCGCCACCGCGCTCGGCATCGGGCTGGAGCTGGTCTACGACGTCTCGCACAACCTCGCCAAGCTGGAGACCCACGAGGTGGACGGCGTCCCCCGGAAACTGTGCGTCCACCGCAAGGGCGCCACCCGCGCGCTGCCGCCCGGCGACCCCGACCTGCCCGCCGACCTCGCCGACGCCGGGCAGCCCGTGCTGGTGCCGGGCACCATGGGCACCGCCTCGTACGTCATGGTGGGGCTGCCGGACAACGAGGCCTTCCGTTCGGCCTGCCACGGCGCCGGGCGGGTGCTCAGCCGGCACCAGGCGCTGCGCACGGTGCGCGGCGAACGGCTCAAGAGCGACCTGGAGGCGCGCGGCATCGCGGTGCGCCCCGCTTCGTGGCGGGCCCTGGCCGAGGAGACGCCCGAGGCCTACAAGGACGTCGACGCGGTGGCCGCCGTCACCGAGGCCGCCGGGCTGGCCCGGAGGGTCGCGTGCCTGGTGCCGCTGGGCGTGTGCAAGGGGTGAGACGGCGCGGGCCGGCCCGGAACGGGCGTCCGACGGCAGCAGGAGTGGGTGCGGAGTCGGCGCCCGTCGGCCGGGCCGGGGCCGATCCGCACCCGGTTGCCCCGGCCGGGTCTCTCGACAGGCTCCGCCGCGAGCGCTTTGATGTCCGACGCACCCGTCACTGGAGGTGGGTCATGCCGGGGAACGGAACCGGGCCGGTCATCGAACTGCGGTCGCTCACCAAGCGTTACGGCGACACCGTCGGCATCGAGCAACTGGACGTGTCGGTCGAGGCCGGCGAGGTGTTCGGCCTGCTCGGCCCCAACGGCGCCGGGAAGACCACCACCCTGCGCTGCCTGGTCGGCCTGCTCGGCCCCAGTGACGGGCAGGTGCGCGTGCTCGGCCTGGACCCGGTGGCCGACCACCGCAGGGTCGCCCCCTCGATCGGCTACCTGCCCGGCGAACTGCGGCTCTACCCCGAACTCACCGGACAGCAGACCCTCGACCTGCTCGCCGCCCTCCAGGGTGCCCCGGTGCCGCGCCGGCACGAGCTGTGCGAGCGGCTGAAGCTCTCCCGCGCCGACCTCGCGCGCCCGGTGGGGGAGTACTCGCGCGGCATGAAGCAGAAGCTCGGCCTCGTCCAGGCGCTGCAGCACCGGCCCCCGGTGGTGGTGCTGGACGAGCCGAGCGAGGGGCTCGACCCGCTGGTCCAGGAGACCTTCTACGAACTGCTCGCCGAGGAGGCCGCGGCCGGGCGGACCGTCCTGCTCTCCAGCCACGTGCTGCCCGAGGTGCAGCGCACCTGCGGGCGGGTCGCCATCGTGCGCCGCGGTCGGCTGGTGACCGTCCGCTCGGTGGCCGAACTGCGCCAGGCGCGGGCCCGCAGGGTCCGGCTGGTCTTCGCCGACGACCTGGGCGCCCGGCCGCTGGGCGCCGCCGAGCGGTGGTCCCCGCGCTGGGACGGCCGGCGGGTCGAACTGCTGGTGCCGCCGGACGAGGTGGTCCGGGCCGTGCGCACCCTGCTGGCCGAACTGCCGGTCGCCGACCTGACCGTGGAGGAGGCCGGCCTGGACGAGGCCTTCCTCGACCTCTACCGCTCGGAGGACGATCACGGCGCGGCGGGCGACGACCGCGGCCACGACGCGACGGGCGACGACCACCGGCCGACGGCAGCGGGCGACGGCCACCGCCCGGAAACGGAGGACAAGCCGTGAACCCGGGTACCGTCAGTCGCCGCCTCCCCCTGGTCTGGCTCGCCCTGCACCGGCGGCGCCGGATGCTGCTCTCGCTGCTGTTCGGCATGGTCGTCTTCGAGACCCTGATCGTGGTGATCGCCGGGACCATCGCGCCCGGCGACCTGTTCGGCGCCGCCCGTCGCAACCCGCCCGGCGCGTTCCGGGCCTTCAGCGGCTCCAACGGCGACGTGTCCATCGCCAGCTACCCGGGCCTGCTCGGCGCCGGGCTCACCCACCCGTTCTGGATCGCCCTCCAGCTCACCGTGATCGGCTCGCTCGGCGCCGCCGCCGTCGCGGCCGACGTCGAGTCCGGCACCATCGAGCTGCTGATGACCCGCCCGGTCTCCCGGCGCCGGCTGCTCGCCGAACGGGCCGGCGCCATGGTCGCCGCCTCGGTGCTGCTCAACGCCGCCGCCACACTGACCATCGCGCTCGGGGTCGCGTTCTCCCCGAAGCTGCGCGCCGCCGTCCCGGAGGGCGCGGTGTTCACCGCCGGACTGCTCGGCTGCGCCCTCGCCTTCAGCCTGACCGGGCCGGTGCTGGCGGTGTCCGCGCTCAGCCGGCGGCGGGCGTACGTGATCGGCGCCGCGGTCGCCTTCGGTGCGGTCGGCTTCGCGCTGAACTTCGTCGCGCTGGCCTGGTCCCCGGCCCGGCCGCTGCGCTACCTCAGCCCGTTCCACTACTACGCCCCGGGCGACGTGCTCGGCCACGGCGGCGTGCCCTGGGTGTCGCTGGGCCTGCTGATCGGCGTCGGCCTGCTCGGGCTCCTGGCGGCGTTCCGGCTGCTGGAACGGCGCGACCTGGCGATCTGAGCGCGGCGGCGGCCGGTCCGGCGGGCCGACCGCCGTCCTGTGTGCCGAGCGGACCGGCCGCAGCAGGTCCGGCGCACCGAGAGCACCGAGAGCACCGAGAGCACCGACCGTACCCCCGACGGACCGGCCGCCGGGCGGTTCCGGCATGCTGTACCCCCGCCGACCCGGCGGCGACGATCATCCTGCACGGACGGACCGATGGACAGCAGCGACCACAGACCCGCCCCTCCCCTCGGGGGACGGCGCCCGACGGCCCGACGGACGCCCTGGAGGGCGGTGGTGACCGCACTGGCGGTCGCGGCATTGGCCGGCTGGGCTGCCGCCACCGCCCCGGACTGGAACGGGCCGTGCGCCCCGGGCTTCCCCGGGGTGCAGGAGCTGCAGGACGACCTCCCGGCCTTCGCCTGCTTCACCGTGGGCGAACGGACGGCCACGGGCTACCGGTTGGACGTCCGGTACTCGGGCCAGGAACACGACCGGGACGAGGCGATGGCCCTCGCCCGCTCCGAGGCGGGGGTGTTCTGGCAGCGCTTCCCCTACCCGGTGTCGAGCGTGCACATCGACACCACCGCGGCGTTCGGCGAGTCGGCGGTCAAGCAGGTCACCCTCGACGCGGGCGAGTTGACGTCCCGGTTCGGCCCGCAGCCGGTCGCGCCGGGCGCCCGCTTCCCCGAGCGGCCCGTCGGGCGCACCGAGATCGTGTTGTGGTCCGCCTGCGGCCTGCTGCTCGCCGTCGCGGCGGGGCTGCTGCTCCGCCGTCCACCGCAGTACCGTGCGCCGTGGCGCGGTCGGCCGGGGCGCTGGTCGGGTGGCCGGCCGGACGGGCAGCCGGGGGCTCAGTAGGCCCGGACCGCGGCCAGCAGGCGTTCGCGGACCAGCGCGACGTGCGGGTTGGCCGAGCCGGCCGGGCGCCGGACCAGGTAGGCGGTGTTGATCGGCGGGTCGGCTGGCTCGTGGAGCAACACCAGTGCGCCGGAAGCGAGTTCGGCCCGGCAGAGGTAGCCGGGCAGCACGCTCCAGCCCGCGCCCGCCGTCACCGCGGCGAGCACCGCCCGCAGGTCCGGCACGGTGACCGCGGCCCGGGCGTGCAGCCGCCGGTCGAAGACGTGCCGCCAGTAGCGGCGGGCGATCGGCAGGTCCTCGGCGTAGCTGAGCAGCGGCACGTCCGCCAGGGCCTCGGGCAGCTCCCGGCCGGACAGCCGCTCGGCCCACACCGGGGCGGCGACCAGCACGAACTCCTCGTCGGCCAGCGGCTCGGCCAGCAGCGTCCGGCCGCGCGGGCGGCGGGTGGCGACCACCAGGTCGTGCCGCCCGGCCCGCAGTTCCTCCAGCAGCGGGTCGGTCAGCCCGCCGGTCACCCGCAGCCGGACGCCCTCGGCGACCAGCGGCGCCAGCTCCGCCAGCAGGACGGTGCCCAGGAACTCCGCCGGCCCGGCCAGGTGGACCGGCTCCGGCACGCCGCCGCCGCGCCCGTCGGCGACACCAGCCAGCCGGTCCAGCGGCTCCGCCAGGCGGGCGGCGAGGTCGTCGGCGTACGGCAGCGGGCTGACCCCGCGAGCCCGGCGCTCGAAGAGCTCCCGGCCGAGTCGCTGCTCCAGCGCACGGATCTGCGCGGTCACCGTGGACTGGGACAGGCCCAGCAGGTGCGCGGCCGCGGTGAAGGAGCCCGCGCGGTGCACCGCGAGGAAGGTCCGCAGTTGGTTGAGGTCCAGCGGGCCGGAGCCCGGCAGCAGCCGATCGCTCATACCGCGAGCCTACGGGATCCCGATGGCTGGGCCGCCCGTGGGAGCCATCGGGATTCCGATGCCCCGCATCGCGTGGCCCATTGGTTCCCGTGGGCCCGCCCGGTCTAGCGTCGACGACGTGAGCGCCGCGGCGGGTCGTCGCGGCGGGGACCGCACCACCGCAGCCACTGGAGGCACCCACCATGGCCGACATCCTGTTCGTCCTGACCGGCTCGGACGTCTGGACGCTGAACGACGGCACCAAGCACCCGACCGGCTTCTGGGCGGAGGAGGCCGTCGTCCCGTACCAGGCCTTCACCGCGGCCGGTCACCGGGTCACCGTCGCCACCCCGGGCGGCGTCGTCCCGGTCGCCGACCGGGCCAGCCTGACCGACCCGGGGATCACCGGGGCGCTGGAGGCGATCGACGAGTTCCGCCGGCCGCGTGTGCTGGCCGAGGTCGACCCGGCCGACTACGACGCCGTCTTCTACCCCGGCGGCCACGGCCCGATGGAGGACCTTGCGGTCGACGCCGACTCCGGCCGGCTGCTCACCGCCGTGCTGGCCTCCGGCCGACCGCTCGGCGTGGTCTGCCACGGCCCGGCCGCGCTGCTCGCCGCCCGCACCGAGGACGGCGGCTCGCCGTTCGCCGGGTACCGGCTGACCGGCTTCACCAACGCCGAGGAGACCCAGGCCGGCCTCGCGGAGCGCGCGCCCTGGCTGCTCCAGGACCGGCTGGTCGCGCTCGGCGCGGACTTCGAGGAGGGCGAGCCCTGGGCGCCGCACTCGGTCGTCGACCGCAACCTGGTGACCGGTCAGAACCCGTCCTCCTCGGCCCTGGTGGCCGCCGGACTGCTGGACCGGCTCTCGGCCTAGCAGCGGCGTCCAGGACCGACCCGGACGGATGAGCGGTCGGCCGTACGTGCGCGTCGTACCGTGCGTACCCACCGATCGCCCGTCCGGGTGGTGTGTCCGGGACGGGCTCCGCAGACGCCTGCGGGGGCGGTGGCCGCCCGCGAGCATACGGCCATGATCACGCTACGCCGTACCACCGTCGCCGCGGTCGCCGCCTGTGCCGCGCTGATCGCACCGCTGCTCCCCGCCGCCGCCCAGGCCGCGCCGCTGCCAGCCGCCAAGGTCGCGGGCGGCGGCGCCGAGCACCGGGTGGACGCCTACCTGGACAGCGTCCGCAACGACCCGGAGGCGCTGCGGCGCTTCCTCTACCAGCTGCCCAAGGGCGGCGACCTGCACAACCACCTCTCCGGAGCCGTCTCCACCGAGCTGCTGATCCGGCTCGCCACCGAGGACGGGCTCTGCATCGACACCGCGACCCTCACGGCGCAGGTGGCGCCGTGTTCGGCGACCGCCCGTCCGGCCGCCGACGCGGAGTCCGACCCGGACTTCCGGCGGCAGGTGGTCAGGGCCTGGTCGATGCAGGACTTCGTGCCCGGCGCCGAGTCCGGCCACGACCACTTCTTCGCCACCTTCCTGAAGTTCGGCGAGGCCAGCTGGCGCCACCCCGGCCGGATGCTCGCCGAGGTCACCGACACCATGGCGGACCAGCAGCAGAGCTACCTGGAGACCATGCTCACGCCGGCCTCGGTGAGCGGCTCGGCGCTCGCCGCCAAGGTCGGCTTCGACCCGGACTTCGCGGCGATGCGCGAGAAGCTGCTCGCCGACGGCGGCATGGCACAGGTCGTCGCCGACGCCCGCGCCGAGGCCGACCGGATGTTCGAGGAGTACGAGGACACCCAGAACTGCGACACCGACCGGCCGGCGAAGGGCTGCTCCGTCACCGTCCGGCTCATCTCCCAGGCCGCGCGCACCTCGACGCCCGCCCGGGTGTTCACCCAGCTGATGCTCGGCATGGAACTGGCCAGCCAGGACGACCGGTTCGTCGCGGTCAACCTCGTCCAGCCCGAAGACGCCCCGGCCTCGCTGGAGAACTACGACCTGCAGATGCGGATGCTGGACTTCCTGCACCCGCTCTACCCGAAGGCCCACATCACCCTGCACGCCGGCGAGTTGGTCCCCGGCCTGGTCAAGCCCGAGGACCTGCGCTTCCACATCCGGGAGGCGGTGCTCACCGGCCACGCCGAGCGGGTCGGCCACGGCGTGGACGTCGTGCACGAGGACGACTCCGCCGAGCTGCTGGACACCCTGGCCGAGCGGCACACCCTGATCGAGGTGCCGCTGACCAGCAACGAGCAGATCCTCCAGGTCTCCGGCCCGGCCCACCCGTTCCCGCTCTACCGGCGGCACGGGGTGCCGACCGCGCTGGCCACCGACGACCCGGGGGTCTCGCGCGGCGACATCACCGAGGAGTACCAGAAGGCCACCACCCGCTACGCGCTGGGCTACCGGGACCTGCGGAACCTGGCCCGCACCTCGCTGGAGTACGGCTTCCTGCCCGGCCGCAGCCTCTGGCAGGACCGCGACCGCTTCGAGCCCGTGCCGGAGTGCGCGTCCGACGTGCTCGGCGACGACCACCCGAGTGCGGGCTGCGAGGCGCTGCTGGCGGCCAGCCCCAAGGCCGAGCAGGAGTGGCAGCAGGAGTGCGGCTTCCGGGAGTTCGAGGCGGCCGTGGTGCGGCACGACATCTGACGGCCGTGGAGTGGCCGCCCCTGAACTGTCCGTCGCCGGGTGACCTCCGTCGACCGCCCGTAGCCGGGTGACCTCCGTCGACCGCCCGTCGCCGGGTGACCGCCGTCCGCCGGGGCGTCGCCGGACGGCAAGCCGTGTCAGCGGAGGTCGTCGGCGGCGAGGGGGTGCCCCGCCCAGATCCGGCCGGAGGCCTGTTCGGGGTACCGGACGGTCTCCGAGCGGGCGTCCAGGACCCGGGTGAGTCGCCCGTCCGGCTCGAAGGCGGGCCAACCCGGGTCCCCGGTGGTGGCGAACCGGACCCAGGCCCGCTGCAGCTCCTTCGAGACCCGGACGGCCTCCGGGGAGGGCGGGTCGCCCAGGAGCCGGCGTCCTGCGGGGCTGCCCAGGGTGCCGAACGCCAGCGGGACGTCCAGGGCGTGGCAGGCGCCGAACACGCCGCCCGCCGCGGGGGCGGGGAAGGTCAGTTCGAAGAGGTGCGAGGTGCCGCCGGCCGCGGCGTTGGCCTCGGCGAGCCGGAGGGACGGCATCCGGAACAGCGCGTCGGAGCTCACCGTTTCGAGGATGTCCGGGGCGGTGGCCCCCGGGTACGCGGCACGGTACTCGTCCGGTGCGGTCGGCCACGGGGCGTACAGCTCCAGGGCGAGGCGGGCCTCCTCCTCGGTGTAGCTGCCGTGTCGGCCGCTGAGGACGCTGAACAGCCGGAACTCGTCGCGGGTGTGACCGGCCAGGAGCTCGATGCCGTCCGCCCGGCCGGAGTCGAGGGCCGACCAGGGCGTGCCGCGCAGGACCTCGCCGTCGACCACCGGGATCGTGGCGATGCCGGCCTGCGCGAGCCGCCCCCAGCGGGCGAGGTGCTGCGGGAGCGCCGTGCCGAGGTCGGTGACCGCCGTGGCCAGGCGCCAGGGGTCGACCCCGGCCAGCGCGGCGGCCGTCGGGGTCGTGCCGAGCTGCTTCGCGAGCTCGGCGGTGACCTCGGCCGCCAGCGCCGGGGTGCAGAACCGGCCCGGGACGCTGTGGGTGACGGCCCGTCGGAACAGGCCGCGCGCCCCGTCCACGGTCAGCAGTGCGGCGATCGAGCCGGCGCCCGCGGACTGGCCGGCGACGGTCACCCGGTCCGGGTCGCCGCCGAACCCGGCGACGTTGCGCCGCACCCACTCCAGCGCCGCGATCTGGTCGAGGAAGCCCCGGTTGGCCGGGGCCCCCTCCAGCAGTGCGAAACCCTCCGCGCCCACCCGGTAGTTGACGCTCACCACGACCAGTCCGGCGCGGGCGAGCTCGACCGGGTCGTACATCGGGTCGTTGGCCGTCCCCGAGATGAAGCCGCCGCCCGGGAGCCAGACCAGCACCGGCAGCCCCCCGCTGTCCGGGTGCGGGGTGCAGACGTTGAGCGTGAGCCAGTCCGTGCCCGTGGACGGTTCGCCCGCGGGCAGCGGACCGGACTGCGGTGCCACGGGGCCGAACTCGAAGGCCTCGCGGACGCCGTCCCAGGGCTCGGGCGGTGCGGGAGCGGCGAAGCGGAGCGGTCCGACCGGCGGCTGGGCGTACGGGATGCCGCGGAAGACCGCGAGCCCCCGGTCCAGGAAGCCACGGACGGTCCCCTCGGTGGTGCGGACGACGGGCTGCGTGAGCATGTGGACACTCCTCCCTCGGAACGCCGCCCGCGGGGCGTCGCGGGCGGTGCTGTTCGAGATGCTGCCACCGTTCGCCGACGCGAGGGCGGCCGATCGGAGGAGTGTCCGGGCCGAATCGGGCTCGGGGTGCCGAACCGCCGTTCGGGACGCCGTGGCCGGCGGCGGCCGGGGCCGGGGCCGGGGCCGGGGGAGGGGGAAGGGGAAGGGGGATGCGGGCGGGCCGGGGAGCACGGAGCACCGGGAGCGTGGCAGGCTGACCCGGGTAGCACCGCAGCCCGCGACCAGGAGCACCACCATGGACCGACCCGCCACCTTCCGCCTCGACGCCACCGACTTCGGACACCCGGCGGGCATCCTGGCCGCCGCCGAGCGGGCCGAACGCCGGGGCATGGACCGGCTGGTGGTCGCCGAGACCGCGTACGACCCGTTCCTCCAGCTCGCCCGCGCCGCCGACCGGACCACGTCGATCGAACTCGCCACCGGCATCGCGGTGGCCTTCGCCCGCACCCCGATGACCCTGGCCTACCAGGCCTGGGGGCTGCACGCGGCCTCCGGCGGACGGGCCGTCATCGGGCTGGGCTCGCAGGTCAAGCCGCACATCGAGAAGCGCTTCGGGATGCCCTGGGACCGTCCGGCCGCCCGGATGCGCGAGTACGTGCACGCGGTGCGGGCGATCTGGCACAGCTGGCAGACCGGTGAACGGCTGCGCTTCCGGGGCGAGTTCTACACCCACACGGTGATGACGCCGGTCTTCTCGCCGGACCCGGTCCCGGCCGGCGTGCCGCGGATCCTGCTGGCGGGCGTCGGACCGCTGATGACCCGCACCGCCGGGGCGGTGGCGGACGGCTTCCTGAGCCATCCGTTCTCCTCCACCGCGTACCTGGCCGAGCAGGTGCTGCCCGGGCTGACCGAGGAGCGGGCGCGGGCCGAGGCGGAGGGCGCGGTGTGGACGCAGCGCCCGTTCGAGGTCGTCGGCAACGTGCTCACCGCGACCGGCCGCACCGAGGAGGAGCTGGCGGCCAACCGGGCCGCGACCCGTGAGCGGCTCGCCTTCTACGCCTCCACGCCCGCCTACCGTCCGGTGCTGGCGCAGCACGGCTGGGAGGGCCTGCAGGAGGAACTGCACGCCCACTCGGTGCGCGGGCGCTGGGCGGAGATGGCCGCGCTGGTCGACGACGAGGTGTTCGACACCTTCGCGGTGTCCGGGCCGGTCGAGGAGGTCGCCCGGGAGATCCGCCACCGGTACGCGGGCCTGGTCACCCGGCTCTCGGTCAGCCAGCCGGAGAGCGCGGACCCGGAGCTGGGCCTGGACGTCCTGGCGGCGGTGCGCGCCCTGGACTGACGCGCGTGCTGCGGCCGCCCGCCGCCGTCTCGCCGTCCTGCAGTACCCCGCCGCCTCGCCGTCCCTTGCCGCCTCGCGGTCCGTCCCTGTGCCGGCCCGGCTGGTCCCGGCAGACTCCGCCCGTGGTCGAACGGAACCAGGTGCACCGCGAACGCAATCGGCCGTCGATTGGGCAGTAGACGATCAAGTCCGGGCAGATTCGTGCAACGGGTTTCCGGTGGTGAGGGCGGGAGGCAGGATCGCGATGGCAGGCCGGACCGTGCGGTGGGGCGTGGAACTCCGGGTCTGTCATGTCTTGGCCATCGGTTCCCCGGCCAGCCGCTGCCGATCGTGGGGGTGCCCGCGTGTCCTTGTCCGACGACCGCCCGGCCGACTACGACCTGGCGGACTGCTGGGACCCCGTCGAGGCCGACGAGGCCGACGAGTTGGCCGACCCGGACGAGTTCCTGCGCGTCTGCGCCGAGCTCACCGGCTTCGACGTGCCCGAGCTGCGCGCCACCGGCATGGTGGACGAGCACCACCGCACCGTGCTGGCCCACCGGGTCCGCGACGAGCACGCCCTCGTCCACCTCTGGTACGTCGGCGCCTGGCCCGGCGAGGCGCCCAGCTCCACCCGCGCCCACGACCAGGGCCTGGTCTGGCGGACCTTCCGGGCCACCCCGCCCGGCGCCGCCGCGCCCGGGCACGGCAGCTGGGCCGAGGCACCCCCGGGCGGGACACCCGCGGTCGAGCCCTCCCCGACCGGGACACCCCGGGCCGAGGCGCCCCGAGGCGGCGACGGCCGATGAGCGCGCGCTGGGACGCCGTCGTGGTCGGCGCGGGCTTCGCCGGCTCACTGGTCGCCCACCGGCTCGGCGCGCAGGGCTGGCGGGTGCTCGTCCTGGAGGCCGGCCGGGCCGCACCCACCGGCGCCGAGGCCTCCGCCGCCCACCGCGCGGCCGGGGGCGGGCCGCCCACCTCGCCCTACCCGCACAGCCCCGAGGCGCCGTCACCGGACGTCACCGACCTCACCGGACTGCCGGGCGGCGGCTTCACCGCCACCGGCCACCTCCGCCAGTACGGGCCGCTGCCCTACGCCAGCGGCTACCTGCGCGCCAACGGCGGCACCGGCCTGCTCTGGACCGGACTCACCCCGCGCATGCACCCCGAGGACTTCCGCACCGGCGACCTCGGGCACGGCCGCAACTGGCCGATCGGCTACCACGACCTGGAACCGCACTACCGCGACGCCGAGCGCGAACTCGGCGTCGCCGCCGACGCCGGGGAGCAGCGCAGCGCCGTCGGACTGCCCATCCCGGACGACTACGCCTTCCCGATGCGCGCCATCCCCGCCAGCTTCCTCGACCGGCAGCTGGCCGACGCCCTCGACGGCCGCACCGTCCGCGACCCCGCCGTGCCCGGCCCCGCCCGACTCGCCGTCACCGCGACCCCGCACGCCCGCAACGGGACACCGACCAGCCCCGGCACCGCGCAGGGACCGCTCTGCGCGGGCAGCGCCGGCTGCGTCCCGGCCTGCCCGACCGGCGCCAAGTACACCCCGCTGCGCACCCAGGCCCGCTGGGCGGCCGGGGTCGAGCTGCGCACCGGGGCCGTCGTCAGCCGGGTGCTCGCCGACCCGCGGACCGGCCGGGCCACGGCCGTCGAGTACCGCTCCGGCGGCGCCGCCCACCGGGTGGAGGCGGACCTGGTGGTGCTCGCCGCGCACGCGATCGAGAACGCCCGGCTGCTGCTGCTCTCCGGTCTGGCCAACGGTAGCGACCACGTCGGGCGCAACCTCATGGACCACCCGGCCCTGCTGACCTGGGGCCTGATGCCCCGCCCGGTCGGCCCCTTCAGGGGGCCGGGCTCCACCAGCGGCCTGGAGGCCTTCCGCTTCGGCCCGGGCCGCGGCCACCGGGCGCCGTTCCGGATCGAGATCGGCAACTGGGGCTGGTCCTGGGCCGGCCGGGCGCCGGAGGCGGAGGCCGCCGCGCTGCTCGCCACCGGACTGCGCGGCAAGGAACTGCGCGAGCGCCTCGGTGACCGGCTCGGCCGTCAGTTCTCGCTCCAGTTCGAGCTGGAGCAGCCCGCCGACCCGGCCAACCGGGTCACCCTCGACCCGGAGCGGCGCGACCCGCTCGGTCTCCCCGCCCCGGCGATCCGCTACGACCTCTCCGACTACGTCCGCGAGGGCATGGCCTCCGCCCGGGCCGTCTCGGACCAGCTCTTCGCCCTGCTGGGCGCCGAGGACCACACCGCCTATCCGGCGGACTCGTGGCCCGGCCGGCTCGAACACCGGGGAGCCGTCCACGGCTACCGCGGCGCGGGCCACGCCGGCGGAACCCACGTCATGGGCGACTCGCCAGCCACCTCCGTGGTCGACCACTGGCAGCGCTGCTGGGAGCACCCCAACCTGTACGCCGTCGGCTGCGGCTCGATGCCCTCCCTCGGCACCTCCAACCCCTCGCTCACCATGGCCGCGCTCGCACTGCGCAGCGCCGAGCGGATGCACCGGGACCTCCTGGAACTGCACGGACCCGCCCAGGTGACGTCCCCGGCCCCCTCCTCCCGCACTCCCGAACCTCCTTCGTCCTCGGAGTCCTCATGACCGGCCTGCCGCTGCCGCCCGTCCCGGAGCCCTACCACCTGCCGTTCCACTACGGTGCGCTGCACAACATCGGCGTCGACTACCTGGTCGATCACGAGCGGGCGCGCGAACTGCTCGGCAAGCGCCACCCCGGGCTGAACGCCGCCTCCTTCGACGGCGGGGCCTGCGTGTCGCTCAACTACCAGCTCTACTTCGCCCAGTACCCGAACGGCGGCGGCATCACCCAGGAGCTGGAGATCAACCTGATCGCCCACCCGGTGTTCGCCGAGGACCGGATCCCGGTGGTCGACTACGGCCAGTACGCCCGGGGTCACGACCAGACCAAACTGCTCGGCATCGCCCGGCTGCACGTGCTCTGCGACAACCCGCTCGCCATCGACGCCGGACGCCGGCTCTACGCCGAGCCCAAGCACCCGGGCTGGTTCGAGACCACGCTGCCCTCCCTCAACGCGCCCGCCGTGCGCGAACGCTGGTCCGTCACCTGCCGCCGCGCCACCCCCGGTCCGGACGGTCTGGACCGCCACGACGAGGAACTCCTCACCCTGGACGTGAACCTGGTCGGCCTCACCCCCGAACCGGTCAACAACACCCCGATCACCGGCTACGGCACGGACGACGAGGGCAAGCTGCTCGCCGGCCCGCTCAACGTGTACCAGCCGTACCGCTACTACGCCCTGGACGACCGCACCGCCGAACGCGTCCGGCTCGACCTCGGCAACCCCGCCGAGGAGTCCGCCCGCGACCTCGCCCACCTGATCGCCGACGCCCCCGCCGCCGGGGTCTGGACCTACCAGTCCCCACCGGTGGCCGCCCACAACCGGGCCTACTACGTCCGATGACGGCCGGCCGCGTCACCGCCGGCCGCCTCACCGCCGGCAGCACCGCCGTCCGCCGGGACATCGCCCACGGCCGGGTCTGGACGGCCATGCCGTACACCGTCCTCGCGGACGACGGGGCCACGCTGACCCTGACCGCCCGCCCCGGCACCGCGATGCTGGCCCCCCGGAGCTGGACCGCCTCGCTGCGCGCCGGCGACGACGCGGCCCGCAAGCTCGGCATCGAGGACCTCGCCGCCGGCCACTGGGAACTCGACCACTGGGTCTGGCGCGACACCGTGGTCCTCAGCCGCTTCACGGCCGGGGACCACTACAGCGTGCACCGCTTCCTGACCCCCGAGGGCCGACCGTTGCACTGGTACGTCAACTTCGAGCGCCCGTACCGGCGGACGGCCATCGGGATCGACACCCTCGACCTCTTCCTCGACCTGGTGATCACCCCCGATCTGTCGACGCACGCCTGGAAGGACGAGGACGAGTACGCCCAGGCCCGACGGCTCGGCCTGATCGACACGGCCACCCACCGGCACCTGGAACGCGCCCGTGAGCTGGCCCTCGCTCAAGCCCTGGAGCACAGCGGGCCGTTCGCTTCCGACCCGGACACCTGGACGTTGCCGCCCCCGGGCCCGCTGCCCGTCCTGCCGACCGCCGCGCTCAGCACCCCCACCGGGTGAGGCCGGGGCCGGCCTGCTAGGGTCACGCCTCGACATGGACGACACCGACCGGACGGACGACGTCGAGGCGCTGCGCCACCTGCACGACGGCGGGGACTACCGCCGGCTGGCCGAACGGACCTCGAACCCGGAGGTGCTGCGCGAACTGGCCGTCCGAGCCGAGTTGCCGTTCGTCTGGCACGCGATCGCCCGGAACGCCGCCACGCCCGCCGAGGTGCTGGTCGCGCTCTCCACCCGGCGCCACACGACCTGGAACGACAACTGCCTGCTCCGGCTGGTCGCAGCCCACCCCGCCCTCACCGGACCGGACCTGGACGGCCTGGTGGACGTGCTGGCCGTCCGGCTGAGGGAGGGCGACCGCCCGTACGCCGCGGTGCTGGAACTGGCCCGGCGGCCGGAGCCGGCAGTCGAGCGGCTCAACTGGCTGGGACACCTGCCGGGGGCCTCGACCTCGCTGCGCCGGGGCATCACCCGGGCGCTGGCGACGCGCCCCGACCGGTGAGCGCGGCCGGATCGGTCGGCGTCGCCGGTTCGTGTCCGCCGAGCCGGTCCGGGCCTGCTTCGGTTGCCTCTGGCTCGGCTGTCGGCTTGGCCGCCGGGGGGTCTGCGGCCGTGGCAGTCGCCCTGGACCACCGTCCGGCCAGCACCGTGCCGACGACCAGCTGGAGCTGGTGGTAGAGCATCAGCGGCAGCACCAGCAGCCCCGCCTCCGGCCCGAACAGGACGGTGGCCATCGGCAGGCCGTTGGCCAGGCTCTTCTGCGAACCGCACAGCACCGCCGCGATCCGGGCCGGTCCGTCGAGCCCCAGCAGTCGCGCCCCCACCCCGGTGGCCGCCAGGGCAGCGGCGAGCAGGGCGAGGAGCACCGCGAGCAGCCCGAGGAGGGCGGTCGGCGTGGCCAGGCCCCAGATGCCCTGGGCCACCGCCGCGCTGAACGCCGTGTAGACCACCAGCAGGATCGAACCGCGATCCACCGGCGTCAGCACCCGTTTGTGACGGGCCAGCAGACCGCCGATCCACGGCCGCAGCACCTGCCCCAGCAGGAACGGCGCGAGGAGTTGCAGCCCGATCCGCAGCAGCCCGTCGGCGGACAGCTCGGTGTGCGAGCCCAACAGCCAGGCTGCCAGCAGCGGGGTGAGGACCAGCCCCGCCAGGCTGGAGTAGGTGCCCGCGCAGATCGCCGCCGGGACGTTGCCCCCGGCGGCGCCGGTGAGCGCCACCGAGGACTGCACCGTCGACGGGACCAGACAGAGGAACAGCACCCCGGTCTGCAACGGCCCGGTCAGCGGAGCCGGCGTGAGCAGCGCGGTGGCCGCCCCGAGTAGGGGGAAGAGGCCGAAGGTCGTGGCGAGCACCAATCCGTGCAGCCGCAGGTGCCGCAGCCCGGCCAGCGTCTCGCGGGTGGACAGTCGGGCGCCGTAGAGGAAGAACAGCAGCGCCACCGCGAGGTCGCAGGCGGCCTCGGCGACCCGGGCGGCCCCGTCCGAGGCCGGGAACAGTGCGGCCAGGCCGACCGTCCCGGCCAACGCGACCACGTACGGATCGAGCCACCGCGGCCGCAGCCCGTGCAGGCGGTGCAGCGGGTGCAGCAGGGCCCGGTGCGGTGGCCGCGGCGGGCGCGCGCGAAGCCCGTCCGCGCGCGCCTCGGGCGGCTGCTCCGGGAGAGCCGCGTCGTCGGTCACGGGCCGCCTCCCGGGACCGGGCGCAGTGCCCGCCCGGCGGCGGACCCCGAGCCCAGCAGACCGCCCACCAGCGAGCCCGCGCCGTCGTGGTCGCTCCCCGCCGAACCGCTGCCGTTCTGGAGGTTGGCCGTGCGGTCGACCTCCAGCCACGAGTCGGCGTGGGAGTTGTCCACGACCGTGATCAGGCTGTCGGCGGCCGCGGGTACGGCGCCGCCCGCGAACAGCGCGCCGACCCCCGTCAGCCCCAGCACGCCGACCCGCAGCATGCCGACCCGCAGCATGCCGGTCCGCAGGGCACCGACCCGCGGGAGGACTGCGCTCGGGGGCGGGGCGGGTCCGCGCTGCCCGGCCCTCATACCGTCACCGCCGTCAGCCCCCGGGAGCGGGAGATGTTCCGCTCCAGCAGTTCGGTGGACTCCCGCACGCCGACCTGCCGGTCCTCCTCGGCCGACGCGGGCAGCCGTCCGTCGGCGACCTTCAGCCCGGCCAGCGCCTCCTCCATGGCCCGGTGCGCGGCGAACAGGCACGGTGTGCTGTAGATGGCCACGTCCACCCCCAGCTCCGTCAGCTCCGAGAGCGACAGCCGGGGGGACTTACCGCCGGCGATCTGGTTGAACAGCAGGGGCTTGTCTCCGACCACGGCGCGGATCCGGCGGATCCACTCCTCGCTGCGCACGCCGTCGACCAGCACCACGTCGGCGTCCGTGGCGGCCAGCGCCCGGGCGCGGCGCAGGATGTCGTCCTCCTCGGTGGCGTCCGTCCGGGCGACGACCACGAGGTCGGTCCGGTTGGCGAGGACGAGCTCCAGCTTCTCCAGGTACTCCTCCAGTGGGAGGACCTGCTTGCCGTCCGCGTGCCCGCACCGGCGCGGCCGCTTCTGGTCCTCCAGGATCACGCCCGAGGCGCCGATGCGTTCGAGCCGGCGCACCACGTGGCAGGCCACCTCGGGATCGACGTAGCCGTCGTCGATGTCGACCAGGAGGTGGTGCCGGGGGAACGCGCCGCGCAGCCGCTCGACGAATCCGACCATGTCCGGCCAGGCGATGAAGCCGATGTCGGGCAGCCCGTAGTAGGAGGCCGCGAAGCCGAAGCCGGAGACGAACATGCCGTTGTAGTGCTCGGCCGCGATCGAGGCCGAGTACATGTCGTAGACGCCGATCAGGGGCGTGGTGCCGGGGCCCGCGATCTCCGCCCGGAGCCGCTGCCCGGGGGCGCCCTCCGTCGTGGTTCCGTGGAACAAGGCCTTCTCCTCACCTGGGATGACTTTGCCTGAACTTGGTGTCCGCTAGACCAAACTGAGGTGCCATCACTATGCGCCCTTTAATGTTCCGTGGGCAAATCTTTAAAAGAGATTCCCCCGTTAGAGTGAAGGGGTGGTGAAAATAGGAACATCGCAAAAGCGGTCGCATGGCGAATCCCGTGTGTCCACGGGTGTGAAAGGCGACTCACCGGGGCCGCGGTCGGGCGGAAGCAGTGCGCCCGCGCGCTTCACGGTGCGGATGACGGGTGCGGTCTCGATCGCCCGGATCCCGTCCGGCGCGGCGATCCGGGTGGTCGGGTAGCGCCCGAGGTGCAGCGCGTCCCGGCAGTTGACGGCTGTGAGCAGGTTGCTGGGCCCGGCGACGGGTGCGGCGGTGTTCGCGGCGCCGCCTCCGGGGCGGCGGGTGCGGCCGCCGGCAGCATGACGACCTTCCGCCAGTTGGGGCAGACCCTGGGCGTCGCGGCCTTCGGCGTGCTGTTCCGGCAGGGCGGCGGGGAGCCGTTCGAGGGCCTGAACCGGGTGCTGGTCGCCGCCTCGGCGGCTGGGCTCCTCGGCGCGGTGCTCGCCTTCGTGTTCGCTCGCCTTCGTGTTCGCTCGCCTTCGCGGTGCCGCGGGCGGAGCCGGTGCCACCGGCGGAACCGGGGACGGCACCGGTGCCGGCGCCCGCCCGCCCGTGCTGAGCACGGACGGGAGCCGGCCGGGCCGGGGAAGGGGCCGGGAAGGGGCGGGGCCGGCGTGGCGGCTCCGCCGGGACTCAGGTGCTCGGCACCGGCGGTGCGGCGCGCCGCTCGCGCAGCGTCCGGAGCATCCGGCGGGTCGCCCTGGTGGCGACCGGCGGCAGCAGCTCCAGCGCCAGCCGGCGCGAGGCGGAGCGGTGGACGGGTGCCTTGACCTGGTAGTTGAGGCGCAGCACGGGCGTTCCGGCGATGGTGTCCTCGTCGACCGTGTAGCCCTCGGCCCGCCAGTCCCGTTCCAGCAGGACCTGCCGGGCCGCCGCGGCGTCGCCCCAGGTGCCGTAGAACTTCATCGGGGTGAGCAGCACCGGCTGCAGTCCGCCGGTGAAGACCGCCTCCCAGACCGCCGCCGAGACGCCCGGGGTGTGCTCGGAGCGGTAGTCGTCCAGGGCGACCAGGCCGTCCTCGGCCAGTGAGGCCCGGGCGACGGCGATGTCTCCGGCCACGTGCTCGTACAGGTGGGAGGCGTCGACGTGGACGAACCGGCAGCTGCCCGCCGGTATCCGGCCGTCGGCCAGCACGGAGGTGGGGGCCTGGACGATCTCGGGCAGTTCGCGGTGGAAGGCCAGGTAGTTGGACTCGAAGGCACTGCGGGTCAGCGTCTTGCGGTAGGACATGGCCATCTCGGCGGCGTTGTCGTCGTCGTCCGCCTCGGAGTCGAACAGGTCGCAGACGGTCAGCCGTTCGCCCGGCCGCAGGTGGTCGCCGAGCAGGACGGCGCTGCGGCCCAGGTAGCTGCCGAGTTCCAGGATGTCCCCGGTGGCCCCGGCGGAGCTCTGGCTGGACAGCAGGTGGCCGAAGGCGGCCCGATCGAGACTGAAGAACCATCCGGGGATGTCGTCCCGCTTCAGCGGCGCGGGGCGGGCGGCTGCGGTCTCGGCAGTGGGCACGGCGGCCTCCAGGGGGACGGCGGGGCGCGGTGGCGGATCACGCCGCGGAGGGGACGCCGAGGACGTGAGGCGGATCATCATAGCCACGCCGGAGCCCGGTGGAACCAGGTGTGGAACGACCCTCTTCCTGTTGTCCGCTGGGCCGTCCGGGCGACCGGGGCCACTGGGGCCACTGGGCCAGGGGGGTTGCCGAGGTCGCCGGGGCTAACTGGGCCGTCCGGACTGTTCCAGCTCCGCGACGGTCTCCTCCAGCCAGGCCCGCTCGGCCGCCGTGGACGCCCGGGCGACGAGCAGCATCCCGCGCCGGAACGGGTTGGGCTCGCGTTCGGCGCTGACCGGCCGGCCGTCGCCGTCGTGGAAGAAGCTGCTCGGCTCGGTCAGGAAAACCAGGCGGCGGCGGAGGACGGCGGCCTGTCGGGGCGGGTCGGCGAGGTGGTGCAGGAACGTGACGAGCGTGAAGAAGCGCATCTGGTCGGTGATCTCGGCCTGCTCCGGGTCCGCCAGCCGCCGCAGCAGCTCGGTCCGGCCGGCCTCGGTCGGCTCCAGGGTCTGGCGTGGTGCGGCGCCGGTGCCCGGTTCGGTGCGGCGGGACAGCAGGCCGGCCTTCTCCAGTCGCGCGATGGCGGGGTAGAGCGCACCGTCGCTGACCGGGCGGACGTGGCCGGTCAGGCCGGTGATCCGGGACTTGAGCTCGTAGCCGTGCATCGGCTGGTCGTACAGGAAGCCGAGGATCGAGAGGGTCAGCACGGCGAAGCCCTTCCGTCGGAGTGCGCCCGGTGGAGCGTCATATTACCTCTTGCCGATGTACCTCGAAACGATGTATCTCTCATCGAGGTTGCCGTTCAGGCCTCCGGCCGGGCGGTCCGGGTCGAGGTGGCGGCGGACCAGGGGAGGAACCAATGCGCGGGCACACGTCCCGACTCACGGCGCTCGCCGTACCCGTCTACGCGGAACTGCTGTCCGGAGTGATCGCCTCGGTGATCGGCACGCTCTGGGTGGCCGGCCTCGGAGGGGCCGCGGTCGCCGCCGTGACACTGGCCGGAACCGTCGAGAACCTGCTGCTCGGGCTCGTCCTGGTGGTCAGCTCCGGAACCAGCGTCCGGCTCTCCCACGCCCTCGGCGCGGGCGACCACGCCGAGGCCGCCCGGACCACCCGGGCCGCCTGGCGGCTCTGCGCCGTCGGCAGCCTCGCGCTCGCCGTCCCCGGCTTCCTGCTGCGCGACCGGCTGGCAGGCGCCTTCCTGGACGGCGAGGCCGCCGTCCGCGCCGCCGAATACCTCACCGTCGCCTTCCCGGCGTTCGTGCTGTTCTTCGCCCAGCGCGTCGCCGACGAACTGTTCAAGGGCGCGGGCGACACCCGCACCCCGATGCGGATCGCCCTGCTCTCCAACGCGCTGCTGCTCGCCCTCGACCCCCTGCTGATCCTCGGCGGCGGTCCGCTTCCGGCCCTGGGCGTCCCGGGCGCGGCGCTGGCCCTGGCCGCCTCGCGGGCGATCGCCTTCGCCGTCACGCTACGACTGCGGGGACGGCGGTCGGAGCGGCGGTCGCGACGGCGGGTGGGACGGCCGGAGCCTCGGCCCGGTTCGGCCGGGGCCACCGGAGCCGCCGGGGGAACGCGGGCGGCGGCGGTGCGGATCGTGCGCGCGGGAGCACCGTTCGGCCTGGACTTCACCGCCCGGATGGCCGTCGGCACCGCCCAGCTCGGGCTGGTCGCGGGCTTCGGCGTCGCGGCGGTGGCCGGGTACGGGGTCGGCTACCGCGTGCTGCTCGTCGTCACCATGGCCTTTTACGCGCTGCGCCAAGCCGCCGCGATCGAGGCCGCCCGCCTCACCGGCGCGGGGGAGGACGGCGCGCTGCGCTCGCTGCGCCGCGACACCGGAGGCCTCGCCGCGCTCGTCGGCGCCGTGGCGGCGCTGCTCTCCGCGACGCTCGCCGGCCCGCTGACCACGCTCTTCACCGACGACCGGGCGGTGGCGGCGCAGTCCGTCGGGTTCCTGCGGATGGCGGCGCTCTACCTGCTCCCGTACGCCCTGGTGGTGGCCCTCGGCGGTGCGTACCAGGCGGCCGGCGCCGGCCGCCCGGTCGTGCTCTCCGTCCTGCTCGGCCTCGGTGCCCAACTCGCCACCTCGGCAGCCCTGTCGGGGCCGTGGGGAGTGTCGGGCGTGTGGCTCGGACCGGCGGTGGGTGCGGCTCTGCAGCTCGCCCTGCTGGCGGCCCTCACCCGCGGCCGGGCGCAGCCGGACTGCACGCCGACGCCGGACCCGAAGCCGAAGCCGAAGTCGAAGCCGAAGCCGACGCCGAAGTCGCAAGCAGCACCGCTCCCGTCGGCGGCCCACGCACCACAGGCGCTCCGGCCGCTCGAATGACGCGCGACGGTGCGGACGTCCAGCGGCGACCGGTCGCACGCCAGGGCGGACGCCTGGCGCGGGCACCGGTCTGCCGTGCCTCTGCCGTGCCTCGGCCGCGCCGGAGTGGCGGCCACGGCGTCCACCCCGGACGGGTGGCCGTGCACACCAGCGGTCGCCGGGCCGCCAGTCCCGGCAATGACTCTGCTGCGCCCGGTCCAGCACCTCGCCGGGGTCGAACGCACCTGGCACCAGCGGGCGTTCTCCGGCCGAGAGGCACCACCGGGCCACGGCGCGGACGACAGGCGGAGGTCGCGTACGGGTGCGAGCCGACCGCCGGGGCCTGCCCGGACGCCGACGGAGGAGCCCGCCCGCCACAACGGCCACGCGAGTGCCCCGACGGGTCACGGGCGGGTGGCGAACTCCCGTTGCCGGTCGGCCGTTCGACCCGGCACCCGGGCCGCGAGCAGGATGCCGACAGCCGCCACCGCGGCCATCGCCAGCGCGGAGGGCGTCAGCGCCGCGCCGGGTTGCGCGCGGCCGGCCGCGGTGGTGGCCAGTGCGATGCCCAGGGCGGGGCCGATGTTCAGCGCGGTCTGCTGCAGCCCGCCCGCGACACCGGCCTCGGCGGCGGCCGCGCCCCGGACCACCAGGGCGGTGGCGGTGGCCATCACCGCGCCGAAGCCCGCGCCCAACAGCAGGAAGCACCCGGCGATCGCGACGGTCCCGGAACCGGGCCCGAGCCGGGTGGTCAGCAGCGCGCCCGAGGTGACCAGGGCCGTTCCCGCCAGCACCACGGCCCGCTCACCGTGACGCCGCGTCACCCGGGCCGAGGTCGCTGCCGTCACGATCATCGCCACCGCGAGCGGCGCCGCCCGCAGGGCGCTCTGCAGCGGGTCGAGCCCCAGCACGTCCTGCAGGTAGTACGTCGCCGGGAAGAGCACGCCCTGGAGCGCCGCCGAGGCTGCGAGCAGGACGCCCAGCGGCGGCGCGACCGCCGGCGAGCGGAGCAGGTCGGGCGGCAGCAGCGGACGGGTGGTGCGTCTCTCGTGCCGGGCCAGGGCCAGGGCGAGGGCGGCGGCGGCCGCGAGCCCGAGCGCCGTGCCGGCCGACCAGCCGGAGTCCGGGAGGGCGACCAGGGTCTGCACCAGGCAGGCCAGGGCCAGCGCGAGCAGGGCCGCGCCCGGCAGGTCGAGCCCGCCGCCCCGGACGGCCGCCTCGGGGCGTGCCGGGGCCGGCACGGCGAGGGCCGCCAGCAGCGCGGCGCCGGCCGGCAGCAGGCCGAACAGGAAGACCGACCGCCAGCCGAAGTGCGCGGTGAGCGCCCCGCCGACCAGCGGCCCGGCCGCGGCCGCGAGCCCGATCGCCGCCGTGCGCGCCGCGATCGCGCCGGCCAGCCGGTCGGCGGGCCAGGCGGCGCGCAGCATGCCGAGGGTGGCCGGCTGCAGCAGGGCGCCCGAGACGCCCTGCACCACCCGCAGGGCGATCACCCAGCCGATGCCGGGTGCGAGGGCGATCCCGGCCGAGGCCGCGGCGAAGCCCGTCACGCCGACGGCGAAGACCCGCCGGTGCCCGTAGCGGTCGCCGAGCCGGCCCGCGAACACCAGCAGGGCGGCGACGGTGACGAGGTAGCCCGTCCCGGCCCACTGCACGGCGGCGACGGAGGCGTGCAGGTCGTGCTGGAGGACGGGCCGGGCGACGGTCAGCGCGGTGCCGTCGAGGGCGACCAGGACGGCACCGGTGATGCTCGCGGCCAGGGTGAGCCGTCGGTGCAGCCGCGGCGTCACCGGGCGGCCGGACCGAGATGGGCGTCCAGCGCGGCGCGCAGCAGCGGTTCGACGTCCTCGCTGCCGGTGATGAGCCGCAGGCTGCCCCAGGTGCGCAGTTGGGCGAGGCCGTGCAGGTTGGCCCAGAGGGCGGCGGTGGCGACGGCCGGATCGCCGGAGTCCGGGTGCAGCTCGGCGACCAGGCCGACGAAGGTGAGGAACAGCGGAACGCTGGTGCGGCGCAGCTCCGCACCGCTGCCCTCCAGCAGGTCGTGACGGAACATCAGCTCGAACATGCCCGGGTTGGCGGCCGCGAAGCCGAGGTAGGCGCGGGCGAGCGCGTCGAGGCGGCTGCGGGCGTCGGCGCCGCTGCCGACCGCGAGGGCGTCGGCGCCGGCCATGGCGTCGGTGAGCCTGCCGAAGCCGTTCCGGGCGATGGCGGCGAGCAGCTCGCGGTGGGTGGGGAAGTAGCGGCGGGGCGCCCCGTGCGAGACCCCGGCGTGGCGGGCGATCTCGCGCAGGCCGAGCGCCTGGACGCCCCCGGTGGCCACCAGTTCGACGCCGGCGGCCACCAGTCGGGCACGGAGGTCACTGTCCTGATCGGTCATGGACACTGTCTACCAGGCGTTCGTAGACAGTGTCTACTCGCCCCCGCGGGCAGCCCGGGGCAGAATCGGCGGCATGGACGAGGGCGGCGAGTCGGCCTGCTGGCTGGAGCGGGTGTGCCCGGAGTGCGGGCGGCTGCGCGAGCGGCCGGCACCGGCGCCGTGCGAGCACTGCGGCGCGGCCGAGGACGACGCCCCGCGCACGGACGACGCCCCGTGTACGGACGGCGCCCCGTGTACGGACGGCGCCCCGCGTACGGACGGCGCCCCGCACACGGACGACGCGCCGCGGCGGCGTTCGACCTGACGCCCGGGCGCGCCGACGCCGCCCCCGAGAAGCCCGACCCGGCCCGGCCGAGGGCCGGACCGGGGCGGCGGACACGGAGGGCCACGGCCCGGTCCGTGCGTCCGCCACGGCCTGCCTACTGCGGCGGCTCGTCGCGGAACTGGTTCTTCATCTGCTCCTGGCCGGCGTCCACCTGGCCGCTGTACTTGCCCTGCGTGCGTTCGTCGACGGCGTCACCCGCCTTGTCGACGGCCTTGTCGGCCTGTTCCTCGTGGCCCTTCAGCAGGTTCTTGAGCTTATCCATCATGGACATGTGGTCACACTCCCGGATGAGACGGCCCCACTCCTCCAATATCACCGCGCATCCCCCCGCGCGCATCCCGCCGGGCGCGCGGCGGGCTTGGCAAGGCGATTCCGGTCCTGTCAAATCGTGAGTTCACGGCCCGTCGGAAGGAGTCGCCTTGAAGCTGCGCACCCGTCGCTCGACCGCCCCGCTCGACCGTTCGCCCCGGCACGACCACGCCACCAGGCCCGACACCGCCACCCCGTTACGGCGCCCCCGCACCGCCGTCACCGCGCGTCGCGCGGGCGCCGCACTGACCGTCGCCGCCCTGGTCACCCCGCTGCTGCTGGCCGGTGCCGGTGTCGCCGTGGCCGACCCGGACCCGGCGCGCAAGGGCGCCAAGCTGGCCGCCCGGCTGGTCGACGCCGCCGATGCCGAGTCCGCCCACGACACCCTGGCCGCGCTGCAGCGGTTCGCCGACCGCAACGGCGGTACCCGGGTGGCCGGTTCGAAGGGCCACGAGCAGTCCGCGCAGTACGTCTACGAGCGGGCACGGCGCGCCGGTCTCAAGGTGTCCAAGCAGGAGTTCGAGTACACCTTCTTCGAGGCCCGCACGCAGCGCCTCGACGTGCTGTCCCCGACGGCGGAGTCCGTGCCGGTGATCGCCATGACGTACTCGGTGGGCGGACCGGAGGCGGGCCTGACCGCCGAGTTGGCGGTCGCCCCGGTCAGCGCCACCACCGGTTGCGCGCCCACCGACTACCCGGCCGGCGGGTTCACCGGCAGGATCGCCCTGATCCGGCGCGGCGGCTGCAGCTTCGCCCAGAAGCAGGCCGCCGCGGCGGCGGCGGGCGCGATCGGGGCGCTCGTCTACAACAACGCCGAGGGCGACCTCAACGGGACCCTCGGGGACCCGACGGCCGGGAAGGTGCCGACCGGCGGGATCACCGGCGCGGCGGGCGAGGCCCTGGCCGCCGCGGCGGCCGCCGGGCCCGTCCGGGTGACCCTCGACATCCGCACCGTCATGGAACCGCGCAAGACCTGGAACGTCATCGCCGAGACCCGTGGCGGGGACCCGGAGAACACCGTGATGGTCGGGGCGCACCTCGACTCCGTCCCGGCCGGGCCGGGCATCAACGACAACGGCTCCGGCTCGGCGGGCATCCTGGAGGTCGCGGAGAACCTCAACGTCCACCCGGTGAAGAACAAGGTCAGATTCGCCTGGTGGTCCGCCGAGGAGTTCGGCCTCAAGGGCTCCGAGGCGTACGTGAAGTCACTCTCCGAGGCGGATCGGAAGAAGATCCGGCTCTACCTCAACTTCGACATGATCGCATCCCCCAACCACGCGCAGTTCGTCTACAACGGCTCCGGCAGCGCCGGCGGCGGCGCCGGTCCCGAGGGCTCGGCGCAGATCGAACGGGACATCACCGGCTACCTGGACGGCCTCGGCCGGCCGCACGACCCGACCGCCTTCGACGGCCGCTCCGACTACGGTCCGTTCATCGACGCCGGCATCCCGGCCGGCGGCACCGACACCGGCGCCGAGAAGATCAAGTCCCCGGAGCAGGCGGAGCGTTACGGCGGCACGGCGGGCGCCGCGTACGACTCCTGCTACCACAAGGACTGCGACAACCTGGGCAACATCGACATGGAGGCCTTCGACGTCAACATCGACGTGATCGCCCACGCCGTCGGCACCTACGCCTGGGACCTCTCCTCGCTGCAACGGCCCGTACCGGCGCAGTCCCCGGCCGGCAAGGCCGCGGCCGCAGCAGCCGACGCGAGCGCCGCAGGCACCGGCGGCGTGAGCGGCTGCGCCGACGAAGTGACGGCCTGACGCCCGGGTGGGCCCGCTGCCGTCCTCGGGCGGCGGGCCCACCCGCCCGCCGTAGGCGCCGCTCGCGCGGCGAACACCCTGCGTGACCTCGGCATCCGCTCCCTCCCCTCCGTCATCGCCCCTGGTGGGCGCCGGTGCGGTCACCGTAGCGGAGACCACTGACAATTCGGCCCCCGGGCCTGTACGGTGCCGCGCGGAGCGCATCCGTCGAGACCCGATGGGTGCGCCGAGCCCGGTCCTGCCACCATGGGACCGAGATCACGACACCGTGACACCCTCGGAGGAGTCAGCAACATGAGCACGCACTACGACGTCGTCGTCCTCGGCGCGGGCCCCGGCGGCTACACCGCCGCCGTCCGCTCGGCCCAGCTGGGCCTGAAGGTCGCGGTCATCGAGGCCAAGTACTGGGGCGGCGTCTGCCTCAACGTCGGCTGCATCCCCTCCAAGGCCCTGCTGCGCAACGCCGAACTCGCCCACATCTTCACCAAGGAGGCCAAGACCTTCGGCATCAAGGTCGAGGGCCAGGTGACCTTCGACTTCGGCGAGGCGTTCCGCCGCAGCCGCTCGGTGGCCGACGGCCGGGTCAAGGGCGTCCACTACCTGATGAAGAAGAACGGCATCACCGAGTACGACGGCTGGGGCACCTTCGTCGACGACCGCACCATCCAGGTCGCGCTCAGCGGCGGCGGCTTCGACGTCGTCACCTTCGACCACTGCATCATCGCGGCCGGCGCCACCACCCGCCTGCTGCCCGGCACCAGCCTGAGCGACCGCGTGGTCACCTACGAGGAGCAGATCCTCACCGAGGAGCTGCCGGAGAGCATCATCATCGCGGGCGCCGGCGCGATCGGCGTCGAGTTCGCGTACGTGCTGCACAACTACGGCGTGAAGGTCACCATCGTCGAGTTCCTCGACCGCGTGGTGCCGCTGGAGGACGTCGAGGTCTCCACGGAACTCGCCAAGCAGTACCGCAAGCTGGGCATCGAGGTGCTGACCTCCACCCGCGTCGAGTCGATCGACGACAGCGACGCCAACGCCAAGGTCCGCGTCACCGTCACCAAGGACGGCGAGCAGAAGGTGCTGGAGGCCGACAAGGTGCTCCAGGCGATCGGCTTCGCGCCGCGCGTCAACGGCTACGGCCTGGAGAACACCGGCGTCAAGCTCACCGACCGCAACGCCATCGCCGTGGACGGCCGCGGCCGCACCAGCGTCGAGCACATCTTCGCCATCGGTGACGTCACCGCCAAGCTGATGCTCGCGCACGCCGCCGAGACGATGGCCGTGATCGCCGCCGAGACCATCGGCGGGGCGGAGACGATGGAGGTCGACTTCGTCATGATCCCGCGCGCCACCTACTGCCAGCCGCAGATCGCCTCCTTCGGCTACACCGAGGCACAGGCCCGCGAGCTGGGCTACGACGTCAAGGTCGCCAAGTTCCCGTTCACCGCCAACGGCAAGGCGCACGGCGTCGGCCACCCGATCGGCTTCGTCAAGGTCATCAGCGACAACACGCACGGCGAGCTGCTCGGCGCCCACCTGATCGGCCCCGAGGTCACCGAGCTGCTGCCCGAGCTGACGCTGGCCCAGCAGTGGGACCTGACCGTCCACGAGGTCGCCCGCAACGTGCACGCCCACCCGACCCTGGGCGAGGCGGTCAAGGAGGCCATCCACGGCCTCGCCGGTCACATGATCAACATGTGACGCAGCAGTCCTGACGGCCGTCGTGCCCGCCGTGCCCGCCGTGCCCCGTCGAGCAGCAGTTCGACGGGGCACCGCGCGTCGGGGCGGGCGGTCCTCAGACCCGGCCCGCGATCAGGCCGAGCCGGCCGTCGAAGCGCCGGTAGAGCACGCGGCCGCGCCCGTCGGCGGGCTGCGCGAAGAACAGGAACGGCAGCCCGGCGCCCTCCAGTCGCTCGACGGCCTGCGCCTCGGTCAGCCGGGGCGCGCCGTTCGGACTCAGGGTGATCGGCACGGTGCGGCGCCCGGGCGGCCCGGCGGCGACGGTCCGGGCGAGGCGGTAGCCGGTGGGCCCGACGCGGTAGACGACGGCATCGGTCTCGGTCGCCGGATCGGTGAAGAGGTGGATGTCGTAGTCCATCGCGTCCATCGTCCGGGCGGCCGCCTCCGGCGAGCACCACACCAGCGCGGGCTCCTTGCGCCGGACGATCCGGGAGTCCGCGCCCGCGCCCGCGCCCGCGCCCGCGCCGACGGCGTCGCCGGTCTCGGAGTGCGCGAAGGTCGGGACGGTCGGGACGAAGGGGACGGCGAGCGCGGCGGTCCGGTGGCCGGGCCACGGGCGCGGCGCCCACGCGCCGGTGACCGCCCGGATCCTGCCGCGCAGCGCGTCGGCGACCCGGTCGAGCGAGTCGCCCAGCCCGGCCGCGACCTCCTGCACGCGGATCCGCCGCCCGTCCACCTCCGCGTTCACCTGCGCCAGCACACCGCCGGCCACGGACGCCAGCCTGATCCGCAGCGCCTCCACCAGCGTCCCCACCCCGGGAGCCACCGCCGCGGCGGCGACCCGGGACCGCGCCTCGGCCAGGACCTCGCCCGTCAGCCCCTCGAACGCCCTCACCGCCACCAACTCGCCCATCACCCAGGCCCTTCCACTCCCGTCCGGCGCATCCGTCGATCAGAATCCCGACCCCTGAGCCTCCCCGGCCAGGGCCCAACGACCCCACCTCATGGGCCCGCCGGGCATTGACCTGCACCGCAGGCCCGGCCACGCCGGGAAGGCCGGGGTCGCCCGGGCCGTCCCTCCATCTGTGGTCGGTGCCCCCGGGCCGTCCCTGCTTCTGCGCCCGTCCCGTCCCTCCTCTCCCGCTCAGTGCCTCCCCGGCCGCACCGGAGGGTGGGCCGGGCCGCGATGGGCAGCCGCCCAACCGGGGGACCGGAGTGGAGACGATGGACGGCCCGGCACTCTCGCGTCGGGAGCTGCGGATCCTGGCCGAGATCGAGTTCGACCTGCGTGCGGACGGCCGACCGGACCGCGCCCTGCGCACCGTGCGGCGCGGTCCCCGCTCGGTGCCGGGCGGCGCGCTGAGGGCCGCCGCCCGGGTGCCGCCGTCCGTGCTGTCGGTCCTGCTCGCCCTGTCGGCGGGCCTGCTGCTGGTCAGCGCCGATGCGCACTCAGCGGCCGTCCTTGCCGCCTTGGGCCCGATCTGGGCGGCGACGCTCGTCCTTTCGGCCGTGCGGCTGGTCGCCCGCCGCCGGGGGAGCCGGCCGTGACCGTGAGCGCCCGCCCGGGGCGCGTTCGGCCCGGATGTCGCGGAGTTCGCCGGTCACCGCCCAGGCGACCGACACCACCGGTACCGCCACCACCGCGCCCAGGACACCGGCCAGGACGGCGCCGCCGGTCACCGACAGGGCGATGACCACCGGGTGGATCCGGACCGACCAGCCGAGCACCAGCGGGTGCAGCAGGTGGCCCTCGATCTGGCCGATGACCACGATCAGGGCGAGCACCAGCAGCGCGATCACCGGACCGCGGGCCGCCAGGGCGACCAGGGAGGCGACGGCCAGGGCGATCGGGGAGCCGATCAGCGGGATGAGCGCCGCGACGAACTCCAGCACGGTCAGCGGCAGGACCAGCGGCACTCCGAGGATCGACAGGGCGATGCCGACCAGCACCGCATTGGTCGCCGCCACGATCAGCACGCCGCGCGTGTAGCCGGCGAAGGTGCGCCAGGCCGCCCGCCCGGCCCGGTCCCAGACCGTACGGCTGCCAATGGGCAGCTGGTGCTGGGCCCAGGACCACATCCGGTCGCCGGAGTGCAGGAAGAACACCGAGCAGAACACCGCGAGCGCGACGCCGGTGAGCAGTTCGACGGCCCGACCGGCGCCGCTGAGCGCCGTGCTGACCAGCGTCGAGCGGTGGGCGGCGATGAATTCGCCGATCTTGGCCCGCAGGTCGGTGACGGTGCCGGGTCGCAGGTGGAAGGGGGAGCCGGTCAGCCAGCGGTCGATCCGGCCGAGGCCGCCACGCAGCTCGTTGCCCAGTCGGTTCCACTCGTCGGCGACGGTGGTGCCCACCAGCGTCAGGACCCCGCCGATCACCAGGATGGTGCAGAGGAAGGCGAGCAGGACGGCCAGCGAGCGGGGCGTCACCCTCGCCAGCAGGTCGACCAGCGGGCGCAGCACCGAGGTGACGACCAGGGCCAGGAACAGCGCGATCAGCGGCAGTTCGAGCCGGGTCAGGACGTCCACCACCAGGTAGGCGCCGACGCCGAGCAGCCCCAGGCGCCAGGCGTACCCGGCGGCGGTCCGCAGCCCGGCGGGCACCCGTTCGGCGGAGGGCGTCCGGCCCCCGGGCGGCGCCGTCGAGCCTTCGCGGCGCGGCGTCACCCGGGGGCGGCGGCTGCCGAGCGGCACGGCCCGGCGGCCCGTTCCGGTGGAACCGGGCGGCTCGTGCCCCGGGCGGGGGCTCACCGGCGCCTCATGCCGAGGACCCGGTCATGCGGTCCGCGGTGGTGACTCTGCTGTCCATGGAAGCCTCCCCGGTGGAAGTCCTGCACCCAGTCTCTCCGGCGGGGCCGTCTCGCACCTGCCGTGTGCGGCGCGCACGCGGCGTCGGGCGCGCCCGTGTCACGGCGGCGAGCCGGGCGCGGGCGGGGCGGCCCTGGCCGCGTCGGCCGTCGGCGGGTCGGCCGTCGTCGAACCGGCCGTCGGCGGGTCCGACACCCGCGGGTCGGAAACCGGCGGGTCGCGCACGGGCGGCCCGGCTCCGGCGGGCGGTGAGGAGAGCCGCCCGTCGTGCCGGTGCAGGTGCAGGACCGGGAGGAGCCGCCAGGTGCACAGGAACCAGAGCATGACGGCTCCGGCGATCAAGCTGGAGGAGGCCGAGTCGTCGGTCGCGACCCGGAGCAGGAGCAGCAGCGCGGAGCTGATGGTCAGCGCCAGCAGCACCAGCCCGGTCGTCACCAACCGGGCCGCCGCGGTCACCAGTTGGGGCTTGAGGCGGTGCCCGGCGAAGATCCGGTGGTAGGCGACCGGGGCGGCGAGCGAGCCGGTGGCGAGTGCGCCGAGGACGACGGTGGCCACGTACAGGCCCTGGTCGAAGTCGCTGAGCCCGGGGAAGCGGGCCATGAAGACCACGCTCAGCAGGAAGCCGAAGAGCACCTGGGAGCCGGTCTGGGCGACGCGCACCTCCTGGAGCAGGTCGCTCCAGCGCCGGTCCGCCCGTTCCTCGGGCGACTCCCGGCGTCCGGTCCGGCGTGCGGCCCGGCGATCGGCGGGGCCGGTCCGGCCGGTGTCCGGCGTCGTGGTCATGGGATCGCCTCCGAGTCCTGCTCCACCGGTGCGTGTAGCCGGGCCCGGAGCGGGCAAACGCCGAGCCGGACTCCCTTGCAGCGGCCGGTCACCGCGGGCTGCCGGAACAAGCGGGCGGTCCGTGTACAACTGGCCTGGTGCGGGAGGAGAATCGATGGGACAGGGTGGGGGGAGAAGGAGGCCGTCATGGGAAGCCTCACGCACCGCTACGCGGTGACGCTCCCCGGCCCGATCGGCGGGCACGCTCCACCGGCCGTCGTCGTCGTTCACGAGACGCAGACCGTGGGGCCCGACGGAGGCTTCGTCTGGGAGAGTACGGACGGTGCACTCCGGGTGGAGATCAGCGGCGAGGTGGCCACGGTCCTCGCCGCCCGGGGAACCGGCAGCCGACACCCCTGTCTGCTGGCCGTGCCACTGCCGTGACGAACGAGGGCCGCGACCACGGGGCGCCGCGGCCGACGGAGGACGGAGGACGGACGCCGCGGTCGAGGCCGCGGCGTCCGCCGTGACGCGTGCCGGAAGGAGGGCCGGCCCGGGCGCCGTCGCGGGCACCGACGCGGGAACGGGACGGGAACCGGGACGGGCGTCGTCCGTGACGGGGCTGACGGGACCGCTACCGGGCGCTGGCCGCCAGGGCCTCACGCACGGTGACCAGGCAGGGATCGCAGTACCGGTCCGGCCCGGCCGAGTCGGTGCCGTCCCCCGCCGGGACGACGCGCTGGGACGGTTCGAGGAACCGTCCGCACAGCGAGGACGACGCGTCGTCCTTCGCCACCACGTGCCACACCACGGCGGGCGGGGACACCGCCGGGTCGTGCTCGGCCCACATCTCGTACACGGCGCTACCTCCGGATCGCTGGGGCTCGGTCAGTCCATGCTCTCCGGGGGTCTTCCGAACGGCCACCGGGCCAGACCCGGTGGGATGGTTGTGAAGGACATCCCGTGAAGGACCCCCGATGAACGACACCCTGGCCGAGTACCGCCGCCGCCGGGACTTCTCGAAGACCGCGGAACCGGAGGCCGGGCGACGACGACGATCCGGGCCTCACCGCGTGCCGTCGGACCCCTGCCACCGCCGTCCGGCTCGTGGCGGACGACCCGCGGCAGGGGTTCCGCGGTCGCGGCCCTGCCCCGCCGCCGGCCGACGCCGGAGCACCAGCAGGTCGAGCGCCGCGAGGCCGGCGAAAGCCGCGCACAACGCCGCGAAGAATGCGTAGCTGCCCTGGTTCGGGGCCGGGCCGGGGGAGGCCAGGGCGGCGAGGACGGCGAAGGCCGCCGTCCCGAGGACGAACAGGACCAGGAAGACCCGGGACAGCATGCGGCGCAGCTCAAGGTCCGAACGCGCGGTCACGGGTTCGCTGCCCCGGCGCACCGTGTCCTGCGGGCGGAGCCGGGGTGTGGTCCGGCCGGGGCCCTGCGGGGCGTGCCGGAAGTCGTGGCGCTCGCCCGCCCGGCGTCGGGTCCCGTGGAGGAAGCCCGGTCTGCGTTGTACGGCCATGGTGGCCCCCGAACGGAGCGGTCGGTCTGGGTGACCGGTCTGCTGCCGTCCGCGTCTGCCCCGGCACGGCGGTGGCACACGCGCGGCCACTCCCGAAGTCCTCCCCAGCACGCCCGCTACCCGTGCGGTCGCCCGAGGCGCAGCCGTACGGCCAGCTGGGGGCCCTGCTCCTCGCGCGACTCCTCCTCCGTCGCGCAGAGCCCGGCGAGCACGCTCAGCACCCGTCGGACGTCATCGGGCGAGCCGAGCAGGTCCGCGCCTACTCCGCCCGCCAGGGCGATCGGGCGCTCCGGCCCGTCCGGGCTCCCGGTTCCGGGCGACTCCCGGGCTCCCGGCGGAAGGCGCGGGTCGTACGGAACATCAGGGTCGTGCGGATCGCGTGGAACCCGCGGATCGCGCGGATCACGCGCGTCGAAGGACTGGGAGAGGCGCACCGAGACGCCGTCGGGCTGGGCTCCGGCCACCACCCGGGTGCCCTCCGAGGTCACGGTGGCAGGGTCCTCCCACGCGTTGCCGATCCTGGTCCGCCCGCGCCCGGTGTGGGTGGGGAAGGCGGCCTCCAGCGCGTCGAGCACCGCCTCCGCCGCCTGCTGCGGGCCGTCGCCGAGCCGGACGAGCACGTGTCCGGCCGCCAGGGGCAGGCCCATGGCCGCGCCTCCTCCCGGTCGGGTTCGTTCCCTTCCGTTCTACGACCGATCACGCGGCTCGCGCACCCCGGCCTGCCGCGACCTCAGCCCGCGCGCAGCCGGGTCAGCAGCTCCGGCAGGTCCGCCACCGAGTCGAGCACGTGGTCGGGCTCGCCGTTCCCCCGCTCCGGCGCGCCGGGGGCCGCCTTGCCGGTGCGGACCAGCACGCCGCCGATCCCGTGGTGCTGCGCCCCGAGCACGTCCGACTCGATGTCGTCCCCGACCATCACCGCCTCGGCCGCCGAGACCCCCAGGTGGGCCAGGGCCGCGGCGAAGAAGGCCCCGGCCGGTTTGCCGACCACCTCGGCCCGGACGCCGGTCGCGTACTCCAGCCCCGCGACGAAGGCGCCGCTGTCCAGCCGGAGGCCCTCCGGGGTCCGCCAGTAGGCGTTGCGGTGCATGGCGACCAGGCGTGCCCCGCCGCGGAGGGCGGCGAAGGCCCGGTCGAGCGCCCGGTACCCGAACTCGGGCCCGGCGCCGCCGACCAGCACCACCTCGGCGTCCGCCGGGTCGTCCACCAGCCGCAGCGGGGCCAGGTCGTCCTCGATGTCGCCGCTGTTGAGCAGCAGGCATCGGGTGCCGGCGAGGCGTTCGGCGGTGGCGGCGGGTGCGGTGAGCACCTGCTCGATGCCGACCGGGAAGCCGTGCGCGGCGAGCGTGTCGGCGATCGAACGACGGGTGCGGGAGGTGGTGTTGGTCAGCAGCACGTACCGGACGCCGTCGTCGTCCAGCCGCCGGAGGGCTTCCACGGCGCCCGGGAGCGGCTTCCAGCCGATCGTGAGCACGCCGTCGATGTCGAGCAGTGCCGCCTGGCCTCGTCCCATGCTCCCGACCCTAACGAGCGACACCGGCCGCGGCGCGCTGCCGAGCCGGTGCGCAGGTCCCGGTGGGCAGGCCCGATGCGCAGGCCCCGGTGGGTGGGTTCACGGCCCCTGCCCGCCCCGGACGCGCGGACACCGCCGGGCCCGTGGAGGGCCCGGCGGTGTCGGGTCACCGCGTGTCACACGCGTCTCCGAGCGTCACACGCATTGCCGCGCGTCACCGCGCGCGTCACCGGCGCCCCCGGAGACGGCGCGCGCCGGACGGGTCGTCAGGCGCGGCGGCCGCGCCGGCGGCGGGTGACGTACACCGCGCCGCCGCCGAGCGCCAGCAGCGCCACGGCCGTGGCCGCGATCGGCAGGGTGTTGGAGTCCGCGCCGGTCGTGGCCAGCGCGGGGCCGGACGCGCCGCTGGTGGGTGCCGCGACGGCGGTGCCGCTGCCGGAGCCGTCCGTCGGGCCGGCCGGGGCGGAGGTCGAAGCACCGCCGGTGGGCCCGCCGGTCGGGGTGGCGGTGCCGGCCGGCTGGCCGGTGGCGGGGTCGAGCAGGAGGGTCGCCTGCTGCGGGTTCTTGAAGTCGAACATGCCCTCGATGGAGGCGGCGTGCTCGTCGAAGGAGAAGTCGCCGATCCGGCCGGTCTTCCAGTTGTCCTCGACGAAGCGCAGGATCGAGGTCTGGTCGGTCTGCGTGTGGTCGACGAAGTTGGCCTTGGCGAACGGGGAGGCCACCAGCAGCGGCAGGCGCGGGCCGAAGCCACAGCGGTCGGCGTAGCCGCCCCACCCGGCGTCCTTGCCGCACTGGCCGGGGCCGTTGAGGCCGTCGTTGGCGGCGTCCCGCGAGCCGTTGACGGGCTCGGCGAACTTGTGGTCGTACCAGCCGTCCGAGTCGTCGTAGGCGATGACGACGGCGGTGGAGGCCCAGTCCTTGGACTTCTGCAGCTTGTTCAGGGTGTCCACGACGAAGTGCTGCTCGTCCAGCGGGTCGGAGTAACCCGCGTGGCCGTCCTGGTAGTTGGCGGCCTTGAGGTAGCTGACGGCGGGCAGGTTGCCGTGCTGCAGGGCGGCGTCGAAGTCGGTCAGGTCGTACTGGTGGTTGGCCTGGCCGTTGTGGCCGATCTCGTCCACGTCCTTGGGCGCCTGGTGCTTCGGGTTCGCCGTGGACTTGTAGTACTGGAACGGCTCGTGGTGCGGGTTGTAGTCGGTCTGGGAGGCGCCCACGATGTTGTCGTGCGCGGCCCCGCAGACGGCCTTGCCGTCCTTGTCGCCGGTCGGCTTGAAGCCGCCCTGGAACCAGCCCCAGCTGACGCCCTTGTCGTTGAGCAGGTCGCCTACGTTCTTGCCGGTCATGACCAGCTGGTTGTGCTGGGGGTTGGAGCACTCGTCGTAGCCCGGGTCCGGGTCGTTGATGACGGTGCCGACGCCGTTGGCGTCCGGGGAGGCGACCACGTAGGCGTCGGTGGTCTTCTGGCCGGTCTTCGGGTCCACCGGGTAACCGCCGTGCAACTGCCCGGAGATCAGGTTGAGCGCGCCGGGGGTGGACGGGCCGTAGTTGGTGCCGAAGGAGTTGTCGCTCATCGCGAAGCGCTGGGCGTAGTTCCACATGCCGGTGACGGTGTTGCCGTCGTAGTAGTCCATCACCAGGCCGGGCTGGGTGAACATCGGGGCCTTGCAGCTCTCGACGTCGGTGTGCTCGACGAACTTGTCCATCTTGCCGCCGTCGAAGGCGAGTTGCTCGTCCTTGTAGGTGTGGTCCTGGTCGCAGGTGACGGCCTGGGCCGGGCTCAGCCGCTTCGGGTTGGTCCCGTTCGGGTTGTGGTGGAGCAGGTCGTCGGAGAGGCCGTCGACCTTCGGGGTGCCGGGCTTGGCGGTGAACTTCACCTTGTCGTCGGCGGTGTTGGCCGCGTTCGGGTAGGTGCCGAAGTAGTGGTCGAAGGAGACGTTCTCCTGGAAGATCACCACCAGGTGCTTGACCGGGGTGGAGGTCTGCGGGGCGTCGGCCGCGAAGGCCGCGGGCGCGCCGCCGAAGGTCGTCAGCGAGAGCGCGCCGACCAGGCCGGCGCCGTGCCGGAGCCACCGTGAGCGGGTGGGAACTGCGTGCATGGTTGGTACCTCGAACGTCATGTCATTTTCGGAGTCGGGCCCCGCCGCGTGGAGCTTCGGGTGGATCTTGGAGTGGCGGGGCGCCATGAAGGTAGACGGGCGAGGTGAACGCAATTTACATGTGCATGTGAACCCGGAATGAACCGGGGTGGTCCGAGGGGGAGCCTTCGGGCTTCGAATCGGTTCGGGTGCGGTCGGGCGGCGGATGGTTCGTCAACCGCCTTTCGAGGCCCGGCGGTCGACCGGCCGTCAGTCGACGAGCAGGGACTCGGTCCCGACCAGCACCAGGGCCAGTCCCTGTTCGAAGCCCTCGTCGAAGTCCACGAACATCACCCGGCCCGCCTCGGCGGCGAGCGGGTGGGCGGACAGCCGGTCGGCGCGGGCCTCGACGTCGTAGCCCTCGTCGCCGTCGAACGGATTGGGCGCCATGGCCTGCTCCTCGATGACGTAGCCGATGGTGTAGCTGTACGCCGTGTACCAGGCCCGGGTGGCGGTGGCCAGGGTGAAGCCGGCGTCGATCAGCAGGCGCAGCGAGGCGTCCAGGCCGGCCGCGTACGAGGTGTCGGTGAACCGGGCGCCGCTGTACACCTTGGCGCCGTCGCGGTAGCGCAGCAGCTCGGCGCGCAGGGTGCGCATCGTCGTGAGGTAGGCGTCCCGCCAGTCGCAGGTGCGCCGTCCGTCGCCCGCCTCGGCGGTCCGGGCCGTCATGCGGCGCATGATCTCGGTCGCCATCTCGTCCAGCAGCGCCTGCTTGTCCTTGAAGTGCCAGTAGAGCGCGGGTGCCTTGACGTCGAGCTCGGCGGCGATGGCGCGCAGGGTGAGGCCGTCGAGGCCGACCTCGTTGAGCAGCTTCAGTGCGGCGTCGACGACCTGCTTGCGGTCGAGCTTGGGGGTCTTCTGCGGGGTCACGCTTGACAGTTTAACGCCGTTAAGTGCACGCTTCCGGCATCGGCTGCTTAACAACGTTAAGGGGGTTGCCGTGACTGCTCTCGGCATGCAAACGGACGTCCTGATCATCGGCGCCGGGCCCACCGGCCTCGCCCTCGCACTCGACCTCGCCCGGCACGGCGTCACCGCGCTGCCGGTCGAGCGCGGCGCGGAACTCTTCCCCGGCTCGCGCGGCAAGGGCCTGCAGCCGCGCACGCTGGAGGTCCTCGACGACTTCGGCGTGCTCGACCGGGTCCGCGCGGTCGCGGGCCACTACCCGCCCACCCTGTTCTGGAAGGACGGTGAGCCGCAGGACGGGCAGAGCATGTACGACCCGACCGAGCCGTCCGAGCCCGAGCCGTACACCGAGACGCTGATGCTGCCCCAGTGGCGCACCCAGCAGGTCCTCCACGAGCGGCTGCGCGAACTGGGCGGCGAGGTCGCGTTCGGCCGCGAGCTGGTCGCCCTCACCCAGGACGAGGAGGGCGTGACCGCCGGGTTCGCCACCGGCGCGCCGGTCCGGGCCCGCTACCTCGTCGCGGCCGACGGCGGACGCTCGACCGTCCGGCGGCTGCTCGGCATCGGGATGACCGGCGAGACGGTCGACCCGGCCCCCATGCTGGTCGCGGACGTACGGGTGACCGGGCTGGACCGCGAACACTGGCACGTGTTCCGGTCCGACGACGGCCTGCTGGCGATCTGCCCGCTGGGCGGCACCGAGGACTACCAGCTGGTCGCCCAGTTCCCCGAGGGGGCGGCCGTGGAGCACACCCTCGACGGTCTGCGCGCGGTGGTCGCCGCCCGCTCCCACCTGACCGCCGAACAGGTCACCGAGCTGCGGTGGGCCTCCGAGTTCCGCCCGCGCGCGGCGCTCGCCGACCGCTTCCGCGCAGGCCGGGTCTTCCTCGCCGGCGACGCCGCGCACGTCCACTCGCCGGCCGGCGGGCAGGGCCTCAACACCAGCGTCCAGGACGCGTACAACCTGGCCTGGAAGCTCGCCGCCGTCCTGGCCGGCCGCGCGGACGCGTCGCTGCTGGACACCTACGAGGAGGAGCGCCGGGCCAACGCGGCGGCGATGCTCGCCCTGTCGACCCGCGTCCACCGGGGCGAGCAGCGCCGCGGCCGGGCCACCCAGCAACTCGGCCTCGGCTACCGGGAGTCCTCGCTCGCCGTGGACACCCGCCCGGACCTCCCGGAGGACGCGCTGCGGGCCGGTGACCGCGCCCCCGACGGCCGCCGGGGCGGCACCCGCCTGTTCGACGCCTTCCGCGGCCCGCACTGGACCCTGCTCGCCGTCGGCACCGACGACCCGCTGCCCGGCGTCACCGCTCCGGTCGTCCGCATCCCCGCCTACGAGGCGTACGGGACCGGCGTGTTCCTGGTCCGGCCCGACGGCTACCTCGGCTGGGCCGGAAGCACCCCCGACGGCCTCGCGGACTACGCGGCCCGCCACGGCCTGCTCGCCGGCTGACCGTCCGGGCGACGCCTCCGGGGCGGGGGAGGGGGCGCGGCGGATCGGTGCCACCGCGGGCGGAGCCGGGCCTCCCGTCCGCGGTCCGTCCCGGTGACGGCTCCGGCGACGGCCCCGGCGGCGGCTCCGGTGGCAGGCGGTCGGCGAGGCGGCCGCGGCGACGTCCGATCGGCGGACCCGTGTGATCAGCGGATTCGTCGGGTCAGTCGGGCGGCTCGTTCGGCCCCGGGTCGTGGGCCGGTTCGGTCGTCGCGTACTCCGGGCCGTCCTGCGGCCCCTTCTCCTCCTCGTGCTCGGGCGGCGGCGAGCCCTCGCCGGTCATCCGGGACTCAGGGGTCTCGACCGCCTGCGGGGGGTCCCCGGGGACGGGCTGATCCTGGTCGGTCACGTCGGTCACGGCATTCGCCTCCTCGACCGGGTGCGGTGCGGGCCACAGCGGGTGGGGACCGTCCGATGACGGTCCCCACCCCGCCGGGTCAGTGCTTCCCCGCGTCCTTGATCTTCTCGCCGGCCTGCTTCAGGTCGCTCGTCACCTGTTCGCCCTTGCCCTTGAGCTCGGTCGAACGGTCGCCGGTGACCTTGCCGACGGCTTCCTTGGCCTTCCCGCCGGCCTTCTCCGCCATGTTGCGCATCTTGTCGTCGGTGCCCATGGCAGGTGCTCCTCTCGTCGACGGGGCGAAGTCCGCCCCGGGCCGCGTCTGCCCCGGGGGCCGGGTTCCATGCGCCGTGGCGCGCGGTCAGTTCGTCCGCGCGCCGGCCTCGGCGGCGGCCTTCAGGTCGTGCAGCCAGCCCTCCAGGCCCTGGCGCAGGAGCGCGGTGGCGGCAGGGGCGTTCGCGTCGACCTGGGGGCCGGTGTGGGTCTCCTCGGTGCGGACCAGGACGCCGCCGTCGACCTCGGTGAAGTTCCACACGTGGACGCCGTCGATGTGCAGCCCCGCGGCGTCGGCCGGGCCGGTCCAGCGGATGCAGGAGCCGGGCCGCAGCTGCTGCACGGTCGAGGTGATGTCGAGGCTGGTGGCCGTGGTGGCGGGGTTCGGCGGCAGCGGGGTGGTCCACCGGAACGCGGAGCCCGGGCGCAGCGGTCCGTGGTCGAGGCGCTCGGCGGTCGCCACGGTGGCCTGCCAGGCGGGCCAGCGCGCGACGTCGGTCTGCAGCTTCCAGACGGTGCGCAGCGGCGCGTGGACGACCGTCTCGGTCCGGTACCGGACCTGCGCGTCGGGGTCGACGCCGGCCCCGCGGCAGGTGAGGGGGGCGTCGCGGTGGGAGGCGGTGGCCCCGGCGGGCGCGGCGGCGGTGCCGAGCAGGCCGAGGACGAGCGGGACGGTGACGAGGGCGGCGCGGCGGATCGCGGACACGGGAGTCCCCTTCGCTGACGGGCCGTCGGGACGGACGGCGCGGTTCGCGGTGAGCTAGATGCTCATGCGTTCGTTAGAAGTTCTAACTCCTCGGCGCCCGGGGCGTCAAGAGTTTCGTGATAACCTCTAACGAAAGCGTGAGCATGTAGTCGGATCACCGGGAGCGGGCGGACCATGGCGAAGACGGGCGCGGACACCCCGCGCGAGCGCTACCGCGCCCAGCTGCGCGAAGAGGTCAAGCAGCACGCCTGGCGGCAGATCGCCACGGCGGGCGCCTCCGCGCTCTCGCTCAACGCGATCGCCAAGCAGATGGGCCTCAGCGGCCCCGCGCTCTACCGCTACTTCGCCGGCCGCGACGAGCTGATCACCGAGCTGGTCCGGGACGCCTACCGCAGCCTCGCCGACACGCTGGCCGCCGCCGCCGACGACGACGGCGCCGACCTGGCCGGGCTCGCCCGCGCCCTGCGCGGCTGGGCCCTGGCCGACCCCCAGCGGTACTTCCTGCTCTACGGCACCCCGGTCCCCGGCTACCACGCGCCCGAGGACACCACCGTCATCGCCGACGAGATCATGCGCACCCTGCTCGACGCCTGCGCCGCGCTCGCCCCCGCTCCCGCCGGCACGCCCGGAACCCCGTTCGCCGACCATCTGGCGGCCCACCGGGACTGGGTCGGCGACCATCCCGCCACGCCCGCGGCCCTGCACCGCTTCCTGGTCCTCTGGACCCGCCTGCACGGAGTCCTGTCCCTGGAACTCGCCGGGCACTTCACCGGCATGGGCTTCCGGCCCGAGCTGCTCTTCGAGGCCGAACTGGACGGCCTGACGGCGCCCCTGGCCTGACGGCGCCCCAGGCCTGACGGCGTTCTGTTCCGGCGGCATCCGGCGGCATCCGGCGGCATCCGGCGCCCGACACCCGCCTGCCCGCCGCCCGAGCGCCGCCCATGTCGCCGCCCCCGTGCGAGCGCGCCCGCCGCAGCGTCACGGCGTCGCGGCGCCGTGGCGGGCCCACGGGCCGGGGCGGCCGGCGGCTCAGGCCTGTCCGGGGTGCGGCTCCGGAGGCGGCGCCGGGTCCGGGTCCGGGAACGGCGGGACCGGCGGCGGGACCGGGTCGGGCGGCTCGCCCGGCCGGGGCGCGGGGTACGGGTGCGGGATCGGCCCGGTGTCCGGGTCCGGGGGTGTCGGGACGGTCATCGCGCACCTCCTGGTCGGGTGGTTGCGCCGCCGCGCCTACCCGGCGCGCCCCCCGCGAATCCCCGGCGGTGCTACGAGGCCTCGCCCGGATCCGGGAAGGAGTGGTGCTCGTGCGCGACCAGCCACCGCCCGTCCTCCTTGCGCAGGCCGACGGTCAGCCGCAGCCGCTGCGCCGGGCGGTCGGCGAAGTCCTGCGGGGTGCCGCAGCGCAGCAGGGCGTGCGCGAAGGCGACGTCCGCACCGGCGGTCACCTCCAGCGATTCGATCTCGAAGGCGGCGCCCTGCGCCTGCCACTCGAAGAACGGGGGCCAGGTCTCCCGGTACGCGTCGAGCCCGCGCACGCCCTCGTACGGCGGTGGCACGTCGAACATCACGATGTCCGCCGCGTGGTCGGCGACGACCCCTCTGAGGTCGCCCGCATGGACCGCGGCGGCCCAGCTCCGGACCAGGTCGGCGACCTGCTCCTCGTCACTGTCGGCCATGGTCAGGATGCTACGGCCGCTCCTCGGGCCCGCGCCTGCGCACCGGGCCGTTTGCCACGGCCCCGCCACCCTGGAACCGGCCCGGCTCCGCCGTCAGGCGACGGCACGCCGCGCTGATGGGGCGTGTACGGCCCGTCGCACTCCGTCGGGGAGCGCGCGCCGAGCGCCGGAGTGTTCACGAAACCGTCACTCCGGGTAGTTGATCAGGTGCAAAGAGTGTCAGGGGGGTGGTTCAGGGAGTCACGATGTCGGAACACGACCCGTTCGGCACGCGTGCCGGTTCGGAAGGGCCCCCGGTGCAGTCCGGCCGGGTGCCGCCGCAGCTGCCACCGCCCGCGAGCGGCGCCGGGCACGCCCCGGCCGGCCCGGGCGGCCACGACTCCGCCGGCCCCGAGGAGGACGCCGACCCCGCGGACCCCTGGCCCGACCGGATGCTGCCGCTGCTGCGCACCCCGGCGGCCGAGCGCAGGCTCGTGGCGGAGGCCCCCGGAGCGGGGCGGCCGGGCGCGGCCGAACCGGCCCGGGTCCTGGACCTCGCGCTGCTGGTGGGGGAGCTGCTGCTGGCCAGCGGTGAGGCGGCGGAGGACGTCGAAGCGGCCATGCTCGCCGTCGCCCGGGCCTACCGCGTCCATCCGTGCGACCCGCAGGTCACCTTCACCCGGGTGGCGATCTCCTACCAGCCGGGCGCGCCCGAGCCGTCGCTGACGGCGGAGTGCTCCGTGCGCAGCCCGGCCGGGGACTACGCGCGGCTGGCCGCCGTCTTCAGGCAGGTCACCGCGATCACGGCCGGCGGCGTCCCGGTCCACGAGGCGTACGAGCGGCTGGTGGCCGTGCACCGGCACGGTCGCCGCTACCCCGGCTGGCTGCTCCTGCTGTGCTGCGGCCTGCTGGCCGGAGCCGCGACCCTGCTGGTCGGCGGCCGCACCGACGCCCGGGCCTGGCTGGTGTTCGCCAGCGCCGTCGTCGCGGCGCTGGCGGGCGACCGGCTCTCGGCCCTGGTGACGCGCCACGACCTCCCGGCCTTCTACCGGTTCGTGGTGGCCGCGGCCCCGGCGGCCGTGATCGGCATCCTGCTGTCGTTCAACGGGCTGCACCTGCGCGGATCGGTGGTGATCACCGGCGGACTGTTCGCGCTGCTGCCGGGCTGGCCCATGGTGGCGGCGGCCCAGGACGGCCTGGCGGGCTTCTACCTGACCGCCGCCGCCCGCCTGCTGGAGGCGCTGTACCTGATGGCCGGCGTGGTGATCGGCGTGATGACGGTGCTCTACGTCGGCGTCAACAACGGCGCGGACCTCGCCTCCCAGGACGTCCCGGCCGGCGCGGTGAACCCGCCGCTGCAGCTCGCCGCGGCGGTGCTGCTGACCCTGACCTTCGCGGTGCTGCTGAACACCGAGCCGGGCGCGCTGCCCGCGGTCATGCTCAACAGCGCGGCCGGCTGGACCACGTACGGGGTGCTGGCCAACGCCGGCGCGGAGCCGATGCTGGCCACCGGACTCGCCGCGGGGCTGGTGGGCCTGTCCGGCCAGCTGATGGCGCGCTACCGGGGTGGCCCGGTGCTGCCGCACGTCACGGCGGCGCTGGGCCCGCTGCTGCCCGGGTCGGTGCTGTACTTCGGGATGCTCGCCTTCGTCCGGGGCCGGCCGGAAGTCGGGCTGAGCGGCATCGGGCGCGCCGTCGCGATGTCGATGGCCCTCGCGATCGGCGTGAACCTGGGCCGCGAACTGGCCCGGCTCTTCCTGCCCGCCCCGCGCGCCGCCCCGCCCGCCCGCCGCAGCGGCGGCCGCCACCGCAGGTGACGGCTGGTGCGTGCCGGCCGACCGGTCAGGCGTCCGACCGGTCAGGCGTCCGACCGGTTCGGCGTGCGAACGGTTGGGCGTCCGACCGTTTGACGTGCGGCCGGCGAGGTAGACGCGCAGCTGTGAACCGGGCCGAGGACGGGCGGCGTCGAGAGGCCGCCCGTTCGACGCCCGTCCCCCTCGTCAACCCCGGGAGGCTCCCGTGATCGTGCTCGGCGTCATCCTGCTCATCATCGGCTTCGTCACCAGCATCTCGATCCTGTGGACCATCGGCCTCGTGCTGCTCCTGGTCGGCCTCATCCTGTGGGTCGCCGGGGCGCTCGGCCACGCCGTCGGCGGACGCCGCCACTACTACTGACGAGGCCGGTGATGTGACCCCCGTTCAATGCCGTGCCGGCCGGTGCGGGCGCTCGGCGCCCCGCCGGCCGGCGTCAGCGCAGCAGTGCGGCGAGCAGCTCGGCGATGGTCGGACCGGCGTCGGCCGGGTGCCGCAGCTGCTTGCCGGTCATCACGCTGTAGTGGTTGGCGCGCCCGCGCCGCTCGTGCGCGAGGTAGCCCGCCTCCTCCAGGTCGGCGATGATCCGCTGGACGGCGCGCTCGGTGAGCAGGCACCGGGCCGCGATGTCGCGCACCCGGATGCCGGGGTCGCGAGCGATCTGCACGAGGACGCGGGCGTGGTTCGTCAGGAAGGTCCACTGCCGCGCCGTGGCCGGGCCGGTTTCCACGGCCCAAGGATATGGCCGCCGGACCCGCCCCGAAACCGGCCGCACCCCTCAGGGGCACTCCTCGTGCAGCCCGCACAGCCAGGCCAGCGCCTGGTGGGCGCCCAGGACGTACGCGTGGTCGGTGCCCTGCACCAGGGCCCGGCGCAGGCGCACGGCGGCGGCCTGGCACTCCGCCAGCAGCTGTGCCCGGCACGGCTCGGCCGTGCCGACCGCGGCGGTGGCGGTGACCGGTGCCGCGACCTGGGCCCCGGCGGCCCACCGGTACGCCCCCAGCACGCCGTGTTCGAAGCCGGTCCACGGCCGCGGGCGCCGGTTGGCCGTGTCGATCGCGGCGAACACCTCGTCCAGCGGGCGCACCCCCACGGCCGGGATCGTCTCGTCACTGGTCATGCCCGCAACCTACGTCCGCCCGGCGCCGCCGCCCCCTCCGGCGGCCCGGCGGCCGCGTGATCCACCCGAGCGGCGCAGGGCCGGGTGTCCCGGCGTCCCGGCGGTGCGGGTCAGCAGGAACCCGCCCGGTAGTCTGACCGGGTCGTGCCCGGCCGGCGAGGTGGCCGGGCCGGATGGACGGTGCGGGCCGAGGTCCGCCGTGGAGAACCTTGATGACTCGTCGTTTTGACTGCTCGGACGCGTCCGAGCGCGCAGCCGGGCTGCGCGAGGCCGTGGCCGCGGTGCGCCGCGGTGAACTCGTCGTGCTGCCCACGGACACGGTGTACGGGGTGGGAGCGGACGCCTTCGCGCCGGAGGCGGTCGCCCGCCTGCTGGCGGCCAAGGGCCGCGGCCGCAACATGCCCTCGCCGGTGCTGGTCGGCTCCCCGGAGGGCCTGGACGGCCTGGTCGAGGTGACGGACCGCGCGCGGGCCCTGGTGGCGGCGTTCTGGCCGGGCGGGCTGACGGTGGTCGCCCGTCACCTGAAGTCGGTCGAGCTGGACCTCGGCGAGACCGGCGGAACCGTCGCGGTCCGGATGCCCGCGCACCCGGTCGCCATCGAACTCCTCAACGCCACGGGCCCGTTGGCGGTCTCCAGTGCCAACCTGACCGGGCAGGACTCCCCGCAGGACTGCGACGCCGCCCAGGGCATGCTGGGCGACTCGGTGGCCGTCTACCTCGACGGGGGCCGGACCGCGGCCGCGGTGGGGTCCTCGATCGTGGACGTCACGGGCGAGGTGCCCGTGCTGCTGCGCGCGGGCGCGATCGGCGCCGAGCGGCTGCGCGAGGTCGTCCCGGACCTGCTGGAGCGCTGAACCGCCCGACCTGCGCGCGCAGGGCCCACCGAGGCCGCGCGCAGGGCCGCCCGGCCCCGGACGCCGCCCGGTCGGGGCGCCGCACCGCGTGGCGCCCCGGCGGGCCGGACGGCCACCGCTAGGGTCGGCGATGGCGCGCGGGAGTGGGCCCTCCCGCCGAGCGGGGGAGGGGGCGCCGCCGCGAGGGGGGCTCGTCGGCTCCGCTGCGGAGGTTCCATGAGCGCCACGTCCACCGCGTCGCGTCGTACCCAGGCCCGTCTCCACCAGGGCAGCACGCTGCTGCGCTGGCTGTTCACCACGGACCACAAGGTCATCGGGAACCTCTACCTGGCGACCGCGTTCGGGTTCTTCCTGGTCGGCGGTGTGCTGGCGCTGCTGATGCGCGCCCAGCTGATGGGCCCCGACACCGGGTTCCTGTCGAACGAGCGCTACAACCAGATGTTCACCATGCACGGCACGGTCATGCTGCTGCTGTTCGCCACCCCGACCTTCGCCGGGTTCGCCAACGCGATCATGCCGCTGCAGATCGGGTCGCCGGACGTCGCGTTCCCCCGGCTGAACGCCTTCACCTACTGGGCGTTCCTGCTCGGCGGGCTGATGGTGCTGAGCGGCTTCCTCACCTCCACGGGGGCGCCCGCCTTCGGCTGGTTCGCCTACGCGCCGCTGAACGGGCCGGTGTACTCCCCGGGGCAGGGCGGGGACCTCTGGGCCTTCGGCCTGGTGGTGGCCGGCCTCGGGACGATCCTCGGCTCGGTCAACTTCATCACCACCATCACCTGCCTGCGGGCGCCCGGCATGACGCTCTTCCGGATGCCGATCTTCACCTGGAACGTGCTGTTCACCTCGATCATGGTGCTGCTGGCCTTCCCGGTGCTGACGGCCGCGCTGCTCTGCCTGGAGGCGGACCGGAAGTTCGGCGCGCACGCCTTCGACCCGGCGAACGGCGGGGCGATCCTGTGGCAGCACCTCTTCTGGTTCTTCGGCCACCCGGAGGTCTACATCGTCGCGGTGCCGTTCTTCGGCATCATCAGCGAGATCATCCCCGTGTTCAGCCGCAAACCGCTGTTCGGCTACTACGGCATGATCGGCGCGACCATCGCGATCACCGCCCTGTCCATGACGGTGTGGGCGCACCACATGTTCGTCACCGGCCAGGTGCTGCTGCCGTTCTTCTCGATGATGTCCTTCCTCATCGCGGTGCCCACCGGGGTGAAGTTCTTCAACTGGATCGGCACGATGTGGAACGGCTCGCTGTCCTTCGAGACCCCGATGCTGTGGTCGCTCGGCTTCCTGGTGACCTTCCTGTTCGGCGGGCTGAGCGGGGTGCTGCTGGCCGCGCCGCCGATCGACTTCCACGTCTCCGACAGCTACTTCGTGGTGGCCCACCTGCACTACGTGGTGTTCGGCACGGTGGTGTTCGCCACCTTCGGCGGCTTCTACTTCTGGTGGCCGAAGCTGACCGGGAAGCTGCTCGACGAGCGGCTGGGGAAGGTCCACTTCTGGGTCCTGTTCGTCGGGTTCCAGACCACCTTCCTGGTGATGCACTGGCTGGGGGCCCAGGGCATGCCGCGCCGCTACGCGACCTACCTGGCGGTGGACGACTTCACCGCCCTCAACGTGTGCGCCTCGATCGGCTCGTTCCTGCTCGGCGTCTCCAACCTGCCGTTCTTCTACAACGTCTGGACCACCACCCGGCACGGCACCCGGGTCACCGAGGACGACCCGTGGGGCTGGGGCCGCTCGCTGGAGTGGGCCACCTCCTGCCCGCCGCCGCACCACAACTTCGAGGCGCTGCCGCGGATCCGCTCCGAGTCGCCGGCCTTCGACCTGCACCACCCGGAGGTGCCGACCGAGGAGCCGGTGGGCGGAGCGGCCGACCGTACGGGCGGACGGGGGAGCGGGCGGTGAAGACGGAGGGCCGGCTGTTCGCCGTCATGACGGTGTTCTTCGCGGTGACCGGGCTGATCTACGGATTCTGGGCGCAGGAGCCCGCCGGCACGGCGATCCTGGCGGTGGCGTTCCTGATGTCGGGGCTGATCGCGCTGTTCTGGTTCGTCCAGTACCGGCGGAGTGGCGGCGGCCGGCCGCAGGACCGCGGGGACGCCGAGATCGCGGAGGCCGTCGGCCCGGTGGGCTTCTTCCCGGCCCGCAGCGGCTACCCGGTGCTGACGGCGGCCGGCCTGACGGTCCTCGCCCTCGGCCTGGTCTTCGCCCGCTGGCTGGTCGTCGTGGGTGCCGTCGTGCTGGCCCTCGCCGTGTCCGGGTTCATCTTCCAGTACGGCGACGACGACGGGTGAGTCGGCGGAGCAGCCGGCGGGCCGGGCCGGCCCGGGTCGGCCCGGTGGGCGGCCCGGCGGGCGCCTCGGGGTGGGCGGGGCTGGTGAGGACACCCGCGATGAACTCCGACTCCCCTTCGGTGGCGGGGAGTTCGACCCGGTCCCGGTAGAACCAGGCGCCCGCCGCGGCCCGGGCCCGCTCGCGCCGCGGCGCGAGGTCCGGGGCCGGGAGCGGGTCCGGCGCGGCCCGCGCGAGCAGGACGAACCGCTCGTCGGCGGGCAGCGGGCGGCGGTGGCCGGTGAAGCCGCCGTCGTGGCCCTGGTCGATCCGGCCGGTCTCGTCGCCCTTCAGCAGCCGGTCGCGGTCCCTGGCCTGCAGGGCCAGGCAGAGCCGCCGGGTGAGCAGGAAGGCCGCGGGCGGCAGCAGGATCAGCGCCGCCCGCAGCACGACGGTGATCGCGTTGACCGAGAGGCCGAAGACGAAGGCGATCACGTCGTTGCCGCCGGCGATCAGCAGCACGGCGTAGAAGGTGATCCCCGCGACCCCCAGCCCGGTGCGGGTGGGCTTGTTGCGAGGGCGGTCGCACAGGTGCTGTTCGCCGCGCTCGGGGTCGAGCCAGCGCTCGGCGAAGGGGTAGGCGTACAGCACCGCGAAGAGCAGGCCGGGCAGCACCAGGGCCGGGAGGAGGACGTTCCACGACACCGTGTGCCCGAACAGGGAGGTCTCCGCGGCGGGCATCAGCCGAAGCGCGCCCTCGATGAAGCCGATGTACCAGTCCGGCTGGGCGCCGGCCGCGGCCACGTCGGGCCGGTAGGAGGCGTAGCGCCAGATCGGGTTGACCTCGGCGAGGAAGGCGGACAGCGCCATGATGCCGGCCACCGCGAAGGTCAGACCGACCGTACGGGTCAGGAACTGCGGGAAGAAGGGCATCCCGACGACGTTGCGGTTGGTGCGGCCGGGGGCGGCCCACTGGGTGTGCTTCAGCACCACGACCAGCGTCAGGTGGGCCCCGACCAGGGCCAGCAGCAGGCCGGGCACCAGGAGGATGTGCACGGTGAACAGCCGGGGGATGACCTCGTGGCCGGGGAACTGGCCGCCGAAGGCGAAGAACGTCAGGTAGGTGCCGACCAGCGGCACCGAGAGCAGCACGCCCTCGGCGATCCGCAGCCCGGTGCCGGAGAGGGAGTCGTCCGGCAGCGAGTAGCCGGAGAACCCTTCGAGCAGGGCCAGGTTGAACAGCGTCACCCCGATGACCCAGTTGAGTTCGCGCGGCCGGCGGAAGGCCCCGGTGAAGAACACCCGCAGCAGGTGCACGCCGATCGCCGAGACGAACAACAGTGCCGACCAGTGGTGGATCTGACGGATCATCAGGCCTCCGCGCACCTCGAAGCTGATGTCCAGCGTCGAGGCGTAGGCCTCGGAGACCAGCACCCCGCGCAGCGGCAGGTAGGCGCCGTCGTAGACGACCTCGTTCATGTTCGGGACGAAGAAGAACGTCAGGAACACACCGGTCAGCAGCAGCACGACGAAGCTGTACAGCGCGAGCTCGCCCAGCAGGAACGACCAGTGGTCCGGGAACACCTTGCGCAGCAGCTCCCGGCCCGCCTCCATGACCGGCAACCGCCCGTCCAGCCGGGTCACGACGCGTTCACCGGCGGACGGCTCGCGCCCGTTCGTAGCCTTGGTTGCCTCCACGCAGGCAACCTAGTGCGCGGCGCTCCGCGCGGGTCGGCCGAGCGGGGCGGGTCCCGTGGCGGCCGTCGGCAGAACACCCGGATGGCGGCACCCGGGAGCTCCTCCGGGCTGCGCCCGCGGCTCCGGGCGGCCTGCGGTCAGTCGTCGGACAGCAGCCGGGCGAGCGCGGCGTCCACGTCGAGGTGCTCGGACTCCGATCCTTCGGGCACCAGGCTGAAGCAGTCCGAGAGGAAGGCCGTGACGTCCTGCTCCGGTGCGCTGAGGACGGCTTGGCCGGCGGGCCCGCACAGGGTGATCAGCACCTCGCCCGCGGGCCCCGGGCCCACCCGGACGTCGCCGCTGCCGGTGGGGGCGTGCCGGCCCTCGTTCAGCAGCTCGCGACTGAAGTACCAGCACACGCGGGCGTCCGCGGTCACGCACTCGCACGGGGCGATCGGGAACGCCAGGCAGGCCGCGTACGGCAGGTCCGGGTCGAACCGCAGTTCCGCGACCACCGGGACGTCGGGCAGCGGACTGTCGGGGAAGGTGACGGGCATCGAGTGGACGGGCATGGGCATCGCACGACCCTCCTACGGTCGCGAGCGTCGTCCCCGGGCGGGCCGACGCTCCTGTCCGGTGCCTACCCGGTGCCGGTCCGGGCAGTCGGCCTCCGCCGAACCTCCACAACGTCCTTGCGTGCGGGGTGCGGTCGACCGCGGTCGTGCCCGGGGCGGTCAGGATCCGCACAGCCGCCCGAGCTGGGCGCTGTCCGCGTTGATGTCCGTGATCACCTGGTTGGGATCGGCCAGCACCATGCCGTTCAGGCGGAAGCGCAACTCCGAGAACTCGGCGGCCAGCCGGCGGATCGTCGAACCGACCGCGCCCTGCGCGTCCAGGCCGGCGCCCATCAGGTCCTGGTAGGCCTGGCCGGCCGCGTCGGCCTGGCTGCCGCGGGTGTCGCCGGCGTTCCGGCGGTACGCGGCCAGCGCCGCCTCGGCCTCGTCGCAGCCACCGGGCCGGACCGCCGGGAGCGGCGGTTCCGGCGTCGGGGCGGCGGTCCGGGTCCGGATCGGCGACGGGCTCGGCTCCGGGGGCGGCGGATCGGGCTCGGGGGCCGGCGTGGGGGTGGGTGTGGGCGCCGGCGTGGGCGTCGGCGACGGGACGGACGACGGGACCGGCTTCGGCGTGGGATCGGGGAGCGGCTCCGGCGGCTGCGGGGCCGCGGTGGTGACCACCGGGGCGGCCGCGGGCTGCGGCGCGTCCGGTGGCACCAGGTAGGCGACCAGGGCGATCAGCGTGGCCACCGCGCCCGCGATCGCGCCGACCGCGCCCCAGTCCGGGCGCCGCGCCGGCCCGGCACCCGACGCGGGCGGCTGTGCCGATTCGTCGTCCGTCATGCACCCATCGTGGGGCGCCGCGTCGGGCCCGTCCAGAACTCCGGGTGCTGACCTTCCTGAACCCGAACCCGTGTCCGGGCGGGCCGAGTTGGAGGGGCGCCGGGGCCGGCTGCGGCTCCGGCCCGCCCGCCGTCGGGTCAGGCGCCGGCGATCGCGGGGCGGGCCAGCCACTCCGCCCAGGAGACCTCGTGGCCGATCAGACAGGGCTGCCCGAAGGGCCATGCCTCGGCGATCCAGCGCGGCACCAGGGCGTCCAGCTCCCGCTCCAGCTCGGAGCCGACCTGGTCGTCCACCACCCACCAGGAGATCTCCGCGTCGGAGCCGGCCTTCTGCGGCGGGTCGATGTAGACGCAGCCGAGCAGGGCCGACTCCGCCTCGTCGAACAGCGCGTAGTTGAACGACTCGTGGGCGGCGATCTCCCGCTCGTGCCGGATCAGGTCGTCGAGGTCCGCCTGGTAGGTCATGGTGGCCGCGGGCCAGCCCCAGGCCTCGCCGTAGATGGACCACAGGCGCTCCCGGGAGCCCATCACGGCGGGGTAGTCGAGCTCGGTGTCCGTCCCGGCAATGGGGCGCAGGTGGTAACCGCCACCGGGGAGCGGCACGTGGACGGGGTGGACGAAATCGGCGGGCAACCAGGTCATGGGCCTGGAGGCTAGCCGAGAACCGGGCCGGGCCGCGCGGATTATCGGTCCGGGCCCGTAGGGTCCGTCTTCAAGCCCCCGCCTGCGGGGCGACGTCAGGGCACGCACCTCGCTGCGTTGTCGTCGGTCGCCGATGGCCCCCAGCCTTCGGCCGGGAGGTGCCCCCGTCCTCCGCCTTGCGATGTACGCACCCCAACGCCGCCCCGCCCGCCCTCCGGGCGGACGACGGGGGCTTGAAGACGGCCCCGAGCGGCCGGGATGACGCCGACCCCGTCGCCGGGGCATGATCACCGGATGACGATGATCAGGACCAGGTGGGGGCGCCTCCGGACACCGGCGGTGGCGGCCCTGGCCGTACTGGCGGCGGGGTGCGGGGCGGAGCACGTGGGCGCGGCCGGTGGCGCGGGGGCGCCCACGGCGGCCGTGACGGCGGTGCCGTCGACGGCCGCGGCGGTGCCGACCACCGAAGCGGACTACCCCTGCCCCGGCGAGACGCCGACCAGGCCCCCGACCCCGACCCCGACCCCGACCGCGAACAGCGCGGCCCCGACCGGGCCGCCCGTCGACCACTACGCCGAGAACCACGGCTTCCGGGTGCCGATCCCGCTCCACGGCCGGCGCCGCTGCGACGGCCTGGACGCCGTGAAGCGGATCAAGGGCGCCCTCGAACCCCTGCGCACCCGGGGCGACTTCGCCCCCGACAGCACCCGCGGACAGCTCACCGGGCTGGGCTACCAGGCCGCCAAGGTGAAGGTCACCCAGAACGGCCCGACCGACGTCGCCTTCCTGGTCGACGCCACCGGGTTGTGCCTGGAGGGCACGATGAACAGCGCCGTCACCACCGCGGAGGCGTTCGCGGGCTACCCGGACGGCACCAACTGCGAGGAGCCGCGCGGCGGCCACTGACCGCGTCCGTCCGCGCGGCCGCTCAACTCGGCTGCGCCGCGCCGCCGTTGCCGCCCGCACCCTTGTCGAGTGACAACGGCGGCTGCGCCGCCCCGGCCTCTGCCTGCACGGCCCCGGCCGGTGCGTCCCCGGCCGGTGCTGCCCCGGGGTCGCTCCGCTCGATGCGGTCCAGCAGCCGGGCGACGGAGTCGGTGCGCTCGCGCAGCGCCGCGACCCGGGCGGCGTCGGTCGGCTCGGCGAGCTCGTCCACGGGCAGGACCGGGATGCCGCGCTTGCGGGCGGTGGCGATCAGGCTCTCGGCGGCCCGGTCGGCCAGGACGAGCGTCGCGGCGGCGAACGCGCCCGCGTCCAGGGTGCGTCGGCGGCCGAGCAGCCCGCGGCAGACGATGCGGGCCGGGACGGTCAGCTCGTCCAGGCGCTGGTCGTCCGAGCCGCGTTCGAGGGCGGCGAGGACGACGGTGGCCAGCGCCTCGCCCGCCTTGGTGACGACCCACTTGCGGCCGGGAACCGGCGGCAGGAACTCCCGGATCCGGTCCACCTCCTGCTCCAGCGCGGTGGTGGTCAGCACCTCGAAGGCGTTGCGGGTGCGGATCTCGACGACCTTGTCCCACTCGACCTCCTCGCCGTCGAAACCGACCTTCGACGGCCCCAGGTGGACGGCGCCGAGACCGTCGAGCAGTCCGAGCAGCTTGTGCACCACGGCCGGCGTCAGGGGGTGGCGGCCGATCAGGGTGCCCACCGACAGCTTCCACGGCTCGGTGGCCGGTACCTCCGGCGGCATGACGGAGGTCAGGGCCGTGTACGCCCACCGCCCGCCCGCCGCCGCGCCGCGTCCGCCCCGCCGTACGGCCTGCCGCCCGGCCTCGCCCAACCCGGCCGCGGCCCCCGCCGCCGCTCCGGCCGCCGCCCCGACCAGCCGTCCCAGTCCGCCCACCAGCTCGCCCCCGCGCACGTCCCGTTCCTCTCCTCGCACCACTCGTTCCGGAAGCCGCCATGCTACGGGCAGCCTCCGCCGGGCCCGCCGCGGCCGTCCCCACCATGCCGCCGTCCAGTGCGGTGCGGCCGAACTCCCGGATGCCGTCGGGCAGTACGAGCAGCGGACGCCCCGGCCACGGCTCCGCCGCCATCGCCGCCGCCATCGCCGGAGCCCGGAGCGCCTGCCGGACGTCGCCCCCGCGCGCCGCCGCCCCGGCACGCCTCCGCCCGCTGACCCGCCCGTGGGCCCGCCACCCGGGTGAACGGGCGGCGCGGCACGCCGCACCGGCCGGGGCGCCGCCGGACCGGGGGTGATGATCGCCGGGTTCCCGGCCGCCCGCACCCCGGAGGCAGACATGCGGATCCTGCTCCTCGCCAGCGCCTTCAACAGCCTCAGCCAGCGCCTCCACGCCGAACTGCGGGACCGGCGGCACACCGTGGACGTCCGACTCGCCGGGGACGACGAGGAGCTGCGGGCGTCGGTCCGCCGACTGTCGCCGGACCTCCTGCTGGCGCCCATGCTGCGCACCGCGATCCCCGCGGACGTCTGGTCGGCGCTCACCTGCCTGGTCGTCCACCCCGGCCCGCCCGGCGACCGGGGCCCCTCGTCCCTGGACCGGGCGGTCCAGGAGGGCTCCGACGACTGGGGCGTGACGGTGCTCCAGGCCGAGGCGGAGATGGACGCCGGACCGGTCTGGGCCTGGGAGCCCTGCCGGCTGCCGGCGCTCGGGAAGAGCGACCTGTACCGCAACGAGGTCGCCGACGCCGCCGTCCTGGCCGCGCTGCGGGCCGTCGAGCGCTTCGCCTCCGGCTCGTACGCGCCGCAGCCGCAGCACGGCCCCTCGTGGCGGGAGCCGGTGCGCGTCCGCCCCTTCCTGCGCCAGGCGGAGCGCCGGATCGACTGGGCGGCCGACTCCACCGGGACGGTCCTGCGCAGGCTCCGGGCGGCCGACTCGCAGCCCGGGGTGCTCGACACGCTGGGGGCCGACGAGTGGTACCTGCACGGCGGGCACCCGGAGCCGCAGCTGCGCGGGCGCCCGGGCGAGCTGATCGCCACCCGCGCCGGTGCGGTGTGCCGGGCCACCGCGGACGGCGCGGTGTGGATCCCCGAACTCCGGCGCCGGCGCGCACCCGGCGGGCCCGCGACCTTCAAGCTCCCGGCGGTGACGGCGCTCGGCTCCCTGCTGCCCCCGCTGCCGGAGGTCCCGGCGCCGCTGACGGCGGAACGGGACGGGCCGCCCGCCTGGACGGATGTCGAGTACCGCGAGGAGGGCCCGGTCGGCCTCCTGCGCTTCTCCTTCCCCGGCGGCGCGATGTCCACCGACCACTGCCGCCGCCTGCTGGCGGCGTACCGCTTCGCACTCGGCCGGCCGACCTCGGTGCTGGTGCTCGGCGGGAGCCGGGACTTCTTCTCCAACGGCATCCACCTCAACGTCATCGAGGCCGCGCCGGACCCGGCCGCGGAGTCCTGGGCCAACATCACCGCGATGGACGACCTGGTCGCCGAGGTGCTGACCACCACCGACCGCCTGGTGGTCGCCGCGGTGGCCGGGAACGCGGCGGCCGGCGGGGTGATGCTGGCCCTGGCGGCGGACGAGGTGTGGTGCCGGCGGGGCTCCGTGCTCAACCCGCACTACCGGCTGATGGGGCTGTACGGCTCGGAGTACTGGACGTACACCCTGCCGCGCCGGGTGGGCCCGGCGCAGGCCGAGCGGCTGACCCGGCAGGCCGTGCCGGTGTCCGCCGCGTCGGCGGAGCGGATCGGCCTGGTCGACCGCGTCCTCGACTGCGGGCCGCAGGAGTTCGGGCCGGCCGCGGCCCACCTGGCCGGGCTGCTCGCCGCCTCGCCGCTCGCCCGGCGGCGGATCGCGGCGAAGAAGGCCGCGCGCGAGGCCGACGAGCAGGCCAAGCCGCTCGCCGCCTACCGGGAGGAGGAGCTGGCGGTGATGCACCGGCAGTTCTTCACCCCCGAATCGCCGTACCACGCGCTGCGGTCCGCGTTCGTCCGCAAGCGCCCCGCGCCCGCCGGGCTCCTCGCCGGTACGTGACCCGAACGGCCCCGCCGGCTTGCGCCCCCCGCGCCGCTCCGACGCCCGCCCCGACCGGCGTCGGAACCGGACTGTTGCTATGACTGTGTTTGAGCCATTACGTCCGGCTCCCATCCCCGAGGAGGCATCCTCATGGGTGCTGCAACAACCGACACCGACGTGGTGCACATTCTCTGGATCAACGCCGGTCTCAGCTGTGACGGCGACTCCGTCTCGCTGACCGCCGCGATGCAGCCCAGCATCGAGGAGATCGTCACCGGCGCACTGCCCGGCCTGCCCAAGGTCGCCGTGCACTGGCCGCTGATCGACTTCGAGTGCGGCCCGGTCCAGGGCGCGGACAACTTCGTCGAGTGGTTCTTCAAGGCCGACCGCGGCGAGATCGAACCGTTCGTCCTGGTCGTCGAGGGGTCCATCCCCAACGAGAAGATCAAGAAGGAGGGTTACTGGTGCGGCTTCGGCGACGACCCGGCCACCGGCCAGCCCATCACCACCAGTGAGTGGCTGGACCGGCTCGCCCCCAAGGCGACCGCCGTGGTCGCGATCGGCACCTGCGCCACGTACGGCGGCATCCACGCGATGGCCGGCAACCCGACCGGTGCGATGGGCGTGCCGGACTACCTGGGCTGGGACTGGAAGTCCAAGGCCGGGCTGCCGATCGTGTGCGTGCCGGGCTGTCCGATCCAGCCCGACAACTTCGCCGAGACGCTCACCTACCTGCTGTACCAGCTGGCCGGCTCCGCGCCGATGATCCCGCTGGACGACAAGCTGCGGCCGGCCTGGCTGTTCGGCGCCACCGTCCACGAGGGCTGTGACCGCGGCGGCTACTACGAGCAGGGCCAGTTCGCCACCGACTACGGCACCCCCGAGTGCCTGGTGCGGCTCGGCTGCTGGGGACCGGTCGTCAAGTGCAACGTCGCCAAGCGCGGCTGGACCAACGGCATCGGCGGCTGCCCGAACGTGGGCGGCATCTGCATCGCCTGCACCATGCCGGGCTTCCCGGACAAGTTCATGCCCTTCATGGACCCGCCGCCCGGCTCCCGCGTCTCCACCGGCGCCAGCAACGCCTACGGCTCGCTGATCCGCCGGCTGCGCGCGATCACGCTGGCGACCGTCGACAAGGAACCGAAGTGGCGCCACACCGGCCGCCACCTGACCACGGGTTACCGCCCGCCCTGGTGACGCCGGAGGGCCGCACGCCCCCGCGGCGTGCGGCCCCTCGCCGCCGCCCCGCCCCCTGCCCCCGTTCAGAGAAGGACACGACAACACGATGGCGACACCGACGACGAGGGCGGCCGGCGACGGCAGCGGCCTGACCGAGATGTCCTGGGACCCGATCACCCGGATCGTGGGAAGCCTCGGCATCCACACGAAGATCGACTTCAAGCAGAAGCGCGTCGCGGAGTGCTACAGCACCTCCTCGGTCTTCCGCGGCTACAGCGTCTTCATGCGCGGCAAGGACCCGCGCGACGCGCACTTCATCACCAGCCGGATCTGCGGGATCTGCGGCGACAACCACGCCACCTGTTCGGTCTACACCCAGAACATGGCGTACGGGGTGAAGCCCCCGCACCTCGGCGAGTGGATCATCAACCTCGGCGAGGCCGCCGAGTACATGTTCGACCACAACATCTTCCAGGAGAACCTGGTCGGGGTCGACTACTGCGAGAAGATGGTCCGCGAGACCAACCCGGGCGTCCTGGAACAGGCCGAGCGCACCGAGGCGCCGCACGCCGCCGACCACGGGTACAAGACCATCGCGGACATCATGCGCTCGCTCAACCCGATCGAGGGCGAGTTCTACCGCGAGGCGCTGCAGGTCAGCCGGTACACCCGGGAGATGTTCTGCCTGATGGAGGGCCGCCACGTGCACCCCTCCACCCTCTACCCGGGCGGCGTCGGCACCGTCGCCACGGTGCAGCTGTTCACCGACTACCTGACCCGGCTGATGCGCTACGTCGAGTTCATGAAGAAGGTCGTGCCGCTGCACGACGACCTCTTCGACTTCTTCTACCAGGCCCTGCCCGGCTACGAGGAGGTCGGCCGGCGGCGGGTCCTGCTCGGCTGCTGGGGCAGCCTCAACGACCCGGACCACTGCGACTTCACGTACCGCAACATGACGGACTGGGGCCGGCGGATGTTCGTCACCCCCGGCGTCGTCGTGGACGGCAAGCTCGTCACCAACGACCTCACCGAGATCAACCTGGGCATCCGGATCCTGCTCGGCAGCTCCTACTACGAGGACTGGCAGGGCAAGGAGCTGTTCGTCACCCACGACCCGCTGGGCAACCCGGTCGACCCCCGGCACCCGTGGAACCAGCACACCATCCCGCAGCCGCAGAAGCGCAACTTCGACGACAAGTACAGCTGGGTGATGTCCCCGCGCTGGTTCGACGGCAAGGAGCACCTCGCCCTGGACACCGGCGGCGGCCCGATCGCCCGGCTGTGGTCCACCGCGCTGTCCGGGCTGGTCGACATCGGCTACATCAAGGCCACCGGGCACAGCGTGCAGATCAACCTGCCCCGCTCGATGACCAAGCCCGAGGTCACCTTCGAGTGGAAGATCCCGCAGTGGAGCAACGCCCTCGAACGCAACCGCGCCCGCACCTACTTCCAGGCGTACGCGGCCGCCGCCGCCCTGCACTTCGCCGAGAAGGCGCTCGACGAGGTCAGGGCCGGGCGCAGCCAGACCTGGGAGCGCTTCGAGGTGCCGGACGAGTCGATCGGCTGCGGCTTCACCGAGGCCGTGCGCGGCGTGCTCTCGCACCACATGGTGATCCGCGACGGCAAGATCGCCAACTACCACCCGTACCCGCCCACCCCGTGGAACGCCAGCGTGCGCGACAGCTACGGCACGCCCGGCCCGTACGAGGACGCGGTGCAGAACACCCCGATCTTCGAGGAGAACTCCCCGGAGAACTTCAAGGGCATCGACATCATGCGCGCGGTGCGCAGCTTCGACCCCTGCCTGCCCTGCGGCGTGCACATGTACGTCGGCGGGCGCACCGTCCAGACCATGCACGTGCCCACCGGCCTCAGCGGGCTCACCGCATGACGGCCGAGCAGACCGGGCTGCGCATCCAGGAGGCCCTGGACGCCCTGGCCGGCAGCGGCGCCGAGAGCGCGGGCGAGCAACTGGTCCGCGACCTGATGGACTTCTACGGCGAGGGGCTGGCCAGGATCGTCCCGGCGCTGCCCCCGCCCGCCCTGGAACGGATGCTGGACGACCCGGCGGTGGCCGGGCTGCTGCTGCTGCACGACCTGCACCCGGAGGACGTCACCGCCCGGATCGACCGGGCGCTCGCGGCCCTGCCCGAGCGGGTCGAGCCGATCGGCTTCGAGCCGGGCACCGGTGTCCTGCGACTGCGCCGCACCGCCACCGGCTGCGGCTGCGCGGAAGGCGACGTCGAGGCCGTCCTCGCCTGCCACGCGCCCGAGGTGACGGCCGTGGAGCTGGAGCGCGCCCCGCAGCTGCTGCAGATCGGCACCCGCCCGCCGCAGGCCGCGGAGGTGCGATGAACACCCGCCGGATCTCCCGCGACGGGACCGCCCTGCTGCACCGGTTGCGCGAGCCGGCGCCGCCGAGGCCCGAGCAGTGCGGCTTCTGCGGCCGGGACCTCCCGCCCGGCCACCGCCACCTGGTGGACGTCGAGGAACGGGCGCTGTCCTGCACCTGCACCGCCTGCGGCCTGCTGTTCCAGCAGCCGGGCGCGGCCGGCGGCCGCTTCCGCACCGTGCCGGACCGCTACCTCGCCGACGCGGACGGCGGGTTGGACGAGCGGGCCTGGTCGGTGCTGGGCATCCCGGTCGGCACCGCGTTCCTGTTCCGCAACGCCCTGCTGGACCGGCTGCTCGCCTTCTACCCCGGCCCGGCCGGCGCCACCGAGAGCGAGGTGGACGAGGAGGCCTGGGAGCGCGCCCTCGGTGGCAGCCGGCTGGCCGCCGCCCTGGAGCCCGACGTGGAGGCCCTGCTGCTGCGCCGCCACGACCACCGCGTCGAGTGCTTCCTGGTGCCGATCGACGTCTGCTACGAGCTGGTCGGCCGGCTGCGGCGGTGCTGGCACGGCTTCGACGGCGGCGCCGAGGCGCGGGCCGAACTCGACGCGTTCTTCGAGCGGTTGACCGCCCGCGCCCGCCCGCTGCCCACGGCGGTGACGGCGTGACGGCGCTCGCCTTCGCCTGCACCGGCGTGCGGTCCGACCCGTACGCGGCCGTGCCGACCCTGGTCTTCCGGCTGCGGATCACCGGGCCGGCCGACACCCGGGTGCACGCCCTGGCGCTCCGCTGCCAGCTGCGGATCGAACCGGGCCGGCGGTCGTACGCCGAGCCGGAGGGCGAGCGGCTGGCCGACCTCTTCGGCGAACGGGAGCGCTGGGCGAACACGCTCAACCCGATCCAGTTCGCCACCGTGCCGCTGCTGGTGCCCGGCTTCACCGGCGAGACCGAGACCGACCTCGTGGTGCCGTGCAGCTACGACCTGGAGGTGGCCTCCGCCCGCTACTTCCGGGCGCTCGACGGCGGCGAGGTGCCGCTGCTGCTGCTCTTCTCCGGCACCGCCTTCGCCGGCCCCGGCGGCTTCCAGGTCGCCCCGGTGCCCTGGGACAAGGAGGCCGCGGTGCGGATGCCGGTGCGGGTCTGGCGCGAGGCCATCGACCAGCACTTCCCCGGCTGCGGCTGGCTGCGCCTGCCGGACGACCTGATGGACCGGTTGCTGGCCTACCGCTCCCGGCGGGCCCTGCCCTCCTGGGAGGCGACGGTGCGTGACCTGCTCGCGGCGACCGCGATCGAGGAGGTGGCCCGATGAGCGCCTTCCCGCCCGGGATCGAGCGCGGCTTCGCGGCCGCCCGGCAGATCGCCGACGCGGTGCTGCTGGAGGGCTACGTGCTCTACCCGTACCGCGCCTCGGCGGCCAAGAACCGGCTGCGCTGGCAGTTCGGGGTCCTGGTGCCGCCCGAGTACACCGCGCAGGGCGGCGAGCACTCGCACCAGCGCACCGAGTGCGTCATGGAGGCCCGTGCCGGGGACCGGCTGGCGGTCGAGCTGCGCTTCCTGCGGGTGCAGCGGCGGACCGTCGAACAGGCGACCGCCGCCGGCGGGTTCGAGCCGGTGGAGCGGCTGGAGCTGGCCGACCGGGTGTTCGTGGAGTGGGACGAGGGCGTCGAGGAACGCATCGAACTCCTCTTCCCGGTCGAGGAGTTGACCGGCGCCGGGGTGGAGCGGGCGTTCCGGCTGCCGGGCGTCGGCGAGACCGAGCTGCTGCGCGCGCACGGCACCGCCGCCGGACGGCTGGTGCGCCGCCGCGAACAGGTCGACGGCCTGGTGCGGGTGACCGTCGAGGAACTGCCCGGCCGGTACCGGGCGCAGCGGCTGACGGTGGTGGTCGAGAACGTCTCCGCCTGGATGCCGCCCCGACGGGCGAGCCGCGAGGAGGCGCTGCCGCGCTCGCTGGTCTCCGCCCACCTGCTGCTGGGGCTGGAGCAGGGCCGCTTCGTGTCGGCCACCGACCCGCCCGAGTGGGCCCGCCCCGAGGTCGAGCGGTGCCGCAGCCGGCACACCTGGCCGGTCCTGGCCGGGCCGCCGGGCGAGCGCGGGGTGGTGCTGTCCTCGCCGATCATCCTGGAGGACCACCCCAAGGTCGCACCGGAGAGCCTCGGCACCCTGTACGACGCCACCGAGATCGACGAGATCCTGGCACTGCGGACGGCGGCCCTGACCGAGGAGGAGAAGCGGGAGGCCCGGGGCACCGACGAGCGGGCCGCGGCCGTGATCGACCTCGCGGAGTCCATGCCGCCCGAGGTGCTGGAGCGTCTGCACGGCGCCATCCGCGGGCTGCGCGACCTCACCGGCGGCGCCGCCGACGGGGAACAGCCCTGGTGGGACCCGGGCAACGACCCGGCGGTCGACCCCGAGCGGGACCGGGTGCAGGTCGGCGGCCACGCCGTCGGCGCCGGCAGCCGGGTCGTGCTGCGGCCCGGACGGCGGCGCACCGACGCCCAGGACCTCTTCCTGGACGGGCGCACCGGCGTGGTGGAAGCGGTGCTGCACGACGTCGACGGCTCGGTGCACCTGGCCGTGACGGTGGAGGACGACCCGGGCGCCGACCTGTGGCGGGCCCAGGGGCGGTTCCGCTACTTCCAGCCCGACGAGGTCACCCCGCTGGACGGCGACGACGTGCCGGAGGGGTCGTGAACAGCCGTCAGGTGCTGGTCGCCGGAGTGGGGAACATCTTCCTCGGCGACGACGGGTTCGGCGTGGAGACCGTCCGGCGGCTCGCCGGGCACCCGCTGCCGGACGGCGTCGAGGTGGTCGACGTGGGCGTGCGCGGCGTCGACCTGGCGTACCGGCTGCTCGACGGCTACCCCACCGCCGTCCTGGTGGACGCCACCTGCCGCGGCGGGGCACCCGGCACGGTCTACCTCATCGAGGCGGCCGACGAGCCGCTGGAGGCGCCGCTGCTGGACGGGCACCGGATGGGGCCGGACGCCGTGCTCGCCCTGCTGGCCACGCTCGCGGCCGGGACCGGCGGCGAGCCGCCCGGGCGGGTGCTGGTGGTCGGCTGCGAGCCGGCGTCGTTGGAGGAGGGCATCGGGCTGAGCGTGCCCGTCGCCGCCGCCGTCGAGGAGGCGGTCCGAGTGGTCCTGCGGGTCGTGGACGAGGCCACGCAGCCGGAGAGGGAGACAACACCATGCTGAGGAAACTGTTCTGCCTGGCCCTGCTGGCCGGGATCGGCGCACTGGTCTGGCAGAGCCTGCCGGACCTGAAGCGGTACCTGCAGATCTCGCGGATGTGACCCGCGCATTGCTGCGAACGGTGCAGCCCCGGGAGCGGTGGCGGCGCGGCTTCGAGCCGTCGCCGCCACCGCGCCTTGTAATGGGGCGCGCCTCGGCATCGGGGCCCGCCCGGTCGTCGGGCCCGATGCCGCCCGCCGAGGGAAAGGGACCCATGCACGAGATGTCGATCGCCGCCGCCGTGGTCGAGCAGGTCGACGCGGCCGCGCGCGACCACGGGGCCGCCGGCGTGGCGCGGGTACGGCTGCGGGTGGGCGAACTGGCCGGCGTCGTCCGGCAGGCCCTCGACTTCTGCTTCGAACTGGCCTGCGCCGGAACGCTGGTGGAGGGCGCGGTGCTGCACACGGAGCCGGTCACGGCGCGGGCCCGGTGCCGGCCCTGCGAGACCGAGTGGGCCGTCGGCATGCCGCCGGACCTCTGCTGCCCGAGCTGCTCCGGCGGCGGCGTCGAGCTGCTGTCCGGGCGCGAGCTCCAGATCCTCGACGTCGAGTGGGCCGAGCGCCCGGACGTCCCGGCCGAACAGAAAGGCTGATGCCGATGTGCCGCACGGTCGACCTCCGCCAGGCGGTCCTCGCCCGCAACGACGACAGCGCCCGCGAGCTGCGGGCGGCCTTGGCCGCCCGTGGCACGGTCGCGGTGAACCTGCTGTCCAGCCCCGGCAGCGGCAAGACCGCCCTGCTGGAGGCCGAGCTGGGGCTGGCCCGGCGGCGCGGGGTGCCGGTCGCCGCCCTGACCGCCGACCTCGCCACCGAGAACGACGCGCGGCGGCTGGCCCGTTCGGGCGCGCCGGTCAAGCAGGTGCTCACCGACGGGCTCTGCCACCTGGAGGCGCGGATGCTCGCCGGGCACCTGGACGGCTGGCTGCCGCAGGAGTGCCGGCTGCTCTTCGTGGAGAACGTCGGCAACCTGGTGTGTCCGGCCTCCTACGACCTCGGCGAGTCGCTGCGGGTGGTGCTGGCCTCGGTGACCGAGGGCGAGGACAAGCCGCTCAAGTACCCGACCGCCTTCGGGCTGGCCAACCTGGTCCTGGTGACCAAGACCGACCTCGCCGCGGCGGCCGAGTTCGACGAGGCCGCGTTCACGGCGAACGTCCGCCGGGTCAATCCCGGGGTGGAGGTGGTGCACACCTCGGCGCGGACCGGGGACGGCGTCGGGGCGCTGCTGGAGCGCGCGCTGGCGGTCCTGGACGGCGCCGAGCCGCACCGGCCGGTGATGTCGGCCGCGCCGCACGGGCACGGGCACGACCACGGGCACGAGCACGGGGACGGACACCGGCACGCGCACGACCACGGGCACGGGCCCGCGGTGGTCGGGGAGACCCCGTGACGGCCGGTCACCCGGAACTCGACCGTGAGCGACGCCGGGTCGCCGTCCGCGGCCTCGTCCAAGGGGTCGGCTTCCGGCCCTTCGTCTTCACCCTGGCCGGTGAACTCGGCCTGGCCGGCAGCGTCACCAACACCGGCGAGGGCGTGCTCGCCGAGGTCGAGGGCAACCGCGCGGCGGTCGAGGCGTTCTGCCGACGGGTGGCCGGCGACGCGCCGCCGCTCGCGCACGTGGCCTCCGTCGAGCACACCCCGCTGGCCGTCACCGGCGCGACGGGCTTCGCCATCACCCCGTCCCGCACGGACGGGCCCCGGGCCACGCTCATCCCGCCCGACGTCGCCGTCTGCGCCGACTGCCTCGCCGAACTCGCCGACCCGGCGGACCGCCGCCACCGGCACCCGTTCATCAGCTGCACCAACTGCGGCCCCCGGCACACCATCGTCACCGGCCTGCCGTACGACCGCGCCAACACCACCATGGCCGGCTTCCCGATGTGCGCGGACTGCGCCCGGGAGTACGCCGACCCGGCCGACCGCCGCTTCCACGCCCAGCCGGTCGCCTGCCACGCCTGCGGGCCGAGACTCGCGCTGACCGTGACCGGCCACGCCGGCCTCGCCGACGAGGACGCCCTCACCGAGGCCCGCCGGCTGCTCGCCGCCGGGGCGGTCCTCGCCGTCAAGGGCATCGGCGGCTACCACCTGGCCTGCGACGCGCGCGACCCCGCGGCCGTCGCCCTGCTGCGGCGGCGCAAGCGGCGCGGCGACAAGCCCTTCGCGCTGATGGCCCGTGACCTCGCCACCGTCGAGGGCCTGCTGCCGCTCGGCCCCGTCGAGCGGGAACTGCTCACCGGGGCGGTCCGGCCGATCGTCCTGCTGCGCCGCACCGGCGCGGCGACACCAGGGTTCGAGGCGGTGGCCCCGCGCAGCCCCGACCTCGGGGTGATGCTCCCGTACACGCCGCTGCACCACCTGCTGCTCGCCGCGCCCGGCCCGGACCTGCTGGTGATGACCAGCGCCAACCTCTCCGGCGAGCCGATCGTCACCGACGACCGGGAGGCGCTGGAGAAGCTCGCCCCGCTCGTCGACGGCTGGCTCACCCACGACCGGCCGATCCACGTGCCCTGCGAGGACTCGGTGGTGCGGGTGGTGGACGGCGAGCAGCTGCCGCTGCGCCGCTCACGCGGGTACGCCCCGCTGCCGCTGCCCCTGCCGGTGCCCGTCCGCCCGGTGCTGGCGGTCGGCGGCGACCTGAAGAACACCTTCGCACTGGCCCGGGACGGCTACGCCTGGCTGTCCGGCCACATCGGGGACATGGACGACCTGGCCACGCTGCGCGCCTTCGAGAACGCGGTCGAGCAGCTCGGCACGGTCAGCGGAGTGCGGCCCGAACTGCTGGTCGCCGACCGGCACCCCGGCTACCGTTCGGTCCGGCACGCCGAGCGGACCGCCGCCGGACGGCCGGTGCACCGGGTGCAGCACCACCACGCGCACATCGCCGCCGTGATGGCCGAGCACGGGCTGGACGGCAGTCGGCCGGTGCTCGGCCTGGCCTTCGACGGCACCGGCTACGGCGAGGACGGCGCGGTCTGGGGCAGTGAGGTGCTGCTGGCCGACTACGACGGCTTCCGCCGGCTCGCCCACCTCGCCTACGTGCCGCTGCCCGGCGGGGACGCGGCGGTCGAGCGCCCGTACCGGACGGCGCTGGCGCACCTGCGGGCCGCCGGGCTGCCCTGGACCGCCGGCCTGCCGCCGGTGCTGGCCTGCCTGCCGGAGGAACTCCGACTGCTGGAACGGCAGTTGGAACGCGGGCTGAACACCGCGCCTAGCTCCGGCATGGGCCGGCTCTTCGACGCGGTCTCCTCGCTCGCCGGGATCTGCCAGCGGGCCGGGTACGAGGCCCAGGCGGCGATCGAACTGGAGGCCGCGGCCGCGGAGTTCGGACCGGCTCCGGGCTACCGGTTCGGGCTGCTCGCCCGGGCGGACGGCTGGACCGCCGACCCCGGGCCGGTGCTGGCCGCGGTGGTGGCGGACGTGGTCGCGGGCCGGCCCGCCGGACTGGTGGCCGCGCGCTTCCACACCGCGGTGGCCGAGCTGTGCCGGCGGATCTGCGCGGCCGCCAGGGAGCGGTACGGCACGACCACGGTGGCGCTCAGCGGCGGCGTCTTCGCCAACGCCGTGCTCTCCTCGGCCTGCGCGCGCGGCCTCGGCGAGGACGGCTTCACCGTGCTGCGGCACCGCCGGGTGCCGCCCAACGACGGAGGACTGGCACTCGGCCAGCTGATGGTGGCCGCCCGCGCGGCGGCCGCCCGGGAGGAGTGAGAGCGGATGTGCCTGGCAGTGCCCGGCAGGGTGACGGAGATCGGCGAACGCGACGGGACCCGGATGGCGGTCATGGACTTCGGCGGGGTGGTCAAGGACGTGTGCCTGGAGTACCTGCCCGACCTGGCGGTGGGCGACTACGCGATCGTCCACGTGGGCTTCGCGCTGCAGCGGCTGGACGAGGAGTCCGCCCGGCGCACCCTCGCGCTGTTCGAGGAACTCGGGCTGCTGCAGGAGGAGTTCGGCGACCCATGGGAGGCTGCGGGGCAGTGGCAGGCGCCCGGGGAGCGGCCGGCGGCGGTCGGGCCCGACGCGGCACGAGCGGCTGAGGAGGCCGGACGGTGAAGTACCTGGAGGAGTTCCGGAACCCGGAGCTGGCCGAGGGCCTGCTCGCGGACATCAGGGCCACGGTCACCCGGCCGTGGGCGCTGATGGAGGTGTGCGGCGGCCAGACGCACAGCATCATCCGGCATGCCATCGACCAACTCCTGCCCGAAGAGGTGGAGTTGATCCACGGTCCGGGGTGCCCGGTGTGCGTCACCCCGCTGGAGGTGATCGACCGCGCACTGGCGATCGCCGCCCGGCCCGAGGTCGTCTTCTGCTCCTTCGGGGACATGCTGCGGGTGCCCGGCACCGACCGCGACCTGTTCCGGGTCCGCGGCGAGGGCGGCGACGTCCGGGTGGTGTACTCGCCGCTGGACGCCCTGCGGATCGCGCGGGAGAACCCGGACCGGGAGGTCGTCTTCTTCGGCATCGGCTTCGAGACCACCGCACCGCCGAACGCCATGGCCGTCCACCTCGCCCGCAAGCAGGGCCTGCGGAACTTCAGCATGCTGGTCTCGCACGTCCGGGTGCCCCCGGCGATCGACGCCATCATGGAATCGCCGGACTGCCGGGTCCAGGGCTTCCTCGCCGCCGGGCACGTGTGCAGCGTCATGGGCACCGACGAGTACCCGGCGCTCGCCGAGCGGCACCGGGTGCCGATCGTGGTCACCGGCTTCGAACCGCTGGACATCCTGGAGGGGATCCGGCGCACCGTACGGCAGTTGGAGCGCGGCGAGCACAGCGTCGACAACGCCTACCAGCGGGCCGTCCGGCCGGAGGGAAACCCGGCGGCGCGCGCCATGCTGGAGGACGTCTTCGAAGTGACCGACCGCGCCTGGCGGGGCATCGGCGTGATCCCACTCAGCGGCTGGCGGCTCTCTCCGCGCTACCGCGACCACGACGCCGAGCACCGCTTCGACGTCTCGGGGATCAGCACCCGCGAACCCGCCGCGTGCCGCAGCGGCGAGGTCCTGCAGGGCCTGCTGAAGCCGCACCAGTGCGAGGCCTTCGGCACGCTGTGCACCCCGCGCACCCCGCTCGGCGCCACCATGGTCTCCAGCGAAGGGGCCTGCGCGGCGTACTACCTCTACCGGCGGCTGAGCACGCCGGTCGCGGCGGAGGCGGTGAGCACCGTTGGCTGACACCGAGACCCTCACCGGCACGGCCCCCGAGGCCCCGCCCGCGCCCGACTTCTCCGGCTGGAGCTGCCCGCTGCCGCTGCGCGACCACCCCCGGGTGGTGATGGGGCACGGCGGCGGCGGGGCGATGTCCGCCGAACTGGTGGAGCACCTCTTCGCCCCGGCCTTCGGCGGGCCGGCCCTCGCCGGGCTCGGCGACTCCGCCGTCCTGGAACTCGGCGGCGCCCGGCTCGCCTTCTCCACCGACTCCTACGTCGTGCGGCCGCTGTTCTTCCCGGGCGGCAGCATCGGCGACCTCGCCGTCAACGGGACGGTCAACGACCTGGCGATGAGCGGCGCCCGGCCGGCCTACCTCTCCTGCGGGTTCATCCTGGAGGAGGGCGTGGAGATGCCCGTGGTCGACCGGGTGGCCCGGGCGCTCGGCGCCGCGGCCCGGACGGCCGGGGTCGAGGTGGTCACCGGGGACACCAAGGTGGTCGAGGCCGGGCGCGGGGACGGCGTCTACCTGAACACCGCCGGGATCGGGCTGGTGCCCGCCGGGGTCGACATCCGGCCGCAGCGGGCCGTCCCCGGTGACGTGGTGATCGTGAGCGGGCCGATCGGACTGCACGGCGTCGCGATCATGAGCGTCCGCGAGGGCCTGGAGTTCGGCGTCGAGGTGCGCAGCGACTGCGCCGCGCTCGGCGGCCTGGTCGAGGCGATGCTCGCCGTCACCCCCGACCTGCACGTGCTGCGCGACCCCACCCGGGGCGGGCTGGCCGCGGCGCTCAACGAGATCGCGGCCGCCGCCGGGGTCGGGGTGACGCTCAGCGAGCGCGCCGTCCCCGTCCCGGACGTGGTGGCCAACGCCTGCGCCCTGCTCGGCCTGGACCCGATGTACGTCGCCAACGAGGGCAAGCTCGTCGCCTTCGTGCCGCGCCGGGAGGCGGACGCCGTCCTCGCCGCGATGCGCGCCCACCCGCTCGGCGCAGAGGCGGTGGTGATCGGCGAGTGCGTCGAGGATCACCCCGGCATGGTCGTCGCCCGGACGGGCTTCGGCGGCACCCGGGTGGTGGACCTGCCGATGGGCGAACAGCTGCCGCGGATCTGCTGACGCCGCGCGCACCGTCGCCCCGGGGGACCGCCCCCGGGGCGGCGGTCGTACGGGGCCGGCGGTCGTACGGAGGGCTCGCCCGGCTCCGTCCGCCGAACCCGGATACGCTGAACACGGAGGCCCCTCGCCCCCGGTGAGGGCGGGCGGCACGGAGCGGTTCGGCCTGGTGCGGAGGTGCGTGGTGCCGGAGGAGAGCAGACCGCGGCGGTGCGGGGGCCGGTGGTCCGGAACCCACTCCCGGCCCGGTGCGCCCCCCGCGCACGGCGCCTGACGGGACACCACGACCGTGCGCACCGCGGACCCCGAGGTCGAGGTGGTCATCACCGTGCCCAACCACGGAATCGGCCTGTGGATGGTCGGCGCGTTCGTCGTCACCTTCGTGGGCACCCGCGTGATCACCCGGCTGATCCGGGCGGGCCGCGGCCCCTTCCGCAACGTCGAGGTCGGCGGCACCCACGTGCACCACCAGGTGTACGGGATCATCGCGATGCTGGTGGCCGGCGCAATGGAGTTCGCCTACCGCCCGGACACCCCCGGGGCGCAGATCCTGGCCGCGCTGTTCGGTGCCGGTGCCGCGCTCACCCTCGACGAGTACGCCCTGTGGCTGCACCTGGAGGACGTCTACTGGAGCCGCGAGGGCCGCAAGTCCGTCGACGCGGCCTTCCTCGCGGTGGCGGTCGGACTGCTGCTGGTGGCCGGGTTCAACCCGTTCTCCGACACCGGCCGGGGCACCGCCGCCAACGTGGCGTTCGCCGTGCTGCTGCTGGTCGACCTGATGTTCTCCGTCGGGGCGATCCTCAAGGGCAAGACGGCCACCGGGGTGATCGGGCTGCTGGTGCCCCTGGTGTCGCTGGTCGCCTGCCTGCGCCTGGCCAAACCCGAGTCGCCGTGGGCCCGCTGGCGCTACCGGCCGGGCTCGCGCCGGGCCGAGCGTGCGCTGCGCCGCTACCCGCCCGGCCGGCGGACCCGGATGGACGCGCTGAAGGACTTCGTCGGGGGCGTCCCCAAGCAGTGAGGCCCGAGCGGGGACCGAGCAGTGAGGCCCCGGGCGGGTGGCGCACCGCCGGTCGGCCGGTCGGACAGCAGATCAGCCGGCCGGGCGGCCGAGGAAGCGGTGCAGCGAGTCCGCCATCGCCCGGACGAAGCGCTCCCGGGTCTCCTCGGGCACCAGGTCGAGCGACAGGTAGGGGTTGAGGTCCTCCAGCTCGACCAGCAGCAGGCGCCCGTCCGGCGCCCGGCAGGCGTCCACCCGCTGGATCCCGTGGTCGAGGGTGTTCCAGTCCACGAAGCGCCGGGCGAAGTCGAGGTCGGCCGCGCTCGGCTCGTACGGCTCCAGCACCCAGCGGCGGTCCGGGTCGGGCGCGTGGAGGGCGTACTGGAAGGCGTCGTCCACGAAGTAGAAGGAGACCTCGTAGCGGAAGTCGATCCGCGGCTGGACCAGGAGGCCGCCCCATGCGAGGCCGTCCAGCTCCTCGCGGCCGAGGAAGCGCAGACCTATGCTGTCGGCGCCCTCCTCGGGCTTCACCGCGTAGCGGTCGGCGGCGGGCAGCCGGTCGAGGTCCTGCGGCCGGTCGACGGTGGGGATGACCGGGAGGCCGGCCTCGGTGAGGTCGAGCAGATAGCGCTTGCCGGCCATGTCGCCGCGGCCGGTCAGCGGGTTGTACACCCGGACGCCGGCGGCCACGGCCTCGGCGCGGAAGCGGGCGTACTCCTCGCGGTAGTGCAGCACCGGTCCGCTGTTGCGCACGACGACCGCGTCGAAGCGCCCCATCAGGGCCCGGGCGTCGAGCGGGTGGCACAGGGCGAGGTCGAACCACTCCCGCAGCCGGGAGGTGAGCAGGACGTCCTCGTCGCCGTAGGGGCGGCCCCGGGCCGGGTAGGCCAGATCGGTCACGTACAGCAGGCTGGGACGGTCGGGCACGGGCGCTCCCTCGGTCGGTGGCGGGGGAGCGAATCTACCGGCCGGGCGGGCGGCCGCCCGGCCGGGGGCCTCCTGGCGGGTGCGCGGGGCGGGAGCTCACTCCTGGAAGGTCCGCTCGTTCAGCACGTCGAGGTTGCGGAAGGTCGGCGGGCCGTCGCACAGCGCCGCGACCCGGGTCGCGAACGCGGCGGTCTCCGGGCGGGCGGAGTTCTCCATCGCCACCTCGTGGGAGGGGAATTCCACGATGTCCAGGTACACGTCCTTGCCGTCGCGGTCACGGGTCTGCACGGCCCGGGTCGCCAGACGGTGGCCGGCGTTCTCCTCGACCCAGCTGTCGATCAGGGCGGTGAACTCGTCGATGCGACTCGTCCGGTACTCGATGATCTGGATGAACCTCACGGGGCGGCCTCCTCGGCTCGGCGCAGGGGCAGTCGACTGCCTCCTCCAGGGTCGCCCCGGTGGTCGCGCCCGGCCACCGCGAGCGGCCACCCGCTCCCGGCCACCGCGACCGGCGTCAGAGGGGCGCGGTGTCGATGACGAAGCGGTAGCGGACGTCGCGGCCCGGTCCGGCGCGGATGCGCGTTGGGCCGTCGGAGTGCAGGGTGGACGGGTAGGTCCGGCCACCGGCGGACGTCCGGGGGAGCCGAGAACGATCGAAGGAGGCCGCCATGCCGACCAGGAAGCTCCTCGGCCGGGCCCTGGCCCTGACCGCCCTCGCCGCCCTTCCGGCCGCCGGGTTCGCGCTGCCCTCGCCGGCGGCCGCCGCCGCGGCCCCGGCCGCCGCCGCCCCCGCAGCCTCCGCCCCGCAGGCGGTGGCGGTCGCCGTGCCGACGTCCTTCGTCGACCTGCCGAGCCGCCCGCTGCCGTCCGACCACGCGCCGCACCGGATCACCGTCACCTACCGCAACCCGACGGCGGCGGACCAGACCGTCGCCCCGCAGATCCTCGTCGAGTCGCCGGACGACGGGCCCTTCCTCACCCCGGCGAACGTCAAGCTGGAGGTGCTGAGCGGCGGCCACTGGAGGACGGTGCCGCTGGGCAGCCAGACCGGCACGCTGTTCACCACCCTGACGTCGGCAAAGCTGGTCCTGCACAGCCACCACACCCTGACCCAGCACTACCGGATCACCGTGCTGAAGGCCTCGCCGGGCACCATCCAGCCCCGGGTGGCGCTGTACGGCTGACGCCCCCGGGCGGGGTGCGGGCGGTCGGTGCGGTTCACCAGTCGCGGCGGTCGGCCGGGGTGCCGAGCCCGGCGCGCAGGTGGCGGACGAGGGCGCGGCGCAGCTCCCGGTCGTGATCGGTCTCCACGGAGAGGTCGAGCTGGACGATGTCCACGCCCGCCGAGCGGAGCAGCCCGATGCGGGCCGCGACGGTGGCCGGGGAGCCGGCGTAGGCGGCGGTGAGGGAGCGGCGGATGTAGGCGGCCACCTGCTCGTCGCCGTGGTCGGGGTCGGAGCGGCCGCGCTCGCGGTCGCGGTCGAGCTGGACGGCCTCGCGCCAACGGCCGCCGGCGCCGCCGGAGGTGAGGCGCAGGGCGTCCCGGCGCAGTCGGCGGACGCGGTCGCGGGCCTCCTCGTCGGTCTCGGCGAGGACGACGGTGACGTGCCGCCAGATCCGCAGCGAACGGCCGTGGACGGCGGCCGCCGCGCGGGCCTCGGCGATCCGCCGCCGGGTGTCGGGCAGCGGCAGCGGGCCGACGGCGTACACCTGCGCGTACCGGGCCGCGAGGTCGAGGCCCTGCGGTGAGGAGCCGCCGAAGGAGAGCAGCTCACCGCCCGGTCTGGGACGCAGGCCGGGACGGGCGGCCGCCACCGTGTAGAACTCGCCCTCGTGGTCGATGTCGCGGTCGGCGGCCAGGTAGCGGGTGAACAGGTCGAGGTACTCCTCGGCCCGGCGGTAGCGCCCGGCCTTGTCGAGGACGTCGCCGTCGCGGGCGGTGTCGCGGTCGCTGGAGCCGATGATGACGTGCGCCGCCGCCCGTCCGCCGGAGAGGCGGTCCAGGGTCGCCAGGGTGCGGGCGGCCACGGTGGGCGCGGTGGTGCCGACCCGGTGGGCGACGGCGACGCGCAGCCGACTGGTGGCGGCCAGTGCCCAGGAAGCCACCAGCCAGGGGTCGGGCCACGAACTGGACTGCACCACCAGGGCGCTGTCCAGTCCGTCCTCCTCGTTCTCGCGCGCGGTGCGGGCGACGTACGCGGGGTCGGCGGTGCGGTCGCGGCCGTCGGGGGCCCAGCGCAGGGCCTGGCGCTCCTGCGGGGTGCTGCCGGGGACGGGGGCGGCGCGGACCCCGCCGCGGATCTCCAGGGGCACGGGCTCTCCTCGGGGGAACTCGGACGGAAGATGGACAAGGAGTCGGACGGGAAGTGGACGGGACGGGGAGGGGCGGGTCAGCGGGCGGCCGGGCCGAGCCGGGCCAGGGTGTCCAGCAGCTTGGCCCGGCTGACGAACACCTCGGGCGGCAGCGAGACGTACAGCTGGATGGTGGTGACGCCCGGGCGGTGGTAGGCCAGGATGCGCTCACGGCACTCCTCCGGGGAGCCGCTGACGAAGAGCCCGTCGACGACCTCGTCCGGCAGGGCCTTCTGGGCGCCCTCGGGGTCCCCCGAGGCCCAGAGGCGGTGCGTCTCGGCGAGCAACTCGCCGTGGCCCAGCCACTCGTGGAACTTCTGGTACGGCTCGCGGTTGAGGATCCAGGCCAGGAACGGCCGGGTGGCGCGGTGGGCGTAGTCGGTGTCCTCGGTGGGGCAGACGAAGACCTTGACCACCAGTTCCTTGCCGGGCGGCTGCGGGCCGACGGTGTCCAGGATCTTCGGCACGTCGTGCGGGAACAGCAGGTTGGTGATGGCGCCGTCCCCCTCGGTGAAGCCGAGCCTGAGCATGTTCGGCCGCAGTGCGCCCAGGATCACCTTGACCGGTTCGGCCGGCGGGTGCGGCAGTCGGTAGCCGGTGATGTCGAAGGTGTCGAACCCGCCGGTGACGTACTCGCCGCGCAGCGCCCGGGTGACGAAGCGCAGCACGTCCCGGGTGCGCTTGAACGGCTCGTCGAAGGGGATGCCGTTGATGTCGGTGACGTGCGCGGGGACGGAGGCACCGATGCCCAACAGGACTCGGCCGGGTGCGAGTTGGGCGAGCGTCGCGGCGGTCTGGGCGAGCACCGCCGGGCCGCGGGTGTGCACCGGGACGATGCCGGTGGCGATCCGCAGCGAGGGGGACCACGCCGCGGTGGCGGCCAGCGGGGTGAAGGCGTCGGTGCCGCCGCCCTCGGCGCTCCACACGTCGGTGTAGCCGAGGTCGGGCAGGCGCTCGACCAGGAAGCGGTGCCGGTCGATGGTCAGGCCCGGAAGTGGCAGGGTGATGCCCCACTTGGGCGGCTCGGTCTCGGTGTGGTGGTGCGGCGGGTGCGGGCTGGTCATCGGGCGGGTTTCCGTTCTGTGGGACTCGGGGGCGGGGCTCAGCCGACCCAGACGGTGGTCAGGTCGAGGAACCAGGACTGCGGTTGGACGAGTCCGTGGACCTTCGGCGAAAGGGCCCGCGGATTGCGGTCGTTGACCACGAACAGCCAGGGCGCGTCCTGGGTGACGAGCGCGAGGGCCTTGCGGTACCCGGCCTGCCGGGCGGCCTGGTCGGCGTCGGCGGCGGAGGTGGCGAGCAGCTGGTCGACCTGCGGGTTCGCGTAGTGGCCGGTCCAGAACGGGCTCGTGGAGCCGATGAACAGCGGCAGCAGCGCCTCGGACTGGAACAGCGTGGTGGACTGGGCGACGGCGTCGGAACCGAGCGCCACCTGGCCCTTGGCCTCGGCGCCGATCAGGGTGGTCCAGTCGGTGGTGCGCAGTTCGACCTTGATGCCGACGGCGGCGAGGTCCCGCTGGAGGGCCTCGGCGATCGGCACCGGCAGCAGGTTGCCGCTGCCGCCGGTGGGCACGGTGACGGAGGTGGTGAACCCGTTCGGTACGCCGGCCTCGGCCAGCAACTGCCGGGCCCTGGCCGGGTCGTGGGAGTAGGCGTCACCGGCGGGGTCGTAGGCGGCGGTGGCGCGCGGCGCGGCCTGGTAGGCGGGGTCGGCGGTGCCGTGCAGCAGCTTCTCGGCGATGGCCCGGCGGTCGATGGCGTAGTTGGCGGCCCGGCGCACCCGCGGGTCGTTCCAGGGGGCCTTGGAGGTGTCCAGGATCCAGTACCACAGGTGGTCGTAGCTGTTGGTGGCGATGGTGACGCCGTCGGCCTCCAGGCTGTCGATGTCGTCCGGATTCGGGTACTCGATCCAGTTCGCGCCACCGGAGCGCAGGGCCGCGGTGCGGGCGGCGGCGTCCGGCAGGGCTTTGATCACGAGCCGGTCGAGCCTGGGGGCGCCACGCCAGTAGTCCTTGTTGGCGGCGAGCTCGATCTGCTGGCCCTCGGTCTGCGAGACGAAGGAGAACGGGCCGGTGCCGACCGGGTGCCGGGCGAAGTCCGCCGAGCCGGTCTTGCCGACGGCGGTGGGGCTGGCGATCAGGACGTGCGCGAGGTCCTCCGGGAAGTGGCCGTTGGGCTCCTTGGTGACCAGTTCCACGTGGTCGGCGTCGGTCTTGCGGTAGGAGGCGATGTCGCCCGCGTACTCCGCGGCGGCGGCGCCGAGGGCGTCGGTGTACTCGGGACTGCCCTTGTCGAGGTAGCGCGCCAGGTTGAAGACCACGGCGTCGGCGTCGAAGGGGGTGCCGTCCTGGAACTTCACGCCCTTGCGGAGGGTGAACGTCCAGGTCCTGCGGTCGGCCGCGACCTGCCAGTCGGTGGCGAGGGCGCCGGTGACCACCGGCGGCTTGTCGGTGTCCTTCAGCAGCTCGTAGCGGGTGAGGCCCTCGTACAGCTGGAAGGAGACCAGCCGCTTGCCCTCGAAGCCCGCGCCGCCGATCACGGTGTCGGTGTTGGGCAGCTTGCCGGTGGCGCCGATGACCAGGGTCCCGCCGCGGCCGGTGCCGCCGCCCGCCCCGGTGGAGCCGTCGCCGGAGCCGCCGCCGGGCCCGGCGCAGCCCGCCGCCGCGGCGAGCAGGACGGCGGCGGCCGGCAGGGCGACGGCTCTGGAGCGGGTACGGGCGGTGCGCGTCATGGCGGTTCCTCGTCAGATGTGGTCGGTGGTCCGGTGGTTCGTCGTGCGGGGGAGCCCGGGTGCGGGCGGGGCGGCGCCGGTGGCGGCGTCCAGCAGGGCCCGGGTGTACGGGTGCGCGGGGGAGTCCCAGAGCCGGTCGGCGGGGCCTTCCTCGACCACCCGGCCGTGCCGCAGCACCAGTACCCGGTGGGCGAGGTGGCGTACGACGGCGAGGTCGTGGGAGATGAACAGGTAGGCCAGGCCGGTGCGTTCGCGGAGCTCGGTGAGCAGGTCGAGCAGGCGGGCCTGCGCGGCGCGGTCCAGGGCGGAGGTCGGCTCGTCGCAGACCAGCAGGTCGGGCCCGGTCGCCAGGGCGCGGGCGACGGCCACCCGTTGCAGCTGCCCGCCGGACAGCTCGCGCGGGTAGCGGGCGGCGAGCGCGGGCTCCAGGCCGACCTGCGCGAACAGCCGGGCGACGGCCGCGGCACGCTCGGCGCGCGGCGTGCCGTGCAGCCGCAGCGCGAAGCCGACCGCCTCCCCGGCCCGCAGCGCCGGGTTGAGCGAGCCGCGCGGGTGCTGCGGGACGAACTGCAGCCGGCCCCGCAGCGCGCGGTCGGCCCGGCCGCGCAGCCGGTACGGGTCGCGGCTGGCGAAACGGACGGTGCCGGAGTCCGGGGAGAGCAGGCCGAGCGCGAGGCGGGCCAGGGTGGACTTCCCGGAGCCGGACTCGCCGACCAGGCCGACGGTCTCGCCGGGGGCGACGGCGAGGCTGACGCCCTGCAGGGCCGTCCGGTCGCCGTAGCGCTTGCCGACGCCGTCCAGGGCGAGCAGGGGAGCCGTGGCTTCGTGGTTCACCGGCGGGCTCCCGGTTCGGCGGCCACCAGGGTGGCGGTGAAGGCGTGGTCGGGCCGGTGGAGCACCCGCTCGGCCGGGCCGAGCTCGACGACCCGGCCGGCCCGCATGACCGCCACCGTGCCGCCGATCCGGCGGGCCACCGCCAGGTCGTGGGTGACCAGCAGCAGCGCGATGCCGCAGTCGGCGCGCAGGGCCCCGAAGAGGTCCAGGATCCGGCCGCGGACCAGGGCGTCCAGCGCGGTGGTCGGCTCGTCGGCGATCAGCAGCTCCGGGCCGCAGCAGATCGCGAGGGCGATCGCGGCGCGCTGGCGCAGGCCGCCGGACAGCTCGTGCGGGTACGCCCGGGCGACCCGCTCCGGATCCGGGACGCCGGCGGTGGCGAGCAGCCCGGGCACGGCGGCGCGGGCGGCCCGTCGACCGGCGGCCGTCCCGTGCCGACGCAGCACCTCGGCGATCTGCGGGCCGATCCGGCGCAGCGGGTCGAGCGAGGCGCCCGGGTCCTGCGGCACGTAGCCGATCCGCCGGCCGCGGACGTCGCACAGGGCGGGCTCGTCGAGCGCCCGCAGGTCCGTCCCGGCGAGGCGGACGGCCCCGGTGACGGCGGCGCCGCGCCCGGGCAGCCCGAGCACCGTACGGGCGACGGTGGTCTTGCCGCTGCCGGACTCGCCGAGCAGCACCAGGGCGCCGCCGGCCGGCAGGGCGAGGGAGACCCCGTCGACGGCCCGGACGCCTCCCGGGTACCCGACGGACAGGCCGTCGACCTCCAGCAGCGCGCTCACCGGACCACCTGCTCCGCGGCTCGTCGCGTCGCCGCCGGGACGGCCCGCGGCAGGTGGTCGGCGCCGTCGCCGACGCGGGTGCGCAGCGCCTCGCCGAGGGTGTTGAACACCACCGAGACGGCGAGGATGACGAGGGCCGGCAGCACCGCCACCCACGGGTGGGTGAGCAGCGCGGGCCGCAGCTCGTCCAGCATCGCGCCCCACTCGGCGGTCGGCGGTGCGACGCCGAGCCCGAGGAAGGACAGTCCGGCGGCGTACACGACGGCCAGCCCCACCAGCGAGGAGGCGTACACCAGCACCACCGGCGCCACCACGGGGGCGACCTGGCGCAGCACCAGCGCGCCCCGGCCGGCGCCGCTGATCCGGGCGGCCTCCAGGTACTCGGAGGCGCGGATCCGCCGGGCCTCGGTGAAGGCGACCCGGGCGACCGCGGGGGTGAGCACCACGGACAGCGCGAGCACGGTCGCGCCCAGGCCGGGGGTGAGCAGCGAGGCGACGGCGATCGCCAGCAGCACACCGGGGAAGGCGTAGAGCACGTCCAGCGCGCGCAGCAGCGCCTGCTCGGTGAGGCGGCCGCCGAGCCCGGCCGTGATGCCGAGCAGCGTGCCGGCGACGGTCGCGACGGTGACCGGCACGAGCCCGCCGGTGAGCGAGGCGCGCCCGGCCCAGACCAGCCGGCTCAGCAGGTCGCGGCCCTGTCCGTCGGTGCCGAGCGGGTGGCCGGGGCTGCCGGGGTCGAGCAGCCGGTCCGCGAGCCGTCCGGCGGCCGGGTCGTACGGGGCGACCAGCGGGGCGGCGAGGGCGAGCAGGACGAGCAGCAGGGCGAGGGTGCCGGGCACGGCCAGGCCGAGGTTGCGTCTGAGCCACGGAGTCGACACGTCAGATCCTCACCCGGGGGTCGATCGCCGCGTGCGCCGCGTCCACCAGGACGTTGACGCCGACGAACGCGACCGCGACCACCAGCACCCCGCCCTGCACCAGCGGCAGGTCGCGGGCGGTGAGCGCGTCGTACAGCAGCCGGCCGATGCCGGGCCAGGCGAACAGGGTCTCCACGAAGACCACCCCCTCCAGCAGGTAGGCGAGTTGCAGGCCCCCGATGGTCAGCAGCGCGGGCGAGGCGTTGTGCACGCAGTGCCGCAGCACGGCGGCCGGGCGCAGGCCGCGGGCGCGCAGCGAGTCGGCCAGCTCACCGGCCAGGACGGTGCCCAACGCCGCCCGGAACACCCGCGCGGTCAGCCCGAGCGGTACGAGCGCGGCGGCGACCGCCGGCAGGACCAGGTGCCGGGCGAGGTCGGCCGGGCCGCCGGAGCCGAACACGTCGTGGGTGCCGCCGGCCGGCAGCCAGCGCAGCCCGACCGCGAAGACGGCGATCAGCAGCAGCGCCACCGAGTACTGCGGGGCGGACACCGCGAGGGTGGACAGCGCCCCGGAGATCCGGCCCCCGGTACCGCGCGGACGCAGCGCACCGAGGGCGCCGAGCGCCACCCCGCCGACCAGGACCAGCAGGAACGCGGCGGCGGTCAGGACGAGCGTCTGGCCGAGCGCGGGGAGCAGGAGGTCGACGACCGGGCGCTGTCCGGAGACGGAGGTGCCGAGGTCGCCGGTGAGCGCGTGGCCGAGCCAGTCGGCGTAGCGGACGGGCAACGGCTGGTCCAGGCCCAGCCGTTCGGCGAGTTCCCGGCGGGCCTCGGGCGGCGCGCCCGGACCGAGGAAGGCGGCGACCGGATCGCCGGGGACGAGCGCGACGGTCGCGAAGACGACGGCGGTGACGCCGAGCAGCGTGGGGACGGCCGGCAGGAGCCGGCGCAGCAGGAACCCGGTCACCCGTCGGCCCTCCGGGTCGGGGCGCCGGACGGGTCGGCGGCGGGCCGGTGGGGTGGCGCGGGCATGGCGGTGCTGTTCCTTCCGGTCGGGGTGTCGGGCCGTCATCACGCCGTCGGGGCAGTGGCGTTCGGCCGTACGGGACGGGCGTCGCCGGCGCCGTCGGGGCGCTGTCGCGACGGCCGCGGCCGCTTGGAGGAGCGTTGCGGACGGCCGGCCCGGACAGCCAGTCAGTTCCTGATGCTGTTACCCGTGGTCACAGGATCCGCGGTGGCGGGAGCGCCACTGCCGGGGCTGCCGGGGCCCGGTCCCGTCCTTGACCTGCACAAGGAACCGGACCTAGGGTTCCCGGCATGGCTATCCGGCGGACCGACTTCACCCTGGTGGGGATCGGCGGCTCGTGGCACCGCAGGTCCTTCGACGAGCTCTGTCGACCGCGCGCCGCGCGCTGACCGCCCCGGTCCACATCCGCCGCGGTCGGCGCCCCCTCCTCTCCCGGATCCGCGCCCGACGCCCGTCCGCGTCCCCGACGGATCCCCGCCGCAGCACACCGCGTCCATGGCGGCCGACCGGCCGCCAGCTAGGGGGACCGCATCGCCATGCCACACCACAGACGTCCAGCCTCCGCCCCCGGAGGTGCCCGATGGCAGCAGTGAGCACCTTCGCCGGGCCGACCGCCCCGATTGCCCCGACCGGCCCGCGCGGCCGGCGGCTCCCCGCCCGCCGCGGCGCCTGCGGCGGCACCGGTGCGGGGGACGCCCCCGTCGCCGGCCCCGCCACCGTCACTGCCACCGCCCCGGACCGGCCGCAGGCCGAGACCGACAACCCGCTGGACCTGATCGCCGGTCACCAGCTGCTGGCCGAAGCGGCGTCGCCCGCCGCGGGCCGGGCTGCGGCCGGCTGCGGCTGCGGCCACCCGATGTGCGTGGACGAGGACCGTGACCGCACCGGGCTCGCCCGAGTGTTCCTGGTCGAGCGGCACTCCGTCGCCAGCGCCGGACTGCGCAGCGTGCTGGCCACCGCGCCCGGCCTGACGGTGGTCGGCTCCACCGGCGACCCACTGCGCGCGGTCGCGGCCGTGCGCCGGATCGCGCCCGACGTCGTGCTGCTCGGCCGCGGCGCCAGCCTGGAGGAGGACCTGGCGACCGTGGTGGCCCTGCGTGGACCGGACGGGGCGCCCGACGCGCGGGTCCTGCTGCTGCGCCGGGCCGAGTCGACCGCCGAGGCCAGCCGGATGCTGCTGGCCGGAGCGGGCGGGTGCTTCCCGCTCGACCTGGCCGGGGAGCGGATCATCGGCGCCGTCCAACTCGCCGCGGCCGGCGGGTCGGTGTTCCTGCCGGCGCCGCCGCCCGCCCGGATCCACGCGGCGGCCCCCGTCCGGCACCTGGGCGAACTGCCGCCGCAGCGCGCGGGGTTGACGGAGCGGGAGCGGGAGGTGCTGGTCAAGCTGGGGCTCGGGCTGAGCAACGCCGAGATCGGGCGCGAACTCGCCCTGGCCGAGGCCACCGTGAAGAAGCACCTCACCCAGGCCATGCGCAAGATCGGGCAGCCCGACCGGCTGCGGGCCGCGCTCTACGCCCACCGCCACGGGCTCGCCGGGTAGTCCCGCCGCCGCCCCCACGGGGACGTCCGGACGCACAGACGCACAGACACGCAGACACCGCCCGAGGGCGGGTCCCGCCGGTACGCGGGGCCCGCCCTTCGTCGTGCCCGGGGCCGGGCGGGTGGCGCGCGGTTCCCGGGAGGGGCGGGAAGGGCTCGCGCAGGGCGACCTTCGGAGCATCCGCACGGCGACGATCGGCGCCCCGACCGGCGCCGTTCGGGGCTACCGGGCCGCGCGGGCCGCTTCGTAGCGTGGCGGGAACGACGACGACACGACGGTCCGAAGGATCGTTCAGCCGAAGGGAGATGGCCCGATGGGGGGTGTGTCCGACGGGACCGGCGCTCCGACCGGCTCCGCTGCCGGGGCGGGCGGCGAGGCCGGCCCGCGTACGGCGGTCCTGGCAGCCGCGAGCCAACGGCACCCCGGCGCGGAGCAGCCGAGGTCCCCGTACCGGGGGATGCCGGACGCCGAGCGGTCCGCGCTCTGGCGGCAGCGGCTGCACGAGGCGGAGGCCGGCCTGACGCGGTACCTGGTGTCACGCGGGGACGAACTGCACCTCACCGACTGGTTCGTCCTGCAGTCCGAGCTCTTCGCCGACCTGCCCGGGCCGGACGCGCCGGCCGTCGAGTGGCAGCGGGTGTTCTTCCGCGACCAGGCGCTGATGGAACGCTTCCTCGTCCTGCGCTACGGCGAGCAGGTGCTCGGCGACTGGGCCCGGTCCAACGCCGAGGTGCACCGGGAGGTCGAGCCCGACCACGGCCGGGGCGCCGCCGACCCGATCCACCGGATCGCCCGGCAGGCCGAACTGTACGGCTCGCACTACGAGTTCGACGACGACGCGCCGCCCGGCCCCGAGCACGCGGCGCTCACCATCACGCACTGCGCGATCTGGGACTACCGGGAGAAGGCCCGGCGCTCGGGCGTCCGGCTGACCCTCGCCTCGCCCTGCACCTACTGCACCGAGGCGCTGTCCGCGAACATCCGCGCCAAGGGCTACCGGCCGGCGCACCGGCTGACCCACGGCCCGACCGGCCACGGCTGCACCTGGGAGTCCACGACCGCAGTCGAGCCCGTGACCGCGACCTCGACCGAGCCCGGGCCGCCCGCCGGACCGGCCGGGCCCACCGCCACCGACGAACCCGGGGAGTCCTGAGATGTGCGGAATCACCGGCTGGATCGACTGGGACACCGACCTGCTCCACCAGGCCCGGACCGTCCGGGAGATGACCGCCACCCTGGCCTGCCGGGGCCCGGACGCGGACGGCCTCTGGCTCTCCCGGCACGCCGCCCTCGGCCACCGCCGGCTGTCCGTGATCGACCCGGACGGCGGCGCCCAGCCGCTCGCCGACCGCCCCGGAGCGGACCCGGCGGCCGTCCTCTCCTACAACGGCGAGCTCTACAACCACCGCGAGCTGCGCACCGAACTGGAGGCCCTCGGGCACGTCTTCCGCACCCGCTCCGACACCGAGGTGGTCCTGCGCGCCCACCTCCAGTGGGGCAGGTCGGCGCCGACCAGGTTCAACGGCATCTACGCCTACGCCTTGTGGGACACCCGGCGCGCGGAGCTGCTGCTGGTCCGCGACCACCTCGGCATCAAGCCGCTGTACTGGCACGCCCACCGCAGCGGCGTGCTGTTCGGCTCCGAGCCGAAGGCGGTGCTCGCCAACCCGCTGTTCCGCGCCGAACTGGACGCCGAGGGCATCGCCGAGCTGTTCGCGCTGCCCGCCGCGCCGAGCGCCGGCCACGGCCTCTTCCGCGGCCTGCACGAGGTCCGGCCCGGCCACCTGGTGGTCGTCACCCGCGCCGCCACCCGCGAGGTCCGGTACTGGCGGCCGGAGTCCGCCGAGCACCGGGACGACGCCGCGACCACCCGGCGGACCGTCCGGGAGCTGCTCGCGGACGCCGTCGAACGGCAGCTGATCAGCGACGTGCCGCTGTGCACCCTGCTCTCCGGCGGCGTCGACTCCAGCGCCGTCACCGCGCTGGCCGCCGCCGCCCGCGAACGGGCCGGCCAGGGCAAGATCACCAGCTTCTCCGTCGACTTCCCCGGCAGCGCCGACCGCACCCCCGACGCCTGGCGGACCACCCGCGACGCCCCCTACGTGGAGGCCGCCGCCGAGCACATCGGCACCCTGCACACCACCGTCCTGGTGCCCGACGACGACCTGCTGGACGCCCGCGACGCCGTCCTGCGCGCCCGCGACCGCCCCGGGTGGGGCGAGATGGACGCCTCCCTGCACCTGCTGTTCCGGGAGGTGCGGCGGCGCTCCACCGTCGCGCTCTCCGGCGAGGCCGCGGACGAGATCTTCGGCGGCTACCCCTACTTCCACGACGCCGACGCGGTCGCCGCGGCGACCTTCCCGTGGCTGCACGGCAGGGCCACCCCGGCGGACCTGCTGCGCGCGGACGTCCGGGCCGAGGTGCGCCCCGAGGAGTACACCGCCGCCGCCTACCACCGTTCGCTCGGTGAAGTGCCGCGCCTGGACGGCGAGTCGGCCCGCGACGCGCGGATCCGCGAGGTCCTCCACCTGGCGCTCACCCGCTGGCTGCCGCCGCTGCTGGACCGGGTGGACCGGGTGTCGATGTCGGTCGGCCTGGAGGTGCGGGTGCCGTTCTGCGACCACCGGCTGGTGGAGTACCTGTGGAACGTCCCGTGGGCGCTCAAGGCGCCGGACGGCCGGGCCAAGGGCCTGCTCCGGGACGCCGTCCGGGACCTCCTGCCGCCGCAGGTCGCCGACCGGCCCAAGAGCGGCTACCCCTCCACCCCCGCCGTCCGCTACACCGAGGTGCTCACGGCCCGCGCGCAGGAACTGCTGGCCGACCCGAACGCGCCGGTCTTCGAGCTGGTGGACCGCGAGCTGGTCCGCCGGCTGCTCGCCGAGGGCCGGCCGCTGCCCAGTCCGCGCACCGCGCCCAACCCCGTCGGCGGCCTCGACCACCTGGTCCAGGTCGACGAGTGGCTGCGCGCCTACCGGGTGGGGCTGCGATGAGCGGAGCCCTGACCCGATCCGCCGCGAACGCCACCGAACAGGACTTCCGGGCCGCCTCCCGCGGCTGGACCACCGGGGTCGCCGTCGTCACCACCGCCGCCGACGAGGAGGTCTTCGCCAAGACGGTCTCCTCGTTCAGCACCCTCTCCCTCGACCCGCTGCTGGTCACCGTCGCGGTCGGCCGGCACAGCCCGCTGGTGGCCGCCGCCGAGGCCTCCGGACGTTTCGGCCTGTCCGTCCTGACGGCCCACCAGGCCGACGTGGCCCGGCGGTTCGCCACTCCCGGGGCCGGACGCGCGAGCGGAGCCTTCACCACCGTGCCGATGCGGACGGCCGCCACCGGCGCGCCGCTCGTCGAGTCCGCCCTGGCCTGGTTCGACTGCCGGCTGCACGCGGCCCTCCCCGGCGGCGACCACACCATCCTGATCGGCCGGGTCGCCGCCGCGGACCGCGCCGACGGCGAACCCCTCCTCTACCACGACGGCCAGTACCGCCTCCTGGCCCCGACCCCCCTCACCACCGGAGTCCGCGCATGACACTGCTGGAAACCACCACCGGCCGCGACGCGCCCGCCACCGCCCGGGGCCTGCTCACCGGCGACCGCTACCGCGCCGAACTCGACGACGGACGCGAGCTCTACCTCGACGGCCGGCGGATCTCCGACCCCGCCCGGCACCCGGCCTTCCGACCGGCCGCCGACGAACTGGCCCGCCTGCTCGACCTCCAGCACGACCCCGACCACCGCGAACTGCTCACCTGGCAGGACCCGGACAGCGGGCTGCGCCTCGCCCGCGCCTACCAGCCCCCGCGCACCCTCGACGACCTCCGGCTCCAGCGCCGCAGCGCCGAGTTCTGGCACGCCGAAGCCCTCGGGCAGCAGGGCCGCTCACCCGCCTTCATGGCCTCCATCGCCGTCGGCGTCCACGACTTCCGGCACCGGCTCGCCGAAGCCGACCCGCGCTTCGGCGCCAACGCCGAAGCCTGGTACCGGTACTGCGCCACCAACGACCTCGTCCTCTCGCACGCCCTCGGCGACCCCCAGATCGACCGCTCCGCCGACCCGCTCGACGACCCGGACCTCGCCTTGCGCGTCATCGAGGAGAACGACCGGGGCATCGTGGTGCGCGGTGCCAAGCAGCTCACCACCCTCGCCCCGCTCGCCCACGAGGTCCTGGTCTACCTCTCCGCCTCCTTCACCGAGGGCCGCGGCGAGCAGTTCGTCAGCTGGTTCGCCCTGCCGCTCAACACCCTCGGGCTGGTCACCCTCGCCCGCGAACCCCTCGGCAGCGCCCCCTGGGGCCACGCCCACCCGCTCGGCGCGCGGTACGACGAGCAGGACGCGATGCTCTTCTTCGACGACGTCCTGGTGCCCTGGGACCGCGTCTTCCTGCTGCGCGACGCCGCCCTCGCCCGGCTCGGCCTCGGCCGGATCAACGCCTGGAGCGCCTACATCGGCCACGTCCGCTACCGCGAGCGCCTGCGCACCCTGCTCGCCACCGCCACCCTCGTCGCCGAGTCGATCGGCGTGGACGGCTTCCGCAACATCCAGGAGGACCTCGGCCGCCTCGCCGGCTACGCCGAACTCACCGAGTACTTCCTGGACGCCGCCGAGGCCCGCGGCGGCCTCACCGACGGCGGCCTGTTCGCCCCCGGCGACACCGCCGCCTCCCGGGTCTGGTCGGCCGAGGTGGCCGGCAGCGCCGTCGAGATCGTCCGCCGGATAGGCGCCTCGGGCCTGCTCATCCAGCCCACCGCCGCCGACCTCGCCCACCCCCGGCTGCGCCCGCACCTGGACCGCTACATGCGCGGCCGCGGCATCGACGCCGAACGCAAGGCCCGGCTGTTCCGGATCGCCTGGGAGCTCACCGGCGACGGCTTCGGCCAGCGCCAGGACCTCTACGAGCACGTGCACCGCGGCGACCTCACGCGCAACCGGATCAACATCTTCAAGCGGTACGACCAGAGCGGGGCCCGCGCGCGCCTGCTGGACCTGGTCGACCGGCCCACCGGCACCGAGGAGAACGAGAAGTGAGCACGTCCGCCGTCGAGATCCAGGCCCGCACCCTCGCCGGGTACGCCGACGCCAGCCGGCTGCGCCAGGTCCAGGACCGCGACTGGGTGCTCGACCAGGTCACCGGCGCCCCCGGGACCCTGATCGACCTCGGCAGCGGGATCGGCCAGCTGCTCCAGGCCGCCCTGGAACGCTTCCCCACCCTGCGGCGCGCCGTCGGCCTGGAACGCTCCGAGCACCGCATCGACGAGGCCGCCGCCCGGCTCCGGCCGTACGGCGAGCGGGCCGCCCTGTACCGGGCCGACCTCACCGCGCCCGAACCGCTGCCCTTCCGCGCCGACGTGATCACCCAGACCTCGGTGCTGCACTGGCTCCACCCCGACGAGGAACGGATCTTCGCCTGGGCCGCCGCCCACCTCGCCCCCGGCGGCACGTTCCTGCTCACCACCTACCACCCCGCCCGGGACGAGCACGGCCTCGGCGGCGAGGACGAGCTCGTCCGTGACGCCCTGGTCGCCCTCGGCACCCCCGAGGACGAGGTGCCCGCAGCCTTCGCCCGCGGCGGGGTGCTGCCGATCGCGACCCGCACCAGGACCGTCGACGGCCTCACGGCGGTGATCGCCCCGCACCTCGCCGTCGCCGCGCACCGGGAGCGCGACGCCGTCGTCACCGTCGACAGCGCCGCGCAGTACGAGCACTTCCACGCCGCCACCTTCGGTGACTACTACAGCCGGCTGGTGCCGGAGGAGCAGCGCGCCGCGTTCTTCCGCGCCGTCGGCGAGAGCGCGTGGCGCCGGCAGCAGGAGCGCGGACACGTCAGCCACATGGCCGTCCGGCTCTGGACGCTGACCCCCCGTTAGCCCGGATCGTTAACAGCACGTGTAGCCCGCCGCTCACCCCTGGGAGGAGCGGCGGGCTGCGCCTACGCTGAGGCTTGTCACCACCGGACCGACCTGCATGGCCGAGGAGCCCCCGTGTCAACTCCCCCCGCCGGACGGGAACTCGGCGCGTTCCTGCGCGCCCACCGCGAACTCCTCAAGCCCGCCGACGTCGGACTCACCGCCACCACCCGCCGGCGCACCCCGGGCCTGCGCCGCGAGGAGGTCGCCTCCCTCTCCGGGGTGGGCCTGGCCTGGTACACCTGGGTCGAGCAGGGCCGGGTCGCCGCCTCCCGGCAGGTGCTGGAGGCCATCGCCCGCGTGCTCAGGCTGGACGACGCCGGTCTGCGGCACGCCCTTCGCCTGGCCGGGTACCACGAGCCCGCGCGGGCCGCCGGCCCGGAGGGCAGCGGCCGGATCGCCGAGGCCATCCAGCCCGTCCTCGACTCCTGGACCGCCAGCCCGGCCGTGCTGCTCGACCGGCACTTCGACCTGCGCGGCTGGAACGCCGCGTGGGCGGCGCTCTGGGGCTCGCCCGAGTGCGTGCCCCCGGACCGGCGCAACCTGATGTGGGTGATGGCCGCCCACCGGCAGGTGCGTGCGGTGCTGTGCGACTGGGAACCGCTCGCCATGAACGTCTTCCAGCACTTCCGCGCCCAGGCCGGCCCCGCCCTCGCCGACCCCCGTACCCGGGAGGTCTACCGGCACCTGGACGAGGACGCGCCGGAACTCCGCCACTGGTGGGGGTGCCACTCGGTGGCGGAGCTGACCGTCCGCACCGTCACCGTCGAGCCGGCCGGCCTCGGACCGGTCCGGCTGACCCTGTCCTCCTTCCACCCGGTGGACGACCCCTCGGCGACGGTGCTGCTGTTCACGCCGCGCGGCGACGCCGACCGGGCGCGGATGACCGAACTGGTCGAGCATCCGTTGCGCGCGGTCGGCGGTGCGGAGCAGGAGCGCCGGGTGGGCTGAGCCCGTCGGGGCCTCAGACCTTCTCCGTGGCCGTGGCCGTGGCCGTGGCCGAGGTCGTGGTCGCGGCCGCGCTCGCCCGGCGCAGCCCCAGGCTCACCGCCGCCGCGCCGAGCGCGGCCAGCAGGGCCAGACCGCCGCCGACCAGCAGCGTGCCGTCCGCGACGTCGCCGAACGCGCCCACCGCCCAGGCGCCGACCCCGGTGCCCGCGTACATGGTCGAGGTCAGCCACGCGCTGGAGGTCGCGCGCAGCTCTGGGGCGACGGTGCCCGCCAGCGTCTGCTGGTCCGTCACGAAGCCGCCCGAGGCCAGGAACCACACCGTCACCCCGGCCAGGGCGAGCACCAGGCCCGGACCCTTGGCCGCGACCGTGATCCCCACCGCGAGCAGGACGCCCCACAGCGGCAGCAGCGGCAGGTCGGAGCGCCCGGCGGTCCTGGCCCGGTCGCCGAGCCGGCCGCCCAGCAGCGAGCCGGCCATGCTGCCGGCGCCGACCAGCACGCCCACCAGGCCGAGCGCCTCCACCGACAGGTCGAAGCGCTGCACCAGCACCGCGCCGAGGAAGGTGTAGGCGCCCAGGTTGGCCGTGTTGAACACGGTGTTGACCAGCAGGGCGCGGCGCAGGGTCGGGTCGGCCCAGCCGGCCAGGATCGCCCGGACGGCGCCCACCCGCGGCGCCCGGGCCCCGGCCTGCGCCTGTGGTGCACGGCCCCGGACCTGGCGCAGCAGCAGCGGCACGGCCGCGGCGGTGCCGACGGCCAGCGCCCAGAACGCCGAGCGCCAGCCGGCCAGCCCGGCCAGGAAGCCGCCGAGCGGCACGCCGATCACCTGGCCGCAGGAGAACAGCGCCATCCCGAGGCCCAGCGCCCGCCCGCGCACCGCCTCCGGCGCGGTCTCGGCGATGTGCGCCCAGATCGCCGGCCCGGCCGCGGCCGCCGCCAGCCCGGCCACCGCGCGGGAGACCACCAGCAGGGTCAGCCCGGTCGACAGCGCCGCCGCGGCGTTGGACAGGACGAACAGCAGGCTGCCCGCGACGAGGGTTCGGCGGCGGCCGAAGCGGTCGCTCAGCAGTCCGAGGAAGGGCGCGGCGACGGCGTACACCAGCACGTACGCCGTGACGCTGGAGGCGGCGGCCGCCTCGCCGGTGTGGACGGAGTCCGCGATGGTCGGCAGCAGCGGCGAGACCAGGAAGGTCTCCGTGCCGAACAGGAACAGCAGGAGGAACACCCCGGCGTAGCGCCACCGGTCGAAGCCCCGCGCCGACGTGTCCACCGGCGGGACGTCCTCGGCCCGGTCGGGCAGGGGCGGGTCGGAGATGCTGCTCACGGTGAAGTACCACCTTCTCGTACGGGCGCGGCCGGCCCTCGGACGGCGGGCGGTAGCGGCCGCGCGACGGCTGACAGGACGTCCGATGCGGCCATCCTGCGGACCGCTCGGGCGGCCAGCCAGACAGGCGGTGATCCTGTGACTCCGGCTCACAGGCTGGGCCGCGGTGGCCTTCGGAGCGGGGCGCCTCCGCTCGTGGGCGGTCGTGGGTTGTCGTGCGCTGTCGTGCCAGCCTCCGGGCGCGGGGCGCACAGCGGGGCCGGCCGGCCGGTCGTAGCGTCGGGGCGTGCCGAGCCGCCGGGGCGGCGGCTTCCTCGGCCCCGCGACGACCACCGAACGAGGATCCGTACGATGACCACAGCCTCCCCCGACGACGCACCGGACGACCGGGCGGGCGCTCCCCGGGAACGCCGCTTCGAACCGGACCTCCGGTCGATGACCCGGATCAACCTGCGCCCGATCGCCTCCCCCATGCCGCTGGGCTTCTTCACGGTCGCGATCGCCTCCGTGATGACCGGCTGCCTCCAGCTGGGGATCCTCGGGCCGCAGGCGCGCGGGGCCGTCGCGCTGTGCGTGCTGCCCGCCTTCGCCCTGCAACTCCTGGTCAGCGTCCTGGCGTTCGGCGCCCGCGACGTGATCGCGGCGACGCTCATGGGGGTGTTCGCGGGCAGCTGGCTGGCCTACGCGCTCGTCATGTTCACCGGTGCGGCCGACGGCCTGCGCGTGCTGGGCGTGTTCAACCTGGCGTTCCTCTGCTTCGGAGCGCTGATGACCGCCGTGACCCGGCCCAAGCGGGCGCTCTGGTTCGTGCTGGCGGCCTCGCTGCCCCGCTGGGCGGCCACCGGGCTCTCCGGCCTCACGGGCGCCGAGTGGCTGACGCGCACGTCCGGAGCGCTCGGTCTCCTGGTGGCGCTCGTCGCGACGTACGCGGCGTTCGCCCTGATGCTGGAGGACATGAGGGCCGAGGAGGTGCTGCCGATCGGCCGCAGCGGCCCCGCCCGCGCCGCCGTCCACGGCGATCTGGCCGTCCAGCTCCGCAACCTGGAACGCCAGGCGGGCGTGCGCCGCACGCTCTGAACGCCCGACGCCCGGTGCCCCGCACCGCCTGCCCGGGCGGCCGCGGGGCGCACCGGCTGCGGGGCCCGGGAGGGCGGTCGAGGGTCAGCGGTCGAGGGTCAGGCCGATTGCCGGGCGAGGCGGCTGCGGACGGAGTCCAGGGCAGTGGCGATGAGGAGCGACTGCGCGAGCGGGACGAGGTGGGCACCGCTGTCGCCGTGGGCCGCGGCGTCCATCGACTCGACCATGAGGCGGTAGGGGTCCTGCGGCGGGTAGTGGCGGTGGTGGCCCTCGGCGGCGGCGGGCGTGCCGCTGGTGGTGAGCGTGCTGGGGGCCGAGCCGGCGCAGAAGGCCGGCGGGGTGAGGGTGATGGAGCCGTCCGTACCGGTGGTGGTGAAGGTCTCGGACATGCCGCCGACGAGCGAGCAGCCGATCTCGGCCGTGCCCCGGTCGGGGAAGTCGAGCAGGAAGCGGGTGGCGGAGTCGGCGGAGCCGGGGTGCCAGTGGTCCTGTTCGGCCCGGAGGACCCTCGGGCTCCGCCACCCGAAGGCGGCGAGCGCGGCGGCGACGGCGTAGTAGCCGACGTCGTAGAGGGCGCCGCCCCCGAGGGCCGGGTCGAGGCGGTAGTTGCCGGCGGCGGGGGCGAGGCCGTCGAACCGGGCGGTGACGGTGTGGACGGTGCCGATCGCGCTGCGGGTGATCATGGATTCGAGGTCCCGGGTGCGCGGATGCCAGCGGTTCCAGGCCGCCTCGACGAGCAGGCGCCCGGTGGCGCGGGCGGCGGCGGTCATGGCACCGACCTCGGCGGCGGTGAGCCCGAGCGGCTTCTCGCACAGCACGTGCTTGCCTGCCCGCAGGGCGCGCTCCACCCAGGGGCGGTGGGCGCTGTTGTGGAGCGCGACGTAGACGACGTCGACGTCGGGGTCGTCCAGGAGGTCCTGGTAGCGGGTGTACACCCGGGCCGGGTCGAGGGCGCGGGCGCGCCGGGCGTCGGTCGCGGCGACGGCGTGCAGGCGCGGGCCGTCGGCCGCGTGGACGGCGGGTGCGAGGCTGGAGGCGGCGATCGAACCGGCGCCCAGGAAACCCCAGTTGGCCATGGTCAGTCCTCCTCCGGCGTGGCGGTCGGCCCGGTGGCCGTCGTCGGCCCGGTGGCCGTCGCGGCGGCCAGGTCCAGGACGAGTGAGCTCCAGCCGAAGGACCGTGCGCCGTGCCCGGCGGCGTCCTCCGGGCCGTAGCACTCCCGGGTGCCCGAGGCCGCGACGAGGGCGCAGGTGCGCGTAGCGAGCGTGTCGGCCTCCGCGCGGTAGCCGCGCCGGCGCAGGCCCCAGTACAGGTACCAGTTGAGGTTGACCCAGCTGGAGCCGCGGAAGATGGCCCCGGTGCGGAACGAGGGGTCGTAGGACGGCTCGGTGGCGGCGACGCTGGGGACGGGGTGGGGGAGCCAGAACTCCCGCTCGTTCAGAAGGTGTTGTTCGATGACCCGGTGCGCGGCGGTGTCCGGCACGGAGTCAAGGAGGACGGGCAGGAGCGCACTCGCCGTGAGGACGTCGCTGCGCCGCCCGGCGACGAGGTCGAGGTCGTGGAAGGCGCCGTCGGCCTCGTCCCAGCAGTGCCGCATCAGCGCGGCGCCGACAGCGCGGGACTCCTCGGCCAGCCGGTCCGCCGTGCGGCCGTTCGGTCCGGCGGTCCGGGCGAGGCGTGCCAGGCAGGCCAGCCCGTCGGCGTACACGGTGTTGACCAGCACGTCGTTCCAGACGAACAGCCTCCGGTCGCGGAGCGGGGCCTCGGGCGTGCGGGCGGGGGAGGCGTAGGCCGTGATCAGCGACCGCATGGCGCGGTGCCAGGCGGTGTGCACGGCACCCGCGGGGACGGCCTGGATGCCGAGCGCGGCATCGTACTTGGGGCTGCTGTCGAGTCCGGACTCGTCGGGCTGGTAGATCTCCAGCAGCCCGGTGCCGGGGCTGGTCCGGTGGTCCCTGAGCCAGCGGAAGAAGGCGAGCGCCGGCGGCAGGACGCGGCGCAGCCAGAGGTCGTCGCCGGTCGCCCGGTACACCCGCTCGACGGATCGGGCCACCACGGGCGGCGCGATGGTGACGGACCGCCACCCCTCCCAGAGGTCGATCCTGAAGTCCGCCGTGGCGCGCGGTCGGAGGTCGTCCTGCCAGAGGACCATGTGCGGCAGGAAGCCGGTGGGTGTCACCGCGCTGAGCAGGGACCGCAGTTCGTCCCGGGCCCGCCGGGTGTCGACGTGGGTGAGGGCGACGGCGTGGAAGCTGCTGTCCCAGGCCCACTGGAAGGGATAGCTGTCGGGGGAGGGGCAGGTGAAGTCGTAACTGCGCTGGGCCGCCCGGGAGAAGCCGGTGCGGCGGTTGCGGGCCAGCGTGTCGCGGGCCTTGGCGGAGCTCTCAGTGACGGACATGCGGGGTGACTCCCGAGGGGGACGCGTCGGCGGCGGCCGGGCGGCTTCGCCCGGCGGCGAGCAGCAGCGCGGCGAGGGGCAGCAGGCAGCCGGCGAGGCCGAAGGCCGAACGGACGCCGAGATGGTCGGACAGGGTGCCCAGCAGCAGGGGCGCGAGCATGATGCAGGTGCTGACCGCGAGTTGGACGCGGGCCGTGGCCTGGTCGGTGCGGCCGGGCGCCGTGCTCACCGCGAGCGAGAGGGTCAGGGGGAAGAGGTTGGCGACGCCGAGGCCACCGAGGGTCAGGCCCACCAGGGCGAGCCAGGTGGTGGAGGCGAGCCACAGGGCGAGGAAGCCGACGGCGGCGACGGTCAGGGCGCCGACCACCAGCGCGGCCGATCGGGTGGGGCGGGTGCCGGCCGTGAGCCGGCTCCCCGCCAGGCGGCCGATCAGCTCACCCCCGTAGAACAGTGCCAGTGCCACTGATGCCTGACTGTCCGTCAGATGGAAGGCGCTGGTGAGCAGGGGGGCGGCGTAGTAGGCGAGGCAGAACTCGAAGCCCACGACGAGGCCGCACAGGGCGGCCCGCTGCGGGAACGCGCCGGCCGGCCGCCGGGCGTTCGCCACGCCCCGGGCGGGCGCGGCGGAGGCGGGTGCGTCCGTCGCGGTCGCGGCGGCTGCGGTCGCGGCGGAGGAGGTGGCGGCGGAGGAGGCGGCGGGGCGTGGGCGCAGCGGTTCGTGGCGGAGTGCCGGGTACATCGCCGCGAGCGCGAGGGCGGGCAGCACCAGGGACCAGTTCCAGGACACCCCCGCGCCCTCCAGGCCGCTGACGACCAGGGGCGCGGCGAGGGCGCTGACGCTCGCGGCCGCGTTGGCCTCGACCAGGGCGCGCGCCCGGAGGGACTCCTGCGCGCCGTGGTGTTCGGCCAGCACCGCCAGCGCCGTCGTCTGCAGCAGCGCCCCGCCGACGCCCCCGAGCACCGCCGCGCCGAGCGTGACGGCGGCCGACAGGGCGGTCGCCAGCAGGAGCGAGCCCAGGGCCAGGGCGGCCAGCGCGGACCAGAAGAGCAGCCGGTGGCCCAGCCGGGCGCGCAGGCGGCGGAACAGCAGGTTGGTGAGCATCGCGCCGGCCGCGAAGGCCGTGGAGTGCAGGCTCATCAGGGCGTAGGACAGGTGCAGGTCCTGGCGCAGGAGCGGCAGCAGCGGGCCGAGTGCGTACAACAGGTAGGCGTAGACGGCCAGGCCGGCGTAGGCGGTGGTGGTCAGCCGGTCCCGGACGAAGACGGGTGTGCGGTGATCCGCACCGACCGGCACCGACGTGCCGGTCACCCCGGTATCCCGGCCTGCTCGGCGAAGGCTCCGTCGGCGGGGGCAGGGGCAGTAGTCGTCGCGGGGGCCCCGGTGGCCGCCGCGGCCGAGCGGCGAACGTGGTCGAGCAGGACGGACGGGGCGAGCAGCGAGGTCTTCATCGAGGCGCCCCGTCCGTAGCCGGTGAACGCCTCGCGGACGGCGTCCTCGTCGTCGAGGCAGGCCCGGGTGGTGATCAGCGGGGCGGGGTCGACCAGGCCGGACTCGACCAGCCGCAGGGCGACGGCGGTGACGTGTGCGGAGCGGGCCATCGGGAACGAGCGGACGTCGAAGGGCGTGGAGAGCAGCTTCAGCCCCTTGGCCAGGATCATCCAGGTGTTGAGCCGCTGCGGGACGGCCGTCGCGCCGTAGATGACGTACGAGCCGCCGGGGCGCAGCAGGCCCATCGCGATCTCCCGGATGTCCTTGCCCGGGCCGTCGGCCTGCCCGGCGGCGCGCCGCGGTGCCGCGATGTGCGGCAGCGCGTCGAACACGTAGTCCGCGTACTGGTCGTGGTGTTCACGCACGTACGCTTCGAGCTCCGCGGCCTGGGTGTCGGTGTTGAAGGCGCGGGAGGCGCCGTGGCGCAGTGCGGCGGCCATCCGGTCGCTGTTGCGGTCCAGTACGGTGATCGGGCCGGCGCCGAGGTGGCGGTGCAGCACCTGGACGGCCAGTTGGGCGCTGGGGCCGCAGCCCAGGACGACGCAGGTGTCGCCCGGTTTCGGGGGGTTGAGCAGTAACGACCGCAGGACCGAGGTCAGCGGTTCGATGACGGAGGCCAGGTCGGAGGGCACGTGCGGCGGCAGGACGACGGCCGCGGCCTGGTCGGCGTCGTAGAAGTTGCGGCCGGTGTACCAGGACGTCTCGACGCCGAGCCGGCCGGGGAAGAGCGGTCGGAGCGCCCGGTACTCGGCCATTCCGCCGAAGTCGGTCTGCCCCCAGTAGGTCACCCGGTCGCCCGGCCGGACGTCGTCCCGGAGCCGCTTCCCGACTTCGACGACCCTTCCCACGTATTCGTGCCCGGGAATGATCGGCCAGTCCTCCGGAAAGAGGTGGCCGCGGAAGTAGGAGACGTCGGTCGAGCAGATGGAAACCGCTTCGGTCTGCAGCAGGATTTCGTCCTCGCGGCATTCCGGATCGGGCACCCGGGTGCGTTCCAGTTCCCCGGGCGAGGTCATCAGGTACGCGTACAAGGTTGTTCCCTCCACGCCTGTGTGTCATTCCACCACCGGAATCGGCGGGCGGGACCGCCCGCCGATCGTGCAGTTCCCCCGCCGGAAATTCATCCTGCGTGGTTCGGTCGGCGCCGTTCGCTCCCGGGACGCGCCTCCGCGCTCAGGAATCGACCTCGAAGGCGACGTCCAGCGCGTACCTGTCGCCCACGTACCGGGTCTCGGTGAGCTCCAGGGGGAGCTCGTCCTGGTCCGTGATGAGGCGCTCCTCGACGAGCAGCGCGGTTCCCGGAGCCACCGCCAGCAGCTCCGCCTCCCGCTCGCCGGCCGTGGCGGCCCTGATGGACGAGTGTCCGCGGGTCGGTGTCCGGCCGAGCCCGACGAGCGTCTCGTGCATCGACGCCGTGCGGAAGTCGACCTCCAGCAGCGCGGCCAGGCCCTCGGGGAACACCGCCCGTTCCAGCGCGGTGGGGATCCCGTCGGCCAGCCGCACCCGGGCGACCTCCACGACCCGGGCGGACCTCCGCAGCCGCAGCCGGTGGACCTCCTCCGGCAGGGCGGCCCGGAGGCTCGCCGAAATCAGTTGTGACGAGGGCTTCCGGCCCTGTCTGCGCATTTCCTCGCTGAATCGGACAAGGTTCTCCGCGCGACGGTGGGTCGGCGGTTCCGCGACGAATGTCCCGCGCCCGGACACCCGGTACACCAGACCTTCCGTGACGAGTCGTTGAACGGCCGCCCGGGCGGTCATCCGGCTCACCCCGAATTCCTCGCACAAATCCGCCTCCGAGGGGAGGGGGTCATGCGGCCGGTGCTTGGCGATCCGGTTTCTCAGGGCCTGTTCGATCCGGTGGTACCTGGGCGCGAAATCCGTTTCCAAAAGGGGGCCTCCGAAATTGAGACTACGCCGTCCGGCTGTCTAGTCAACCAGCGTAGACCAGTACAGAGCGGGACATTTCCCGGTGAAATGCGCCAAGGGCAAGAGGCGTGCATCGTGATCCCTGTCACACCTGGCCCGGTCGACGGGCGGGGCAGCTGTATAGACGGCTAGACGGCCCGAAGTTATCGTCGGACTGTCCGCGCGTCTCCTCCGGTCGGCGGGACGCGGAACGCCTCACCCCTAGGACAGGCTCATGGACCACACCGGCATCGACGACCCCACCGACATCGCCGTCCGGGAGCTCGCCAAGATGATCGACCACTCGCTCCTGCGGCCCGAACTGACCACCACCGAGGTCCTGCGCGGCTGCGAGCTCGCTGCGGCCTACGACGTGGCCTCCGTCTGCGTGCGCCCCGCCGACACCGCCCTCGCGGTCAAGGCCCTCGCCGGCACCGCGGTCGCGGTCGGCACCGTCATCGGTTTCCCGCACGGCGGCGCCACCACCGCGGTCAAGGCGGGCGAAGCCGTGGACGCCCTGGCGGCGGGTGCGACCGAACTCGACATGGTGCTCAACATCGGCCTGCTGCGCAGCGGGGAGGACGACGCGGTGCGGGCGGACATCGCCGCGGTGGCCGATGTCGCGAGGGGCACCGCCCTCACCAAGGTGATCTTCGAGAACGCCTACCTCGACGACCGGGAGAAGCTGCGCGCCTGTCGCCTCAGCACCCTGGCGGGCGCGGACTTCGTGAAGACCTCGACCGGCTTCGCGCCCGGGGGCGCGACCCTGGCGGACGTCCGGCTGATGCGTGCGAACGTCCCCGCGCACATGAGGGTCAAGGCGGCGGGCGGGGTGCGCACCCTCGACCGGATGCTGGAGTTCGTGGCCGCCGGCGCCGAACGCTTCGGGGCGACCGCCACCGCCACCATCCTGGACGACCTGGCCGTCCGCCGGGCCGCCGGCTGAACTCCCGCCCTCCGGACCGGACTTCAGGAGGCCGGGGCGGCAGGGCGGTCCGGTCGGTTCGGGGCGGCGGTCCGGTCCGGTCGGTCAGGGCGGTCAGAGCCGGCGGCGTGGTCCGGGTCGGCCGGCAGCCGGGTGCGGAAGGTGGTCGGGCCGGGCGCGGCGAGGACGGTGAGGCTGCCGCCGTGGATCGCGGCGATGTCGCGGGCGATCGGCAGGCCCAGCCCGGCGCCGCCGTCGTCGCGGCTGCGGGCGTCGTCCAGCCGGGTGAAGCGCTCGAAGATCCGTTCGCGGTCGGCGGGTTCGATCGGCGGCCCGTCGTTGGCCACGTCGAGGACCGCGTGGCCGGTGGCCCGGTCGCTGTCGAGGCGGACGGTGACGTGCTGCCGGGCGTGCCGGTGGGCGTTGTCGAGCAGGTTGGTGAGGAGCCGGCCCAGCCACAGGCGGTTGCCGACCACCGTGACGGCGGAGTCCGTGCGCACGATGACGGGGTGGGCCCCGGCGCCGCGGGTCGCGACCGTGGTGTGCACCAGCTCGGCGAGGTCGACGGCCTCACCGGGCCGGTCGCGCCCGGCGGCGTCGAGGCGGGCGAGCAGCAGGAGGTCGGCGGCGAGGGCCTGGAGGCGCTCGGTGTCCTCCAGCGCGCCGGCCACCAGGTCGGCGCGCACGGCGTGGTCGGGGTGGGCGAGGGCCACTTCGAGCTGGGTGCGCAGGACGGTGAGGGGGCTGCGCAGCTCGTGGGAGGCGTCGGCGATGAAGCGGCGCTGGCGGGTGCCCGCGGCTTCGAGGCGTCCGAGCATGGCGTTCATGGTGCCGGCGAGCCGGGCGATCTCGTCGTCGCTGCGGGGCTCGGGGACACGGCGGTCCAGGTCGCGGTCGCCGATGGCGGCGACCTCGGCACGGATGGCCTCGACGGGCCGCAGGGCCCGGCCGGTCGCACGCCAGGTGAGGACCCCGACCGTGATCAGCAGGACGGTGCTCAGCGCGGCGAACGCGGCGGTGGTGAGGTCCTCGGCCGCGTCGACGGTGCGCAGCGACGCACCGACGTGGACGGTGACGGGCCCGGCCGGGGTGGCGGTGGTGATCGTGGTGACGCGCTGGTGGTGCTGGTCGCCGAGGGTGCGGACGTCGAAGGTGGTGTGGCCGTCCCGGTGACCGGTCGGCGCGATCGAGGGGTGGCCGGTCAGGTTCTGGCTGGCGGCGACCACCGTGCCCTGCGCGTCGACGACCTGGATGAAGTCGGTGCCGTGGTCGAGGGGGAGCAGGCCGGGCAGACGCCCGTCCTCGGCGAGGCGGGCGACGGCCTGGGCCTGCTCGCGGGCGCCGGCTTCGACGGTGCGTTCCAGGTTGGCGTGCAGCAGCACCGCGACGGCGGCCGAGGCGGTGACGAGGACGACGGCGACGCTGACGCAGGCGGCGAGGGTGGTGCGGGCCCGGACCGAGCGCGGCGTCAGCCGGTCGACGAGGGCCGCGACCCCAGGGTGACGGGCAAGGCGCCGGTGCAGTGCCGCGCGGATCCGGCGGGCGGCGGTCGGGTCAGCCACCGTCGGCTGCCAGACGGTAGCCGGTGCCGCGGACGGTCTGCACCGCGGCCCGTCCGAACGGGGAGTCGATCTTGCGTCGGAGCGCGCTGACGTGGACCTCGACGGTGTTCGGATCGCTGTCGGGGCCGCCGTCCCAGACCGCGTCGAGGATCTCCCGCTTGGAGACCGCCTCGCCGGCCCGGCGGGCGAGGTGGTCGAGGATGGCGAACTCGCGGGGGGTGAGGGCGACCGCGGTGTCCGCCCGCGTGCAGGTGCGGGCCGCGGAGTCGACCACCAGGTCGCCCAGGACGGTGCGCCGGGGCGCACGGCTGCCGATCCGCCGGGCCAGCGCCCTGAGCCGGGCCACCAGCACGACGAACGAGAACGGCTTGGACAGGTAGTCGTCGGCGCCGGTGTCCAGGGCTTCGGCCTCGTCCCACTCGCCGTCCTTGGCGGTGAGCATGAGGATGCCGACGTCGCTGCCGGAGGCCCGCAGCCGCGAGCACACCCGGTAGCCGTTGAGGCCGGGCAGCATGATGTCGAGGACGATCACGTCGTAGGCGTGGTCCATGGCCCTGGCGAGGCCGGACGGGCCGTCGTGGGCCGTGTCCACGGTGAACCCCTCGGCCGTCAGCCCGTGCTGCAGGGCCAGGGCCAGCCGACGTTCGTCCTCCACCACCAGTACGCGCATGCCCACCAGGGTCGCAGGTCGTCGGCGGGGCCGGCTGACGGTGCCCCCCGGTCTTCAGCCGATCTTCAGCAAGGCCCGGCCATCCTGGCGCGGTCGCCCGGGGAAGGCCCGGGCCGTGACGAGGAGTGGTGCGGAACGTGAGCGAGCCCGGAGAAGGCGTGCAGCCCCAGCAGGACCACGCGGCGAGCCGCCCGAACAGGGCGCGGGTCGGCCTCGGGCGGGCCCGGCGCTGGGTGCGCGGCCGGTCGGTGCGCTGGGTCGCGGCCGGCGCGGCCGTGGTGGTGATCGGCGGCGGCGCGGCCGCGGCAGCGCTCCACCACGAGCACGAGGGCCACGGCGACGGCCGGTGGGCGGCGGGTGAGCAGGAGCACCACGACGGCTCGGGCGAGGGCCACGGCTGGGCGCAGGGCGACGGTCGGGGTGACGGCCGGGACGCCGGGGGCCACCGGGGCCACCAGGGCCGCACGGCTCCCGGACACGGACACGGGAACGAGAACGGGGACGGCCCGGCCGGGTCCGCTGCGCCGGCGCCGCTGCCGTCGACCGACGCCGCCGACGCGCTGGCGAAGGCCGCCGCTGCCGTCGCGGGCGGCAGGGTCGAGTCCCTGTCCACGGTGGCCGAACAGGGCGGTGGCCGTGCCTGGCGGGCCGTGGTCGTCGGCCCGGACGGCGTGCGGCACGCCGTCACCGTGGACGGTGCCACCGCCGCGGTCACCGGCAACACCGTGCTGGGCGGCTGACGCACCGACCGGGCGCGGCCCCCGCCGTGCCCGCCGCAGAGACGCAAAGACGCACTGACGTAGAGACGTAGAGAAGGGAGCGCCGTCCGTCATGGGCGCCACGACAACCCCCGCCACGACAAGCCCTGCCGCGGAAACCCCCGGGCCGGGCCACCGACGCCCGGCCGCCCCCGTGGGGTCCGTCCTGAGCAAGGTCCCGCAGGTCACGGCGGTGTTCTGGGTCGTCAAGATCCTCACCACCGGGATGGGCGAGACCACCTCCGACTACCTCGCCACGGTGCTGGGGCCGGTCCCGGCGGTCGGCTCGGCCGGGCTGCTGCTCGTCGCCGCGCTGGTCGTCCAGGCCCGTTCCCGTCGCTACGTCCCGGCGGTGTACTGGACGGCGGTGATCATGGTGAGCGTGTTCGGCACCATGGCGGCCGACGTCGCGCACGTCGCCCTCGGGGTGCCGTACGCCGCCTCCGCGCTCGCGTTCGCCGGGCTGCTCGCCGTGGTGTTCGCGGTGTGGCGGCGGACGGAGGGCACGCTCGCGGTGGAGGCGGTCGCGGGCGGGCGCCGCGAGGTCTTCTACTGGTGCGCGGTGATGGCCACCTTCGCCCTCGGCACGGCCGTCGGTGATCTGACCGCGGCCACCTTGGGCTGGGGCTACCTCCCCTCGGGGCTGCTGTTCGCCGCCCTGATCGCCGTGCCCGCGCTCGCTCACCGGTTCTCGGGCCTGTCGCCGGTCCTGACCTTCTGGTGGGCGTACGTCCTGACCCGGCCGCTCGGCGCCTGCTTCGCCGACTGGGCCGGCGTCAGCCGCGCACGGGGCGGGCTGGATCTGGGCACCGGTCCGGTCAGCCTCGTCCTCGCGGTGGTCATCCTGGCGGCCGTGGGGTGGCTGGGCGTCGCCGGGCGGCGGGCGCCCCGAGGGTCGGCCTGACCTCCCGCCCGGCGGTCCGCCGGGCATGCCACCGGGCCGTGACGGCGGGATCGTCACGGCCCGGTGGCACGCCCGGGGTCAGGCCGTCGCGCGTGACTGCCAGTACGTGAACTCCTGGAGCGGATCGCCGATGAGCGACCAGGGCCAGGCGGTGACCGCGTTGTCGATCAGCCGGAACGTGCCGCCGCTCTCGCCCACGCGGCCCGACTGGATCAGGGCGAAGGCCAGCAGGTTGAGGTCGGCGGCGGCCGCCGCGTGCTGCAGGCCGCCGAGGCGGGACCACCCGTGCAGGGCGGTGTCGAGCGCGTTGACCGCCCGGTTGTGCGTCCACTGGCGGCGGACCAGCAGCGCCTCGACGCCGCCGCCGGCGGTCGTGCGGGCGTGCTCGTCCACCAGTGCGGTCAGTTCCACCCCGGCGGTCGGCGCGGTCGGCGGTGCCGAACTCCGGACCGTGTCGACGAAGTTGAGCTGGGCGCTGCGCGACCCGCACTCCTCCGGCGAGAGGTACCGCAGCATCTGCAGGTGGGCCTCTCGGTTCCACTGGTCGCGCTCGGCGACCTCGTGCCAGACGGCGATCAGCTCGCGCGAGTCGGCGCGCATCACGCGCAGGATGCCGAGCAGCACCACCCACGGCGTCGGGTCCTCGGGGGCGAGGTCGGCCGCGGCGTAACAGTTGTCCGCGGCCGCGCGGGCATCGTCCATGCGGCCCGCGAACCGGCCGCGGACGAGTTCGACCCACGCCTCGAATATCAGCGCGTCCGCATTCTGGGCACGACGCAACCGCCAGTTTCGCGCCAGGGAGGAAGGGGCGGCGGTTTCGGCGAGCACGGCGAACCGGTGCCCGCGCCGGTCCCAGTCGGGGCCGGTCTCCCGTAGCAGCCGTTCGACCTGGTCGACCTGGATGGCGTTCTGGCCGGGCAGGCCAGGGGACTTGAGCTGCCGCCGTACGCGGCCGAGCTCGGCGTCGCCGAGCTCGGGGCGCAGGCCAGGGCCGGAGGCGCGGTTTCTTCGGAAGAGCGACACGCGCCGCAGCCTAGGCCCATGGGCGATTTTCGGACAGACCCCGGAATGAAATTTTCCGATTCCGGTGAAGGCGGTGACCGTACCGCTCCGTACGGCGATCGGCCTGCGGTAACGGTCGGAATGCCGATCCGGGTATGTCGCCCGTGGGAATGCCGCCGGCTCCGAGGGCTCCGTGATTTCCGCCCCCCCTCGCTCGGACGCGGCGCCGGCGGCGTCCCCGGTCTCAGGCGAGCGGCTTGTCGACGACGGCCTTGGTGTGGCTGAACGTGTCGATCGAGTACTCGCCGTGGTAGCGGCCCATGCCGCTCTCGCCGACGCCGCCGAACGGCAGCTCGGGCATCGCCAGGTGGGAGACCGGCAGTCCGAAGCTGAGTGCGCCGGAGGAGGTCTCCTCGGTCAGCCGCCGCTTGGTGTCCGCGGACTCCGTGAAGGCGTACACGGCGAGCGGCTTGTCGCGCTCGTTGATGAACGCGATCGCCGCGTCGAGGTCGGGGACGGTCAGGACGGGCAGGACCGGGCCGAAGATCTCGGCCTGCATCACCGGGGCGGTCGCCGGGACGTCGGCGAGGACGGTCGGGGCGAGGTAGCGCGCGGTGCGGTCGTGGTCGCCGCCGATGACGGTCCGTCCGTCGTCGAGCAGTGCGGTGAGCCGGTCGAAGTGGCGCTCGTTGACGATCCGCCCGTAGTCCGTGCTCCCGGCCGGGTCGTCGCCGAACAACTCCCGTACGGCAGCCGCCAGTTCCGCCTCCAGGCCGGCCGCGGTGTCGCCGATGGCGAGGACGTAGTCGGGGGCGACGCAGGTCTGTCCGGCGTTGAGGAACTTGCCGCGGGCGATCCGCCGGGCGGTGACGGCGAGGTCGGCGCCGGGTTCGACCACGACCGGGCTCTTGCCGCCGAGCTCCAGGGTGACCGGGGTCAGGTGCTTGGCGGCGGCGGCCATGACGATCCGGCCGACCGCGCCGTTGCCGGTGTAGAAGATGTGGTCGAAGCGCTCCTCCAACAGGGCGGTGGTCTCCGGCACGGCCCCTTCGACGACCGCGACCGCCTCCTCGCCGAGGTAGCGCGGCAGCAGCTCGGCGATGGCCGCGGAGGTCGCCGGGGCGAGCTCGCTGGGCTTGACGAGGGCGGTGTTCCCGGCGGCCAGCGCGCCGACCAGCGGTGCCAGGGCGAGCTGGAGCGGGTAGTTCCAGGGCGCGATGATCAGCACCACGCCCAGCGGGTCGCGCACCACCCGGGCCTCGGCGGGGCGGAAGAACTCCGGCACCGCGGCCGGCCTCGGCTCCAGCCACTGCGCCAAGTGCGCCACGGTGTGGTCGAGTTCGTTGATCGTGAAGCCGATCTCGGTGCGGTACGCCTCGGTGGCGCCCTTGCCGAGGTCGGCGTGCAGGGCCTGCTGCAGCACCTCGGTCTGCTCGGTGAGCAGGCTGCGCAGGGCGGCCAGCTTGTCCAGGCGCCAGGCGAGCGGCCTGGTCCGGCCGGTGGTGAACTCGGCCCGCAGGCGGGCGACCACTGAAGGAACGTTCTCGTGCATGGGGATCTCGCGGTCCTGGGGCTCGGGGTGCATTGGCACATGGAACTTTCACTACATGAACAATTGCGACCCTAGGGATGAAAGGTTGAGTTTGTCAAGCATTGGGCGCTCCGTGTTCCCGGTCGTGAGCGGCCGCTCCCTCGCTCCTGCGGTGATCAACTCGACCCTCTGGGGTCGGAGTTCGCCCGCGGGGCGAATGGGGTCGGGTCGATGTGTTCTCCGCTGTCGAGCCTCTGGGCAGCGCCCTTTGGATGTGCTGACATATGCATGCCAAGTCGCGAGGCGTCCGGCGCCCGGACCGTACCGTGCCGACCCCGCCCCTGCCTCCGGCTCCGACTCCGTGCCCGATCGAAGGGGAAGCCCATGCTGCTCCGTGTGCTGGCCGCTGCGACCGCCGTCGCCGCGTCACTGTCCGGCCCGTCCGCCTTCGGCCTCGACTCGCTCCCGACCCCGCCCGACCGCATCGTCATCGACGTCGCGACGGTCAACGGCTCCGGCTGCCCGGCCGGAACGGCCGCCGTGGCCGTCTCCCCGGACAACACCGCCTTCACCGTCACCTACAGCGCGTACCTCGCCCAGGTCGGCGTGGGGTCGAAGCCGACCGACTTCCGGAAGAACTGCCAGCTCGACCTGCGCGTCCACGTGCCCCAGGGCTTCACCTACGCCATCGCCTCCGCCGACTACCGCGGCTTCGCCCACCTGGAGAAGGGCGCGAGCGGCACCGAGCGGGCCAACTACTACTTCCAGGGCCAGGCCCAGACCGCCTACCAGTCCCACCGGTTCGACGGCCCGCACGACGACAGCTGGCAGGGGACCGACACCGTCGACGTCGCCGCCCTGGTCTGGGCCCCCTGCGGTGAGGAGCGCAACTTCAACATCAACACCGAACTGCGGGTCTCGGCCGGCAGCTCGGACCCGACCCGGACCACCAGCTTCATGACGATGGACTCGACGGACGGGAACATCAACACCGTCTACCACCTCGCCTGGAAGCACTGCCCCTGACCGGTTGAACCCCTGACCGGTTGAACCCCTGACCGGCGCCGGCCGGCCCGGGACGACGCCCGGCCGGGAACGACGGGGAGGCGCGCGGTCCGTTGCGGCCGCGCGCCTCCCCGGGCGCCGGAACCCGGCAGGATCAGGAGGCGTTCCCGCCCGCCGGGGCGCGGTGCCCGCCCGAAGCCTGCTCCTGGAGCAGGGCGGCGATCTGGTTGACGTCGTCGAAGATGCGGATGACGTCGTTGATGTCGGTGGCCGAAGCGCCGTTCACGCCGACGAAGAAGAGGTGCAGGCAGCCGTCGTCCGTCTCCAGGTAGCCCGCCAGGTTCTCGGCGTTGTAGGCGATCCGCTGGTTCAGGTCGTCCGCGCCGACGATGGTGCCGGGCTTGGCGAACACCTTGCCCTTGGCCGGACAGTCGGTGGTGCACGAGATCGCCAGCGAGCCGTCGACGCCGAGGATCGGCAGGGCGTGGCGGAAGGCGTCCGCGTCGGGGGTGTGCAGCCAGTAGCCGAGCAGCTGGTCCAGGCCGATGGGCGTGGCGCGGTCCTGGAAGACGCCGCCGCGCCCGTCGGCCAGCTGGAACTGCGTCGGGTCGACGTGCGCCACGTCGACGAGGAAGTCGTGCTCGACACCGAAGCCGTCGAAGCAGTCCTTGCTCCCGCGCGTCACGGCCATGTTGCACAGGGCCAGGTTGGCGCCCAGGTTGTGGCTGACCTTGAGGATCAGCTTGGCGTACTGGCTGTACGGCGGGGAGACGTACGCCGCGACCTGCGGGTCGCCGGCGTAGGAGGCCGGCAGCTTGCCGTCCGGGTTCGGACCGGTCGGGTCGGCGCTCACGGAGACCCCGGCCCGGGCGAGCGCCTCGATCAGGGCGGTGCGGCCGAAGGCGTTCGGGTCCTTGACGTTCGAGATGCGCAGGACGGGCTGCGCATCGGCCGCGATGGTGCCGGACAGGCTGATCTGCGTGCCGTCGGGGGAGGCCGAGACCTGGACGTCCGTCGGGCCGCCGGCCCCCACCGTCTGCACCGTGGAGGTGACCTGGTACGGGGCGACCTGGGGACGCCACATGAGCTGAGCGGTCCGGCCGGGGGCGGTGGGGGTGGTGAGCAGGTCGATGACGTTGTCGTTGATGATCAGCGGGGTCGGCTGCGGGTCCAGGTCCGGCGGGGCGAACAGCCGCGGGTCGACGACGACGTCCCCGTTGACCCGGGTGAGGCCCGCGTCCCGGACCTGGTGGGCGATCATGTCCAGGCCGGCGAGCGGGTTCTCGGGGGTGAGGGTGGCGCCGGGCAGGTCGTTGGCGCTGGTGTGGTCGATGGGGGTGTAGTCGACCGTCCCGTCGGGCCTGGTCCGGCCGCCCATCGTGAGGTCGCCCTGGGCGACCAGTGCGAGGTCGCCGTCGAGGGTCGGGCCGGTGCGGGTGCCGGTGGCCATGACGGGGGTGGTGAAGCGGTGGTCGGGGCCGAGCGTGTGCCAGGCGCCGGAGATGGTGACGAGCTTGGCCGTCGAGCCGGGGACGAAGAACTGGTTCGCGAACCGCGAGTGGAACACCTGGCCGGTCTCGGGATCCGTCTCCAGCACGCCCCACTGCGCGTGCTCGTAGCCGGGCTTGTGCATGATCGCCTCGATGGCGGGCCCGAGGTCGTCGTCGTGCGCCGCCGCCGGGGGCGCGGCGATCGTGCCCGCCAGGGCGGCCAGCGTGGCGCCGGCGGCGGCCCAGGCCGGAAGGCGGCCGCGGATCGTTCGTCTCATCTGTGCGTCCCGTCGTCTCAGGGGTCGGCAGGCCCGGCGCGAACCGGCACGGACCGGCTGCTCATGGGGCGGATCGTAGGAACCCGGACGGCCTACTTCCCGGTAAGCATGGGCGCACTGACGGTGTGTGGCCGGAAAGTCCACCGGTCAGCCGATCGCCGGCGGCGGTGCGGACGCCACCGGTGGGAGGACTCCCGTCGCGACGCGCGGCCGGTTCTCGACCGGCCCGCCCGTGGCATGTCCCGGGGCCGGGCCGCGGCACTAAGGTATGGGCCCGTGACAGCAACGAACGGGGCAGTGGTCGGGGGCCGTTACCGCCTTCACGACCTCATCGGGCAGGGCGGCATGGGCCGCGTGTGGCGGGGGTGGGACGAGACCCTAGGGCGGGACGTCGCGGTGAAGGAGGTGCTCCTGCCGGCGGGCGTCGGCGACGACGAGCGCGAGCACCTCCTCCAGCGCACGCTGCGCGAGGCCCTCGCCGCGGCGCGGCTCAACCACCCGGGCATCGTCACCGTGCACGACGTGGTCGAGCACGAGGGCGCGCCGGTGATCGTCATGGAGTACGTGACCGGCGCCTCGCTCGCCGCGGTGCTCGCCCGGGAGGGCGTTCTCCCGGTCCGGCGGGTGGCCGAGATCGGCATCGCGATGCTCAAGGCCTTGCAGCAGGCACACGCGGCGGGGATCGTCCACCGCGATCTCAAGCCGGACAACGTCCTGTTGATGGACGAGCGGGTCGTCATCACCGACTTCGGCATCGCCCACATGGCCGACGCGACCACCGCGCTCACCCGCACCGGCGCCGTCATCGGCACCCCCGCGTACATGGCCCCGGAGCAGTTGGAGGGCAAGCCGCCGACGGCCGCCAACGACCTGTGGTCGCTCGGCGCGACGCTGTACGCGGCGGTGGAGGGTCAGGCGCCGTTCCACGCGGAGACGTTCAGCGCACTGTGCATCGCCGTCGTCACCCGGCCGCCGCGCCCGACCGAACGGGCCGACGCGCTCGCGCCGGTGCTCGCCGGGCTGCTCACCAAGGACCCGGCGCAGCGGCTGACGGCGGAACAGGCGCTCGCGGCGCTGGAGTCGGTGGCGCGGGGCGGCGAGGCCCCGGCGTTCGTCCCGCCGCCGACGCAGGCCGACGGGTCGGGGCCCGCCGGGTTCGGGCCGCCCCCGGTCTACCGGCTGCCGGAGTCGCCGGCCAAACCGCTGCGGTCGGTGCTCGGCCCGCTCCCGCCGCAGGTGTCGACGCCGGGCGGCGGCTGGGTGCCCGGGCAGCAGCAGGCTGCGCCCTACCCGCCGACCGCGCCCTACCCGCCGACCGGAGCACCGACCGGGGCGCCGGTCGGAGCGCATACCGCGGCGCCGGTCGGAGCACCGACCGTGGCGCCGACCGTCGGCGAGGCCCCCGCGGCCTCCGGGAGCAGCCCGGCCGTGGCCCGCCTGGTGCGCTTCATCGGCAGCATGGTGCTGTTGTGGGCCGTCGGCCTGGTGCTGCCGTGGAACTACCTGCGGGACCTGCCGCCCTCCTACTACCCGGCCGTGGTCGCCACCACGGCCGTGATCTCCTCCGTGCACGCCGCGCCCCGGTGGCGCCTCCACCCGGCACCGGCCTGGGCGCTCTTCTTCGTCTTCGACGTCGTCGTGCTCTACGTCCTGACGCACAACTGGCACATCTTCTGGTGGCTCGGCCGGGACGGCTTCAGCCCCTGGCCCGGCCCGATCGGGGTGAACTCGCTGATCGTCTCCACCGGTGTCTGGCTCCTGTGGTGGAGGGCCCCCGGCGGCCGCCGCCCCGCATGAGACGGACGGCGGGCCGGACGAAGATCATCCGGGCGTAGGCTCTTCGCGGACGACAAGGCAGGAGAGGCGAGGCAGACATGGGCCAGAAGATCATCCGGTTCTCGGACCTGACCGGCAAGCACGTGGAGGACGACGACGACCTGGTGCGCATCGTCGTCCACCGGCACCCCGACCTGGCGGACGGGCCGGTGGAGATCGAGGCGCTCGCCGGTGAGGTGGCCGACGTGGAGGAGCTGGCGCTCGACCTGGTGACGATCGAGCTGCACCACCCGGGCTCGGACGAGCCGCGGACGGTCGTGCTGGAGGCCGAGGCGTTCGACCGGCTGGCCACGGCGGCGCCGATGGCCGAGGTGCTGCAGGGCGCCAAGCCGGTCGCGCGGTCGATCCCGGGTCAGGCCGTCGCGTCGCGCGCCGCCAAGGAGCGGGTCAACTACGCGACGCTGGCCCACGCCGGCCGGCCGCACAAGGGCCGCACCACCGACGCCGAGAAGCAGCTCGTCCGGGAACACCTCGCGGAGATCAACGAGCGGCTGGCCGCCGAGGGCGTCCGGACGATCGACCCGGCCAACCCGGAGCACGTCGCCCGCTACGGCCTGGACGCCCCGGCCGGAGCGCCCGGCGTCACCCGGGACTGACGGGGGCCGCCCCCGCCCGGCTCACCGATGCCGGGCGGGGGCGTCGCGCGCCGCCCGGGATTCACGCGGCGTCCTCGCGGCGGTCGTCGAGCAGGGCCAGCTCCTCCGCGGTCAGGCGCAACGCGCCGGCGGCGATGTTCTCGGCGAGGTGCGCGGGGTTCGCGGTGCCGGGGATGGCCAGCACGTGCGGGCCGCGGTGGAGGGTCCAGGCCAGCCGCACCTGGGCAGGTGTCGCGCCGTGGGCGCGGGCGATCGAGCGGACCCGCGCGTCCTGCTCCAGGCCCGCGCCGGCCTCCCGCCGCAGGCCGGAGACGGCGAAGAACGGGACGAAGGCGATGCCCTGCTCCCCGCAGAGGTCCACCAGCCCGTTCTCGTCGGCGCGGCGCGAGTCCAGCCCGTAGGAGTTCTGCACACAGACCACGGGTGCGATCGCCCGTGCCTCGGCCACGTGGGCCGGCCGCACGTTGGAGAGCCCGAGGTGCCGGACGAGCCCCGCCTCGCGCAGCTCGGCGAGGGCGCCGAAGTGCTCCGCGATCGAGGCCGTTCCGGGGCCGTTGTGGCGCAGGTTCACCACGTCCAGGCAGTCCAGGCCGAGCTGACGCAGGTTCTCCTCCACGTGGCCGCGCAGCTCATCGGGGCGGGCCGTGTGCCACGCGCCGGACGGGTCCCGCCACGGGCCGACCTTGGTCGCCACGACCACGTCGCCGTGCCAGGTGCTCAGGGCCCGGCCGACGAGCTCGTTCGCGGAGCGCAGCGGCGAGAAGTAGAAGGCGGCCGTGTCCACGTGGTTCACGCCCTGCTCGAACGCGCGGTGCAGCAGGCCGACCGCGGCACGGCGGTCGATCGGCGGGCCGTCGGAGTTGCCCAGCATGCCGTTGCCGGTCAACCGCATCGTGCCGTAGCCGATCCGGTTCACCTCCAGGTCTCCGAGCTTCCACGTTCCTGCGTCCGCTGCCGAACTCATCGCACTCCTCCGCTGTCGGGTCATCAGGCCGGTCCTGGAGTATGGAGTAGCAGCGGGGCCCGGCGACAGGCCGGGAAGCAGCGCGGAACGTCACACCACCAGCGGGAACGAACCGTCGGTGGCCGACCGTTGTACGGTTCGGCGGTCAGCCGGTGAGTGCGGCGTCGACGATCGCCCTGATGTACGGGAGGTCGTTGCCGGCTCCCGTCGGGTTCAGCGAGTACACCACGCGGTGCCGGAGGTCGCGGGTGGCGAAGACCCCGCCGCGCACCGCCGCCGTTGCCATCGGTGATCACCCTGACGACGACCCTGGACCGCCCCTGGCCCGTCCCCGGGGTCCGCACCCCGGCGCCCCACCGCAGGACGGTGGGCGGGGTGCACGTCCGGTCCACGTGGGCTGCTCGACGGTCCGCCGCGTCAGACGGGCGGCATCAGATCGCTCGCGCTGACGGTGTACGTCAGCGGGGGGTAGACGAAGTCCGGTTCCCTGTTCTCACGGCGCCGCAGTCGGTAGAACTCGTCCTTCTGCTCGTCGTCGGCCGCCGTGAGGCGCGCACCCTGGGGGAGGTACGCCTGTCCGTCGCGGAACCGCACGAGGGTCTTGGACGTGCGGAACGTCACGCCCAGCCACTGGTTGTCCGCCGTCGGGCCGGGGGCGTCCAGGACGATCCTGTGCCGGAGCCGCCGGTTCGCGTCGACGGAGAAGACGACGACACCGTGGTGGACGAGGGGGATCTCGAAGGTCTCGTCACCGGGATCCTTCGATTCGAAGATCAGCTTCCGCTGCGGGCCCGCTTCGGGATGGCGGTAGCAGGAGAAGACCGCGATGAACGAATCGTCGGCCAGATCCAGGGCCTGGTCGGAATGGCCGCCCATGGTCCGGTAGGCGTTCGTGTAGCTCTCGACGAGGGCGTTGTCGAAGCCGACCGGGAGCCCCGCGTGTTCCCGGATCCGCTGCGCCAGCCGATCGTGCACGGGCCGGAACAGCTGCGCCGGGCTGCCGTACCGCGTGGTGGTGCGGACGAGCGGCACTCCGCCCGCCTCGTCGGCCTTGGCGAGCACGGCGCCTCTCCGGCCCTTCCCCACGTCCTCCCAGCGCACCGACGCGGACAGCTCCGCGAAGGCGTCGTCCTCGGTCGGCACGACGAACGAGCGGACGTCGTACGAGCGGACGTCCTCCGAGCGGACGTCGTCCGAAGCCCTAGATCCGGGGGGCAACGTAGTCTCCCGTGTTCATGCTGAAGAGGAGTTCCCCGCCGTAGTCGACGAAGGACGAGGTCCTGTTCTCCTCGGCGTAGAGCCTGCGCAGCTCGTCCATGCCGTCCGGCGTGGGCGGCCCCAGCTCCACCCGCTCGTCGCCCACTTTGAGGAAGGTCTGGCCGTTCGTGTGGACGGCCTCGGCGTTCGAACAGCGCACCACGTATCCCAGGCGGGTCGGGAGCAGCTCGGCGTCCAGGGCCGAGGGCCGGATCTCGTGCGTGTAGAGGCGGTTGGTGGACAGCGGCACGAAGAACACCGACCCGGGATGGAGGGTCACGGTGAACTGCGCCGGGAGCGCGGCGCCGTCACGTCCTTCGACCGGCTCCTTGCGGCGGAAGCGGAGGCTGGTCAGCCCGCTGGCGCCCTTCACACCGTGGTCGAAGGCGTCCCCGGCCAGGGGCTGCAGCCTGTCGAGCCCGTCGTAGAAGGTGCAGAAGGCCATGATGCCGTTGACGGGCATGTCCTTGGTCTTGTCGGCGTGGGCCGAGATCCTGGCCTTGGACTGCTTGCGTTCGGCCGTCGCCAGGGTGTTGTGGTAGATCTGCGCGAGGACGTGGTTCAGCGGCGCCGGGTTCCGGAAGACGGCGGCGGCCTCACGGTTCAGCGCCTCGACGATGTCGGTGTCGGTCGGGCGGAAGCCCTCGGTCGGCCCCGAGAGGTTCGTGGAGCACCGGAGCAGACGGAAGTGCAGGTCGTCACCGTCGCGCGTGACGGGCGTGAGGTAGATGCCGGTGCGGTGGGCCGTTCCGGGCTTGGTGGACTCCGTCAGGGACTGGAACGCGTGCTCCGCGCGGATCCGTCCGAAGTGATCGGCGCCGGGTTCGAAGAAGCGGTGGTAGTACACGCCGACACCGTGCACGCGGACCGGGACCCGGCCGAGGCCGACGACGGTCCACGGTGCGCCGCCGCCCTCCCGGTAGCCGTGGGACAGCTCCCGGACGACGAACACCCGGGCAGCCGCTCGCAGTCGCCGGGCGTCGATCCCGGACACGTCGCCGCACAGGTAGACGGTCCGCTGCGCGAGGTCCGCCGAACCGGAGGCGAACTCCTCCGGGGTGACGGTGGACCCGAAGAAGTCCCTGACCACGTCGTCGTCCTGCAACGCCGGAGGCGCAACCAGGATGTTGCCCGCATCCTCGATGCAGGCTTCGGCCGGCTCTGGTACGGACATCAACGGCACCTGCCATTCGCGGGCATCGGCGGGACTCCTCGAAACCGTGGACGCGGCAACGGCCCGCACTCCTTCGCCCGTTCGCGTCGTGCAACGTGAACGGAAGGAGCCGGACCGCCGAATCCCGATGCTCTCACGGGGCCTTGACGGCGGGCAACGAAGTTCTGGGACGTCGGTCCGACCCGGAATGGCACTGCGGCCCGATGAGGTCCCGACCGACCGGGCCGACCAGCCGGTCAGTCGAGCTCGTCCTTGTGGACGACGCCGCCCTTGACGATGAGGCGCAGGTTGCGCCCGGGGTCGGCGAGGACGGACAGGTCGGTGGTCGGGTCGCCGTCGACGACCAGGAAGTCGGCCCAGGCTCCCGGTGCGACGACGCCGAGCGGCGCCGCGCGGTAGGGGTCGCGGCGGCCGGACATGCGGAAGAGCTCCGCGTTGCCGGAGGTGGCCAGTTTGAGGGCCTCGACCGGGCTCAGGTGGTGGCCGAGCCGGACGAGCATGTCGATCTGCCGGTCGGCCTTCGCCGGGTCGAACACCAGGTCGGTGCCGAAGGCGAGTCGTACGCCGTGCCGCAGCGCCCAGCCGAAGGTGCGGGCGACGCCCTCGCACACCTCGCGGTTCTTGCGGGCGCTGTCCGGGGACGCGTAGTGGTGGTCGTCGACCTCGAACGGTTGGGTGCTCAGCCACACGCCCTTCTCAGCGAGGTGGCGGATGGTGGACTCGTCGACGAGGTGACCGTGCTCGATGCAGCGCACCCCGGCGTCCACCGCGCGGCGCACGGCGTCGGAGGTGTAGACGTGCGCGGTCACGTACGTGCCCCAGTCGGTGGCCGCCGCCACCGCGGCCTCCAGTTCCGCGGTGGTGAACTGCAGCACGTCCAGCGGGTCGAAGTCGGAGGCGACGCCTCCGCCGGCCATCAGCTTGATCTGTGCGGCGCCCTTGCGCAGCTGCTCGCGCACCGCCGTGAGCACCCGTGCCGGGCCGTCGGCCACCCGGGTGAACCCGAGCTGTTCGGTGCGGGCCTGCGGACCGCCGAACGCGGTCGGGGTGTCGTGGACGGCCCCGAAGTCGCCGTGCCCGGAGGTCTGCGAGACGGCGGCCTGGCTCGGGTAGATCCGCGGGCCGGGGAACAGCCCTCGGTCGAGGACCCGACGCAGCGGCTCGGTGTCACCCGCCATGTCCCGGACGGTGGTGAAGCCGCGCATCAGCATGTCGCGGGCCGAGGCCAGGGCCTGGTAGTAGACCGTGCCGGTCGGTGCGAGTTGCAGCTCCGCCATGGTGCCGCCGATCGCGAACAGGTGGACGTGGGCGTCGGTGAGCCCCGGGATGAGCGTGCCGCCGCCCCCGTCGAGCACCCTCGTGCCCCCGGGGACGCCGCGCGGGAAGGCGCGGCCCGGCACCACCTCCGCGATCCTGTCCCGTTCGACCCGGACGTGCCCCGGCACCGCTTCCGCTCCGATCCCGTCGAAGACGCGCACGTTCGTCACCAGCAGCCCGGAACCCGGGTCGTCGACACCCATACGGCCATCGTCGGCCGGAGACGGGTCCGGGACCAGTGGGCCGGACCGGCTCCCCGGTCCGACCGGGGCCGTCCGTCAGCCGACCGACCGTCCCGCGCGTGCGCCCCACCACGCCGTCGGCTCCGCCGGCAGCTAGCTGAGCTTCGGCCGTCAGGGGTCATGCGGGCCGTGCGGGCGCTCGCGGCGGCCGGTGGGCGAGCGGTCGGCAGGGACGCTTCCGACGATTCCGGGGGACGGTCCGGCGTCGGGCCCGGTGGACCGGGGAATGACTCTGGCAGAGATCGGTTTTCGAAGCCCTTGCGGAGGACCGATGCGCCGGGACGGACGGGTCACGGACTCCTTGCTCGCGTTACTGAGCCGGGACTGGCTGGGGGTGCCGGTCGCGGTGCTGGTGGCGGCGGTGGGCGGCGTTCTGCTCGGCGTGGGGTCGGCGTGGGCCGTGGTGCTCGGCGTCCTGGTGACGGCCGTCGGTGTGCTGCTGGCGGCGGGAGCCGTACGACACCTGGTACTGGTGGCCCGGGAGGCGCGGACGAATCCGCCGCCGGGGCGGCTGGTCGACGTGGGCGGTCACCGGATGCACCTCCTCGCCGAGGGGGAGGCCGCGGGCGGGCCGACGGTGGTCTGGGTGCCCGGCGGGCACGCCCCCGGCGCGGACTTCCGGGAGCTGCACACGATGCTGTCGGCCCGGGCCCGGTCGGTGCTGGTCGACCGCCTGGGGACGGGCTGGAGCGATGTCGGGCCGTTCCCGCGGACGACGGCGGGCGAGGCGGAGGAGCTGGTGGCGGCGCTGCAGCGGGCGGGGGAGCGGCCGCCGTTCGTGTTCGTCGGCCATTCCTTCGGCGGCTTGCTGGTCGCGAACGCGGCCAGGCGCCGGCCGGAGCTGGTGGCCGGGCTCGTCCTGCTGGATCCGACGCCCCTGGAGGTCATCGCCTTCGCGCCGCCCAGCCGGCAGCTCGCCGGGATGCGTCGCGGCTTCGTGCGGGCGGCCGTGCGGCAGCTGTTCGGCGCCCACCGCGGCCCCGAGGGCCGGGCCGGGCAGGGCTGCGCCGCCGCGTCGGTCTTCGCCGAGCTGTCGGCGTCCGGGCTGGCGCGGGTGGGCTGGGACACCGTGGTGTACGACGGGGACCTCGGGGACCTGCCGCTGGTGCTGGTGATACCCCGGGACCTCATCGGCGGCGAGGCGGTGCTGGCCGGGGCCCGGGACGCGGTCGAGGCCGAGCGGATCCGCCGCTTCTACCTCCGGAGCCGGACGCGGTACCTGGCGGCGTCGACGGCGTCACGGCTTGTGCACACCCCGGCGGGGACGGGACACGACTTCCCGCACGAGGCGCCCGGGTTCGTGGTCGACGTGGTCGCGGGCGTGGTGCACGAGCTGCGGGTGGTCAGCCCATGACGGTCCGCGCCGGGTCCGGCTCGACCGGGCGCCGGCGGGAGAAGGCGCCCAGGTCCACGACGCTGCCGGTGTGCTCGCAGCGGTACCGGAGCGGGTCGCCGTCGTGGTCGTGGCCGGCTTCGACCGAGTCGATCAGGGCCGCCAGGAAACGGCCCACCAGCGGGGCGTTCTTGAACTGGTTGCCGCTGGTGCCCATGGCGACGTAGTAGCCGTCGAGGGCGGTGCGGTCGTAGATCGGGGTCCAGTCGTCGGCGACGTCGTACACCCCCGCGACCCCGAGCGGCCGGTTGGGGACGCCGATCGCGGGGAGGCGCCGGGCGGCCCGGGTCACCTGGGCACGGAAGCGGCGGGCGGTGGCGCGGGGGTCGGCCGTGTCCGGGTCGTCGATCCACTCGTGCGGGTCGCAGTCCGGTTCCGTCCCGCCGACCAGGAGGTGTCCGCCCGGGGCCGACCGCAGGTAGGTGCCGAGGTCGAGGTCGGCGACGACCGGCACGGTGGGGTGGCCGGTGGGCAGGGGGACCTGGTGGACCTCCTCGCGCAGGGGGCGTACGCGGATCGTGAAGTCGTGGCCGACGTCGGCCAGCCGGTTGAGCCCGCCCGACCAGGGGCCGGCGGCGTTGACCACGACCGGCGCGGCGATGTGCGTGCCGTCGGCGAGCCGGACGCCCGCCACCCGGTCCGCGTGCCGGTCGACGGCCGTCACGGTGTGGTGGAACAGGAAGCGCGCGCCCCGTTCGGCTGCCGCGTCGGCGAGGTTCCGGGCGGCGAGCTGCGGGTCGTCGACGAACCCGGCGTCCGGGGTGAACAGGGCGCCGAGTGCGCCGGCCGGTCCGTCGAAGAAGGCGTCGTCCTCCACCGGCTTCGGCGGCCAGTACCGGCCGGGGTCGATCCCCGGGAGGCGTTCGCGCAGGGTCGGGGTGTCCCACCGTTCGTAGGGGACGCCGGCGCGGTCGAACAGGGCGGCCACCTCGGACGGCGCGGCGGCGGGGGAGTCGAGCACGACGGCGCCGGTGCGGTGGAAGGCGGCGAGCGGGTGGCGGCGGGTGAGCCGGAGGTGGCCGGGCCAGGACGTCCAGAGGTGCTGGGCCTCCCAGGCCGTGGCGACGCCGTCGAAGGTGGAGTAGTTGAACCGGATGATCGCACTGGAGGCGCTGGTGGAGCCGTGCCCGGCGGCGCCCGCCTTGTCCACGACGACCACCCGGCGTCCGGCGCGGGCGAGTTCGAGGGCGACGGCCGCGCCGATCACGCCGGCTCCGACGACCACCGCGTCCGGGTGCCCGGGGGTCATGGGAGCCTCTCCTCGGGTGGGGGCGTGCGCAGGCTCGGTACCGCGGCGAGCAGTTCCCGGGTGTACGGGTGCTGCGGGGCGCGCAGGACGGCCGCGGTGGGGGCGGTCTCCACGATCCGGCCGTGCCGCATGACGGCCACCGCGTCGGAGACGTGGCAGACCGCCGGCAGGTTGTGGCCGATGAACAGCATGGACAGGCCGAGCCGCCGCTGGAGGTCGCGGATGGTGTTGAGCACGGCGGCCTGCACCGAGACGTCGAGCGCGGAGGTGATCTCGTCGGCGATCAGCAGGCCGGGTTCCACGGCCAGGGCGCGGGCGACGGCGACCCGCTGGCGTTGGCCGCCGGACAGCTGCCGGGGCAGGCGGTCCGCGAACCGGGTGTCCAGGCCGACGAGTTCGAGCAGGGCGGGGACGCGCTCGGCACGGGCCCGCCGGTCGAGCCGCCGGAACGCGGTGGCCGCTTCGAGCAGGGTCCGGCGGACGGTCATCCGGGGGTCCAGTGCGGTGTCCGGGTCCTGGAGGACGATCTGGACCAGCCGGCCGAGGCGGCGCCGGTCGCCGATCGTACGGACCCGGACCTCCCGGCCGTCCAGCAGGACCCGGCCCCCGTGCACGGGGGTCAGCCCGACGATCGCGCGGGCCAGGCTCGACTTTCCCGAGCCGGACTCGCCCACCAGCCCGAGCGAGGTGCCCGGCGGGATCTCCAGCGAGACCCCGTCGACGGCGGCGACCGGGCCGCGCGGGCCGCGGTGGCGGACGGTGAGGTCGCGGATCCGGAGTTCGGTCATGACACCACCACCTCCGCCGCCACCGGGTACCAGCAGGCCACCCGGTGGACCGCGTCAAGGTCCCCCAGCGGCGGGGCCTGCTCGGCGCAGTGGTCCCGGCGGCGCGGGCAGCGGGGCTCGAACGCGCAGCCCGGCGCGGTGGCGAGCGGGTCGGGTGGCGCGCCCTCCACCGTCGGCAGCGGACGGTCGCGGTCCGCGGTGAGGTCCGGCACCGAGGCGACCAGTGCGCGGGTGTAGGGGTGCCGGGTGCCGTCGGCGAGGCGGTCGGCGGGCAGGGACTCGACGACGGTGCCCGCGTACATCACCAGGACGCGGTCGCAGAAGTCGCCGACCAGCGCGATGTCATGGCTGATGAACAGGATCGCGGTGGCGGTGTCCCGCCGGAGGTCGCCGAGCAGGCGGGTGATCTGCCGCTGCACGGTGACGTCGAGCGCGGTGGTCGGCTCGTCGGCGATGACGAGGGCCGGCCGCACCATCAGCCCGGCGGCGATCATCACGCGCTGGCGCTGGCCGCCGGAGAGCTGGTGCGGGCGTGAGCGCAGCAGTGCGGGGGGAAGGGCCACCCGGCGCAGCGCCTCGGCGGCCTCGGCCTCGGCCCGGGCGCGGCTCGCACCGCGGTGGGCCCGGACGGCTTCGGTGAGCTGGGTGGAGATCCGCAGGGACGGGTTGAGCGCGGAGGCCGGGTTCTGGAAGACCGTCGCCAGGGCGGTCGCGAGGTGCCGGTCGCGCTGTTTCGGGGTCATGGTGGCGAGGTCGGCGCCGAGCAGGCGCAGGGTCCGCCGGGTGACCCGGGCCCGTTCGGGGAGCAGGTCGGCGACGGCGAGTGCGGTCAGCGACTTGCCGGAGCCCGACTCGCCGACGAGCCCGACGATCTCGCCCGGTCGCAGGGCGAGGCTCACACCGCGCACCGGCCGGATCGTGCCGTCCGGGGTGGGGAGTTCGACGCTGAGGTCCTCGACCTGGAGCACCAGGCCCTCCTCGGCCGGCCCGCCCGGGGCGGGCGGCGGCGCGGGGGGCCGGGGTGCCGGATCGCGCCGGGCGACGCGGCGGGCCAGGACCTCGCCGAGCAGCTGGAAGGTCAGGGCCGCGTAGAGGACGGCCAGGCCGGGGGCGAGCGCGGGCAGCGGGTCGGCGTAGATGCGGTCGAGACCCTGGTTGAGCAGTTGCCCCCAGTCGTAGTCGGGCGGCTGGACGCCCAGCCCGAGGAAGCTCAGCCCGGAGAGCGCGACCAGGGCCGTGCCCGCGGCCGTGGTGGCGGCCAGCAGCAGCGGCTCGGCGATGTTGGGCAGGACGTGCCGCCACAGCAGCCGGTGTCGGCGCAGGCCGAGGACCCGGGCCGCGGCCAGGTGGTCGGTGCCGGCCACGGCGGCGGCGAGGGTCTGGGCGAGCCGGGCGAAACCGGGGACGCCGGCGACGGCGAGCGCGAGCACGGCCCCGCCGGCGCCCGCGCCGAACACGACCGCGAGGAACATCGCGACCAGCAGCGCGGGGAAGGCGAGCAGCAGGGTGATGAGGCCGGCGAGCAGCCGGCGGGCGCGCGGGCCGACCACGGCGGTGGCCGCGCCGAGCAGGACGCCGCCCGTGGCGCCGAGCACCGTGGCGGCCAGGGCCGGCAGCAGGGAGGGCCGGGTGGCGGTCAGGACCCGGGCGAGCACGTCCCGGCCGAGGTTGTCGGTGCCGAACGGGTGGGCCGCGGACGGGCCCTGGAGCACCGCGAAGGGGTCGGGGCGGTCGGCCGCGGGGCCCCACACGAGCGGTGCGGCCAGGGCGAGGACGAGCAGCGAGGCCGGCATGACCGCCGAGATCCAGGCCATCGGCGAGCGGGGGTGCGTGGTGGGACGGGGCATCTCAGCTCTCCCGGATCGTCGAACGAGGGTCCAGCACGGCCAGCAGCACGTCGACCAGGAGGCCGGAGAGCAGCACGGCGGTGCCCAGGACCAGCACCATCGCCTGGATCACCGGGTAGTCCTGGGCCACCACGGACTGGGCCATCGCCGATCCGATGCCCGGCCAGGCGAACACCTTCTCGACCAGGACGGTGCCGGCGATCATGCCGGGCAGCAGGCTCCCGGCGACGGTGAGCGCGGCGGTGGCCGTGTTGGGCGCGGCGTGCCGCAGGTAGCGGCGGGCGGGGGACAGCCGCTTGCTCCGGGCGGTGCGCAGGTAGTCCTCGCCCAGCACCTTCAGCGCCTCGACCCGGACGATGCGCAGTAGGACGGCCGTCGGCGCGAGGGAGAGCGCCAGGACCGGCAGGACGAGGGACTCGGCTCCCGCGGTGCCGGCCACCGGCAGCAGTCGCAGGCCGACGGCCAGCAGCGCGGTGAGTCCGGCGGCCAGCACGAAGTCGGGCACTCCGGCCAGGCCGGCGGTGACCACGGTGAACGCCAGCTCGCTGCGCGGGTGGCGGCCGTCCCTGGTGCGGACGGCGGCGAGCAGTCCGCCGGGCAGGGCGACGGCGAGGGTGACCAGGAAGGCCAGGGCGGCGATCTCCAGGGTGGCCGGCAGCCGGGTGCGGACCAGCTCCGCGACCGGGGTACCGGTGACCAGGGAGGTCCCGAGGTCCCCGCGCAGCAGGCCGTCGAGGTAGTGCCGGTACTGGTCGAGGAAGGGCACGTCGAGGCCCAGTTCGTGCCGGCGGGCGGCGACCAGGTCGGGGGCGGCGTCGACGCCGAGGGCGGCGCGGACCGGGTCGCCCGGCACGAGGCGGACCATCGCGAAGGACGCGGTGAGCACGACGGCTAGGGAGAGCAGCAGCCGGGCGGCGCGGCGGCCGAGGAAGGCCGTCCAGGGGTGTCGCAGCAGGTCGGGCAGGGACAACACGGTGGGCCCCCGGGTCATCGGTGGAGGCGGATGCTGGTGGGAACGAGTCGGCCGCCGAAGGTGGTGGCGAAGGTGGTGCGGTAGCCGTACACGGTGCTCCGGCCGTCCGCGATCGGCAGGGCGGCGGCCGAGCGGAAGAGCGCGGCGGCGGCCCGGTTCCAGGTGCCGCAGCCCTCGGTGTCCGGTTCCCGGAGGGCCTGGGAGACCAGGGCGTCGTACTCGGGGTCGGCGACCCCGGCGAAGTTGAGGCCCTGGGCGGGGGTGGGGCCGGAGAAGAACGGGACGAAGCCGACCGGCAGGGCGAAGCCCGGGGTGCTGCCGACCACGACGTCGAAGTCGCCGGTCCGGTACATGGCGTTGACGAGGGCGGGCAGGCTCTCGGTGACCAGTTCGACGTGCGCGCCGAGCGCCGTCCAGGTCCGGGCCATCAGTTCGGCGGCGGGCGGCAGGGTCGGGCCGAGGTCCGGGCTGGTGATCAGGCGCAGTCTCAGCGGCCGGCCGTCCTTGCCGAGCGGGCCGTCGCCGGTGCGGGTCCAGCCGGCGGCGCGCAGGGCCCCGGGGGCGTCCTGCGCGGGCAGGTCGGCGGTGGCGAGGTCGGCGTGGCAGACGGCGCCCTCGGCGCCGAAGTCGCCGGCCGGGTGGCCGGTGCCGCCGACGGCGACGTTGGCGAGCCCCTGGCGGTCGAGGGCGGACACCAGGGCTCGGCGCAGCGCCGGGTCGGCGAGGGGCCGGCCGGGGCGCTGGTTGAAGAAGGTCAGCCCGACCACCGTCGCCACGTCCTCGGCGGTCAGGCCGTGCCCGGTGAGCCGGGCGCGGTCGGGCCCGGTGACGTTGGCGATGTCGACGCCTCCGGTGAGCAGCAGGTTCGCGGTGGTGGAGGCCTGGGGCACCACGGACAGGACGATCCGGGCCGGCAGGCCGGGTGCGGCGGTGGTCGCCCCGCCCGGGCCCCAGGTGTAGCCCTCGCGGACGGTGAACTCGTAGGGCCCGCCGGGGGAGTAGCGGGTGAGCACGTACGGGCCGGTGCCCCGGGTGGTGCGCTCCAGCGTCTCGGGCCGGTCGAGGCCGGCCGGGCAGACGATCGGCAGCAGCCCGAGGGTGCGGGTCAGGAAGGGGAAGGGCGCGGCGGTGGTGACCGACACCGTGCCGGCCCGGTCGTCGGCGTCCGCGGTGAACGGGACGTTCGGCAGGACGGTCCGGGCGCCGGCCAGCTGGTGGGCCGGGTCGCCCGCGTACGTCAGCGCCCGGACCACGGCGGAGGCGGTGAGCGGGGTGCCGTCGGAGCAGGTGACGCCCGGGCGGAGGGTGAAGGTGGCCGCGGTGGTGGTGGCCTGCCAGGAGGAGGCGAGTCCGGAGACGACGCTGCCGTCGGGGGAGACGTCGACCAGCGAGTCGTAGGCGTAGCGGGCCTGACCGGCGCCGAAGGTGGAGTACGGGTCGAAGCTCGGCGTTTCGCTGGACTCGGCGATCCGGACGGTCCCGTGGTCGACGAGCGGGGTGCTCGTCGAGGACCGGGCGGCGCCTCCGCAGCCGGCCAGCGCGACGGCCGCGGCGGTGAGGGCGGCCGCCGGCGCGACCGGCGGAGTGCGTCGGGGCATGGCGGCCATGGTGCCACCGGGTCCTCGCCGTGACGGTCCAACTGACCGGCGCCGCAGGCATGTTCGAACGCCCGGAGCCGCTTGTCGGCCCGGCCGGGAGCCGTGGGCGGCGGCCGGGGAGGGGATCGTGATTCACCCTTTCGAGGGGTGTCACGTCCGTGCGTCCCGGACCGGGGCCGCTCGGCGGCCGGCCGTCGCCAGGATGGCCGCATGAGCACGAGTGCGAACGAACCGGGCCGGGAGGTCCACCGGCTGACGGACCGCTACTGGGCGTTCCTGTCGGAGCGCGATCCGCTGCTGAGGGTCCGCCAGGGGCTCCCGGTCGAGACGCTGCCCAGGGCCTCCCCCGCCGAGGCGGAGGAGCGGGCGCGGTTCGCCGAGGAGGTGCTGGGCCGGGTGCGGGCGCTCGACGGAGCGGGGCTGTCCGGTGCCGACGCCGACACCGCCGCGTTCCTGGCGGGGCTGGCCGATCAGGAGCTGCGCACCCACCGCAGCTACTGGCTGACGTCCGCGGCCACGCCCTACCGGCTGTTCCCGCTGTCACTGTACGTCGACGCGGTGCTGCGCCCGCTGTCGTTCGCCCAGCCGTCGGACGTCGAGCGGTACGTGGGGCTGGTGCGGGAGCTGGCCGGGGTGGTCGGCTCGATCGGCGACAAGGTGGCGGGTCAGGCGGCGCGCGGCTTCCGGGTGCCCGCCCCGGCGCTGGCCGGAGCGCGCGCCACCCTCGCCGGGCTGCGGACGTCGGTGGCGGGCCGGGTGGAGGTGGCCGAGGACCGCCTCGACGGGCTGGGGCCGGCCGGGCGCGGGCGCCTCCGGGACGGCGTACGGCGGCTGGTCGAGGACGAGTTGACGCCGGGCTTCGACCGGCTGCTCGCCCTCCTCGACGACCCGGCCCACCCGGGCGCGGCGCCGCGGGCCGTCGGCTGGGCGCACTACCGGGACGGCGAGGCGGCGTACCGGGACTTCGCCCGGATCCACAGCGGGGGCGACACCGCGCCCGAGCGGCTGCACGAACTCGGCCGCGAGCAGTGCCGGGAGCTCGCCGAGCGGATGCGGGAGGTCCGCTCGACGCTGGGCTTCCACGGCTCGGAGGCCGAGTTCCACGAGCGGCTGCGGACCGAGCCCCGGCTGTACGCCCGGACGCCGGAGGAGGTCGAGGCGCGATACCGGGGCCACCTCGACCGGCTGGCCCCGGTGCTGCCGCGCCTGTTCGCCACCCTGCCGCGGGCGCCGTACGGGCTGGCCCGGCTGGATCCGGCGCTGGAGCCGGGGATGACCTTCGGCTACTACGAGGCTCCGACGGCGGCCGAGCCGGTCGGGCGCTACCGCTACAACGGCTCCGACCTGGAGCACAGGTCCCTGCTGGGCTCGGCCTCGCTGATCCTCCACGAGCTGGCTCCGGGTCACCACTTCCACCTCGCCCGGCAGGCCGAGGACCGCTCGCTGCCGAAACTGCGGCGCGAGGCGGCGGAGTTCGGTGCCTTCAACGAGGGCTGGGCCGAGTACGCGGCGGGTCTCGGCTGGGAGGCGGGTCTCTACGCGGATCCGTGGGACGCCTACGGGCGCCTGGCGCAGGAGCGGTTCACCGCCCAGCGCCTCGTCGTGGACACCGGGCTCAACCTCGGGACGATGGGCCTGGAGCAGGCGCGGGAGTTCATGCGCGCCAACTGCACCGAGGCGGACGGCCAGATCACCTCCGACCTGCTGCGCTACTCGACCGACCTGCCCGGTCAGGCGCTCTCCTACCGGGCGGGCTTCCTGGAGTTCGGCGGGCTCCGGGCGCGGGCCGAGGCGGAGCTGGGGGCCGGGTTCGACGTGCGGGCCTTCCACGAGGCGGTGCTGGGAGGCGGGGCGTTGCCGTTCCCGGGACTGCGGCGGAGGGTGGCGCGTGAACTGGGCCTTCCACGTGACTTCGAATGAATATGAAAAGCGGGTCATTGTATTTATGTCCTGCAGGGCGCGCCGCCATTCAGGGTGCGGGTGCAAGCCGTGAACACTCACAAGAGTGAACCGCCGGAGCCCGCTTGGCTCCGGCGGACATGGTTCGACTACGGTGGCCACGAGATCGGGCGGTGCATGCCGGTTTCCGGAATACCGATTCGGTAGGTGAATCCCGGATTCCGAGGTGGAATGCTTCCGTCCACCCGGCTGTGCGCTGCTCCGTGTCCGCAGTGCCCGGGTCCCTGTCATACCTGTGTGTGGAGAGGATGGAGCATCATGCCGCCCGTAGTACCGCCCTTCCTGATCGGCCTCGTGGTCGCGCCCCTGGCCAAGCGTCTGCTCAAGCCGCTGGTGCGAGGAGTCGTCAAGACGTCCGTCGGCATCGCGATGGAGGTGAAGAAGGCCGCGCACGAGGCCGGGGAGAACATCCACGACCTCGCGGCCGAGGTGGCCGCCGACATGATGGCGGCCCAGATCGCCGCCGGTGAGGCCGGACCCCGGCCGGCCGACGGCCAGCGCACCACCGCCGAGGGCGCCGCCCCGAGCAGTGCGAGGGACGAGGCCACCGAGCGGGCCCGCCGGGCCGCCGAGGAGGACCCCAGGGCCCCCAAGATCCGCGCGACCGCGGGCGCCGGCAAGGCGCACTGACGGCCCGTCCGCAACCAGGCCCGCCGCCGGACGCGCATTCCGATCGGTTTCGGAGGAATGCGCCCCGGCGGCGGGCGACTGCAGGCCCGCCGGCCGCAGCGCATACGCTTCCCGACATTCCCACTCCGTCGTGTGATCCGTCGTGTCCGAGACGATTTTCCGCGACCTCCGCAAACAGGTGATCGTACACATGCCATCGCTACTGGGTGCCGCAGCCGGATTCCGCTCCGTGGAATTGGACGCGAGCCCGCGCTCGGTCATTCCGGGCCGCCAGCGCTGGGACGTCAAGCTGGTGCTCGGACGGCCCCGGACGGCCGAGGTCCTCGCCGCCGTGCTGCGCCGCATTCCCGGGATCACCGAGGCCCGGGCCAACCCGGTCACCGGCGGGCTGCTCGTCCGGCACGATGCGCGGGTGCGCGGCGCGGACGTCGGCCGGATCGTCCGCAGAGCCGTCAGCCTGGTCGCGGCGGACCCGACCGGCGCGGGGCGCCCGGCACCGGCCCGGCCCGCCGCCGCACCGGCCCCGCGGGCGGACCGCGGCCTGGTCGTGCGACCGGTGCTCGCCGTCGGCGGCGGCGTCGCGGCCGGGGTCGCCCTCATCAAGGGCTCGGCACTGAGCAGGCAGCTGGTGGCGGTGGGCGGGGTGGCCGCCGCGACCGCGGCCGTCCTCCGGAACACCTGGCGCAGAACGCTCGACGCGTCCCGGGAGGCGGTCGGCGCCGGTGCCCTGCGCCACCCCCTGCTGGAGATCGTCGGCCCGCACCGCACCCGCCTCCACCGGGCCGCCGCGCTCTCGGTCTCCTGCCAGGTCTCGGAGATGGCGCTCGGCACCTTCCTCGGCTGGACCGGACTGGTCCTCATCAAGGGCGAGGCGGCGCCTCTGGTCAGCCTCGGCCTGACCACCGCGTCCGCCCAACTCTGGGGCCTGGCCGGGCTGGTGGCCGCCGCCTGCGCCGCCGTGGCGGGCCTCTCGTACGCCTCGAACCTCCAGTGGCGCCGACTCGGCCAGGACATCGAGCACGACTGGCGCAGCCGCACCTACCGGCACGTCCAGCACCTCGAACTGGGACACCTGGAGGGCGAGCGGACCACCCGGGTCGCCGGGGCGCTCACCGACGACGTCGGCCAGCTCGGCGCCTTCTTCGCCGGCCCGGCCAACGACGTGCTGCAACTCGGCACCAGTCTGGCCCTCCTGGTACCGGCGTTCCTCCTGCTGGCGCCGCAGATCGCCTGGATCGCGTTCCTGCCGATCCCGGTCATCGCCTGGCTGTCGCTGCACCACCAGGACAAGGCCGCGGCCGACTACGCCGACACCGGCGAGCACCGCGCCAGGCTGGGCAGCCAGGTGATCAACTCGCTGGAAGCCGGCGCCACCGTCAAGAGCTTCTGCACCGAGGACTACGAGGCCGGACGCGTCGACGAGTTGAGCGCGGCGGCCCGGGAGAGCAGGACCCGGACCGACCGGGGCACGCTCCGCCACGCCGAGACCATCCGGGCCTGCACCACCGCGTCGATGGCCGGCACCCTGCTGATCGGCGGCCGTTCGGTGCTCGACGGCACCCTGCGCTTCGAGGTGTTCAGCCCGCTGATCGGGCTGCCCCAGATGCTGCTGATGCGGATGAGCCGGCTCGGCGGCATCGTCGACCAGTACCAGCGCACCCTCGCCTCCTACGACCGGGTCCGGCGGCTGGGCGCCCTGCCCGTCGAGGCAGACGGCAGCAGCGGGACGCTCGACCCCGCCGAGGTGCGGGGCGAGCTCGTCCTCGACGCGGTCACCTTCGCCTACCCCGGCCGGCCGGCGGCGCTGGAGGACCTCTCGCTCACCATCCCGGCCGGGCAGGTGACCGCCCTGGTGGGCGCCACCGGCTCCGGCAAGACGACGATCGCCAAACTGCTGATGCGCTTCCAGGACGCGGAGTCCGGCAGCGTACGGCTCGACGGACAGGACGTCCGGGACCTGCGGCGGCACGACCTGCGCCACGCCATCGGCTTCGTCGCCCAGGACCCGTTCCTCTTCGACGGCAGCATCGCCGACAACATCCGCTACGGCAGCTTCGGGGCCTCCGACGAGGCCGTGCTCCGGGCGGCCGCCATGGCCGAGGCGCACACCTTCATCGCGACGCTGCCGGACGGCTACGACACCCTGATCGGCGAACGCGGCGCCGCGCTCTCCGGCGGCCAGCGGCAGCGGATCGCCCTGGCCCGCGCGATCCTCAAGGACCCGCCGGTCGTCGTCCTCGACGAGGCCACCTCCGCCGTGGACAACGAGACCGAGGCCGCCATCCAGCGCACGCTGCGCAGCTTCGCGGCCGGCCGGACGATGGTCGTCATCGCCCACCGGCTCTCCACCGTCCGCCACGCCGACCGGATCTACGTCATGGACAAGGGCGGCGTCGTCGCCGAACAGGGCACCCACGACGAACTGCTCGACCGGCACGGACTCTACGCATCCCTCTGGCAGCTCCAGGCCGGCGAACTCGCCGCCTGACCGCAGCCGCCGCGACCGCCCGCCGGCCGACCGCGTGACGACACCGCGGTCGGCGCGGTCCGGCGTGCCCCGCCACCACGCCTGCCCACACCCCCGGAGGTACCCCCATGTCCCGTCGCGACGGTGACGTCCTGCCCCTGACAGCCGCCCAGCGCGAGATCTGGCTCGCCGAGCAGAGCTCCCGGACACCGATCCCGGGCTACCGCGTCGGCGAGTGCCTGGAGATCCACGGGCCGGTCGACCGGGAGCTGTTCGAGACCGCGCTGCGCCGGGTCGTCGACGAGGTCGACGCCCTGCACGTGACCTTCGTCGACGACGGCGAGGGCCCGCGCCAGGTCCTCCGGGAGAGCTGGGACTGGGCGCCCGCGCACCTCGACCTCAGCGGGGAGCCCGACCCCCGCGCGGCGGCCGTCGCGTGGATGGAACGGGACCTGCAGCGCCCGCTGGACCTCGCCCGTGACCCACTGTTCGGCCACGCGCTGATCAAGGCCGCGCCGGCCGAGTTCCTCTGGTACCTGAACTACCACCACGTGGTGCTGGACGCGATCAGCAGCTCCATGCTCCGGCAGCGGGTCGGCGAGGTGTACTCGGCCCTCGCCGAGGGCGGCGCCGTGCCGCCGTGCCCGTTCGGCTCGCTGCGGGACCTCGTCGACAGCGACGCCGCCTACCGCGCGTCCGCCGACTTCGCCGCCGACCGCGCCCACTGGACCGGGCGCTTCGCCGACCTGCCCGCCCCGACCCGGCTCACCGACACCTCCGCGACGGACCCGCACCGCGCGCTGCGCCTGGCCGAGGAGCGCGAACTGCGCCGCCCGGACGCCCTGCGGGCGGCGGCCGGCCGTTCCGGCGTCCGGTGGTCCCGGCTGGTGATCGCGGCGACGGCGCTCTACGCCCACCGGATGACCGGCAACCGGGACGTGGTGCTCGCCATGCCCGTCACCGCCCGCCGCGGCGCCGACCGGGACCTCAGGGCCGTACCGGGCACCGTGTCCAACGTGGTGCCGCTGCGGCTGACGGTGCGACCGGACATGCCCTGGGGCGAACTCGTCGCCCAGGCGGCGCGGGAGGTCGAGACGGCCGTCGCCCACGAGCGCTACCGCAGCGAGGACCTGCTGCGCGACCTCGGCGCCCCGGGCGGCATCGCGACGGCGTTCCCGCTGATCGTCAACATCATGGCCTTCAACTCCAGGCCGAGCTTCGCCGGGCACCCCGCCGACGTGCACCACTTCGTGTCCGGGTCGACCACCGACCTCGCTGTCTGGGTCTTCGACTACCGGGACGGCAACCCGCCGCTGCTCCGGCTGCACGGCTCGCCGGAGGCGTACGGCGACGACGACCTCGCGGCCCACCGGCAGCGCCTGCTCGCACTGTTCGACACCGTCGCGGACTGCGACCCGGACGCCCCGGTGGGCCGGATCGGGCTGCTCACCGCGGAGGAACACGGCGCGCTGACGGCCCTCGGCACCGGACCGGTGGCGCAGCCCCCGGCCGCGAGCCTGCCGGAGCTGTTCCGCGAGCACGTGCGGGCGACCCCGGACGCCGTCGCGCTGGTGTGCGGCGACGTCTCGCTGACGTACGCGGAGCTGGACGCGCGGGCCAACCGCCTGGCGCACGAGCTGATCGCGCGGGGCGCCGGGCCGGAGCGGCTGGTGGCGGTGGCGCTGCCGCGCTCGGCCGAGCTGGTGGTGGCGATCCTCGCGGTGCTGAAGACCGGCGCGGCGTTCCTCCCGGTCGACCCCGAGTACCCGGCCGCCCGCATCGCGTACCTGCTCGACGACGCCCGGCCGGCCCTGGTGGTCACCGACTCCCGCAGCGGGGACCGCCTGCCCGGCGGCGGTCCCGTCGACCGGCTGGTGCTCGACGCCGCCGAGACGGCCGCCCAGCCGGCGGGCCGTCCGGCGGCGGACCCGATGGTCGCCGTCGATCCGCGGCACCCGGCGTACGTCATCCACACCTCCGGCTCCACCGGACGGCCCAAGGGCGTGACACCCACCCACGGCGGCCTGCTCAACCTGCTCACCGAGCTACGGCAGGTGCACTTCGCGTCGGTGCTCGGGGAGCGGCAGCGGCTGCGGGTGGCCCTGACCACCTCGGTGTCCTTCGACGCGTCGTGGAACCAGCTGCTCGCCCTGTTCGCGGGCCACGAGCTGCACGTCCTGGAGCACGCGACCTGGACCGACCCGGACGCCTTCGTCCGCTACGCCGCGCGCTGCGGACTGGACTACATCGAAGCCACCCCCTCCTACCTGCACGTCCTCGTCGCCCACGGGCTGCTGGGCGACCCGGCCTGGCGCCCGGCGCTGGTCGCGGCGGGCGGCGAGGCCGTCCCGGAGCAGCTGTGGGAGCAGCTGCGCGCGGCCGAGGGGGTGACCTGCCTCAACCTCTACGGACCGTCCGAGTGCACCGTCAACCCGGTGATCGCGTCCCTGGGTTCGAGCCCGCGCCCGGTGATCGGCCGACCGGCCGGCAACACCAGGCTGCACGTGCTCGACGGCGCCCTGCGGCCGCTGCCGGCCGGCGTGGCGGGTGAGCTGTACATCGCGGGCGCGTGCCTCGCGCGCGGCTACCTGAACCGGCCCGCGCTGACCGCCGGGCGGTTCGTCGCGGACCCGTTCGGGCCGAGCGGATCCCGGATGTACCGCACCGGGGACCTGGTGCGGTGGGGCGCCGACGGCAACCTGGAGTTCCTCGGCCGTCTCGACGACCAGGTGAAGATCCGCGGCTTCCGGGTCGAGCTCGGCGAGATCGAGGCCGTCCTCGCCGAGCACCCGCTGGTCGCCCGGGCCGCCGCCGTGGTGCGGACCGAGGACGAGCCCCGGCTGGTGGCCTACGCCGTCGCCGAGCCCGGCACCACCGTGACCGAAGCCGTGCTGCGCGACCACCTGCGCGAGCGGCTGCCCCGGCACTCGGTGCCGTCGGACTTCGTGCTGCTGGACGCGCTGCCGCTGACCCCGAACGGCAAGCTCGACCGGCGGGCCCTGCCGGCGCCCGGGCGGCAGTCCGCCGCGCCGGGCCGTGCGCCGCGCACCGCGACCGAGCACGTGCTCGTGGGGCTGTTCGCCGAGGTGCTCGGGGTCTCCGAACCCGGGCCGGACGACAGCTTCTTCGACCTCGGCGGGCACTCCCTGCTGGCCACCCGGCTGGTCGCCCGGGTCCGCTCGGTCCTGGGCGTGGAGCTGCGGCTCGGCGACCTGTTCGAGGCGCCGACGGTGGCGGAACTGGCGGCAGCCGTGGACGTCGCGGGCCGGGCGCGCCCGGCGCTGGCGCGCCGCGAGCGGCCGGAGACCGTTCCGCTGTCCTTCGCGCAGCGACGGCTGTGGTTCCTGCACCGCATGGAGGGCCCCAGCGCCACCTACAACATCCCGCTGACCCTGCGGCTGTCCGGCAGCCTGGACCACCGGGCGCTGGAGACCGCCCTGGCGGACCTGGTCGAGCGGCACGAGAGCCTGCGCACCGTCGTCCCGACGGTCGACGGCGTGCCGTGCCAACGGCTGCTGGACCCCGACGAGGCCCGGCCACGGCTGCGGGTCACCGAGCTCGCCGAACGCGACCTGCCGGAGCGGCTGGCGCAGGCGGCCCGGCACGGGTTCGACCTCGCCGCGGAACCGCCGCTGCACGCCGAACTCTTCCGCCTGGCGCCCGAGGACCACGTGCTGCTCCTGGTGGTGCACCACATCGCCGGTGACGGCTGGTCGATGGGGCCGCTCTCGCGGGACCTGACGAACGCCTACGCGGCCCGGGCCGAGGGTGCGAAGCCGGAATGGTCGCCGCTGCCCGTCCAGTACGCCGACTACGCCCTCTGGCAGCGGGAGCTGCTGGGTGACGGCTCGGACCCGGACAGCCTGCTGGCCTGCCAACTCGCCTACTGGCGAAAGCAGTTGGCGGGCCTGCCCGAGCAGGTCGAGCTGCCGTTCGACCGCCCCCGGCCGGCCGCGACGTCCTACCGGGGCGCCCAGCTGCCGGTGCGGATCGACGCCGAACTGCACCAGGGCCTGCGGGAACTCGCCCGCGACGGCGGGGCCAGTCTCTTCATGGTGCTCCAGGCCGGACTCGCCGCCCTGCTCGGCAAGCTCGGCGCCGGCACCGACGTCCCGATCGGCACCCCGATCGCCGGGCGCACCGACGAGGCCGTCGACGAGCTGGTCGGCTTCTTCGTCAACACCCTGGTGCTGCGCACCGACCTCTCCGGCGACCCGTCGTTCACCGAACTCCTCGGCCGGGTGCGCGCCGACGCGCTGGCCGCGTACGCGCACCAGGACGTGCCGTTCGAGCACCTGGTGGAGGCGCTCAACCCGACCCGGACGCTGGCGCACCACCCGCTGTTCCAGACCATGCTCGCCCTGCAGAACGCGCCGCTCGGCACCTTCGACCTGCCGGGGCTGCGGGTGGCGACCGACCTCGTCCCCACCGGGACGGCCAAGTGCGACCTCACCTTCGTCCTGGCCGAACGGCCCGGCGAGGACGGCCTGTCGGGCGTCCTGGAGTACAGCACGGACCTGTTCGACGCGGCCACCGCGGCCGGGATCGTCGAGCGGTGGCTGCGGCTGCTGCGCGCCGTGGTCACCGACCCCGGCCGGCGGATCGGCCGGGTCGACGTGCTGTCCGCCGAGGAACTCGGCGCGCTGCGCCCGGCCGGTACCGGCCAGGGCGAGGCGCTGCCGGACGACGGCCTGACCGCGCTGTTCGAGCGGCAGGTGCGGGCGACCCCGGCCGCCGTCGCCCTCAGGGACGGCGAAGTCACCCTGACCTACGGCGAGTTGAACGCCCGCGCGAACCGGCTCGCGCACGCCCTGATCGACCGGGGCGTGGGCCCGGAGCAGCTGGTCGCGCTGGCCCTGCCGCGCTCGGCCGAGCTGGTCGTGGCGGTGCTCGCCGTGCTGAAGGCAGGCGGCGCGTACCTCCCGGTGGACCCGCGGTACCCGGCCGCCCGGATCGCCTACCTGCTCCAGGACGGCCGGCCCGCACTGCTGGTGACCACCGGCGCGGCCGGTGAGCTGCCCGGAGCGGACGGCGTGGACCGGCTGCTGCTGGACACCGCCGACCTCGCCGGACAGCCGGACACCGACCCCCGGGTCGCGATCGACCCCGCCCGGGCGGCCTACGTCATCCACACCTCCGGCTCCACCGGCAACCCCAAGGGCGTCGTCGTCCCGCACCGGAACGTGGTGCGGCTGTTCGACACCACCCGCGAGCTGTTCGGCTTCACCGCCGAGGACGTCTGGACGCTCTTCCACTCCTACGCCTTCGACTTCTCGGTCTGGGAGCTGTGGGGCGCGCTGCTGCACGGCGGCCGGCTGGTGGTCGTCGACCACGAGACCAGCCGCTCGCCCGGCCGCTTCCTGGAACTCCTCGCCCGCGAGCGGGTGACGGTGCTCAACCAGACGCCCTCGGCCTTCTACCAGCTGATGCAGGCGGACCAGGAGGCGCGGCTCGAACTCGCCCTCCGCACCGTGGTGTTCGGCGGCGAGGCGCTGGAGCACGCCCGGCTGGCGAGCTGGTACGAGCGGCACCCGGAGGACACGCCGCGGCTGGTCAACATGTACGGCATCACCGAGACCACCGTGCACGTCACCCACGCCGCGCTCGACCGCGCCGGCACCGCCGCCGGGCAGATCGGCACGGCGCTGCCGGACCTGCGGACGTACGTGCTCGACGCCGGCCTGCGCCCGGTGGCGCCGGGCGTCGCCGGCGAGCTGTACGTGGCGGGCCCCGGCCTGGCCCGCGGCTACCTCGGCCGGCCCGGCCTGACCGCCGGCCGCTTCGTCGCCGACCCCTTCGGGCGGGCCGGCTCCCGGATGTACCGCAGCGGCGACGTCGTGCGTCGCGCGGCGGACGGCGGCCTGCGCTACGTCGGCCGGGCCGACCAGCAGGTGAAGGTGCGCGGCTTCCGGATCGAACTCGGCGAGATCGAGGCGGCGCTCGCCACTCACCCGGGCGTCGCCCTGGTCGCCGTACTGGCCCGGCAGGACCGCGCCGACGACACCCGGCTGGTCGCCTACGCGGTACCGGCCGCCGGAGCCGCGCCGAGCCCGGCCGAGCTGCGCGGGTACCTGGCCGAGCGGCTGCCGGAGCACCTGGTGCCGTCCGCGTTCGTCCTGCTGGACGCACTGCCGCTGACCGCCAACGGCAAGCTCGACCACCGCGCCCTGCCCGCCCCCGACCTCGCCCCCGCGGTCGGCGGCCGCGCGCCGCGCACCGCGCAGGAGCAGGTCCTCTGCGAGCTGTTCGCCGAGGTCCTGGGCGTGGCGTCGGCAGGCGTCGACGACGGCTTCTTCGACCTGGGCGGGCACTCGCTGCTGGCCACCCGCCTGGCCGCCCGGATCCGGGCGACGCTCGGCGTGGAGATGCCGCTGCGCACCCTGTTCGAGGCGCCGACCCCGGCGGGCCTGGCCGCCACCCTGGTGGCCGCCGGGCCGGCGCAGGCCGCCCTGGCACGGCGCGAGCGTCCCGAGGTGGTCCCGCTGTCGTTCGCCCAGCGGCGACTGTGGTTCCTGCACCAGCTGGAGGGCGCCGGCGCGAACTACCACATCTCCCTGGCCTGGCGGCTGACCGGGAGCCTGGACCGGCGGGCCCTGGAGGCCGCCGTGGCGGACGTGGTGGCCCGGCACGAGAGCCTGCGCACCGTCTTCCCGGCGGTGGACGGCGTGCCGCACCAGCGGGTGCTGGACGTCGTGGCGGCCCGCCCGCGGCTGCGGGTGAGCCGGACCACCGAGGCCGGGCTGCCGGCCGTCCTGGCGGAAGCGAAGGACCGTCCGTTCGACCTGGCGGTCGACGTGCCGCTGCGGGTCCGGCTGTTCGAGCTGGCACCGGACGACCACGTGTTCCAGCTGGTGCTCCACCACATCGCGGGCGACGGCTGGTCGCTGGGCCCGCTCGCGCAGGGACTGACCGCCGCCTACGCGGCCCGCTGCCGGGGCGAGGAGCCCCGGTGGGCGGAACTGCCGGTCCAGTACGCCGACTACACCCTGTGGCAGCACGAGCTGCTGGGCGAATCCACCGACGAGGACAGCCTGTTCGCCCGCCAGTCGGCCTACTGGACCCGGCAGTTGGCGGACCTGCCGGAGCGGATCCAGCTGCCCACCGACCGGCCCCGCCCCGCGGTCGCCTCGCACCGGGGCGGTTCCGTGCACGCCGGGCTGGACGCCGAACTGCACCGCGGGCTGCGCGAGCTCGCCCGGCGGCACGGGACCAGTCTGTTCATGGTGCTCCAGGCAGGCCTGGCGGCGCTGTTGAGCAAGCTCGGCGCGGGCGAGGACATCCCGGTCGGCAGCCCGGTGGCGGGCCGGACCGACCAGGCGCAGGACGAACTGATCGGCTACTTCGTCAACACCCTGGTGTTCCGCACCGACACCTCGGGCGACCCGACCTTCGCCGAACTGCTGGGCAGGGTCCGGGACACCGCGCTGGCCGGGTACGCCCACCAGGACCTCCCGTTCGAGCACCTGGTCGAGCTCCTGAACCCGTCCCGGTCGCTGGCGCACCACCCGCTGTTCCAGGTCATGCTGGTGCTGCAGAACGCCCCCCGGGCCGAGTTCGCACCGCCCGGACTGCGCGTCGACGACGTGCCGTCGGCGTCGACCACCGCCAAGCTCGACCTGATCTTCACCGTGTCCGAGCGGCAGACGCGGGACGGCTTCCCGGACGGGATCGACGGGCTCGTCGAGTACGCCGGCGACCTCTACGACCCGGCCACCGTCGAGGAGGTGTTCGGGCGCTGGGAGCGGCTGCTCCGCGCCGTGGTCGCCGATCCACAGCGGCGGCTCAGCCGGTACGGCGTGCTGTCCACCGCCGAGCACCGCGAGCTGACGGCCCTGGGCACCGGACCGGAGGTGGAACTCCCGGCCGCGAGCGTGCCGGAGCTGTTCCGGGCGCAGGTGCGGGCGACGCCGGACGTGGTGGCGCTGGTGTGCGGGGACGTCTCGTTGACGTACGCGGAGCTGGACGGGCGGGCGAACCGGCTGGCGCACGCGCTGATCGCCCGCGGGGCGGGGCCGGAGCGGCTGGTGGCCGTCGCCCTGCCGCGGTCGGCCGAGCTGGTGGTGGCGATCCTCGCGGTGCTGCGGACCGGGGCGGCGTACGTCCCGGTCGACCCCGAGTACCCGGCCGCCCGGATCGGGCACATGCTGGACGACGCCCGCCCGGTCCTGGCGGTGACCGACGCCCGGACCCGGGTCCGACTGCCGGAGGCCGGCCCGTCCGAGTGGCTGGTGCTCGACGACCCGGCCACGGCCGCCCTGGTGGCCGCCTGCCCGACGGCGGACCCGCTGGTCGCCATCGACCCGCGGCACCCGGCGTACGTCATCCACACCTCCGGCTCCACCGGCCGGCCGAAGGGCGTGGTGTCGACCCATGGCGGCCTGCTCAACCTGTTCGTCAGCCAGCGTCCGCTGCTGTTCCCCCGGCGGACGAAGCAGCGGCTGCGGATCGGGCTGACCACCTCGGTGTCGTTCGACGCCTCCTGCGACCAGCTGTCCGCCCTGTACGCGGGCCACGAGCTTCATGTCCTGGACGAGGTGACCTGGTCCGACCCGGACGCCTTCGTCGGCTACGTCGTGCGCGCCGGGCTGGACTACATCAACGCCACCCCGTCCTACCTGCAGGTGCTCGTCGCACGGGGGCTCCTGGACGACCCGGCGCGTCGTCCCGAGGTGGTCTCGATGGGCGGGGAGGCCGTTCCCGACCAGTTGTGGGAGCGGCTGCGGGCCGTTGAGGGCGTGTCCTGCCTGAACTACTACGGGCCCTCCGAATGCACGGTGGACGCCGTCGTGGCACCGCTGGCATCGAGTCCGCGCCCGATGATCGGCCGGCCGCTCGGGGGCCTGCGGCTGCACGTCCTCGACAGCGCGCTGAAGCCGGTGCCCGTGGGCGTGGCGGGCGAGCTGTACCTCGCCGGAGCGGGCCTGGCCCGCGGCTACCTGAACCGGCCGGCGCTCACCGCCGGGCGGTTCGTGGCGGACCCGTACGGCCCGAGCGGCACACGGATGTACCGCACCGGCGACCTGGTGCGCTGGCGCGCCGACCGGAACCTGGAGTTCCTCGGCCGGACCGACGACCAGGTCAAGGTGCGCGGCTTCCGGATCGAACTCGGAGAGATCGAGGCGGTGTTGGCGGACCACCCGCTGGTCGCCCAGGCCGCGGCGACCGTCCGGGAGGACCGGGCCGGGGACGCACGGCTGGTCGCCTACCCGGTGGCCGTCGCCGGGGCCGAACTCCGGCCGGACGAACTGCGGGCACACCTGCGTGAGCGGCTCCCGGACCACATGGTCCCGGCCGCCTTCGTCCCCCTGGACGCCCTGCCGCTGACGGCCACCGGCAAGCTGGACCGGCGCGCGCTGCCCGCCCCCGTCCACACCGCGCCGCGGACCGGCCGGGCCCCGCGCACCCCGCAGGAGCAGGTCCTCGCGGAACTGTTCGCCGAGGTGCTGGGCGTGGCCGGGGTCCGGGCCGACGACGACTTCTTCGACCTCGGCGGGCACTCCCTGCTCGCCACCCGGCTGGTCGCCCGGGCGCGGGCCGCCCTCGGGGTGGAACTGGAACTGCGCGCCCTCTTCGAGACGCCGACGGTGGCCGGGCTGGCCGCCGGGCTCGGCGGGGCCGGCCGGGCGAGGCCCGCGCTGCGCCGCGCCGAGCGGCCCGACCCGGTCCCGCTGTCCTTCGCGCAGCAGCGGCTGTGGTTCCTGCACCAGCTGGAGGACGCCGGCCCGGTGTACAACATGCCGCTGGCCTGGCGGCTGTCGGGCGAGCTCGACCGGGCGGCCCTGCACGCGGCCCTCGGCGACGTCGTCGCCCGGCACGAGAGCCTGCGCACGATCCACCCCCAGACCGACGGAGTGCCCCACCAGGTGGTGCTGGACGCCGGCACCGCCGCGCCGCGGCTGCCCGTCACCCGGGCCGCCGAGGCGGACCTGCCGGGGCTGCTGACGGCGGAGGCGGCACGGGGATTCGACCTCGCGACCGAACCGCCGCTGCGCGTCGGACTGTTCGAGACGGCGCCGGACGAGCACGTGCTGCTGCTGGTGATCCACCACATCGCCGGTGACGGCTGGTCGCTCGGCCCGATGGCCGCCGACCTGGCCGACGCGTACGCGGCCCGCCGCCGGGGCGAGGAGCCGCAGTGGGCGCCGCTGCCGGTGCAGTACGCCGACTACAGCCTGTGGCAGCACGAGCTGCTGGGCGGATCCACCGACGAGGACAGCCTGTTCGCCCGTCAGACGGCCTACTGGAAGGAGACGCTGGCGGGCCTGCCGGAGCAGATCCGGCTCCCCGCCGACCGCCCCCGCCCCGCGACCCCCACGCACTCCGGCGGCCACCTCGCGATCGAACTCGACGCGGACCTGCACGCCGGACTGGTCCGCCTGGGCCGCGAGCACGGCGCCAGCGCGTACATGGTGCTGCAGGCCGCCCTGGCCTCGCTGCTGGACAAGCTCGGCGCCGGCACGGACATCCCGGTCGGCAGCCTGATCGCCGGCCGCACCGACCAGGCGCTGGACGACCTCGTCGGGTTCTTCGTCAACACCCTGGTGCTCCGGACGGACACCGGCGGCGACCCGTCCTTCGCCGAGCTGCTGGTCCGGGTCCGGGAGGGCGCACTCGGCGCGTACGCCCACCAGGACCTGCCGTTCGAGCACGTCGTCGAGGCCCTCAACCCCGCCCGGTCGCCGGACCGGCAGCCGCTGTTCCAGGTGCTGCTCGCGCTCCAGAACACACCTCGCACGGACTTCGCGCTGAGCGGTCTGGCCGCCGAGATCGTCCTGGTGCGCACGCCCACGACGATGTTCGACCTCGGCTTCCACCTGCTGGAGCGCGGCGGCAGTGGCGGTCCGGCCGAGGGCATCGTCGGGCGGGTCGAGTACAGCACCGACCTGTTCGACCACGCCACGGTGGAGACCCTGGTCGCCCGGTGGCTGCGGCTGCTGGCGGCGGTGGTCGCCGAGCCCGACCGGCCGCTCAGCCGGATCGACGTGCTCACCGCCGAGGAGCGGCACGAGCTGCTGGTCGCGCGCAACGACACCGCCCGTCCGGCGCCCACAGCCACGCTGCCCGCCCTGTTCGAGGCACAGGTCCGGGCGACCCCGGAGGCCCCCGCGGTGGTCCTCGACGACACCGCGCTGACCTACCGCGAACTGAACCGCCGGGCCAACCGGCTGGCCCACGCGCTGATCGCGCGCGGAGTGGGGCCGGAGCAGGTCGTCGCCCTGCGGCTGCCCCGCTCCGCCGAGCTGGTCGTCGCCGTCCTCGCGGTGCTCAAGACGGGTGCGGCGTACCTGCCGGTCGACCCGGACTACCCGGCCGCCCGCATCGCGTACATGCTGGAGGACGCCCGCCCGGCCGTGGTGCTCGACGACCTCGCCGCCGTCACACCGTCCGGGGAGCAGCCGGAGCACGACCCGGCCGTCGCCGTGGACCCGCGCCACCCGGCCTACGTCATCTACACCTCGGGCTCCACCGGCCGGCCCAAGGCCGTGGTGATGCCCGCCGCCGGACTGCTGAACCTGCTGGCCTGGCACCACCGGGCCGTCGGCGGCGAACCCGGCACGCGCGTGGCGCAGTTCACCGCGATCAGCTTCGACGTCTCGGTACAGGAAGTGCTCTCCGCCCTGCTGTACGGCAAGACCCTGGTGGTGCCGACCGAGGAGCAGCGCCGCAGCGCCGAACTGTTCGCGCACTGGCTGGACCGGCACGAGGTCGGCGAGCTGTACGCGCCCAACCTGGTGGTCGAGGCGCTGGCCGAGGCCGCCGAGGAGGCCGGGCTGGAGCTGCCGGCCCTGCGGCTGGTCGCGCAAGCCGGCGAGGCGATGCGCCTCGGCGGCGCCGTACGCCGCTTCCGGGCCCGCCGGCCGGGCCGGGTGCTGCACAACCACTACGGTCCCGCCGAGACCCATGTGATCACCGCCTACCAGCTGCCGGCCGACCCGGCGGACTGCCCGGTCCCGGTGCCGATCGGCCGGCCGATCGCCAACTGCCGCGCCTACGTGCTGGATCAGGCCCTGCAGCCGGTCGCCCCCGGAGTGACGGGCGAGCTGTACCTCGCCGGAACGGGGCTCGCCCGCGGCTACCTGAACCGGCCCGGGCTCACCGCGGGACGCTTCGTCGCCGACCCGTACGGTCCGGCGGGCTCGGTGATGTACCGCACCGGCGACCTGGTCCGCTGGCGTGCATGGGGGTCCCCCCGGCCGGAGGCGGGGGGAGGCGAGCTGGAGTTCGCCGGCCGGGTGGACCACCAGGTGAAGGTGCGCGGCTTCCGGATCGAGCCGGGCGAGATCGAGGCCGAACTGAGCGCCCACCCGGACGTCGCCCGGGTCGCGGTCCTCGCCCGCGAGGACCGGCCGGGCGAGACCCGGCTCGTCGCCTACGTCGTCCCGCGGGCCGCAGCAGGGACGACCGCCGCGGCGCTGGCGGCCCACCTGCGCGACCGGGTGCCGGACCACCTGGTGCCGTCGGCGTTCGTGCTGCTCGACGCGCTGCCGCTGACACCGAACGGCAAGCTGGACCGGGCGGCGCTGCCCGCTCCCGCTGCCGATCTCGGCCGGGCCGAGGCCCGCCGGGCGCCGCGCACCCCGCAGGAGCAGATCCTCTGCGAGCTGTTCGCCGAGGTGCTGGGCCTCGCCGGGGTCGGGGTCGACGAGGACTTCTTCGGGCTGGGCGGGCACTCCCTGCTCGCCACCCGCCTGGTCTCACGGGTCCGGGCGACCCTCGGCGTCGAACTGGAGCTGCGCAGCCTGTTCCGCACCCCGACACCGGCCGGACTGGCGGCCGGGCTGCACGACGCCGGCACCGCGCGGCAGGCCCTGGTACCCCGGCCCCGCCGCGATCCGATGCCGCTGTCCTTCGCCCAGCGCCGCCTCTGGTTCCTCCAGCAGTTCGGCGCGCCGAGCGCCACCTACCACATGCCGCTGGCCCTGCGGCTGTCCGGAGACCTCGACCGGGCCGCGCTGGGCGCCGCGCTCGCGGACGTCACGGCCCGGCACGAGACCCTGCGCACCGTCTTCCCGCACCTCGCCGGAATCCCGTACCAGCGGGTGCTGGACGCCGGGGAGGCCGTCGTCCCGCTGACCGTGCACGCGGCCGGCGAGGCGGAGCTGCCCGCCCTGCTGCGCGCGGCGGCGGTCCGCGGCTTCGACCTGACCGCGGAAGTACCGCTGCGGGCCGAGCTGTTCGCGGTGGCGCCGGACGAGCACGTGCTGCTGCTGGTGATGCACCACATCGTCGGGGACGGCTGGTCCATGGGCCCGCTGGCCCGTGACCTGGCCACCGCCTACACGGCCCGGCACGGCGGCGGCGAGCCGGCCTTCCCGCCGCTGCCGGTGACGTACGGCGACTACACCCTGTGGCAGCACGAGATCCTGGGCGACGAGCAGGACCGCGACAGCCTGTTCGCCCGGCAGGTCGCCCACTGGACGGAGGCGCTGGCGGGGCTGCCCGAGCAACTGCAGCTGCCGGCCGACCGGCCGCGTCCGGCCACCATGTCGTACGGCGGCGACCTGCTGGAACTCCGGATCGACGCCGAACTGCACACGGCGCTGGCGGGGTTGGCGCGCCGGTCCGGTGCGACCCTGTTCATGGTGCTGCAGGCGGCGCTGGCCGCGCTGTACACGCGGCTGGGAGCGGGGACGGACATCGCGATCGGGAGTCCGGTCGCCGGGCGCACCGACGAGGCCCTGGACGAGCTGGTCGGCTTCTTCATCAACACGCTGGTGCTGCGCACCGACACCAGCGGTGACCCGAGCTTCAGCGAGCTGCTGGGCCGGGTGCGGGAGACGGCGCTGTCGGCGTACGCGCACCAGGACGTGCCGTTCGAACACCTGGTGGAGGCGCTGCACCCGTCCCGCTCGCTGTCCCACCACCCGCTGTTCCAGACCGGACTGGTCGTGCAGAACGCACCGGGCGGTGACTTCGAGCTGCCCGGTCTGCTGGTCTCCGGGGTGACCGTGCTCACCGGGACGGCGCGGCTCGACCTGACCTTCGGGTTCGCGGAGGAGCACGGGCCGGCCGGCGAGCCGGCCGGGCTGAGCGGGGCCGTCGAGTACAGCACCGACCTCTTCGACCGCTCGACGGTCGAGGCCCTGGTCGCCCGGTGGCTGCGGCTGCTGGCGGCGGTCGCCGCCGCCCCGGACACGCCGATCGGCGGGATCGACCTGCTGTCCGCCGAGGAACGGCGCGAGCTGCTGCCGCTGCCCGCCAACGACGCCGCGGCGGCCGCGGTGAGCCTGCCGGAGCTGTTCGCGGCGCAGGTGGCGGCGATGCCGGACGCGCTCGCGCTGGTGTGCGGCGATGCCGAGTTGACGTACCGGGAGCTGGACGCGCGCTCGAACCGGTTCGCGCATGCGCTGATCGCACGGGGTGTCGGTCCGGAACAGCTGGTGGCGGTGGCGCTGCCGCGGTCGGTGGAGTCGGTGGTGGCCGTCCTGGGCGTGCTGAAGGCCGGGGCCGCGTACCTGCCGGTGGATCCGGCGTACCCGGCCGCCCGGATCGCGTTCATGCTCGACGACGCCCGTCCGGCCCTGCTGGTCGACGACCCGGCGACGGTGGTCGGGGAAGGCCGGCCGGAGGCCGGTCCGGGCGTCGTGATGGACACCCGGCACCCGGCCTACGTGATCTACACCTCGGGCTCGACCGGCCGCCCCAAGGGCGTGGCCGTGACCCACGGCGGCGTGTCCGGCCTGGTCGCGGCACAGGTCGAACGGCTCGGCGTGGCGCCGGGCAGCCGGGTGCTGCAGTTCGCCTCGCCCAGCTTCGACGCGTCCTTCTGGGACCTGTGCAGTGCTCTGCTGACCGGCGCGGCCCTCGTCCTGGCCCCGGCCGAGGCCCCGCTGGAGGCCCTGACGGGCCGCGGGCCGGACGTCACCCACGTCACCCTGCCGCCCTCGGTCCTGGCCGCCCTGCCGGAGGGCTCGGTGGCCGCGACGACGCTGGTGGTGGCCGGGGAGGCGTGCCCGCCGGAGCTGGTGGCCCGCTGGGCGCCGGGCCGACGGATGATCAACGCGTACGGCCCGACCGAGACGACGGTCTGCGCGACGATGAGCGACCCGCTGTCGCCCGGCGCGGGCGTGCCGCCGATCGGCCGGGCGGTCGCGGGCTTCCGGACGTACGTGCTGGACGAGCGGTTGCGGCCGGTGCCGCCCGGCGTGGCGGGGGAGCTGTACGTCGCCGGCCCCGGTCTGGCGCGCGGCTACCTGAACCGGCCGGGCCTGACGGCCGGACGCTTCGTCGCCAGCCCGTTCGGCCCCTCGGGCGCCAGGATGTACCGCACCGGTGACGTGGTGCGCCTCCGGGTGGACGGTCAGCTGGAGTACGTCGGCCGCGCCGACGACCAGGTGAAGGTGCGCGGCTTCCGCGTCGAACTCGGCGAGGTCGAGGCCGCCCTGGCCGAGCACCCCGCCGTCGCGCAGGCCGCCGTCGTGGCCCGGGACGACCGGCTGATCGGCTACGTGGCTGCCCGTCCCGGCACGTCGGTGCGGCAGACGGAGCTGGCCGCGCACCTGCGCGACCGGCTGCCCGACTACCTGGTGCCGGCCGTGTTCACGGTGCTGGACGGGCTGCCGCTGACCCCCAACGGCAAGCTGGACCGCGCCGCGCTGCCCGCTCCCGCTGCCGACCTCGGCCCGGCCGAGGCCCGCCGGGCGCCGCGCACGCCGCAGGAGCAGATCCTGTGCGGCCTGTTCGCCGAGGTGCTCGGCGTGCCGCAGGTCGGGGTCGACGAGGACTTCTTCGACCTGGGCGGGCACTCCCTGCTCGCCACCCGGCTGGCCGCGCGGGTGCGCTCGGTGCTCGGCCTGGAACTCGGGCTGCGCGCGCTGTTCCAGGCGCCCACCGTGGCGGGCCTCGCCGCGGCGCTGGCCGGGGCGGGCCACGCCCGCCCGGCGCTGACCGTGCACGAGCGCCCGGACCGGGTGCCGCTGTCCTTCGCCCAGCGCCGGCTCTGGTTCCTGCACCGGATGGACGGCGGCGCCGCGACCTACCACATCCCGCTGGCACTCCAGCTGACCGGAACGCTCGACCGGGCGGCGCTGGACCAGGCGCTGGCCGACGTGGTGGCCCGGCACGAGAGCCTGCGCACGGTGTTCCCGGAGGTCGACGGCGTCCCGTGCCAGCGCGTGCTGGACCCGGCCGCGGCCCGGCCCCGGGCACGGCTGACCGAGCTGCCGGAGGCCGAACTCTTCGACCGGCTCGCCGAGTTCGCCCGGCAGCCCTTCGACCTGGCGGTGGAACCCCCGCTGCGGGCCGGGCTGTTCGCGCTCGCGCCGGACGAGCACGTGCTGCTGCTGGTGATGCACCACATCGCCGGTGACGGCTGGTCCACCGGCCCGCTGGCCCGTGACCTGGCCGAGGCGTACGCCGCCCGCTGCGAGGGCCGCTCGCCCGGCCGGCCGGCCCTGCCGGTCCAGTACGCCGACTACACGCTGTGGCAGCGCGAGCTGCTCGGCGACACCGCCGACCCGCAGAGCCGGTTCAGCGAGCAACTCGACTACTGGAAGCGCCAGCTGTCCGAGCTGCCGGAACTGCTCCGGCTGCCCGCCGACCGGCCGCGGCCGGCCGTCGCCGGCTGGCACGGGGACCACCTCGGCTTGGAGCTGAGCCCCGAACTGCACGCCGCCCTCACGGAGTTGGCCCGGAGCACCGGGACGAGCCTGTTCATGGTGCTGCAGGCGGCGCTCGCCGCGCTGTACACCAGGCTCGGCGCGGGGACGGACATCCCGATCGGGAGCCCGATCGCCGGGCGCACCGACGAGGCCCTGGACGAGCTGGTCGGCTTCTTCGTCAACACCCTGGTGCTGCGCACCGACACCAGCGGTGACCCGGGCTTCGCCGAGCTGCTGGGCCGGGTGCGGGAGACGGCGCTGTCGGCGTACGCGCACCAGGACGTGCCGTTCGAGCACCTGGTGGAGGTGCTGAACCCGTCCCGCTCGCTGTCCCACCACCCGCTGTTCCAGACGATCCTGGCCGTGCAGAACGCGCCGATGGGCCGCTTCTCGCTGCCCGGACTGGAGGTCGCCACCTACGCGGTGGCCACCGGGACCGCCAAGTTCGACCTCGGGGTGAGCCTGGTCGAGCAGTTCGCCGAGGACGGGAGCCCGGCCGGGATCGTCGGCGCGGTCGAGTACGCCACCGACCTGTTCGACCGCTCGACGGTCGCCGCCCTGACCCGGCGCTGGACGCTCCTGCTGGAGGCCGTCACCGCCGACCCGGAGCAGCCCATCGGCGCGATCGACCTGCTCGACGCCGACGAGCGGCACCGGCTGCTGGAACAGGGCAACGCGACCGCCCTCGACGTGGGCGCCGTCCCGGTGCCGAAGGCCTTCGCGGCGCAGGTGGCGGCGACGCCGGACGCGCTCGCGCTCGTCCACCGCGACATCGAGTTGACGTACCGGGAGCTGGACGCGCGCTCGAACCGGTTCGCGCATGCGCTGATCGCGCGGGGTGTCGGTCCGGAGCAGCTGGTGGCGGTGGCGCTGCCGCGGTCGGTGGAGTCGGTGGTGGCCGTTCTGGGCGTGCTGAAGGCCGGGGCCGCGTACCTGCCGGTGGATCCGGCGTACCCGGCCGCCCGGATCGCGTTCATGCTCGACGACGCCCGTCCGGCCCTGCTGGTCGACGACCCGGCGATGGTGACGGACGTCCAGGCGTGGCCCGACACCGACCCGGAGGTCGCCCTCGACGTGCGGCAGCCGGCCTACGTGATCCACACCTCGGGCTCGACCGGCCGCCCCAAGGGCGTCGTGGTCGCGCACGGCGGTGTGGCGAGCCTGGTCGCCGCCCAGATCGAGCGGTTCGCGATCGACCCGGACAGCCGGGTGCTGCAGTTCGCCTCGCCCAGCTTCGACGCGTCGGTGTCGGAGATCTACACCGCCCTGCTGCGCGGCGCGGCCCTGGTGCTGCCGCCCGCGGCGGACCCGGTCGCCGCACTGACCGACCCGGGCCTCGCCGTCACCCACGTCACCGTGCCCCCGTCCGTCCTGGCCGCCCTGCCGGAGGGCTCGGTGGCCGCGACGACGCTGGTCGTGGCCGGGGAGGCGTGCCCGCCGGAGCTGGTGGCCCGCTGGGCCCCCGGGCGACGGATGATCAACGCCTACGGTCCCACCGAGACCACGGTCTGCGCGACCATGAGCGACCCGCTCACCCCCGGCTCCGGAGTGCCGCCGATCGGCCGGCCGATCACCAACGCCCGGGTCTACGTCCTGGACGAGCGGCTGCGGCCGGTGCCGCCCGGCGTGCCCGGCGACCTCTACGTCGCCGGCGCCGGCCTGGCCCGCGGCTACCTGAACCGGCCGGGCCTGACCGCCGGACGCTTCGTCGCCTGCCCGTTCGGCCCCTCGGGCGCCAGGATGTACCGCACCGGTGACGTGGTGCGCTTCCGGACGGACGGTCAGCTGGAGTACGTCGGCCGCGCCGACGACCAGCTGAAGGTGCGCGGCTTCCGCGTCGAGCCCGGCGAGATCGAGACGGCCCTGACCGAGCACCCCGCCGTCGCCCAGGCCGCCGTCGTGGCCCAGGACGACCGGCTGATCGGCTACGTCGTCCCGCGCCAGGAGGCGTCCCGGGACAGCGGCGTCGAAGCGGACCACGTGGACGAGTGGCGGGGCATCTACGACGCGCTGCCCATCGCCCCCGAGGAAGCCGCCTTCGGCCAGAACTTCGTCGGCTGGAACAGCAGTTACGACGCCGCCCCGATCCCGGTCGAGCAGATGCGGGAGTGGCGCGACGCCACCGTGGACCGCATCCTGTCGCTGCGCCCCCGCCGGGTGCTGGAGGTCGGCGTCGGCACCGGCCTGCTGCTCTCGCAGGTCGCGCCGCACTGCGAGACCTACTGGGCGACCGACTTCTCCGCCACCGCGATCGACGCGCTCACCGCCCAGGTCGCCCGGCAGCAGGACCTGGCCGGCCGCGTCGTGCTGCAGACCCGCCCGGCCCACGACACCGACGGGCTGCCGGCCGGAGAGTTCGACACCATCGTGATCAACTCGGTGGTGCAGTACTTCCCGTCCGCCGACTACCTCGCCGACGTGATCGGGAAGCTGATGCGGCTGCTCGCCCCCGGCGGCGCCCTCTTCATCGGCGACGTCCGGAACCTGCGGCTGCTGCGCCCGCTGGCCACCGCCGTCCGACTGCACCGGACCGGCGACGACGGCGACCTCTCGGCGGTGCGCCGCGCGGTCGAGCAGGCCGTCCGGGTCGAGAAGGAACTCCTGGTCGACCCGGACTTCTTCACCGCCCTGCGGGAGCACGGCACGGACATCGGCGCGGTGGCCGTGGAGGTCAAGCGCGGCCGGCACCACAACGAGCTGACCCGCTACCGCTACGACGTGACGCTGTACGAGCAGCAGGCCGTACCGGTCGAACCGCTGGACCTGGCGTGGGGCCGGGACATCGCCGGCCTGGCGGAGCTGCGCGAACTGCTCGGGCGGCCGGGCACCGGCGCGGTGCGCCTCACCGGCACCCCGAACCGCCGCGTCGCCCGCGAGGCCGAGCTGGACCGGGCGGTGCGCAACGGGGACGGCACGCTCGCCGAACTGCTGGAGCGGCTGCACGGGCCGGACGACGGCGACCTGCCCGACCCGGAGGACTTCCACGCCCTCGGCGGGGAGTTCGGCCGCCGGGTGCACCTCACCTGGTCGGCCGGGGCGCCGGAAGCCCTCGACGTGCTCGTCACCGACGTGCTCTCCACCGCCGGGCCCGTCACCGAGGGACCGGCGGCCGCACCCGTCGAGGCCCACCGTCCGGTGCGGCCGGCCGGCACGGCGCTGGCGTCGCTGACCAACCGCCCGACCGGCACCCGGGGCACCGGCGCCCTCCTCGGCGAGCTCCGCGACTGGCTGCGCGGCCGGCTGCCCGACTACCTGGTCCCGTCGGCGTTCGTGGCGCTGGACGCACTGCCGCTGACGGCCGGCGGCAAGCTCGACCGCCGTGCCCTGCCCGCCCCCGACCTCGGCCCGGCCGCAGCCGGGCGGGCCCCGCGCACCCCGCAGGAGCAGCTCCTCGCCGAGCTGTTCGCCGAGGTCCTCGGGCTGGCCCAGGTCGGCGTCGACGACGGCTTCTTCGACCTCGGCGGCCACTCCCTGCTGGCGACCCGCCTGGCCTCCCGGGTCCGGGCGACCCTCGGCGCGGAACTGGAGGTCCGCACGCTGTTCGAGGCCCCGACCGTGGCCGCCCTGGCGGCCCGCCTGGACGGCTCCGGAACGGCACGCCCCGCGCTGACCGCACGGCCCCGCCCGGAGCACGTCCCGCTGTCCTTCGCCCAGCGCCGCCTGTGGTTCCTGCACCGGATGGACGGGCCCAGCGCCACCTACAACATGCCGCTCGCGCTGAGCCTGACCGGCGAACTCGACCGCTCGGCCCTGCACGCCGCGCTGGCGGACGTGATCGCCCGGCACGAGAGCCTGCGCACCGTCTTCCGCGAGACGGACGGCGTGCCGTACCAGGTGGTGCTGAGCGCCGCCGAGGCCCACCCGGCCCTGCCGGTGGCCGAACTCGACGAGCGCGAACTGCCCGGGCGACTGGCGGGGGCGGCCCGGCGCGGCTTCGACCTGGCGGCGGAACCGCCGGTCCGGGCGGAGCTGTACGCGCTCGCCCCCGACCGGCACGCGCTGCTGGTCGTGGTGCACCACATCGCCGCCGACGGCTGGTCGATGGGCCCGCTCTCCGGCGACCTGGCCGCGGCCTACGCGGCACGCTGCCGGGGCGAGGAGCCGCAGTGGTCCCCGCTGCCGGTGCAGTACGCCGACTACACCCGCTGGCAGCGCGACCTGCTCGGCGACGCCGCCGACCAGGACAGCCTGTTCACCCGGCAACTGGATTACTGGAAGGACGAGTTGGCCGGCCTGCCGGAACAGCTCCAGCTGCCCGCGGACCGGCCCCGGCCGCCGGTGGCCTCCCAGCTGGGCGACCGGGTCGTGGTCCGGCTGGACGCCGAACTGCACCGGGCGCTGCGGGACCTGGCCACCGAACGCGGTGCCAGCATGTTCATGGTGCTCCAGGCCGGCCTCGCCGCGCTGCTCACCCGGCTCGGCGCCGGCACCGACGTCCCGATCGGCAGCCCGATCGCCGGCCGCACCGACCAGGCGCTGGACGAACTCGTCGGCTTCTTCGTCAACACCCTGGTGCTGCGAACCGACACGAGCGGCGACCCGGCCTTCGCCGAACTGCTCGGCCGGGTGCGGCAGAAGGCGCTCGCCGCGTACGACCACCAGGACGTGCCGTTCGAGTACCTCGTCGAGGCGGTCAACCCGGCGCGCTCGCTGGCCCGCCACCCGCTGTTCCAGGTCATGCTGGCCCTGCAGAACGCGCCGCTGGGCGAGTTCGCGCTGCCGGGGCTGGAGACCGGCCACCTGGAGGCGCCGACCGGGACCTCCCGGGTCGACCTGACCTTCAGCCTGGCCGAGCAGTTCCGCGCGGACGGCCCCTCCGGGCCCGGCGACCCGGGAGGCGCCCCGAGCCCCGACGGGCTGGTCGGCGCGGTGGAGTACGCCACCGACCTGTTCGACGCCTCCACCGTGGAGCTGCTGTTCGACCGCTTCGCCCGGCTGCTGCGCGCGGCGGTCGCCGACCCGGACCGGCCGATCAGCCGGATCGACGTCATCTCCGACGAGGAGCGCCACCAGCTGCTGTCCGGGTTCATGGGCGTCGCCGCCGAGCTGCCCGAGGCCGCGGTGCCGGAGCTGTTCGCCCGCCAGGCCCGGACCACCCCGGACGCGGTGGCCGTCGTGGCGGGCGGCACCGAACTGACCTACCGGGAGCTCGACCTGCGGACCGACCGCCTCGCCCGGGCGCTGATCCGCCGGGGCGTACGGCCGGAGACGCCGGTCGCGGTCATGCTGGACCGCTCGGCGGAGCTGGTCGTGGCGATCCTCGCGATCGTCAAGGCGGGCGGCGCCTACGTACCGCTGGACTCGCGCTTCCCGCCCTCCCGCATCGAGCTGATCCTGCGGGAGACCGGCGCCGCGCTCGTGCTCACCGAGGAGGTGCTGACCGCCCTGCTGCAGGCCGAGCCCGGTCCGTCCGGGGACGGTCCGTCCCGGGGCGGACCATCGCGGGTCGACGTCCCGTGCGACCCGCGGCAGGTGGCGTACGTCCTGTACACCTCCGGCTCCACCGGGCGGCCGAAGGGCGTGGCCGTCACCCACCGCGACGTGGTGGGCCTCGCGCTCAGCCCCGAATGGCGCGGCGGCGGACACGAGCGGGTGCTGATGCACTCCCCGACCGCCTTCGACCTGTCGACCTACGAGCTGTGGGTACCGCTGCTCAACGGCGGCCGGATCGTGGTCGCACCGCCGGAGCAGCTCGACATCGACCTGCTGCAGCACACGGTCACCACGCACGGGGTGACCGGACTCTGGCTGACGGCCGGCCTGTTCCGGCTGGTCGCCGAGGAGCGCCCGGGCCTGCTCGCCGGGGTGCGCGAGGTGTGGACCGGCGGCGACGTGGTCTCCCCGGCGGCCGCCGCCCGGGTGCTCGCGGCGTGCCCCGGCATCGAGGTGGTCAACGGCTACGGGCCCACCGAGGCGACCACCCTGGCCAGCTGCCACTCGGTGCGCGCCCTCTCCGAGCAGGCCGCCTCCGTGCCGATCGGCGCGCCGATGGCCAACATGCGCGCCTACGTCCTCGACGACCACCTGCGGCCGGTGCCGACGGGGATGGTCGGCGAGCTGTACCTCGCGGGGACGGGCGTCGCCCGCGGCTACCTCGGCCGGCCCGGCCTGACGGCCGAGCGCTTCACCGCCGACCCGTACGGGCCGCCCGCAAGCCGGATGTACCGCACCGGCGACCTGGCGTGGTGGCGGGCCGACGGCACGCTGGAGTTCGCCGGACGCGCCGACCACCAGGTCAAACTGCGCGGCCTGCGGATCGAGCCGGGCGAGATCGAGGCCGTCCTGGCGGGCTGCCCGGGAGTCGCCCAGGCGGCCGTCGTGGCCCGCGAGGACCGGCCGGGCGACAAGCGGCTGGTCGCCTACCTGGTGCCCGCCCCCGAGGGCGCGCCCGAGCCGGGCGAGCTGTCCGGCCGACTGCGCCGCGACCTGCCCGACTACATGGTGCCGGCGGCGTTCGTCACCGTGGACGCGCTGCCGTTGACCGCGAACGGCAAGCTCGACCGGGCCGCCCTGCCCGCCCCCGAGTACGGCGCCTCGGACGCCGGGCGCGGCCCCCGGACGCCGCAGGAGCAGCTGCTGTGCGGTCTGTTCGCCGAGGTCCTCGGCCGGGAGCAGGTGAGCATCGACGACGGCTTCTTCGACCTGGGCGGTCACTCGCTGCTGGCCGCCCGGCTGGCCTCCCGGGTCCGCGAGACCCTCGGCCTGGAGCTGGGACTGCGGATGCTGTTCGAGGCGCCGACCGTGGCCGGGCTCACCGAACGGCTGCTCATGAACGATCCGGAGGACGCCCTGGACGTGGTGCTGCCGCTGCGCACGACCGGCACCGCCACCCCGCTGTTCTGCATCCACCCCGGCGGTGGCATCAGCTGGTCGTACAGCGGGCTGCTGAACCACGTCGGCCCGCAGCACCCGGTCTACGCGATCCAGGCGCGCGGCCTCGGCCGGCCCGAACCGCTGCCGACGTCCTACGAGGAGATGGCGGCCGACTACGCCGACCACATCCGGAAGATCCAGCCGGAGGGCCCGTACCTGCTGCTCGGCTGGTCCGCCGGTGGGCTGATCGCCCACGCGCTGGCCTGCGAGCTGCAGTCGCGCGGCGAGCGGACCGCGCTGCTGGCGATCCTCGACGCCTACCCGGTGAAGGACGTGACCTTCGAGGAGGTGCCCGTCCCCACCGAGCGGGACGTGCTCGTCGGGGTGCTCGACGTCGACCCGGACGAGCTGGGCGACCGGGACGTCACCTATGCCGAGGTCGCAGAGGTGCTGAACCGGCGCGGCAGCGCGCTGGCCGGCCTGACCGAGCGGCAGATCGAGGTGGTCGTCCAGATCATGATCAACAACGCGCAGCTGGCGGTCGACTTCGTCCCCGCGACGTTCGACGGGGACCTGCTGCTCTTCAACTCCACGATCGACCGGACCGAGGACAACGCCGGGCCCGAGATCTGGCAGCCCTACGTCACCGGCCGGATCGATTCGCACGAGGTCACCACCCGGCACAACCGGATGACCCAACCCGGCTCGCTGGCCCAGATCGGACCGGTCCTGGCCGCCAGGATCGCCGAGGCGGCCGGTGACACCGCTGATTCCCACCACCAGGAGGACTGACCCATGACCAACCCCTTCGACGACCAGGACGGCACCTTCCTCGTGCTCGTCAACGACGAGAACCAGCACTCGCTGTGGCCGCAGTTCGCGGACGTCCCGGCGGGCTGGACCGTCACGCACGGCCCGGACACCCACGCCGCCTGCCTGGAGTACGTCGAGCAGGCCTGGACCGACATGCGGCCCAGGAGCCTCGCCGACGCCATGGACGGCCGGCGGTAGCCGACGTGACCACCACCGACACCAGGGACGGGGCCCGCGGCACCGCGGGCCCCGCCCGCCCCTCCGACCCCGCCGGGCCCTCCGACCGCGCCGCGGGCCTCGCCGGGCCCCGCGACCTCGCCGCGGACCTGCTCACCTCCGAGGCCCGGCGGGACCCGTACCCGTTCTACGCCCGCATGCGGCGCGAGAACCCGGTCCACCGCAGCGCCGACGGCACCTGGTACCTCACCCGGTACGCCGACGTCGAGACCGCCCTGGGTGACCTGCGACTGTCCAACGACCGGGACCGGATGACCCGGGCCTACGTCGCGCTCGGCGGCGACCTGAAGGCCCTCAGCCGGCTCACCGACCGGCTCGGCCGGGTGATGTCCAACACGGACCCGCCGGACCACGCCCGGCTGCGCAAGCTCGCCAACCGCGCCTTCACCGCCCGCCGCGTCGAAGCCCTGCGCGGCGGCATCCAGCGGATCGTCGACCAGCTGATCGACCGGGCCGTCCAGGCCGGGCCGACCACGGACCTGATCGAAGCCGTCGCCGCCCCGCTGCCGATGTCCGTCGTCTGCGAGCTCTTCGGCATCCCGCCCGTGGACCGCCCGCAGGTCAAGGCCTGGTTCAGCCGCTTCGGCCGGTTGAGCGAGGACCTCGACAAGACCGAGGAGGCGATCGGCGAGTACGAGGAGTACCTCGCCCGCCTCATCCGGCACCGCCGGGCCGACCCGGGCGACGACCTGATCAGCGCCCTGGTCGCCACCCAGGTGCAGGACGACCGGCTCACCGACTCCGAACTGCTGTCCACCTGTTTCGTCCTGATCACCGCCGGCGACGAGACCACCACCCACCTGATCGGCAACGGGGTGCTGGCCCTGCTGCGCCACCCCGACCAGCTGGCCCGGCTGCGGGCGGACCCGGGGCTGATCCGCGGCGCCGTCGAGGAACTGGCCCGCTACGACACGGTGACCCAGGCGATCGTCCGGGTCGTCGCCGAGGACCTGGAGATCGGCGGACGGACGCTGCGCGAGGGCGAGCTGGTCTACCTGTTCCTCGGCGCGACCAACCGCGATCCCGAACGCTTCGAGGACCCCGACCGGCTGGACCTCACCCGCCCCGGCAACCGGCACCTCAGCTTCGGCAACGGCCCGCACTTCTGCCTCGGCGGCCCGCTGGCCAAGCTCCAGGCGGAGGTGGCCGTCGGCACGCTGGTGCGTCGGCTGCCCGAACTGCGGCTGGCCGACGGGGCACGGCTGGACTGGCGGCCCAACCCCCTGCAACGGCGGCTGTGCGCCCTCCCGGTCACCCACTGACCCGATGAACGACGACGAAGGAGAACCGACCGTGGCCCGAGAGTTCGAGGTCCGCAAGGAACAGGACCTGCCCGCCACGCCCGAACAGGTCTGGGCGGCGGTCGCCACCGGCGCCGGCAACCTCGGCTGGCTGTACCCGATGGAGGTCGAGCCGCGCGTCGGCGGAAAGGTCACCCGGGCCGAGAGCACCGTCGTGGCGTGGGAGCCGCCGAGCCACTTCGCCGTCCGCGCGACGCTCGGCGACGAGTTCTCCAACACGCTCAGCTACCGGATCGAGCCGGCGGACGGCGGAACGAGCCACCTGCGGATGGGGATCCACTGGGTGCACGAGGGCGTCTGGGACGACGTCTGGGACCGGAAGGCGGACGCGGCCGAGAAGCACGTCCACTTCTACCAGCACGGCCTCGCCGAGTACCTGCGGCACTTCGCCGGCCGACCCGCCGTCTACGTCACCGCCCGGCGGACCGAACCCACCGCCGACCCGGCCGACTTCGCCGCCCTGCGCCGACGCCTCGGCCTCGCGGAGGACGCGGCCGTCGGCGACCGGCTCGCACTTCACGTCCCGGGCCGGGACGGCGGCCCGGAGGAGGCGGTCGTGGACTGGCTCAGCGCCGACTTCGTCGGCCTGCGCGGCCCGGACGCGCTCTACCGCTTCTTCAACGGCAGCACCTGGAACACGCCGATCTGGCTGGCCCACCACCTGTTCACCGAGGACACCGACGAGCAGCGGGCCACCGAGGCGTGGACCGCCTGGCTCAACGACACCCAAGCCTAGGAACCCCGATGCCAACCTCCACGGAAACCCTGCTCTACGCCGCCGAACTCGTCGAGGAGGACGGCGCCTTCACCCTCGTCGTCCAGGACGTGCGGCGGGGCACCGTCCAGACCACGCCGGTCCCCAGGAGCATGGTCGACCGGCTCCCGGTCTTCCTGTCGGCACTCAGCGCCAAGCTCAACCCGTCGGCGTCGCGCAGCCGTTGGTAGACCGCCCGGGAGGCCGGTGCCGTCCGGGTGCGTCCGCACCCCCACGGCACCGGCCTCGCCGTTCCGGCCGGACACCGCCCCGGCCGGATGCCGCCCCGGCTCCGGCGGGGGTCCGGTCTGAACGGTCGGGGTTTCAGGGGTGTGGGGGTGTCAGGGGCGTCAGGTGTCCTCGCCGAGGTCCTGTTCGCACCAGATGGTCTTGCCCGTCCCCGTCTGCCGGGTGCCCCAGCGCTGGGTGAGCTGGGCGACCAGCAGCAGGCCGCGGCCGCCCTCGTCGAACGTGCGGGCCCGGCGCAGGTGGGGGGCGGTGCTGCCGGTGTCGGAGACCTCGCAGATGAGTGAGCGGTCGTGGATGAGCCGTAGGCGGATCGGTTCGCTGCCGTAGCGGATGGCGTTGGTGACGAGTTCGCTGACGACCAGCTCGGTGACGAATGCGGCGTCCGCCAAACCCCATGCCGTCAGGCGGCGGACGGCGTCGACGCGGACGGTGGCGACCTGCGCGAAGTCGGCGGGCACCGTCCAGGTCGCGACCCGGTGGGGGTCCAGGCGCCGGACCCGGGTCAGCAGCAGGGTGGCGTCGTCGGCGGGGTTGCCGGGCGGCAGGGCGTCGACGATCCGGTCGCACAGGGATTCCAGCGAATCGTCCACGGGAGGGAGGGCTTGCCGCAGGGCGTCGAGGCCGGTGTCCACCGAGCGGCGCCGGGTCGCGACCAGGCCGTCGGTGTACAGGGCGAGCAGGCTCTCCTCCGGCAGTTCGGTCTCGACGGCTTCGAAGGGCAGTCCGCCCAGCCCGAGCGGGGGACCGGCGGGCAGCCGGAGGACGACCGGGTCGCGGCCCGTGCCGGCCAGCACGGGGGCCGGATGGCCGGCGGTGGCCAGCGTGCAGCGGCCCGACACCGGGTCGTACACGGCGTAGAGGCAGGTGGCGATGACCTCCCCGGCGGTGTCCGCGTGCGGGTCCGTCACGGTGTCCGCGTCCGGGTCCGTCACGGTGCCCGCGTGCGGGTCCGTCACGGTGCCCGCGTGCGGGTCCGTCGCGGTCTCGGAGGTCAGCCGGATGACCAGGTCGTCGAGCTGGGTGAGCAGCTCGTCCGGCGGGAGGTCCACGTCGGCGAGGGTCCGTACGGCCGAGCGCAGCTGGCCCATCGTGGCGGACGCCCGCAGGCCGTGCCCGGCCACGTCACCGACCACCAACGCCACCCGTGCGCCGGAGAGCGGGATCACGTCGAACCAGTCGCCGCCCACGCCGAGTCGGGGGTCGGCCGGCAGGTACCGGAAGGCGGCCTCCACGGCGGAGTGCACCGGCAGCCGTCGCGGGAGCAGGCTGCGCTGCAGGGTGAGCGCCGTGCCGCGCTCGTGGGCGAAGCGCCGGGCGTTGTCCACCGCGACCGCGGCCCTGGACACCAGTTCCTCGGCCAGCGCCAGGTCTTCGGGTCGGAACGGCTCGCCGTTCCGGAAGCGGACGAACTCCACCACGCCCAGGGTGGTGCCCCGGGCGACCACCGGAACCTGGATCCAGGAGTGGAAGCCGTACGCACGGCTGTTCGCGGCCCGCCGGGGATCCTCGGCCAGCCACGCCGTGACGGCCGCGTCCTGCGCCTGGTGCAGCCCGGAACACCCGGTCGCCAGGCTGCGGAGCGGGGGCGAGTCCGGCGGGAGGACGTCGATCTCGCCCACGCGGACCACGGCCTCCGGCACGCCCGCCAGCACGGACTGGTGTGCCGCCCGGCGCAGTACGCCGTCGGCGACCGGTCCGGGCGCGGGCTCCCGGCCGCCCGCGACGCCGTCCAGCAGGTCGACACTGACGAAGTCGGCGAGCCGGGGCACCGCCACGTCCGCCAGCTCCTGTGCCGTGCCGGTGACGTCCAGGGTGGTGCCGATCCGGGCGCCCGCGTCGTACAGCAGCCGCAGCCGCTCCCGGGTCTCTTCGGCCAGGCCGGCCACCGCGCGCAGCTCGGTGGTGTCCCGCAGGGTCGCCACGAGACCGGCGGGTCCGCTACGGACGGTCATCGGCCGGAGGTTGACGGCCACCAGGCGGTCCCCGGCCGGGTGCACCTCGTCGGTGACGGTCCGCTCTGAGGCCAGCAGTTCGGCCATGCCCGGGTCCAGCCCCAGCTCGTCCACCCGTCGGCCCTGCGCGTCCGGGCTCAGGGCGAGCAGCTGCTGCGCCTCGTCGTTGGCCAGCACCAGCCGGTGGTCGGCGTCCAGGATCAGGACGCCTTCGCGGACCGCGTGCAGTACGGCGTCGTGGTGCTCGTACATCCGGGTCATCTCGATCGGGCCCAGGCCGTGGGTCTGGCGGCGCAACCGGGTGCTCACCAGGACCGCCCCGCCGGCGGCGAGGACCAGCGCGCCGGCCGCGGCGCCGAGCAGCACCGGCAGCTGGCGGTTCACGGTGGCGCTGATGTCCGTGGTCTGCACGCCGGTGGAGACCAGGCCGACCACGGTTCCGTGCGCGTCCTTGACGGGGACGAGCGCCCGGACCGCGGACTGCGGGGAGCCGGTGAAGACCTCGGTGAAGGACTGCCCGGCCGCCGCCCGGGCGATGTCGCCCTGTGCGCGTTGGCCGATCAGGCCGGGCACCGGGTCGGTGTAGCGGATCCCGCCGGTGCTCAGCACGTCGACGAAGTCGACGCCGGAACCCTGCTGGGCCGCCAGGGCGAGGGGCCCGAGCGCCGCGGTGGGGTCGGGCGACTGCAGCGCCTGCACCAGGCCCGGAGCCTGCGCGAAGCCCGTCGCGACGGCGAGTGACCTGTGCCGGGCGTCGGTCTGGGCGTCGTTCACGGTCTTGAGCACCAGGACGGTCCCGCCGACCACGGCGAGCAGCAGCAGGACCGCCAGCTGCCAGAGGAAGGTCTGACCGGCCACGCTCCGCGGGCCGAAGTGCGAGGTCGGTCGCCTCCCCGCGGGCGGTCGGCCGGTCGGCTGCGGGTTCTCGGCCGACGGGGGCGGCGGAGGGCGGTGCCCGCGCCGCGGCCGACCGCCCGGCGGCCACATGGAGCGGAATGTGCGCATACGCGACTCCTACCCGCCCAGTCAGCGACCGCACGTCGTGTCGGGGGCGCCGGCCGTCGGCAGCGGACCGCCCGGGAGCCGTGGGGAAGAGCGCGGCGGGGCGCGCCGCGGGCCCTCCGTTGCCCGGAACCCGCAGGTCAGCGTACGAGGCCGGGTAGCCGCCCGGCAGCCCGGCCGCACGGCTTCGGCGGGCGGCCGGGCAGCGCGGGCGCCGGGAGACGGTTGCCGGGGTGCTCCCGGACCGCGTCACCAGCGGGTGGCGCGGTCACGGTCCGTGAGCCGACTAGTGCTTGACGGCGACACCCGCGTAGAACGACACCTGGGCGTCCGTGACCCCGTCCGGCAGTCGGCCGGGGGCGTCCTCGTCCGGGCGCCAGCGGTGTGCGGGCACGACTCCCGGTTCCAGCAGCTCCAGCCCGTCGAAGAGGGTCTCGAACTCGGCGCGGGGCCGCAGCCGCAGCGTGGTGCCCGCCTTGTTGTAGATCTCCTGCACCATCGGCGCGCCCTCCGGGTCCAGCTCCGCCGTGGCGTGCGAGAGCACCAGCGCCGAGCCCGACGGCAGCGGCTTCAGGAGCCGCTCCACGATCGCGCGTGCCTCGCCGAGGTCCGGGACGAAGTGCAGCAACGCCACCATGGAGAGCACGACCGGCTGCCCCAGGTCGAGCGTCCGCGCCACCTCGGGGGCGTTCAGGATGGTGTCCGGATCCCGCACGTCGCCGTGGACGTACGCGGTCCGCCCCTCCGGTGTGCTGGTCATCAGCGCCCGCGAGTGCGCCAGCACGATCGGATCGTTGTCGGCGTAGACCACCCGAGCCTCGGGAGCCACCGACTGCGCGACCTCGTGCAGGTTCGGGGAGGTGGGGATGCCCGTGCCGACGTCCAACCACTGGCGCAGGCCCCGCTGCGCCAGCGTCCGGGTCGCCCGGTGCATGAACGCCCGGTTCGCCCAGACCGCGATCCGCATGGTCGGGAACACCGTGAGCACGCGCTCGGCGGCCTCGCGGTCCACCTCGTAGTGGTCCTTGCCGCCCAGGAACCAGTCGTACATGCGGGCGCTGTGCGGTATGTCCTGCCGTATGACGGTGCTGAGCGGCTTCTCCAGGCCCTGGTCATCCACGTTCATCGCCGCCGCTCCCCGCTCTCTCCCCACGACCACACCAGGGCCGAAAGGACGATATGACTTGACGTACGGTCAGCAGTGTGACAGGTGAGGCGGGCAAGGTGCCAGTGGCCACCGATCACCGGCCTGCGACGACAGCCTTCGCGCGGTGCTCGCGACCCGCCGTTTCCGTACGAGTTCCTGGGCTGCTCGCCCAAGCCGGGCGACCTCCTCGAACGTCACGGATCCCGCACCGTCCACCTGCCGCTGTCGGTCCTGCTGCCGGAGCACATCCCCTGGCAGGTCACCGCGGGAGCACCGGACCACTGGACCCTCGACCGCGTGGTGTTCGCCCTCCACGAGGAGGGGGGCCGGAGAGAGGATCCATCGAGCGCGCACAGACCCCTGTCGGCAGCCACCCGGGGCCGACAGAATCACCCGTATGACAACCACCACGGTCGCGCCGCCCACCGGTGCCACTCCCGTCGACCTCGCCAGGGGGTTCCTGACGGGTGGCGCGGTCGGGGTGTCGCTGGCCGCCTTCGTCGTCGGCTGCACCCTCGGGAAGGTGCCGCTGATCGTCGCCGGTCCGGCCCTGCTCGCGGCGTACGGGCTGCTGTTCCGCCTCGCCGGCGCGCCGCGCCGGGCCCGGGAGGCGGCCCTGGCACCCCGCACGGCGCTGGCGCTGGTCGACGGGCTGGAGGTGCAGAAGGGCGAGGAGACGGACGTCCCGGTGCGGTTCGACCTCACCGTCGCCCCGGACCGGGCGCCGGCCTTCCGCATCCGGATCACCCAGGACGTGCACGTCTCCGAGCTGCGCGACCACCGGGCGGGCGCGGTCCTGGTGGTCCGGTACCCGCCGGACCGGCCGTGGCTGGTGCGGATCGTGAAGCGGCCGACCCCGGAGTGGGAGGAGCGGGCGGCCGGCGCCGTCCTGGAGTCGGCGCCCGGGCCGGCCGTGGCGGCCGAGCGTCAGGACGGCTGCGCCTGGAGCCTCGTCACCCTCCTCGGGGTGCTGCTCGGCGCGGCCGCCGTGGTCCTGCTCCTACGCGCCGAGCTGTTCGGGAAGGACACCGACACGCCCGACGGACGCTCCGCCTCCGTGACCTCGTCGAGTACGAGCACGGTCACGAGCACCGGCACGGTCACGGGTGCGGTCACCTCCTCGGCCTCCGGCACGGTCTCCTTCGGCCCGGGCCGGTCGATGCTGGACCGGGGCGCGCTGCGGGAGGCCGTCGAGTCGCTCACCGGGGGCGGGGGCGGGGGCGGGGACGGCAAGCCGGCGCTCACCGTCGTCGTGCAGGAGCAGCTGCTGACGGTCGTGTTCTCCCCCGCCGGGGTGGACGCCCCGTCGTTTGACCCGCGCTCGCTGCCCTTCGACCGGGTGCCCGCGCTGGTCGAGGAGGCCAGGACCACGCTCGGCGTCGACTCGCCGCAGACCTGGCAGCTCTCCGCGGAACGTCTGACCGGTGCCCTCACGATCAGGATCAGTGTGGCCGGGGCCGGCGGCTCGGCCTCCCTGGAGGCGGACGGTCGGGGCGTGGTGGTGCGGCGCAGCCCGGCCCGCTGAGGGCGTGCCGGAGGGGTCGGCCACCGTGGTGCGGCCCGGTGGGGCAACGGGGTCGGAGCGACAGGAGGGATGGGCGCATGGGGTGGCACGGGTACCTGGCGCTGTGGTGCGCGGTGCTGGGCGCGGTGGCGCTGGTGGGGTACGGCCGGTCGCTGGCCGGGGTGACCAGGGCGCAGCGGATGGTGCGGGTGCGGGGGCGGATCGAGCGGGTGCGGGAGCCCCGGCACGGCGGCTCCCGGCGAGGGGGGATCGCGGTGGTGGTCTCCTACCGTGAGCCGTCCTCCGGTGCGGAGGTCATCGTGACGAACGACGGTGAGCGCGGCGAGATGATCACCGCCGCGTGGACGGGCCGGGAGATCGGGGTCCGCTACCCGCGCGGGAGGCCGCACGACTACCGGTTCAGCGACGATCCGGAGGCGGGCGGTCGCGGGCTGGGCTGGCCGAACGCGGCGCTCTTCCTGATCTACGTCGGCCTGGTGGTCGTCGCCTCGGTCGACTGGGGCTGGCCGTGGGCACTGGTCGGCGTCTGCGGGCCGTGGGCGCTGGTCGGTGTCTGCTACCTGCCGGGGAACGTGCGCGACGCCCGGCACCGCCGCGAGCAGCTGGCGTCGATGGTCGCCGTCCCGGGCCGGATCGTCGCGGTGCTCAGGGACGTCAGCACCGACGCGGAGGGCAGCACCTCCACCACGATCACGCCGGTGGTGGCGTTCACCACCCGCGAGGGCGCGGCCGTCACCGCCCACTGCGACTCGGGGGTGCCGGACCCGGCCGGGTCGTACGGGCGGGAGCTGACGGTGCACTACCCGGAGGACGATCCGGCCCGGTTCGTGCCGGACCACGCGGCCCGGCAGCGCTCGGTGCGCTCGGACATCGCGGTCAACGTGGTGTTCCTGGTCCTCGTCGCGGCGGCGGCCGTCGTGGGCGTCGTCCTGCTCTGACCCGGAGCGGGCCCCGCCGGCCCCGCCGTCCGCGGCGGGGCCCCCAGGGGGCGGCTACGGCATGGCACCCCGAAGGCTCCGTCCGGTCAGCTCCCGCCGTCGCCGGCAGGCCGAGAGCGGCCGACGGCTCCGAAAGACCGGGTGTGGCGACACTGCGCTTCGTGGTCGGCGCGGGCATGTCGTGAGATCCACTGATGCGGCTCCCGTGGCGGCAGTCTCGTGGCAGGGGTTTCCGTCCAGCGGTGCCGGGAAGCCGCTGTCACGAATCCGGCCGGGACACCCCATCCGCCGAGGGCGGGCCGGGGATCTCCCATCCGAGGCCCCGAGACGGTCCGTACGGCCCGGGGAGCAGGGCCGGCCGTCCTGGTCGTCCTGCTCGCCGTCGCGGTGTCGATCGTGCCGGCTGACCGGAGCCCGCCGGAGCCCGCCGGACCGTTCGAGGGCCGGACCGGCGTCGGCCATGGCACCCGAGGAGTGACGACGTGACGGACCGCGACAGCGAGCGCCTGCTCGCGCTCTATCTGAACGACCACCTCGCCGGCTCCTACGGCGGTGCGGCACTCGCCCGCCGGATCGCCCGCGAGCATCCCGACACCCCCGAACTGTGGCGCCTCGCACGGGAGATCGCCGAGGACCGCGACGAACTCGTCAGCCTGATGCGGTCCCTCGGGGTACGGCCCCGCCGGCACCGCATGCTGCTGGGCGTCGCCGCCGAGAAGACCGGCCGGCTGAAGCTCAACGGGCGGCTGGCTCGCCGTTCGCCGCTCAGTGACCACCTGGAACTGGAGGCCATGAGGGCGGGCGTCCAGGGCAAACTCGCGCTCTGGCGGGCCCTGCGCGCGGCGACGGGACCGGACGGTCCGCTCGGCTCCAAGCTGCGCCTGCTGGAGAACCGCGCCGAGCGCCAGGCGGACGTCCTCGACGCACGGCAGGCCGAGACCGCCCAGGTCCTGCGGCCGGGTCTTGCGGAACCGGGCCGGCCGATCCCGTTCGTGACCGGGAAGAGTGGCCGGGCGAGTCGGGAGCCGGGTTCCGGGTACACGCCCACACATCCCGACCGATCGGGAGCGAGAAGCGGGCCGAGGAGATCGCCGCCCGCACCGTGAACAAGGAACGGGGAGGGGCGTTCCTTGTTGTGCGGATTCGTTGCTCTCGTCCACCGGCAGCAGGGCAACGAGCCGGAGGGCCGCCTACGGGCCGCCGGGACTGCACGGAGGAGTCCGACGTCGCGGATCGCGGATCGCGGATCGCGGACGGCGTGGCGACCGTCCTGTCGGCTCCCACCGGGCACCGGGCACCGGGCAGCATCCGCGTCCGGAGACGGTGCCGCTTCCGTGAGTGCCGGCTGATCGGCGGGTCGCTGTCCCGCGAGATCGGCGGGTCAACTCCTCTCGCGAGCAGGGCCGTCCGGCCGCCTGTTTCCCCAGGCCGGGCCCCGTACCGGGGCCCGGCCTGCGGACGGGTGGCCATCACCTCGGCTGGCGAGCCGACCGACCCCTGCGCAGGAACGCGCCGCCGAGTGCGAGGGCGATGAGGAAGACGACGATGCCGATGAGGAGGAGGTAGAGCAGGCCATGCGCGGCCACGCCGATGATCCCGAGGATGATCGCGACCAGAATGAGGAAGAGGATCCAGGCCATGGCGGCCCTCCTTCGTTCTCGTTCTTTGCTCTCGTTCGCCGACGGGCTGCGCGGTGTCGGCGAGGGTCACGGCGGTGCCATTGGCCGGCGGCTCGGACCGACACCGGGTTCCGTACTTCGCGTGTGATCGCCTGTCCCGGCGGCGAAACCAGCACAACCGCCCCGGCTCACTCGCGCCCTGGAACGCCCGGAACGCCGATGAGCCGGGCCCGGAGGCGCAGGCCGGAGCCCATCAGGCGGCATGCGGGGGCGGCTCTGCCGCTCGGCTTCACGAACGGCGCACTCGCCCTGCCGGGCAGCCCCCGCCACCGGTGACCCCTCGCCGGTCACCGCGGTGACCGGCGAGGGGTCACCGCCCGTGAGCCCACCCGATGCCGCTCAGCCGGATGCCGGGGACACAGCTCCCAGCCCGAAGTACTCGATGGCCCGCACGGCGACCTCATCGGGTTCCAGACGGGTGTTGTCGATCAGCAGGTGTGTGTCGGGCGCGTGGGCGAAGTCGTCGACGGAGTTGAGGCGGTACCGGGCGTCCATGCCGGTCAGGTTGGCGTTGGACCACTGCAGGTCGCGCTTGGAGGCCTTCTCCGCCAGGCGGGACTCGCCGGCGTTGCGCTGGAGCCGGACGCCCTGGTCGGCGGACAGCTCCAGGAACAGCACGCGTGAGCCCCGGTCGCGGAAGGGGGCCGCGTAGCGTTCGACGAGTGCGGCGTCGGCGGGGTCGTCGAAGTCCCAGACGAGGGTGAACACCAGGCCGGGCAGGTCGCTGGCGGCGGCCTCGGCGAAGATCTGTTCGCGGAAGCCGTGGTTGAGCCGCTGGAACTGCGGCGACTCGTAAGGGAACAGCCGCAGCAGCGGTTCGATGGTCAGGTGGTTGTGGAAGAGCTTGAACCCGGTGCGGTCGGCTATCGCGCCGCCTACGGTCATCTTCCCGACCGCGGCCGGGCCGATGACGAAGAGCAGGGTCGGGGCAGTGCTGTCGGACATCGCGCCAGGATAGGGCCCGTCGCGATCTTCGTCGATCAGCCGCTCGGCCGGGCCTACGTCCCCACGGCGACACCGGCGATTCCCACCACCCTGCGGCCGTCCCCGCCCGTCCGCCCGCCGGCACCCGACACGGGTGCCCCACCCGGGCGACCCCGGCCGGCGGCCTCGCGCGGGGTCAGGGAACGGGCAGCGCGGCCCACACGGTCTTGCCTCCCGAAGCCGGGGCGGTACCCCAGTCCGTCGTGAGCCTGTCCACGACGTGCAGGCCGTGGCCGCCCGGCTGCGCCGGCCGCCAAGGACGCACCACCGGCGGGGCGGCGGCGGTGTCGGTCACCGCGACGATCAGCACGCCGTCATGGACGTCGACGTCCAGGCGGGTGGGACCGGGGGTGTGCCGGCAGGCGTTGGTGAGCAGTTCGCAGCCCACCAGGAGCACGTCGTCCCGTCTGCGCTCCGCGGTGGCCCCGCCGGTCGGGGGGATGGCGCCCAGCACTCCCCGCAGGTGGGTCATGGCCGGTTCCAGCGCGCTGCCGGAGTCGCAGTCGAGCGGGAAGCACCAGTGTTCCGTCATGCCGTCCACGGCCTTCACCTCCCGCAGTTGAACAGGCACCCGGGCCGGGCGGAGCAGCGGCGGCGCCGGTGCCGGACACCGGGCGTGTTTCCGCGGTCACCCCGTCCTAATCGCGGCCTGTCTTCGTTCCTCGGGCCTCCGCGGGCGGGTGCTTCGCTCCCGCGGGGGCGGGCAGACGCAGGGTGCGCCGACCGCGGGAGCACGATCCGGCGGGGAAAGGGGCCGATCATGGAAACGGGCCTGGGCACGAGACGCCGCCCGGCACCCCCGGGCACGCGCGTCCTCGCCCTGACCGGTCACGCCGACCTGGACACCGCCCCGGCCCTCGCCCGGGCCCTCCGTGACGCGCTCACCGCGACGCCCGTCCCCGCCACCCTCGTCGTCGACTGCCGCGACCTGACCTTCTGCTCCTCCTCCGGCCTCAACGAACTCCTCAAAGCCCGCCGGGCCGCCGGCGCCACCGGCACCGTCTTCCGCCTCGCCGCTCCCGGCCCCCAGGTCACCCGCCTGCTGCGGGTCACCGAAACGGACACCGTCTTCGACATCATCCCGACCGCACCCACCCCGGCCGTTCCTGACCTGGACCCCCTGTTCTGACCCCACGGACGGGACCACCGGCCGACGATGCGCCGGCTCTCCGCAGAACCCCGTCCGAGCCCCCGGCCGTGAGGACGACCGCCGGACGGACCGGGCGCGGCGGCCGGGCCCGCCAGTGACCTGTTCCCGGTGCGTCGGGCACCGGGATGCCCGGGAGGTTCCCCCTTCCTCCGGTGCCCTGCCGAAGCCCGCCGGGCGGCGCTTCGAGGGGTGGGTCGAGCCCGGCCTGCCGCGTGTCGTTGCAGGTCGGAGTGGTCCCGGCAGCAGGAATGGCGCTATGAGCCCGGCGCGACGGCCCGGCATCGCGGTGCAGCCGTTCCGCAGCGGCCGAACCGGCCGACGTGATCAGCCCGACCCTGCGGGCCACGGGTTTGAGGATGCCGCAGGTGGCCATGCGCCCGGTAGGGCGTCGCCGTACCGCCTCCGAAAGGGGCTCAGCAGGGCGGCGACGCCCGTCGGCCCGGCACCGCCTGCGGACCGCCGGCCCGGCGCCGACGCCGGCCGTGACCGTGTCGCGCGAGCGGGACCGGCAGCGGGACCGGTGCAACGAAGGAGGACGTGATGGCCCGACCCATGTGGACCGGCGTGCTCACGTTCGGCCTGGTCACCGTGCCCGTGGCCCTGTACTCCGCCACCCGGTCCCACGACGTGCGTTTCCATCAGCTGCAGCGCGGCACGTCCGACCGGGTGCGCAACAAGCGGGTCAACGAGCGCACCGGCAAGGAGGTCGAGTTCGCCGACATCGTGAAGGGCTACGAGGTCACCGACGGCGAGTACGTGATCGTCGAACCCGACGAGCTGGAGCAGATCTCCCCCGGCCGCTCCCGCACCATCGACATCTCCGGATTCGTCGACCTGGACGACGTCGACCCGATCTTCTTCGACCGCACCTACTACCTCGGCCCGCGCGGCATGGAGTACCAGAAGGTCTACGGGCTGCTGGTCGAGGCCCTGGAGCACGCCGGCAAGGCCGGGCTGGCGATGTTCGCGATGCGCGGCAAGGAGTACCTCACCGCGGTGCGCTCGGACCACGGGCTGCTGGAGCTGCACACGATGCACTTCGCCGACGAGGTCCGCGACCCGCACCGCGAGGTCGACAACCTCCCGGAGAAGACGAAGCTCACCGCGCAGGAGGTCAGGACCGCCGAGCAGCTGATCGGCATGCTCGCCATCGACTGGCAGCCCGACGAGTGGCACGACACCTACGAGGAACAGGTCAGGAAGCTCGTCGAGGACAAGCTCGCCGGCCGGGAGATCGCCGTCTCCAGCGGCCCCGCCCCCGAGGCCACCAACGTCATCGACCTCATGGACGCCCTGCGCCGCAGCCTCGACTCCGCCCGCAAGGACGAGCCCGCCGGGCAGCCGAAGAAGTCCACCGCCCGCACCCGTGCCTCCGGTGCGGCGGGCGCTCCCAAACGGACCGGCGGCAAGAAGAGCACCTCCGCCAAGCCCACCGCCACCAAGACCACGGCGAAGCGCACCAACCCGACCGGCAAGCGGCAGTTGTCCCAGCTCACCAAGGCTGAGCTCTACCAGCGGGCCACCGAACTCGGCATCCCCCACCGCTCCTCCATGACCCGCGACCAGCTCCAGCACGCCCTCGAACAAGCCGGGCGCCCGAGCCGCACCGCCTCATAGACAGCACACCGCCACGGTCCGGGGCCCGGACCACCGTCGGCGGACCGGGCCCCGCGGTTCCCGGTTCCTCGCAGTTCCTCGGCTGCCGCGCCGGAGTGTGGGTGAGTGGGCGGAGCCGAGGATCCGCTGGTCGGTGTCGGTGCCGGTGTGAGGGACGCCGCGATCGGGGCAGGCGTGGGGCATGGTGAGAATCGGATACACGCTGATGACCGAGCAGCGCGGCCCCCGTGACCTCGTCGCGGACGCCGTGCGCGCCGAGCAGGCCGGGTTCGACTTCTCGGTGATCTCGGACCACTCATTCCCCTGGCTGGAGGAGCAGGGTCACGCCCCGTACGCGTGGGCGGTGCTCGGCGCGGCCGCGCAGGCCACCTCGCGGATCCCGCTCATGACCTACGTGACCTGCCCGACGTTCCGGTACCACCCGGTGGTGGTGGCACAGAAGGCCGCCACCGTGCAGTTGCTCTCCGAGGGCCGCTTCCGGCTCGGTCTGGGCAGCGGCGAGAACCTCAACGAGCACGTGGTCGGCCGTGGGTGGCCCGCGGTACCGGTGCGGCAGGCGATGCTCGACGAGGCGGTGCAGATCATCCGGGCCCTGTTCGACGGCGGCTACGTCACCCGTCGGGGCCGGTACTTCGACATCGAGGGCGCGCGGCTGTGGGACCTCCCGATCGGGATCGCGGTCTCGGGTCCGGACTCCTGCGAACTGGCCGGGCGACTGGCCGACTTGGTCATCGCGGTGGAGCCGGACCCGTCGTTGATCGCCGGCTTCGCGGAGAACGGCGGAGCGGGGAAGCCGGCCGTGGGCCAGCTGCCGGTGTGCTGGGACACCGACCGGGACGCCGCCGTGCGGCGGGCCCACGAGCAGTTCCGGTGGTTCGGTGGCGGCTGGAAGGTCAACGCCGAGCTGCCCGGGACGTCGGGTTTCGCCGCCGCGAGCCGGTTCGTCCGCCCCGACGACGTCGCCGGGGCCATTCCGTGCGGCGACCGGACCGAGGACTTCGTCGAGGCGGTACGGCCGTTCGTCGACGCCGGGTTCGGGGAGATCGCCCTCGTACAGGTCGGCGGCGACAGCCAGCCCGGGTTCCTCACCTGGGCCGAGGACAACCTCCTGCCGGCACTCCGTACGGCGTTCTGAGCCCTCGTCGCCGACGGCGCGGACCACCGGTGCGGGGGTCCGCGGTGACCACGCCCCGCAGAGGATCTCGCCCGTTCGGGGATGGGTGGAAGACTGGGAGTCCGGGTTCCCGGCAGAAGCCGGACGCCTTCTCCGCGTCGGGGCGTCCCGAGGGCAGGAGGGGCCGGCGCGGGGAGCGCGGCAGGTTTGGCCGCTGCGCTCCCCGGCCGGCGAAAGGGCGGGTCAGCGCACGCGGCCGCGGGGCTTGAGGGGGATTCCGGGGAGCTCCGGGGCGGGCAGGCGGTCGCCCGGGTAGCCCTGGACGGTGCCGTAGCGGTCGGGGTTCTCGGAGCTCATCCAGTCCTCGCGGGCCCGGACGATGTCCTCGTGGGACCGGCCGATGAAGTTCCACCACATGACGATCTCCTCCTCGAAGGGCGTGCCGCCGAGGAGGACGGTGCGGGCGTCGGTGTCGCCGGTGTTGGTGAGGGTGACGGTGGTGGCGCCGGGGGCGAGGTAGCCGAGGTCGGCGGGGTGGAGCGGGGTGTCGGCGAAGCGGACCTCGCCGGTGTCGACCAGGAGGCCGTGCTCGAAGGCGGGGTCGACGTCGAGGGTGACGGTGGCGCGCGGGCGCAGGGTGATCTCGGCGCCGAGCAGGGGGGTGAAGGTGGGGACGGGGGAGGTGTCCCCGGCGAGGGTGCCGAGGAAGACCCGGGCCTCGCCGCCGTCCAGGGCGACCGGGGCGGGCGCGTGGTGGTGGAAGGCGCGGCCGGTGTGCCGGTGCTCCTCGGGCAGGGCGACCCACAGCTGTACGCCGTGCAGGGTGGTGGTGGCCGGGGTGGAGACCTCGGAGTGGGCGATGCCGTGGCCGGAGGTCATCAGGTTCACCTCGCCCGGCCGGACGTAGGCGTGGATGCCGAGGCTGTCCCGGTGCTCGATCTCGCCGGTGAAGAGCCAGCTGACGGTCTGCAGGCCGGTGTGCGGGTGCGGGGCGACGTCCATGCCGCCGGTGTGGGCGACGTCGTCGGGGCCGTAGTGGTCGACGAAGCACCAGGCGCCGATCAGGGTGCGGGAGCGCTGCGGCAGCGTGCGACGCACCGTCATCGCGCGCGGACCGCCGAGCGGGACGTCCCTCGGGGGCAGGACCGCGACACGCGGGTCGGCGGCGTGCGGGTCGGTGAGGTCGGTCTCGGTGGTGCTCACGGTCGGGGTCCCTCCCAGGTGCAAGTAGTTCTAGATTCAACTATCATGCCATGGCAGAGTGACGGGTGACAACGATCGGCCAAGGAGTTCAGGTGAGTGACGTGACGGTGGTCCCGGCGGACCGGCGGGTGTTCATCGACAAGCAGAGCCCCCAGGCGTACAAGGCGCTCGTCGCGGCCGCCGAGGCGGCGCGCGAGGTGGCGGCGGAGGCCGGGCTGGACCGTCGGCTGGTGGAACTCGTCAACCTGCGGGTGTCGCAGATCAACGGCTGTGCCTACTGCCTGAACGTCCACACCAGGGCCGCGCTGCGCGAGGGCGAGACCACCCAGCGGCTGGGCGTGCTCCCGGCGTGGCGCGACACCGAGGTGTTCGACGCGCGGGAGCGTGCCGCGCTCGCACTGGCCGAGGCGACCACCAGCCCGGCGGACGCGGTCGCGCAGGAGGCCGCGTACGGCGTCGCGCGCGAGGTGTTCAGCGAGGCGGAGATCTCGGCGGTGGTGTGGGTGGCGATCACCATCAACTCGTTCAACCGGGTCTCCATCATGAGCAAGCACCCGGTCCGCCCGGCCCCGGCGCGGTAGCCGATCGGAGGGGGAGGGGGCTCCGTCTTTCGGCGGAGGTCGTCCCTAGGCGGGTGTACGACCGGTTCCTCCTGGCGGCGGATGACCGATCGTCAGTTCGGGGAGAAGGCTGGGCGTCGAGGGCGGGCGGGTGCTCGCCGCGGGGTCAACTGGGGGGCGCATGAAGCAGGGTGGGGGACGTGCGGCGTCGGGTGCGGCGCGCAGGGCGCGGCGCACCGTTTCGGCGCTGGCGGCGACGGTCTGTCTGGCGCTGGCGGCGCCGGTCGCCTCGGCGCCGGTCGCCTCGGCGGCGGCCGCCGGGCAGGACGGCGGGTCGAACGGTGGCGAGCCGACCGCCGCCGACCGCCGGACGGCGGCGCTGCGGGCGGTGACCGGCGCGGGTGCGGTCTCCGCGATCGCGGAGGTCAGGGACCGGAACGGGGTCTGGCGCGGCGGATCGGGCGTCTCCGACCTGGCCACCGGCGTGCCGGTCCGCACCGACGGTCGGTTCCGGGCCGGCAGCATCACCAAGGTGTTCACCGCCACCACCGTGCTCCAGCTGGCGGGGGAGGGCCGGATCGGCCTGGACGACCCGGTCGAGCGCCACCTGCCGGGCACGGTGCCCGACGGCGCGCACATCACCGTGCGCCAACTGCTCAACCACACCTCCGGCCTCTGGGACCCGACCAACGAGAAGGGCGGGCTCTTCCCCGACCCGACCGACCCGGCCGTGGTCCGGAACTGGCTGGACCAGGGCGGCCTGACCCGGACGATCACCCCGGCGCAGGTGGTCGCGGCCTCGGTGGCGCACGCGCCCGCCTTCCCGCCGGGCACCTCGTGGGGCTACTCCAACGTCAACTACACCCTGCTCGGCATGATCATCGAGCGGGTCACCGGGCACGGCTACGCCCAGGAGATCACCGCACGCCTCCTGCGCCCGCTCGGCCTGACCGGGACGTACTTCCCGGGCACGGTCACCGACATCCGCGGCCCGCACGCGCACGGCTACCTGACGCTCGTCGAGGGCCCCGGCCCGGCGGACCGCAGCGACCGGGACGTGACCGTGCAGAGCGTCTCCTGGGCGAACTCGGCGGGCGAACTCGTCTCCACCCTGAGCGACCTGAACCGCTTCGAGCAGGCCCTGACCGGCGGCCGGCTGCTCCCGCCGCCGCTCATGAAGGAGATGACCACGACGGTCCCGATCGAGGTCGGCGGCCGGCCCACGGGACTGAGCTACGGGCTGGGACTGGCCCGGTGGCAGCTGTCCTGCGGGGTCGCCTACGGGCACGACGGCGGGGTGGCCGGCTACAGCTCGCAGCTGTGGAACTCGGGGGACCGGCAGGTCGCGATGTCCGTCACCCCGCGCGGCGACGAGACCCAGCTCCAGGCGCAGGCGGTCGCGGGGTACGGCTTCCTGGAGGAGGCCTTCTGCGGCACCCGGTGACACCGTGACACCGCTGGAGCCGCCTGCGGCCCGGTGGCGGAGAATGGCCGGCGTGACGGACACGACACTCAACCTCTGGAAGCAGCAGCTCGGCCGGGTGCCCGACGGGCTGTGGGGCCGCACCGACCTGACGGTGCTCATCCTCGCCGACACCGGGATCACCGAACTACCGCCCGAGATCGGGAAGTTGACGGCGCTGCGCACCCTCGACCTCGGGCACAACCGACTCGCCGCGCTGCCCGCGGAGCTGGGGAGCCTCACCGGGCTCGGCGACTTCCTCTACGTGCACGACAACGCGCTGACCGTCCTGCCGGACACCCTCGGCCGGCTCACCGCACTGCGCTACCTCAACGTCGGCGAGAACCGGCTCACCGAACTCCCCGCCACCATCGGCGAGATGGCCTCCCTGGTCGAGCTCCGTGCGCAGCACAACCGGCTCGGCACGCTGCCCGAGTCCATCGGCAGGCTCGGCGCGCTGCGCGAACTCTGGCTCCGCGGGAACGAGTTGACGGCGCTGCCGGAGTCCGTGGCCGGGCTCACCGAGCTGCGCGAGCTGGAACTCCGGGAGAACGCCCTCGCCGAGATCCCGGCCGCGCTCGCCGGGCTGCCGCTGCTGCGCCGCCTCGACCTGCGCGGCAACCGGATCACCGAACTGCCGCGCTGGCTGACCGAACCGGGCGAGTCGGCCGGGCGGCCGGGCCTGCCCGGGTCTCCGGTGCTGCCCGCGTTTCCAGCGTTGGAGAAGCTGGACCTGCGGTGGAACGAGGTGCGGCCGTCGCCGCAGGTGCTGGCCGCGCTCGCCGCGCGCGGGTGCGTCGTCCTGTACTGAGCGGGCCGCCGGTCGCGGCGGCCGGAAATGATCTCGCGCTCGGCCACCGGCCTGCTACGGTGGATGACATGAAGCGCGCTGCACTCGCCACGACGACGCCGGAGAGAGTCCCGGCGCGCTGACTGCTGACCTAGTCCGAAGCCCCGGGGCGAGTGCCCCGGGGCTTCGTCGTTCCCGGCTCCACTCGCCCGCAGTCCCAGAGTGGAGACCAGAACCATGAACGCCCAGCCCGCGCACGACACCGCCGTACACGCCGCCGCGTACGACAACGCGGTTCACGCCGCCGCCGCGCAGGACAGCGCCGTACACGACCACCCCGCTCACGACCACCGCAGGCTCGGCCGTGAGCTCGACCTGTTCGACACCGACCCGCTGATGGGCGCCGGCCTGCCGTACTGGCTGCCCGACGGCGCCGCGATCCGGCACGCCCTGGAGGAGTTCATCCGCGGCCGCGAGCGCCGGGCCGGCTACCGCCACGTCTACTCCCCGGTGCTCGGCAAGCGCGAACTGTACGAGATCTCCGGGCACTGGGCGCACTACCGCGAGGACATGTTCCCACCCATGGAGCTGGGCTCGGAGGAGGTGGTGCTGCGGCCCAGCCTCTGCCCGCACCATGCCCTGATCTACCGCTCCCGTTCCCACAGCTACCGCGAACTACCGCTGCGAATGGCCGAGTTGGGCGGGATGTACCGCTCCGAGCTGTCCGGGGTGCTGGGCGGGCTGACCAGGGTCCGGGCGATCCAGCTGAACGATGCCCATGTGTTCTGCACCCCGGAGCAAGCCGCCGACGAGGCCGTCGCCGCACTGGAGTTGATCCGCGAGTCGCACCGGGCGCTCGGCATCGTGCCGGTCCGCCACCGCCTCTCGCTGCCCGGCGCGGGGGGCAAGTACGTTGCCGATCCGGCGCTCTGGGAGCGCGCCACCGCGCTGCTCACCGACGTGCTGGAGCGGTCCGGAGTGCCGTTCGAGGCGGCGGAGGGCGAGGCCGCGTTCTACGGGCCCAAGATCGACGTGCAGATCGCCGACGGCGCCGGGCGCGAGTTCACCCTCTCCACCGTCCAGATCGACTTCCACCAGCCCGAGCGGTTCAACCTGCACTACATCGGCCCGGACGGCGCCAAGCACCGCCCGGTGATGGTCCACCGCAGCGTGATCGGCAGCGTCGAACGGGTGGTCGCCCACCTGATCGAGCTGTACGGCGGCGCGTTCCCGGCCTGGCTGGCGCCCGCCCAGGTCGTGCTGCTGCCGATCTCCGACGCCGAACTGCCGCAGGCCGAACGGCTCCGGCAGCGCTGCCTCGACCTCGGGCTGCGGGCCGAGGTCGCCGGGCCCGAGCACGGAAGCCTCGGTGCCCGGATCCGGGAGGCCAGGCTGGTGCCGTACCAGGCGGTGATCGGCGCGAAGGAGGCCGTGGACGACCGGGTCGCGCTGCGGCTTCGGGACGGCCGGCGGCTGGAGCCGCTGCCGGCGGAGGAGGCGTGGGCCAAGATCGGCGCGCTGGTCGCCGCCTGCGGTGCCGAGCTGTGGGAGGACGGTCCCGGGCGGTGAGCGGGCGGTGAACGGGCCGTCGAGGGCGCGGCGTCCGTCGGGCCGGTGGCGAACGTACGACTAGTGCGGCTCGCGGTGTGTCGGCCGGGCCGTGGGCGGCGGCCGCCCGTCGAATGGGCGCGGCGGTCGAGTCCACGGCCGCCGCTGTCCCCACCCGTACCGGAGGTATCCCGTGCGCATCCCGCGCAGGTTCGCCGCCCCCGCCCTCGCCGGCTCCCTCGCCCTCGCCGGGGCCGTCGCCGCCACCCCGGCCGGCTCGGCCCAACTCCGCCCGCTGCCCGTACCCGACGGCCGCTACTGCGCCGCCGTGCTCGGGCACGTTCCGGGCGCGGACGCGGCCTCGCCGGTCGTCGGGCGGGCCTGCGCACCGGACACCCTCGCCGACGCGCTCGCCCGGGCGGACGGCCCGTCCCGCACGGGGGAGCGACCGGGCGACCGCGTGGTGCTGCTGGTGGAGGAGTAGCGGGCCGGGCCCGCCGGTCTGCCTCGACCGTTTGCCTGCTTGCTGCCTGAGCGCCTCGGCCGGCCTCGGCCGCCGACCGCCGGGAGGCGCCCGGCGGTCGGCCCGCGGCGGTCGGCCCGCGGCGGCTACCGGTCCGCGGTGAGCCGGCCCGCGGCGCCCCAGTTCTCCGCCGGGTACTCCTGGATCCACACCGACACGCTCTCGGCGGGAACCTCCAGGGTCGCCACGAAGGCCTCGGTGATCCGCTCGACCAGCTCGCGCTTCTGCTCGACCCCGCGCGGGCCCTGCTGAATGGTGACGATGGGCATGTTCGGCTCCTGACCGGGTGTTCCCGCCGGGACTTCCGGCCGGGTTCTCCTGCCGGTTTCTCCGGCTGGGAACAGTCCACCCCACCGGGCCGTCGGCACCCAGACCCGATTCGCTCTGGCAGCGATCACGAATCCTGATCGTCCCCGGTCGGAGCGGTGTGGCGGCAGGCTTCCAGGAGCAGCCGGGGGAGCGGGGCGGTGCGCCGTACGGCGATCGAGGTCGGTACGGCCAGCGGGGTCCGGCAGGGGCGGAAGGCGATCCGGTGGGCGTTCGTCATCCGGGCGTTGGCGGCGTACACCACCGTCCACATCGGGGTGCCGGTGCCGATCGAGGCAAGGGTGTCCTGGAGGGTGCCGTCGTGCGCCGGGCCGGGGACCGGCCGGAAGCCGGCCCGGGCGCAGGCGTCCGTCACCAGGTCCACCAGGGCCGGGTTGTTGCGGCGCTCGGTGAGTCGTAGCGGCAGGTCGGCGAGGTCCGCGAGGTCGACCTCGGGCCGGTCGGCGAGGGCGTGCCGCGCGGGCAGCGCGAGCACCAACTCGTCCTCCCAGACGGGCAGGAAGCGGAGGTCGGGGCTGTCCTCGGCGACGGCACCGCGGACGAACGCGGCGTCGAGACGGCCGTCCGCCAGCCGGGCGAGCCGTTCCCGCACCGGGGCGGAGTGCAGTTCGACGCGCACCTCGGGGGCCCGCCGCTGGTAAGTGTCCAGGACCAGGTCGAGCCGCTCGCCGAGCCCGGTGACGGTGCCGAGCCGGAGGACGGCCGGCGCGGCCAGATCGGCGGCGAGGGCGCGGGCGGCGTCCTCGGCGGCCAGGACGTCCCGGGCGGCGGGCAGGAAGCGCTCGCCGGCCTGGGTCAGCCGGACGTGCCGGGGCGAGCGGTCGAACAGCTCGACCTTCAACTCCCGTTCCAGGCGCCGGACCTGCTGGCTCACGGCGGGCTGGCCGAGCAGCAGCTTCTGGGCGGCCCGCCCGAAGTGCAGCTCCTCGGCCACGGCGACGAAGCAGCGCAGCTGCCGTAGCTCCATGCGATCCCCTGCTCGAACTGTCGATGGTCGGCCCGCCGTGGTCGGTCCGTCCGCGGTCGGCCTGTCGGCGGTCGTCCCGTCCGTGGCCGTCCCGTCCGTGGCCGTCCCGTCCGTGGCCGTCCCGTCCGTGGCCGTCCCGTCCGTGGCCGTCCCGTCCGTGGCCGTCCCGTCCGTGGCCGGCCCGTGGTCGACCCTGGCGGCCAAACGTATCGCGATATAGCGTGTTCCTGTTCGCGCTGTCGGCCGCACCACCGACCCCATCGCGTGAAAGCCCTTCGTCGAGCTCAGGACGGGATGCATGCCGGGAGAGATCTCGCCCATCGGGAAGCCCACTGCAGGGTCCGCCGGGAAGCCCGCCGGAACGTCCTCCGGGCACGGTTCGCAGCCCGCGCTGCGGGCCTCCCACGCGGACCGGGACCGCGTGGTCGAGCTGCTCCGGGTCGCGGCGGGCGACGGCCGACTGACGTCGGACGAGCTGGACGAGCGCGTGGACGCGGCCCTGTCGGCGCGTACGGTCGACGAGCTCGCCGAGCTCACCGTGGACCTTCCGACCGGGCCGGTCTCGGCGACCGGGGCCCTGGCCGAGGTCAAGGACGTGGTCCGGATCGACCAGCGGTTCAGTACGGTCGAGCGCTCGGGGCGCTGGGTGGTGCCGCGGCGGCTGGAGCTGTCCGCGGAGTTCTGCAAGGTGACACTGGACTTCACGCAAGCGGTGATCACCCAGGACACCGTGCAGATCGTGCTGGACATGCGGGGCAAGACCCTGACGCTGATCGTCGCGCCGGGCGTGGTGGTCGATGCCGACGGCCTGGCCCTGGAGTTCAGCAGGGTCAGGGACCGGCAGACGCCGGACCCCGACGTGCCGGTCCGGCTGCGCGTGGAGCTGGTCGGCAAGAAGACCTTCGGCCGAGTCGTCGTGCGGCAGCCGCGGAGGTCGCGCAGGCCGAGCGGCCGACGGCCCCTGGGGTAGCGCGCGCAGGCGGCGAATCGCGCGGCAGTGCCGGACGCGCCCGCCCACGCCCTCGGTGTCCTCGCGCGGTGCTGCGCCGAACCCCCGACCACCGCGAGGGCCGCCGTCCTTCACCGCCGTCCTTCACCGGCGTCGTTGACCGGCGTCGTTGACCGGTGTCCCCGACCGGAGCCCCTGACCTGCGTCAGGGGGACGGGTCTCAGTCTCCGTACGACTGAAGCTCGATCAGGTGACCGTCCGGGTCCCGCAGATGGGCGGTGCGGAGGTTCGGGCCCCACTCCGGCCGGTCGGTCGCCTTGACGGCCAGGGTGCCGCCGTGCCGCAGACAGAGGTCGACCGCGGCGTCCACGTCATCCACCCGGAAGACCAGCATCGCGGAGTCCTGCGTGGGTGCGGCGGGGCGGGCGGGCGACCCGGCGGTGCCCAGGGTGGCGGCCATCATGGAACGGTCGAAGAGCACCAGGACGGCCTGGTCGGCGACGTCCCAGTTGGCGTACGGGCCCTCGGGTGTGCCCTTGACCAGGGCGGCGCCGGTGAACGGCGGCAGGATCGCGCCGTAGAAGGCGAAGCAGTCGGCGAAGCGGGTGACGAGCAGGCGGGGGTACAGGGCGTCCACGGGCGAACTCCTGGGTTCGGTCGGTTCGGATCGGGTCAGGTCGGCTCGGGTCGGTTCGGGGTGGCTCGGGTCGGCCACGGGCGACTCGGGTCCAATATTAGTGGGTCGGCACCCACTATAGGTCTGGACCCTAGAATGGCGCCATGGCCTCCGAGAACCCGCCCTCCGCGTCCGAGCGTCCCGAGCCCGAGGGCTCCGCGCCCGACCTCCCCGGACTCGAACTTCCCCCGTCCCTGTTGGATCTGAGCACGTATCTGCTCTCCCGGGTCGGCCGGACGGCCCGTGTCCGGCTCGCCGAGCGGCTGGCCGAACGCGGCCTGCGGCTCTGGGACATGGCGGTGCTCGCCTCGCTCGCCGACTTCGGTCCGCAGGCCCAGCGCGACCTCGTACGGCGGCTGAGCCTCGACCCGAGCGACCTCGCCAAGGTCGCCGACCAACTCGCCGGCGCCGGATACGTCGAGCGCGCCCGGGACCGCGCCGACCGGCGGCGGGTCTCGGTCTCGATCACCACCGCCGGGCGCGCGCTGCTCGCCGAACTCGACGGGCAGGCGCGGGCGGTGCAGGACGAGGTGCTGGCGCCGCTGGACGCGGGGGAGCGGCAGGTGCTGCAGGCACTGCTGCTCCGGGTCCACCGGGGAACGGGGGAGCGGCGCACCGGTCCGTGACCGGTGACCGGGCCGGGGTGGCGGCCGGTCAAGCGGCGGGCGGGCCGGGGCGGCGGGCGCCGGCGAACTCGCCCGCCCAGCGCGGTACGTCGAGCACGTGCTCGACGCGGGCGACCAGCGTCCCGGTGCGCTCGGCGTGGATCATCGCGCCGTCGCCGACGTGGATGCCGACGTGGTGCAGCGGCGCGTCGGGGCGGGAGAAGAACAGCAGGTCGCCCGGGGCGAGCGCGTCGCGCTCCACCGGGGCGCTGCGGTTGAACTGGGCGACGGTGTAGTGCCCCAGCTCGACGGCACCCTCGCTGCCCCGGTACCAGCAGTAGAGCGAGAGGCCGCTGCAGTCGAAGCCCACCGTCGTCTCGCCCATGCACACGCCGTTGAGGTAGCCGTTCTGGTCGTCGCAGAAGCCGAGGCCCGCGCCGAGGCGGTCGCCGCCGCCCCAGGCGTACGGCACCCCGATCTGGGCGGCTGCCACGGCGGCGACCCGCAGGCCCGGCGCGCCGGCGGGCTCGGTGTCCCGTGCGGGGGGTGGGGTGGGCGTCGGGTGTGCGGCGTGTGCCGCCTGCGCTGCCTGCGCCGCCGGGGTGAGCGAGGGGGCGAGCGCCGGGACCAGGCCCGCCCCGAGGGCGAGGCCGAGCACGCGGCGCCGTCCGACGCCGACGCCGGCGTCCTGGTCGCGGTCGGACGGTTGGCGTTCCATGGGGCGGCTCCCGGGCGGCGGTTGCGGGCGGACACACGCGTGTGGAGGTGCGTGCGCGGACACACGCGTGTGGAGGCGCGTGCGTGGGCACCAGGATCGCGTTCCGGTGGGGTCGCCCGCCATCACCCGCAACGGTGAATCGTGGGCGCACCGGCCTTGTGACCGCAGGGATTCCGTCGGTAAATCGTTTGACGGTCGTTCACATGGGGCCAACGATGGGCGCGAACGTTCGGTCGGGCCGTCGGAGGACCTCATGAGCAGCGCCGTCAAGTTGATCCGCACCACACGTCTGACGCAGGCCGTCGACTACGCCTACGGCGCGCTGGTCGACGCCCCGGCGCGCACGCTGTGGCTGGCCGGAGCCTGCCCGCTCGACGAGGAGGGCCGGACGGTCGCCGTCGGCGACTTCGAGGCGCAGGCCCACCAGGTGATGCGCAACCTGGTGACGGTGCTGGAGGACGCCGGCGCCGGGCTGACGGACATCGCCCGGACGACCGTGTACGTGGCCTCCGGTGACCAGGCGGACCTGGTGAAGGTGTGGAACGTGTACCGCGCGTACATGGGGGAGCACGACGCGCCCAGCACCCTCCTCGGCGTCTCGGTGCTCGGGTACGACGACCAGCTGGTGGAGGTGGAGGCGGTGGCCGTGCTGCCCTGATCGCCCGGGAAGCGGGGGATCCGGGAGCCCGCGGGCCCAGGAGTCCGGGAGCCGGAGGGCCCGGGCGATCACGGCGGCACGTGAGCCCGCCTGTCGCTCGGTCAGCCCGCGGCGAGGCCTGTGGCGAGCAGGGCGTCCAGCTGCCGGTAGCCCTCGACGACGCCGTGCTCCATGCCGCTGGCCAGGATGGCGTCCCGGGCCGCCAGGCTGTCGACCACCGACAGCACGGTGACCCGGGTGCGGCCCTCCCCGGCGGGCTCGAAGGTGGCGGTGTCCAGCGAGACGCCGTCCGGCACACCCTCGAACGTGAAGGTCTGGACGAGCCGGGTGGTCGGCCGGACTTCGTGGAAGGAGCCGAAGAAGGCGGCGATCTCCTGGCCGTCGCGGTGCATCGTGTAGCGGTAGTGCCCGCCCGTCCGGGCCTCCCAGGTGTCGATCTTCATCTCCAGGTCCTTCGGGCCGAGCCACTGGGCGACCAGCTCGGGCTCGATCCAGGCCCGGAACACCCGCTCCTGCGGGGCGTCGAACTCGCGGACGATCCGGATGGTGGGCAGCTGCGGGTCCGCCTCGATGTGGGTCTCGGGGCCGGTGGTGGAGGTCATGACGGGTCTCCTTCGCTCTGCTGGGGTCGGTCCTTGCCGTGGCTGTCGTTGTCGTCGCTGCTGTCGCTGTCGCTGTCGCTGTCGCCGTCGCTGTCGCTGTCGGTGTCGGTGTCGGTGGGCGTGGTGGAGGCGGCGGGCCCGGTGTGGGCATCGTCGTCCGCCAGCTCCGCGAGGAGGGCGTCCAGGCGGCCGAAGCGCTCCTCGGCCTGGCGCCGGTACCGCTCGATCCAGCTCGTCATCAAGTCGAACACCTGCGGCTCCAGGTGGCACGGCCGTCGCTGCCCGTCCCGGCTGCGACTCACCAGTCCGGCCTCCTCCAGCACCTTCAGGTGCTTGGAGACGGCCTGCATGGACATCGCATAGGACTCGGCCAGCTCGCCGACGGTCGCGTCCCGCAGTGACAGCCGGGCCACGATGTCCCGTCGCGTCGGATCCGCCAGGGCCACGAAGGCCCGGGACAGCTGGTCGACAGCCACCATGCACTCCTGCTCTTCCTCAACCGATTGGTTGAGAACAACGCTACGCCGCCTCACGCGCTTGTTCAACCGTTTGGTTGCGAGAGCTTCGCCGTGCAGGCCGTGCAGGCCGTGCCGCCCGCCCGGCGGCCCCGAGCCACCGGTGTGGGATCATGATCGGATGCCTCGGGACCCCGAACCGTCGACCGACCCGCTGCGGGGCCGGTGGCCCCTCGCGCCCTCCAGTTCGGCCGACTGGCTGACCGAGCTGTGCGGCGACGGCGTGCTCGGGTTCATGCCGCCGGCGATGCCCGATGCCGCCTGGGTGCTCAACGCCATGTACGAGCACGAGCAGGGGCCGGGCGAACTCACGCACCACGAGTACCGCCAGGCCCGGCTGGCGGACGGGAGCGCGCAGCCCCTCGTCCTCGTGGGCGTGGACCTCGACGCCGTGGGCGTGGCCACGGGCGGTGACCTCGTCCGCGCCGAGCACCCCGGACCCGGCTGGCGGCGGCTGCGCTGGGCCGAACTCGCCGAACGGACCGGCGACCCCGTCGTGCCCGAGGGGCAGCTGCCCTGCCACCACTGCTTCCCGTCCGGGAGGAAGGACGGCAGCTGGCCGCTCGGGATCGTCCCGCCCACCGAGGGGAGCCTCGACCGGGAGACCTGGAACCGTCTGATCGCCGTCCTCACCGAGCACAGCCCGGCCGGCCCGGACACCCGCTGCCTGGCCTACTACAACCCGCTGATGATGGCGGCCGACGACTTCGACAAGCACCACGTGCGCGAGGGCCGCCTCGGCGACGCCGAACTCCTCTACGACACCGACGACGTGAACTCCAGCCCCTCCAACCTCTGGGCCGCCGACCGCTCCTGGGTGCTGTGCACCGACTACGACCTCTGGGCCACCAAGGTCGCCGGACCCCCGGCCCTCATCGAAGCCCTGCTGGGCGACGCCGAGTTGGAGGCACTGCGGCTGCCCTGGGCGACCTGACACCGGGCCGGGCCGAACACCACGTGAACCGGCATCGCACCGGTGTGCCGAGCTGACGCAGTGATTCCGAACCTGGCCCCCGGCCGCCTGAGCTGGCACGACGTGGACCCGGCCCGTCACCCCTTCGACGCCGCATCGGTCGAGCAGGAGGTCCGCGGGCTCGGACCGGCGCTGCGCGTGCCCTCCGCGTCCGACGCCCCCACGGGCGACGCCGAGCGGCGCGAGTGGAGCCGGAACGTGGCCGCGCCCTGGGCCGGCGCCATGTCCTACGCCCTCGCGCAGCACTACGGCGGTTGGATCGTCGGCTGGCGCTGGGCCATCGGCGAGGGGGACTACGACGGCGGGCCGATCGACAGCTGGTGCTGCCCGCCGCACTCGGTGACCACCCCGGAGGAGACGTTGGGGCGGGTCGTCGCGGCGGTGCGCGAGTGGCGCGGCTGGCTGGAGGACCTCGCCGAACGGTTCGAGGCGTACCCGCTGGACCCGGCCGCCGTCGGGGAGCAGCGGGCCCTGTGGCAGAGCGCCGCCCGCAGCCTCATCCTGCACGTGGCCGACCGCACCTGCGGCGACAGCGGCTGGTACGGGCACTGCGAGCAGGTGCTCACCTGGTTCCTCGCCCGTTGGGGTGTCGCGCCCGACACCGCCCGGGAACTCGTCGAGGAGGCGGTCGGCGGGCGGTTCACGAGCTGGGTCAGCCCCGACACCGTTCTGGTCACCGAGGTCGCCGAGCGGCTGGCGGAGTCGCTGCCGCCGGTGGCCGCGGACGCCGACCGGCCCGTCGAGGCCGCCGACCGGCGGGCCGCGGCCGCGGCCGCGGCCGTACCCGACCACCTGGAGCGCTGGCTCGCGGTGCGACCGGACGTGGCCTGGCCGGAACCCTCGGCGGAGGCGACGCCCGGGCCGGTGACCCCGACCCGCGACGGAGCCGCCGAGGACATCCGTGCCTTCGACGGCTCCATCGACCCCGCCCGGGCGGACGGCCTGCTCGCCGCCCTCGACCGACTCCGCGCCGACGCGGCACGCGGCGCCGCCCTCGACTTCGAACTGCTCCGGGGCTGGCAGCAGCACGTGCTGGGCACACCGGAGCCGCCGCGCTTCCGCACCCTGCCGGCCTTCGCCAAGGGCGGCAGGGAGCGCTACGGCATCGCCCCCGACACCCGCGCCCGCTTCGACGCCTGCCTCGCCGACAGCGCTCGCCCCGCCGAGAGCGCTCGCCCCGCCGAGAGCGCCGGTCCCGCCGGTGACACCGACGGTGGCGGGCCGCCGCTCCCGCTCACCGTCCGCGCCGCACGCGCCTACCTCGACGTCTGCTTCTTCCACCCCTTCGACGACGGCAACGCCCGCGCGGCCTTCCTCACCCTCCTCTTCGTGCTCGCCCGCGAGGGCGTCGGGCTCGACGGCGTCACCCTGCTGCGCCGCATCACCTTCCAGGCCGACAACCCGCAGGACCCGCTGATCCTCGCCCGCTACATCGGCGTCCACCTCGACGAGACCCGCCGCAACGCCCTTGCCGCGGCGGAGTGCTGAGAAGACATCTCATTCGGAAGGTCTGCGGGAGCAGACGAAGCGGGCGGTGCCGGCCGATCTGACCTAGCGTGTGAAGATCGGGCCCTGTGCACCTGTGCACCTGTGGACGGCGCTCGTCTGAAAGATCACCGACAGGGCGAGGAGAGGTGCTGGGTGTTCGCCGGGGGAACCGCGCGGTTGCTGGTCACGAACGACGGTGAAGCGCCGCTGGAGCTGACTGTGGTGGCCTGGGCGGACGCCTACCGGATCCAGCGGCAGCAGAACTGCGTTGTTGTCACCCACTCACCGGCGGCGGACGGTTCCTGGTCCGGGACGTTGCGTGGGGACGAACCCTTCCAGGTCGTGCATCGGCCGGATTCGGTCACGGTGTGGGTCAACGGCCATTGCTTCCACCTTGCTGACCTGGACGGCCGTGCGATCGACGCGGCCGACTGGCAGTGCCCGGCTCGGGGAGAGGCATCCTGAAGGGCCTTTGAGCGGCAACCAGCCACGGGCTGACACCTGTGGAAGTCAGCGCACGTGGCGAGTCGACGGTGGCAGATCAGGGCAGACGCGATGCCGGCGAACGCCGCGAAGTGGTCGGCCTCGCGTTCGGAGCGACGGTGGAGTGGGCGGAAGCCGTCCAGCCGGGCCACGGTCCTCTCGATGACCCGGCGGTGCCGTCCACGGCGCGTGGAGGACTCGATTCCCCTCCAGGGCCCGCCGGCGGGCCGGTCGAGGGAGGGGACCGGTTGACCGCGCTCGGCGGAACGGTGGCGGCAGCGCCGGGGAGATCGACTGCGCGACGAAAGGAAACCAATCGTTCGGTTTTTGTGAGCGAAAGGATTTCTCCGGGTAAGTCGAACGGCAGTGGCTGGCGGGTTGCGTGGTGACGGACCGTCGGACGGGGCTCGGTGGACTGCGGGGAAGGGCGAGTGGTTGGGGGATTGCCCGACATCGTCTTGTCGGTTGCGGGTGGGGCGTAGCTAAGATACGGGGTGTTTGGTTTTGTTTTCCGGGATCTCAGGGCGGGGTGGTTGCGGTGGTACGGCAGGAGCGGGCGCTCCGGACGCGTCGGCTGATCCTGGAGGCGGCGGCATCGGTCTTCGACGAGTTCGGGTACGAGGGAGCGACCATCGGGGAGGTGGTGACCCGGGCCGGGGTGACGCGCGGTGCGGTCTATTTCCATTTCGCGTCGAAGCGGGATCTCGCACAGGGCGTGGTCGAGGAGCAGTTCTCCCAGGACGGGGTTCCCGAACGGAGCTGCAAGCTCCAGGAGCTCGTGGACACCGGGATGGTCGTGGCGCATCTGATGCCGCGTGACCCGCTGCTGAGCGCGGGCGCCCGGCTCTCGCTCGGGCAGGACCTGTTCGACGACCTCGGCGGGGGAGCCATCCCCGGGTGGATCGACCGGATGGAGGCGCTGCTGACCGTGGCCGGCGAGCGTGGTGAGCTGCTGCCGCACGTCGTTCCGGCGGACACCGCGTGGCTGGTCATCGCCGCGTGGACGGGGGTCCAGATCCAGTCCCAGAAGCTCTCCGGCCGCGCTGACCTGGAGCTTCGGGTGTCCGGGCTGTTCCAGCACCTGATGCCGAGCATCGCCGTGCCGGGTGTGCTCGGCTCGCTGCGGATGGGGCCGGACCGGGGCGCCCAGGTGGTCGCCGAGATCGCCGCGGCCCGTGCGTCGGGCGACGGCGTGGACGGCGGCGGCGGCGACGAGGGCGGTGCGGTGCCGGTCGAGGAGCAGGCAGGGGTCGGCGTGGGCTGACGCCGGATCAACCGGCCTCCCGTCCGCGGGAGGTGGGCGCGCGAAGGCGCGGTGGCGGTGGCGGGATGCGGGGGTCCTGCGCCGCCTTTGTTTTGCGCTGCGGCCGGTACGGAGGGTGGCGGAGCGGATACATAGGGTGAGCGGACGGCTCCCATCTCAAAACAAACAGCACGTTCGGTTTTGTATTGACAAACCGCGCGTCCTGTTTTTCACTGGTGACAGTTGCCCCCTGGGCTGTCGACCCGGGTGCCGGCCGCGGCGGAAGAGCCTGCGGCGTTCCGTGTGATTGGGGTGGTCATCGTGGAAATTCGGGTGCTCGGGGCGTTGGACGTCCGGGTGTGCGGGGTGTCGGTGGTGCCGTCGGCGCCGAAGCCGCGCCAGGTGCTGGGGCTGTTGGCACTTCGTGCCGACCAGGTGGTTCCGGCGGGGGTGCTGGCCGACGAGCTGTGGTCCGGCCGTCCGCCGCGCAGTGCGCGCACCACCGTGCAGACGTACGTCCTCCAACTGCGCGACCTCATCGACCGAGCGCTCGCCCAGGGGGATGGCGGTCCGGGGGCGTCCTGCGCCAAGGACGTCCTGGTCACCTCGCCCGGCGGCTACATGCTGAACAGCGGCGGCGGGCTGACGGACGTCCGCGAGTTCGAGCGACTGGCCGGCACGGGCTACCGGGCGATGGACGGCGAGGACCATCCGCTGGCCGCCCGGATGCTCGGCGAGGCGCTCGCACTGTGGCGCGGACCGGCCTTCGCGGACGTCCCGGTCGGCGGCCAACTCGCCGTCGAGGCCAAGCGGTTGGAGGAGACCCGGCTCTGCGCGCTGGACCAGCGGATCGACGCCGACCTGCGGCTCGGGCGGCACCGCGTGCTGCTCGCCGAACTCACCGTCCTGGTCGACCGCTACCGCACCCACGAGAGCCTGCACGGCCAGTACATGGTCGCCCTGCACCGCTCCGGGCGGCGCGGCGAGGCCCTGGAGGCCTACCAGCGCCTGCGGAACACCCTGGTACGGGAGTTGGGCATGGAACCCTCGGCCGGACTGCGCCGCCTGCAGCGCTCCATCCTGCTCGCCGCGCCGGAGCGGCCCGCCGCGTCGGAGCGGCCCGGGCGCGAACCCGTCGTCGCCGGAGCCGGGTTGTCGGAGGGGGCGGCCCGACTCAGCCGGGTCGGCTGAGCAGGTCGGTCGCAGGACCCGGCGCCCGCCCGGGAGTTCGCCGGGGTCTGGTCGGAACGTGCTTGTCGTCGTGAGGGGTTGTGGGACGAGTGGTCCAGGAGAGGTCGGAACGGACGCGCGGGCGGCTGGTGGAGGCGGGGGCGGGGCTGTTCGACCGCTGCGGCTACGCCGGTGCCACCCTCGGCGAGATCGCCGCAGCCGCAGGGGTGACGAAGGGGGCGCTCTACTTCCACTTCGCCTCCAAGGAGGAGCTGGCCAGAGCGGTCTTCGAGCAGGCCGAGCGCTCGCTGCGGTCGGCCTGCGGCGACCACCGTGCCGTCGACTCGCCGCTCCAGGCGCTGATCGATGCCGGGTACTGGCTGGTCGACGCCCTGGGGACGGACCCGGTGGTCCGGGCGGCGTTCCGCCTCGGCCGCGCGGGCGGCTGGCAGACGGACCACGCGGCGGGTGGGTCCAGGGCGGGTGGCCCTTCCGCAGGTGGACCGTCCGCGGGCGGGCCCTCTGCGGGAGGGTTCGGGTCGGGCGGGTTCGGGTCGGGCACAGCCGGGGCGGTGGATCCCCGGCGGGCCTTCGCGGGTGTGCGCGGCTTCCACGGCGTCTGGGCCGGCGTCGTCCGGGACCTGCTGGCCGGAGCCGACCGTGCCGGCGAACTGCGCGACCGCTCGGACGGTTTCGGCCCGGAGACACTGGTCGTGACCGCCGCCTGCGGTCTGGAGGTGGTGTTCGCCGACGGCTGCCCCGCCGAGGAGCGTGCGCGTCGGGTCGGCGCCCTCTGGGACTGGTTGCTGCCCTGCCTGGTGCCTCCCGGCAGGGCCGACGGATACCGCACCAGGCCGCCGGCGCCCCAGTCGATCACACCGGCGCCGCAGCCCGTCTGACCGGCGGCGCAGGCGTCCGGCCGGCGGCGTAACCGTCGGACCGGAGCGCGGATCCGGACGAGCGGAGTGCGGTCCCGCCCGGCGGGCGAAGCGGAAGCGGGGAGTGGGCGGCCTCCACCGCGCCCCCGGGGCGGCCCCCGGGTCGACTGCCCGGGGGCGCCCGACGGAGCGCGCGTGCCCGCCCGACCGAGCGGCAAGGGCCGGGGGCCGCAGCACGGTTGATCATCCTCGGCGGGCCGTGCGGTAAGGTGGTTGGCGCCGAGTGTGACCGCGACCCAGGGAGGTGAGACCCATTACCGGAATGTCCGAGCGGGTGCTCCCTGAGTGCGGCCGTGCGGGCGCCGCGCGCGCGTAGCGTGGGCGGCGTGCCGACGGTGTCGGCCCCGGCGGGAGCCCTGACGGAGTCCTTCTCCTCCGTTCCTCCTCCTCCCGTCTTCCCCTAAGGGGTTCTCTTGCCGGTCTTCTCCTCCGCCGCTCTCCGTTCCTCGGTGGTCTCCCGACTGCGCGCAGCCGGTTGCGTGTTCGCCGAGGACGAGGCGCGCGTCCTGCTCTCCTCCGCCGCCTCGCCCGCCGACCTCGCCGCCATGGTCCGTTCCCGCGCCGAAGGCCGTCCGCTCGAACACGTCGTCGGCTGGGCCGAGTTCGCCGGTCTGCGGATCGCCGTCGACCCGGGCGTCTTCGTCCCGCGCCGGCGCAGCGAGTTCCTGGCCGCCGCCGCCACCGCGCTGACCGGCCCGCCCCGGGGCCCGGGCGCGGTGGTGCTCGACCTGTGCTGCGGCAGCGGCGCGCTGGGCGCCGCCGTGGCGGCCGGGGCCGCGCACCCGGTCGAGCTGCACGCGGCGGACATCGACCCGGACGCCGTCCGGTGCGCCCGCCGCAACCTGGCGGGGACGGGCGGGCTGGTCCACCGGGGCGACCTGTTCGCCGCCCTGCCCCCGGACCTGCACGGCCGGGTGGACGTGCTGATCGCCAACGTTCCGTACGTCCCGACGGGCGACCTCGCACTGCTGCCGCCCGAGGCGCGGCTGCACGAGGCCCGGCCGGCGCTCGACGGGGGAGCGGACGGCCTGGACGTGCTGCGCAGGGTGGTCGCGCAGGCGCCGCGGTGGCTGGCGGCGGACGGCGCGCTGCTGTTCGAGACCAGTGAGCGTCAGGTGGCGGCGGCCCTCGCGGTGGCGCGGGAGGCCGGGCTGGCGGCGGCGGAGAGCCGGCACGAGGACCTGGACGCCACGGTGGTCACCGCGACGCTGGGGTGAGCCGTGGCCCGGGGCGCACGGTGGTCGCCCCGGGCCGGTGGCCGGTCCGGTCCGGCCCGCTCAGAGGTGGGTGCCGTACACGTGGTCGACCGGGATGGTGAGCAGCACCCGCCGGTCGGCGACCATCACCTCGCGGTACTCCTTCCAGTCGGGGTGCTCGCCGGCGGCGCGGCGGTAGTAGTCGACCAGGGCCTCGACCTCGGGCCCGTCGGGGTGGGTGCCCGGGCCGGTGAGGGTGGCGACGCCCTCGGCGGTGGCCCAGGAGCGCCCGTCCGGCCCGGTCACCTCCAGGCTGACCCGGGGGTCGCGGCGCAGGTTGGCGGTCTTGGCCAGCCCGTCCCGGGTGGAGACCAGGATGGCGTTCGCCTCCCGGTCGTAGAACGGCAGGACGGGGGAGAGTTGGGGCCGGCCGTCCGCCTTGATGGTGGCGAGGATGCCGAGGCGGCTCTGCGCGAGGAGCGCGTACGGGTCGAACGGTGTGGCGGTCATGGGAGCATCATCGGCCTTCACACCGGTGTGAAGGTCAAGGCGGGCCGGGCGTGTTGCGCGGGCGGCGCCCATGATGGCACGCGCCGCGGACCGGGTGGGGAGGTTCGGCAATCCGGTGCGACGTCCGTCGGGGCGGGGCTATGGTCGGGGCGAGAACGTGACGTTCCGTCGGATTCCCGTGACGGGCCGTCGACGACCGCGCCGCCCGAGACCGAGGGGACACCGCACGATGGCACGCGAACGCAGGCCCGTGGAACTGCTGGAGTTCTCCGACGACCTCCACTACGAGGACGTCACGCCGCTGCGCGCCTTCCTCGACGCCCGGCTGCGCGAGGTGGTCGAAGCCCAACCCGAGGGCACCGACGCCCGGTTCGCCGCCGAGCGCCTGGCGGACGTCACGAAGTCCGACTGCATCTTCCTGTCGGACGTCCTGGGGGCCTGGGAGGACGTGCTGATGGAGGGCCGCGGGGACGAGCCCGGGTGGACGCAGCGGATGCGCCAGGACGGCGTCCTGTGGTGGGCACGGCTGTGCCGGACGGCGGAGCGGTTCCGCGACCACCCCGATCACCGCAGCCGGTGGCGGCCGCTTCCGTTCATGAACCTCGCGCACGCGGAGTTCATGGCGGGCCTGACCGACCGGGCGGGCGGCGTGTACGGGGACGGGGCGCACCCGTGATCCCCGCCGGGCAGGGACGGGTGGGGGCGGGCCGGTCCGGGGCGGTGATCGGGGAGCCGGGTTGTCGGTGCCAGCTGGTACGGTCCGATCATGGAGAAGCGAGTGCCCTTCACGGGTGAGGAGAAGGAAAGCCTTCACGTCGCGCTGGACCGGCACCGCGATGCGGTGCTGTGGAAACTGGAGGGCTTGGACGACGAGCAGTTGCGCCGGCCGATGACGCCGTCCGGGACGAACCTGCTGGGGCTGGTGAAGCACCTCGGTGGTGCCGAACTCGGTTGGTTCCGGGAGACGTTCGGCCGGGAGACGGGGCCGTTGCCGTTCGACCTCGACGCCGACGAGATGTCCGACATGCGGGTGGAACCGCACGAGTCGACGGCGGACATCCTGGAGTTCTACGCGCGGGCGCGGGCCGGTGCGGACGAGACCATCCGGGAGCTCGCGCTGGACGACCTCGGGACGTCGTGGTCCGGCAACACCGTCTCGCTGCGCTGGGTGCTGATCCACATGACGACGGAGGTCGCGCGGCACGCCGGGCACGTGGACATCCTGCGGGAGCTGATCGACGGCGGGACGGGGGACCACGACCGGAGCTGAGCCGGGGCCGGTCGGGCCCTGCTCCGGTCGTGGTCCATTCGGTCAGGCCCGCGTCCGGTCAGACCCCGTTCCGGTCGGGGGCCGGCTTCCCGACGGCCCGGGCCAGCGCCTCCGCCGTCCGCCGGACGTCCGCCTCGGTGGTGCGCCAGTTGCTGAACGCCGCGCGCAGGGCGGGCCGGTCGGCGTAGCGGGTCGGGGTGAGGAAGGCCTCGTCGGCCACCTCCGCGGCGAGGTCGGCGAGGCGCTCGGGCGTGGGATCCGTCGCCAGGGTGAAGCAGACGACGTTCAGCCGGACCGGCGCGAGCAGGCGCAGGCCGTCGATCCGCTCGACCGCCTCGCCGAGTGCGCGGGCGCCCGCGACGTTGCGCTCCACGATCTCCCGGTGGCCGGAGCGTCCGTACGCCCGCAGCGTGAACCAGGCGGCCAGGGCGCGCAGCCGGTGCGAGTTCTCCGGAGTGAGGTGGACCAGGTCGGGGTGCTCGCCGAGGGGGCCGAGGTAGGCGGCGGCGTTCCGGAACACCCGGGCCTGCAGGTCGGGGCGCCGGGTGAACTGGACGGCACTGTCGTACGGCACGTTGAGCCACTTGTGCAGGTCGACGCAGACCGAGTCGGCGAGGTCCAGGCCGGCCACCAGGTGCGCGTGCTGCGGCGACAGCGCGGCGAAGGCGCCGAACGCGGCGTCCACGTGCAGCCAGAACCCGTACCGCTCGCGGAGGGCCGCGATCGCCGGCAGGTCGTCGAAGTCGACGGTGTTGACCGTGCCCGCGTTGGCCACCACGACGCACGGCCCGTCGGCCTCGGCCAGCGCCCGCTCCAGCGCGGCCACGTCCACCGCCTCCCGGCCGGGCAGCAGGGGCACGCCGTGCAGCGCCGTCCGGCCCAGGCCCAGCACCGACAGCGCCTTGGGGACGGAGGAGTGCGCGCCGCCCGACAGCACCCGGACCGGGCCCAGCGCGCCGACCCCGTCCTCGGCGACGTCCACGCCGAGCCGCTCGCCCAGCCACTCACGGGCGATGGCCAGTCCGACCGTGTTCGACATGGTCGCGCCGCTCACGAAGGTGCCGTGGTGCGCCGCGGACAGCCCGAACAGCTCGCGCAGCCAGCCGACCGTCTCGCGCTCCAGCTGCTGACCGGCAGGGTCCAGCGAGGAGTTGGAGTTCTGGTCGGCGGTGGCGGTCAGCCAGTCGCCCGCCAGCGCCGCAGGGGTCGCACCACCGGTCACGAACCCGAAGTACCGCGGCCCGGCGCTCGCCGACAGCCGAGGCTCCCACCGCTCGGCGAACTCCGCGAGCGCCGCGGGCAGTCCACCGCCGGCCGTCGGAAGCCCGCTGCCGCCGGCCGTGCGCAACCCGTCACCGCCCGCCAGTGGGATCACGGACCGCTCGTCGAGGCCGTCGAGGAAGGCGAGGGCGTGCTGCCGGGTCTCCTCCAGGAGTTCGGGCAACCGCGCGAGGTCGGCGGCGAGTTCGGGGTGCATCGGGTTCTCCGTTGATCGGCTCTGCGGTTGATCGACTGCGTGGTTGACCGGCTGTGTGGCTGATGGGCTGTGCGGCCGAGGGTAGTGGCCGGCCGGGCCGCCGTCCCGGGCCAATCCGGTACGGGTGGCCCGGTCCGGCCGGGGAGTTGTCAGTGCGGCGGGCTGGCGTGGCGGACCATGGACGTTCGACAGGCGGTAACGGACCTCGCCTCCGCGGACGCGGCAGTGCGTCGCGCGGCGGTGCGTCGCGCGGCGGAGCGGGCCCTGCACGCGCGCGGGGACGCCGACAGCTCGCAGGCGGCGAGCGTGCTGCCGCTGCTGGGGGATCCGGACGCCGAGGTGCGGCAGGCGGCGGTGTGGCTGTTCTGCTCGTGGGGCGAGGGCGTCGTGCCACTGCTGCAGCGGGTGCGCCGGGACGGTCCCGGCGGCGCGCGGACGAGGAGGACGAGGCGGAGGACGAGTGGATGTGGGCACTCCTGGGGCTGGCGCCCCGCCTGGCGGGCGCGCTGAGCCTCGGCCCGCTGTCGCTCGGGCCGGGCACGCCGGTCCGCGGCACCGGCGTGCTGGCACTCACCCCGTACGGGCGTCGGATGCGGCCGCCGGCGGGGGCGTTGCGGCTGTGACCCGGCACAGCTGCGTGACGGCGGCGCGGATCGTCTCGTCGTCCACGAAGGCGCGCCAGGCGCCGGACGTGCTGAGGCGTTCGTCGCGGGTCAGGGCCTCGGCCAGGAGGACGGCGGCGGGGCGGGCGGCCGGGCCGATGCGGGTCAGGTGGCGGACGGCCTGCAGCATGGCCGGGTAGTAGGTGCCGGCGGGGAGACTCCGGCAGGCGTCGAGCAGGGCCGGCACGGCGGTGTCGGTGTCGCCGGTGGCGGCCCACAGGGCGTGGGCGGCCTCGACGCTGACCCAGTCGTACGGGTCGGCGACCAGCGCGCGGAGGCGGTCCCGGTACGGGGCGGCGTGCGGGCCGAGGTCGGCGAGCTTGCGCAGCGCGGGGCCCACGAAGCGGCCGTCGGTCGCGGCCGGGCCCAGCACGGCGAGTGCGGGTCCGGGCTCGCCGCCGAGCCGCCAGTAGGCCCAGGCGGCGAGTTCCGCGTCCGCTCCGGTGGCGATGGCGCCCGCGGCGTTGGAGCCCGCGGCGGCAGTGGTGCGGGCGCGCAGGAGGGCGAGGGCCTCCTCGCCGGCTGGCTGCCGGATCCCGGCCAGCGCGGTCGCCGCCGGGGCCCAGGTCGCGTCGTCCGCGAGCAGGCCGAGCAGCTCCGGCACGGCGGGCGCGGCAGCCGGCCCCCAGCCGGCCAGCACCTCGCAGAGCGGGCGGGTCAGCGTGGGGGCGGAGCCGCGCAGGTGGGCGCGGATCGACGGCAGGAGGGCGTCCGCGTGTTCCCGGAGCGGGGCCAGCAGCTCATGGATGCCGGGGAGTTGCGGGTAGTGGTGGGTGCCGAACCGGGCGTGGTGCACCTCGGCGGCGCCGAAGGCGGTGGCGCGGCCGCCCGCGGTGACCAGGTCGACGACGGCGGGGACGCAGCGCGGGTCGCCGATCCGCGCCAGGGCCCACACCGCCGCCTCGCGGACGGCTTCGCCCGCCCGGGTGCTCCGGGTGGCGGTGTCGTCGAGCAGTGCGGCCACCGCGTCGGCGTGGTCGGCCGCGGCGCTGCCGAGGCAGGCGAGCAACTCGACCGAGCGGTAGCGGACCTCGGTGTCCGGATCGTCCAGGCGCGCCGCGACGGCGGGCAGCACGGCGGGCACCGCCGAGCGCCACCGGGAGAGCAGCCCGCCCGCCTGGCCCAGTGCACCGGTGCGCTGTTCCGGGTCGGGGTGCTCGGCGAGCAGGCCGAGGACGTACGCGGGCGAGGCGCCGGGGATCAGGCCGGCCGTCCAGCTCTGGACGCCCTGGACACCGCAGTCCGCCGTGCTGGTCTGCCGCCAGAGCTCCACCCCCGGGTCGCGGACCGCGTCCAGGACGAGGCCGAGGTGCCGGTCCGCGAGCCCCGGATCGTCCGGGGCCAGCGCGTGCACGGCCGCCAGCCGCAGTTGCGGTTCGGGCGCGTCCAGCAGCCCGCGCAGCAGGGCGGTGGTCCGGGTGGACAGTCCTGCGGTCGGCTCCCGGCGGGCGGCGTGGCCGAGGGCGATCACCAGGTCGAGACGGGTGGCGGGATCCTGCTCCGCCTCCCACCGCGTCAGGAGGGCGGGCAGCGTCCGCGCCCCGGAGCTGCCGCAGGCTCCCAGCAGATCGGCGACGGTCCGGCGGATCGCGGGGTCGGGATCGGACAGCTGACCCAGCACCTCGGGCAGCGCCCGCTCCCAGGCCGCCCCCCACGCCGGATCGACCTGTGTCTCGGCGACGAGCGCGGCCTCACCGCTCAGCCTCGTCAGCAGGTCCAGCAGCTCCAGCCGCTCACGCCGGGCCACGACGTCCGGCCGGGCGGTCAGCCGGACCAGGTACGGCAGCGCGGCCGCGGCGGCGGAGCAGACCCAACCACCCTGGTGGAACAGGAGGTTGTCCAGCTCGCCCGCGGCCTCCCAGGCGTCCTCCCGGTCGGGGCCGGCGCAGCGCCGCAGCAACCCGGGCACGTCCGCCGCGGAGCCGTAGTTGTGCTGCAGCCCGGCCCAGTCGATGCTCTCCAGTCCCTCCCACATGGGCGGACCCTATCGCGCGGTCCGATCGTCGGACTTCGGACTTCGGACTTCGGGCTTCGGACAGCAGACTGCCGGGGCAGCTCGGTACGCCGGTACACCGGACCGCCGGGGGGTCGCTTGCCTGGGGACCCGGACCAGGACGGCCGCGAGGCGGAGTGCGGCCTGGTGTGCGATGGCCGGCTTGTCGCTGCGCATGGCCAGGCCCGATCCGGTCGCACATCGCATCACCGATCACCAACCGGGCGGAGACCCGATCAACTGCTCAGCCCGTCACGGTGATACGCCTCAGACGGTGTCGGGGAGCGGGGCCTCGTCGGGGTGGACGGGTGCCGTGGGGGCCGGGTCGTCGTTCGGGCGGCGGGTGCGTTCCGCCCAGGCGGCCAGCGGCGGGCCGGCCGCGCCGAGGGCTGCGAAGAACACGCCGAGCAGCAGCCAGCCCGAATGTCCGAAGCCGAGGACGACCGTCGTGAGGACCGCCGGGGCCAGGGCCTGACCGGTGTTGAAGCCGACGCCGAGGAGACCCTGGTACTGCCCCTGGGCGTGGTCGGGGGCGAGGCCGAAGCCGAGCGCGTAGCCGCCCGAGGATTCCCACACCTCCCCGAGGCTGTGCACGCCGACGGCGAGGACGACGAGCGCCGGCACGACCCAGGCCGGGACGTCCGCGGTCAGGGCCATCAAGGGGCAGCTGACCAGGAAGCACAGTCCGGCGAGGCGGAGCGCCCGACCGCCCTGGTGCGGAGTCTCCACCCGGGAGCCGATCCGGCTCTGGAGCAGCACGCACACCGCGCTGTTGACCGCGTAGACCGCCGCCACCGTCCAGCGGGGCGCGTCGGTGTGGGCGGCGAGCCAGATCGGCAGCAGCAGGGAGACGGTCTGGTACTGCAGGCCCAACGCGCCGTAGAGCGCGACGAAGGACACGAACGGCCGGTCGGACAGGACGGCGGCGCGGTGGTGCTCCTCGGGCCGGGGCAGCGGCCGGTAGTCCGGGAGGCCGCGCACGGCGATCAGGGCGGCGCAGGCGAAGCTGGCGGCATTGGCGAGGATGAGCGCGGTGTACGCCGTGCGGGTGCCGACCGAGACGGCGAAGGCGGCGCCGACGGTTCCCAGGACCACGCCGAGGTTGACGAAGGTGCGGAGTCGCGCCCGGAAGGCGGCCGGGCGCTCACCGCCGGCGCGGGCGATGAGCGCGCCGCCCGCGGCGCCGGCCGCCGTCGCCGCGAGCCGGTCCAGGGTGGCGACGACCGTGAAGGTGGCCCAGTCGTGGATGAGGACGAAGGCGGCCATCGTCGCGGCCTGCATGGTGAGGGCCGTCAGCCAGACCGTGCGCGGCCCGTACCGGTCGGCCAGGTTCCCGGCCGGGACCCCGGCCAGCAGCCCGACCAGCCCGGCGATCGTGAGGCCGACCCCGACCCGGGCGGCGGGCAGGTGCACCACCAGCGTGAAGTAGAGCACCGACGCGGTGTTGAACAGCCCGTTGCCCACCCGGCTGACGAAGCTCGCCATGATGAGGGCGCGCTGCGGACCGCGCGCCGTCGATAAGCCGGGCACCTGCGACCTGCTGCCGTTCCCGATCATGGAGAACAGGCTAACAGCGCCCCCGCGGACACCCTCCGGACTGGACCGGGACGGCCTCGCGGACGGCCCGGTCGAGCGGGCCGAGGCCCTGGAGGCGGGCTGACGACGGTTCGGGTCCCCGCCGGGACGGCGTCCGGCGGGGAGGACGTCCGGCGGGAAGGGGCGTTCAGCGGGTGAGAGTGGGGACCGCGCCGCCGTCGACGTGCTCGATGCGGACGCCGGGGAGGTGGCGGCACCAGGCGGCGGCGAGCGGGGCGAGTCGGTCGGCGGTGAGCGGAGTGCCGGTGGGGCCGAGGCCGATGGGGAAGTGGGTGCGGCCGTCGGACGTCCGGTAGGGCTGCGGCCAGGCGTGCAGGTGGGTGCCGCCGGCCTCCTCCAGCGCGGCCAGGAGCGTACGGAGGCGGCCGCGGACCAGCCCGACGGACTCCTCCGCGGCGGTGACCACGGCCCAGGCGGCGTGCCGGCGGTGGAGCGGGGGCGGGGCGAGCAGGGCGGGCCAGGGGTCGGTGCTCTCCGTGACGAGCTCCCAGGCGCGGTACAGCTCCTCGGCGAGCAGGTCGCGGGTGTCCGCGCCGACCTGGGTGGTGCAGCTGCGGACGGGGGAGGAGGGGGTGAGGACGGTCAGCGGTCCCTGCAGGCGGTCGGTCGGATCGCCGTCGAGGGAGTCGAGGGGGTCGAGGTAGTCGAGGGAGACGGGCTGGCGCCAGTCCCAGCCCGCCCAGGTCTCGGTGAACCGCCGGAAGAGGCCGCCGTCCGTGTCCCGGCCGTCCGTGTCCTCGGTGGACTCGCTCGCGGTGCCTTCGTCGTCCAGGACGGTGCGTGCGGCGAGCACCGACCAGGCGAGCGAAGGGAGTTGGCCGAACGGTGCCGAGTCCAGGCCGCGGGCCCGGGCCCACGCCTTGACCTGGCGGGCCAGCCGGACGAAGCGGTCCTGCCGTTCGCCGAGTGCCGTCAGGATCGCCTCGGCGTCGGTGACCGCGCTCAGCGCGACGGCCTCCGCCTCGCCCAACTCGGCCCGCCGGTCGACGGCTCGGGCCGGATCGAGCGAGCCGGTGAAGACGACGACGAGATCGACGGACAGCCCGTCCGCGGCCAGCCGCAGCCCCGGCACCCGGGCGCCGCGCACCTCGCGCAGCTGCCGGGCGTCCGGCAGCGCGGCCGCGATCCGGGCGCGGACGCCGGACAGGTCGGCCGGGCCGGGCAGGGCCGCCACCAGGTCCAGGTCGGCCCCGTCCAGCTGGCAGCCCAGCCGCCGCGAGCCGACGACGTGGACCGCGCCGTCGGGCAGCGCCGCCGCGATGCGCCGGGCCAACTCCCGTGCGGCGGCCGTCCGTCGGGGTGGCTCGGGCCGTGGCGAGACGGTCGCCTCCTCGCGCACCGGACGCACCTCGCCCGTCCCCAGCGCGATCACCGCGCGTGGCCGCATCGGCTCGGCGCCCCGGCGGGAGAGCACCACCAGCTCGCCGACCCGGGCCGCGACCGCGTCGAGCCCGGCCGCGCAGTCGGCGGCCACCCGCTGTGGGGCGGCGCTGCGCCCGAGGGTCAGGTGTGGCGTGAACCCCTCCGCCCGGCCGCGGCAGCGGGGGAAGCGGCGTTCCAGCGCGTGCCGCAGCGCCGCCCACGGCTCGGCGGAGGCGGCGGCCGGGTCGAGCCAGACGGTGGTGTCCTCGCGGTGACCGAAGGTGTGCACGCCCTCCAGCCGCGCCGTGAACGGGTCCACCTCGGCGGCGGCCGCGCCCAGCAGCGGCAGGGCGCGGTCGAACTCTGCCTCCGGGACGAAGCCGAACAGCAGGTTGACGTGCGGCGGCCAGCGGTGCACCTGCGGGTCGTGCGCGGTGCGCAGCCGCTGGATCGGCGGCCACAGCTCCTCGGGCGGCAGCCAGGCGACGGCGGTGCGGGCGGTGGGTGCGGCGGCGAGGAAGTCCTGCGCCCCGGCGTCGGCCCCGCCCGTACCGGCGTCGGCCCCGCCCGCGCCGCCGAGGGTGAGGTCCACGGCGACGCCGTAGTGGTCGGAGGGGTGCAGGCCGTCGGCGTTCGGGCGGTCGCCGAGCAGCCCGGCGGCGGTGACGCGGGTGCTGTCGGAGCGGTGCAGGACGCGGTCGATCCGGCCGGGGCGGCCGGTCAGCGAGGAGACGGCGGCGAGCGGGTTGACCGTCGGGTCGAAGGTGGGGGTGTCGTCGGACGGCCCGTGCACCTGGGTCCAGGCGTCCCGCAGGCCCAGGGCGGCGGCCGGGCCGAGGGCGCCGGAGCGGGCGTCGTTGAAGTCCCCGAGCAGCAGCAGTTCGCCCTCGACGCCGCCCAGGCCCTCGGCCAGTTCGGCGAGTTCGGTCTCGCGGCGGGTCGCGCCGTCCGACGAGTGGTCGCTGCTGAGGTGGACGGCGGCGATCGTCAGCGGTTCGCCGGCGGTCCGTACGGTGATCGCGGTGACGGCCTTGTGCGGGCCCAGGGGGTGCCGCCCGGCCTCCAGGACGGGCAGCCGGCTGAGCAGCAGCAGGCCGTGCTCGTCGACGTCCCGCCCGAGCGGGTCGGTGTTCAGGGTGTACCCGGCGCGGACCCAGGGCGCCGCCAGCAGCAGGGCGACCAGGGCCGGTTCGACCTCCTGCAGGGCGATGACGTCGGCGTCGGCGGCTTCGAGCGCGGCGAGCAGCAGCGGACGGCGGCGGGCGGTGGCGATCCGGACGGCGTCGTAGCGGTCCCACAGGGTGTTCCAGGTGACCACGCGCAGGCCGGTGACCGCCGGGGCCGCGGTGCGGTCGGCGCCCGGGGCGGGGGTGTGGGCGGCCTCCGCGTGGGCGGCCAGCCAGCCGTCGTCCGGCCGCCACGCGTACGGGGTCGTGGCCGCGAAGAAGGGCGGGCGCAGGCGGCGCGGAGCGGTGCGGCGTCCGGCCTCGGTGGTGTCGAGCACGTCCACGCCGGACGGGCGGTCCCAGACCACCACGCCGTCGGCCTCGACCCGCTGCACCCGGTGCCAGGGGATGTCCCCGGAGGCGGCGAACGCCTCCAGCGGGATGCGCTCGGTGCGGTCGTCGCGCTGGCGCACGCCCAGGGTGAACCGGGCCGGGTCGAACCGGGCGTCCCAGCGGATGCGCTGGCAGATCTGTTCGATGGGACGCATCGGCCTTCAGTCCTCCTCGGCGTCGAGCATGCCCGCCGTGTCTTCCACGGTGCCACCGGCGCCGACGTACCAGGTGCGGTGCGCCTGGCCGGCGTGCGGCGGGCTGAAGCGGTGCAGCTGTGCGGTCAGCACGTCGGCCGGCACCGGGTGCGGCCGGACGGCGTTGCGGCGCAGCAGTTCGTCCTCGTCGACCACCAGCACCACCTGGGTGACCAGGGCGTCGCGGCGCTCCGCGACGGCGTGGACGTGGGAGCGCTGCTGCCGGTTGAGTGAGGTGGCGTCCCAGACGACGGTGGCACCGGAGGAACCGGAGGCAGCAGAGGTACCGGGCTCACCGGGCGCACCCGGTGCGCTCGGGGCGGCGAGGGCGGCGTCCAGGCGCGCCAGGCCCTCGCGCAGCACCACGGCGTTGTCGCGCTGGTCGGCGCGCGAGCCCCGGGCGGCGCGCAGGTCGTCCAGGCTGATCCGGGTGCCGACACCGGTCAGCCCGGCGGCGAAGGTGCTCTTGCCGCTGCCGGACGGGCCGCACAGGTGCAGCAGCCGGGGGAAGCGGCCGTCCCGCAGGCGCCAGGTGGCCGCGACGGCCTCCTCCGCGGTGGAGATCCGGCCCCGCGCGTACGCCTCGCGGGCCTGCGCCCAGCAGCGGTCGGCGGCGTCCCGGTCGAGGCCGGCCAGGGCCTCGCGCAGGCCGCCGCGCAGCCGGGCGAGCGGCCCGCCGTCGTCGTCGAGCAGCCCGGCGTCCTCGGCGTGCAGGGCCGACCAGGCGACCTGCTCGCGCTCCGCCGCCCCCGGGGCGGCGGTCGCGGCGACGGCGTGCAGCACGCCGAGATCGGCGGCGCAGGACAGCCGGACCAGCCCGGCGCGGCGGTCCTCGTCCGGGTACGGCCAGTGCAGGCCGGGGTACAGCGCGACCAGGTCGGCGACCCTCCGCGCCAGCGGCAGACCGAGCGGCCCGGCCAGCCGCGCCGCCGGGTACTGCCGGGGCCCGGCGCGCAGCACGGTGGCGAGCACCCCGGCCAGGCGGGCGTCCCCGCCGCGGCCGAGCTCGTCCAGCCGGGCCGACACCTCCGCCGTCTCCTCGGGCCGGCAGGACAGTTCGGTGAGCCCCAACGCGGCTGCCAGGGCAGACAGTTCGGGCAGCGCACCGGACCGTACGGACCACAGCGCGGCAGCCGGTCCGAGCCCGTTCTCCACCACGGCGGCGTGCATCCAGTGCGTGTCGGTGCGCACGTGGTGCGGGCGGACCCACTTGGCGACCCGCTCGCCGAACTCCGCCCGGTCGAAGCCCCGGACGGTCCGGACGACGTAGCCCTCCTGCCGGTCCAGGTCCAACCTCAGGGCGCGCAGGGCGCGTTCGTCGTAGCGGCCGCGCCACAGCACCCGCGGCGCCGGGACGCCGAGGCGGCGCAGGAAGCGGACGGAGTCGTCCCAGTCCAGGCAGTGGTCGCGGTCCGTCCACACCGAGAAGCCGTAGAACCAGCTCTCCAGGTCGGTGTACGGGATCGAGTGCCGGGCGAACAGGTTCTCGCCGCAGATCCGCCAGCCGTCCGGGATCCGCCCGCCGATCCGGCCCTGCAGGCCCTTCACCCAGGCGCGGGAGGGGTGGTGGGCCGAGTCCAGCGAGCGGGCGTGCAGGCCGTCGGAGTAGAGGGTGGTGTTCTCGCCGTCGAGCTTCTCGGTGACGACGACCTCGGCACCGGTCAGCGCGGTGAGGTCCCCGGTCCGTACGTCGTCCGCCGCCGCCCCGGGTGACCAGGGAAGGTGCGGAGTCCGGGGGTAGTGCACGCGCATGGCCGGGGCTCCTGTGAGGGTGGTTGATCCGGCGGACACTGTAGGAGCGGCCGTCGCGCGCGGGCCACCGAATTAGCGGCCGCCCGGCGCCGTCGCCTGTGCGCCGCCGCGGCGACACGCGGGCAGGAACGTCCCTGCAGGTGCGCGGCCGTCGGCCGGGGTGCAATGGGCGCGCCCCACACGTCGTCAGAGGGAGGCCGCCCGGTGGAGACGAGGACGAGGGACGCGGATCCGGTCCGCGTACTGGACGTGGCGAGCGCCGACTACCGCCGGGTGTTCGAGCTGTTCCTCGCCGGGACGGACGAGAAGCCCCTCACCCACGCCCGGCTGAGCGAACTCGTCGCCGCCCTGCCGCACCGCCGGGTCCTGCTGGACCTCGGGGCGGGCGACGGCCGCACCACCGCCCACCTGGCCCGGTCCTTCGACCGGACGGTGGCCGTCGAGCCCAGCGCCGCGATGCGCGAGAAGCTCCGCACCACCTGCCCCGACGCCCTCGTCCTCCCGGACCGGCTCGACCGGGTCCGGCCGCCCGAGCCCGCCGACCTCGTCCACCTCTCGCACGTGCTCTACTACGTGCCCGAGCCGGACTGGCCCGCCACCGTCACCCGCGCCTTCGACTGGACGGCCCCCGGCGGTACCCTGCTGGTCGTCCTGCAGAACCCCGAGAGCCCGTGCATGCGGATGGCCGCCCACTTCACCGGCGTCCGCTACGACCTGGGCCCCCTCGTCGACCTCCTGCGCGAACGGCACCCGGCGGACGACGTCACCCTGGAGACCCTCGACCTCCACTACCGCACGCCCCACCTCGCCGAGGCCGTGGACGTCGCCGAGTTCATGGTCAACGTCGCCGACCTCGCCACCCTCGACCCCCGCCCCTCCCGGGCCGCCCTGACCGCCTACGTCCGGGACCACTTCGCCCGCCCCGACGGCACGTACGCCATCGGCCACACCCAGGACATGCTGATCGCCCGCCGCACCCCCGCTTCCTAATGTTGTTTGTCAAGCCGTCTCGGTCGCTGGCGGTGTGACGTGGTAGCACCGTCTGTCACGGATCAGGGCCCAGAGGACGTTGACG
>NZ_JBVJYK010000010.1:186373-329476 GCF_055600605.1 Kitasatospora sp. NPDC038210 | reverse complement strand
CATGCTCCGAGACGGCACCCTCTACGAAACCCGCACCCCCGAAACCGCGGCAGCATGACCCCTTCAGCCTTGACGAAGGACATAGAGGCACCCCCCGCATCCCGCGCCCCTCCAGGACCCCCGTAGCCCGCACGCTGCGCACCGGCGCAGCGTCGGCTCGGCCGACCGGCCAACCGCCCGCCCCACCCTCCCGTCACCTGCACGTCCGAGTGTTTAGGGTGGATTCGTCCGGTCGGCGCCGGAGCGGAGCGACGGAGGTGGTGGCGTGATCCGTGGGGTCCACCTGGAGGCGCAGTGGCGCCGGGAGGCGCTGCGGACGAACCTGTGGGTCGTGCCGGTCCTGGAGGTCGTGCTCGCCGCGCTGCTGTTCGTCGTCACCTGGTCCCTGGACCGGGCCGCCTACCGGGGGGACGTGGACCTGCCGTCCTGGGTCGTCAGCGGCACCGCCGACGCCGCCCGGCAGATCCTCGCCGCCATCGCGGCGGCCCTGATCACCGTCGTGGGCGTGGTGTTCTCGATCATGATCGTGACGCTGACCCTGGCCTCCACCCAGTTCGGCCCGCGCATGCTGCGGACCTTCATCCGGGACCGCACCACCCAGCTGACCCTGGGGACCCTCGTCGGCACGTTCGTGTACGCGATGCTCTCGTTGGTCGTCATCGGACCGGCCTCGCACGGCGACCTCGTGCCGCACCTGTCCATCACCGTCTGCATGGCACTGGTGATGGCCGACGTGGCCGTGCTGATCTACTTCATCCACCACATCGCCACGTCCATCCAGCTGCCCAGGGTCATCGCCAGCATCGCGGCGGAGCTCTCCGAGGCGATCGAGGCGGGGGCGGGCGAACCGGAGCGGGCCGCAGTGGCCACCGCCGGGCCCTCGGCGGCCGAACTGCACGCCCGGCTCGACCGCTCGGGCGCGGCCGTCCCGGCGCCGGCCAGCGGCTACCTGCAGTTCGTCCGGCACCGCACGCTGGTGCGGATGGCGGCGGAGCTCGATGCCGTCATCCGGTTGGACCACCGGCCCGGACACTTCCTGGTGCAGGGGCACCCGCTCGCCACGGTCTGGCCCGCCGAGGCGGCGCCCGAGGTGGCCCGGAGCTTCGCCCGCGCCCACATCACCGGCTCGACCCGGACGCTCGCCCAGGACATCGCCTTCGCCGTCGACCAGCTGGTGGAGATCGCCATCCGGGCGCTGTCCACCGCCGTGAACGACACCTTCACCGCCCTGACCTGCGTCGACTGGCTCGGCGAGGGCCTGTGCCGGGTCGCCGCGGGCTGGCACCCGAACCCGGTCCACCGGGACGCCAGCGGGCACATCCGGGTGATGACCGCCCCCGTGAGCTACGAGCGGCTGGTCCAGCGCGCCTTCGAGAAGATCCGCCAGGCCGCCGCCGGCATGCCCGCCGTGCTGATCCGCCAGCTCGACGTCCTCGCGGAGATCATGTCGGAGACGACGACCGAGCAGCAGCGCGAGGTGCTCCTCGCCCAGGCCGGGATGATCGAACGCCTCGGCCGCGAGTCGGTGTCCGAACCGGCCGACCGCGACGACGTGCACCGCCGCTACCTGGCCGTTCTCGCCGTCCACGCCGACCTCACCGGGCGGGGCTGAACCGCGCCTGAGGCGGCCGGACGGTGGCATCCGCGGGGCCCGGGCGCACCGGAACGTCACGTGCCCGGTACATCAGGTGCACCAGAACAGCAGCCGGGTGCAGCTCGGTGTGGCCGTCGGGCCGGTCGGGTGCTGGGTGGGGGAGGTCGGCGGGACGGGGCCGGTGTTCGGTGGGGGCGTGCTCGGGGCGGGCTTCGCGGGCGGGTCCGCCGGAACCGGGGCGGCGGACACGGTCGGACCCGAGGGGGACGTCGCGGTCGGGGCGGCGCCGGACGGTCTGGGCCGGGTGGTGGTGGCCGACGGCTGCGGGCGGGCCGTGGCGGTGGCCGTCGTGCTGGCCGGCGTCGGTGCGGCCGGGGCGCCGGGGGTGGCCGCGGGGTGCTGCGAGGGCGATTCGGCGCCCGCGGAGGCCGGGGCCACCGCACCGTCCGAGTTGCCGCCGGACAGCACGACGGCGGCCAGTCCGCAGACCACCACCCCGGCGGCCGACACGGCCAGCACCGTGCCCCGCGGCCGGCCCTGCCGACGCCGGGCCGAGCGCCGTCCGGACTGGCGTGCCGACCGGTGTGGCGGTGCGGACGCGTCGGCGGAGCCCTCGCCCGGTGGCACGGGCTGCCGGCCCGCCGCCTCCCCGGTCGTGGGTTCGGCGGCCCGGCCGCAGCCGGGGCAGGAGAGCGCGCCGTTGAGGTGGCGTCGGCAGGGCGTGCAGTAACTCATGGGATCTCTTCGGTAGGTGCGGCATGACCTGGATCCCGGCGGTGACTGCCACGCCCCCCGCAGGCTGGGCCGGATCGGATGCGAGCGTACGCAGATCGAGCCGGTCCGCGACACCCGCGCGGCGCGAGGCTTCTGCGCGGGTCGGGTGTGGTTCGTGTGACGGTGGATGACGCGTGTGACGCCCGTGCCGGTTTCCGCGGGGCGGCCGTCAGCCCAGGGCGCGGTCCAGATTGAAGGCGGCGCTGATCAGCGAGAGGTGGGTGAACGCCTGGGGGAAGTTGCCGAGTTGTTCGCCGGTCCGGCCGATCTCCTCCGCGAACAGGCCCACGTGGTTGGCGTAGGTGAGCATCTTCTCGAAGGCCAGCCGGGCCTCCTCCAGCCGGCCCGCCCGGGCCAGCGCCTCGACGTACCAGAAGGAGCAGATCGAGAACGTGCCCTCGGAGCCCTGCAGGCCGTCCGGGCTGGCCGCCGGGTCGTAGCGGTACACCAGGGAGTCGGAGACCAGCTCCGAGGTGAGCACGTCCAGGGTGGAGAGCCACTTGGGGTCGGTGGGCGAGACGAACTTGGCCATCGGCATCATCAGCAGGGACGCGTCGAGCACCTCGTCGTCCAGGCCCTGGACGAAGGCGCCGCGCTCGGTCGACCAGCCGCGGTCCATGATCTGCCGGTAGATCGTGTCGCGGGTCCGGCGCCAGCGCAGCAGGTCGGCGGGGAGGCCGCGCCGGTTCGCGATCCGGATCGCCCGCTCCAGCGCGACCCAGCACATCAGCCGCGAGTACACGAAGTCGCGCCGCCCGGCCCTGGTCTCCCAGATCCCCTCGTCGGGCTGGTCCCAGTGGTCGCAGAGCCAGTCCACGACGGCGCCGACCTCGTCCCAGTGGCCGCTGCTGATCGGCTGCCCCCACTTGTCGTAGAGGTAGACGGAGTCGATCAGGGCGCCGTAGATGTCCAGTTGGAGCTGCCCGGTGGCGGCGTTCCCCACCCGCACCGGCGCGGAACCGAGGTGGCCCTCCAGGTGGGACAGCTCGCGCTCGGGCAGCTCGCGGCGCCCGTCGATGCCGTACATGATCTGCAGCGGACCGGTGTCCCCGGTGCCCCGCATGATCCCGTGCTCGGAGATGAAGCCCATGAACGCCTCGGCCTCCGAGGTGAAGCCCAGGCGGAGCATGGCGTAGATGCAGAAGGCCGCGTCGCGCACCCACACGTAGCGGTAGTCCCAGTTGCGCTCGCCGCCGACCTGCTCGGGCAGGCTGGTGGTCGGCGCGGCGACGATCGCGCCGGTGGGCGCGTAGGTGAGCAGCTTCAGCACCAGGGCCGAGCGGTGCACCATCTCCCGCCACCGCCCGTGGTACTGCGACTGGTGCAGCCAGCGGCGCCAGAACCGGACGGTGGCCTCGAACTGCTGCTGCGCCTCCCAGGCTGGGCACGCCCGCGGGCCCACGTCGGCGCTCACCCGGTCGAGGGCGAACACCGCGGACTCGCCCTCCAGCAGTTTGAACCGCGCGGACACGTCGACGCCGTCGGTCTCGACCGGCACGGTGGCGGTCAGCGCCACCGACAGCCCGGCGGAGTGGAACACCGCGTGGCCGTCGCCGAGTTCGACCGTGTGCGGCTCCGCCCCGTAGCCGAACCGCGGGGCGACCTTCGCCCGGAACGGGAGCACCCCGCGGACGCAGATCACCCGCCGGATCAGCCGGTGGCGGTCCGCCTCGCGGGACTCGTCGACCACGGGCATGACGTCCTGGATCTCCGCCACGCCGTCCGCAGCGAAGAACCGCGTGATCAGGACGTTGGTGTCGGGGAAGTAGAACTGCCGGGTGCGGGACGGCACGTCCGCGGACAGTTCGAAGCTGCCGCCCCGGTCGGCGTCGAGGACGGACGCGAAGATGCTGGGCGCGTCGAAGCGCGGGAAGCAGTACCAGTCGATGGTGCCGTCGGTGGCGACGAGCGCGGCGGTACGGAGATCACCGATCAGCCCGTGCTCGGAGATCGGCAGGTACCGGGCACGGCTCAGCTCGCCGAATCCGCCGTTGCCGTTCTGAGCCATGGCGGCCTCCTCACCCGTTGGCGCGGGGTGGCGCCGGGTATCGAGCCGAATGTCTCGTTTCATGCTAGATCGCCGGGCGCGGGGACGCCGAAGCGAGCGGGGTGCGCCCGGTGGCGCAGAGCGAACGGTCGGCACGGGGTGTGTACGGAGTGTGTGCAGGAGGTCCCGCTGCCGGGCGGGGCCGGTTGCGAGTGTGCCGCCGCCCGGACGGATCGTCGACCGGCGATGGAGCGCGGGCGGTCGCCGGCCCCCGGCCGACGCGTCGAGAGCGGGAGCGGGCACCGTGCGGGAGCGGGCACCCGTGCGGGAACGGGCACTCGTACGGCCACGGGCCACGGACCACCGCCGCCGTCCGTCCTGACGTCGTCACAGACGGCGGCCTGATCCTCGTCAACCAGCAGATCGCCGTTCCCCGGTAGGCTGCGGGGCTCGGGCCGGGCGGGTGGGAACCGGGCTTCCGGTGCACGCGTTCCTGGCTGAGGACACCCGGGTGCGGCGGCCGTCGAGCCGCTGCCGGGTGGCCGGTTCGCACAGGGAAAGGAATGCACATGCACGTCACCCTCGCCGAGGAGCTGATGCTGCTCTCGCTGGACGACGAGTCCGGCGTGGCGAAGGACGGTTCGAGCGCCGGGTGGGCGGCGGCGGGAGGCCTGCTCGCCGACCTCGCGCTGGCCGGGCGGATCGCGGTCGACGAGGGCCGGCTCGCCGTCACCGACCGGACCCCGACCGGTGAGCCGCTGCTCGACGAGTGCCTGGAGCGGCTCGCCGCGTGGGTCGAGCGCAAGGCCCCCGGCAAGGCGAAGGCGGCGGAATGGCTCACCAAGGACCACCCCGTGGCGGTCCGCTCCGCGGTGCAGCGACTGTGCGAACGCGGTCTGGTCGTCGAGGAGCGCCGCCGGGTCCTCGGCCTCTTCCCGGTCCGCCGCTACCCGGAGGCGGACGGCTCCGTCGAGCGCGAACTCCGCGCGCGGCTGGCCGCCGTGATCCGGCACCACGCGACCCCGGACGTCCGCACCGCGACCCTGATAGCCCTGCTGCACGCCGCCCGGCTGCACGGCCTGGCGTTCCCCGACCTCCCGCGTGCGCGGGTCGAGCTGCGCTTCGGGGAGATCGCCGCGGGTGACTGGGCGGGCGAGTCCGTCGGCCAGGCGATCCGGAACATGCAGGTCGCCATTGCGGCCATCACCGCCGTGACGGTCGCCACGGCGGCCACGGCCGCCACCGTGGCCGCCGGCTGACGGTAGCCGACTGGCGGCTGACGGTCCGACGGCCCCCGGGCCCGCCCCCACGTCGGGGCGGGCCCGGTCCTGCTCCGGGGGCGTCCCGCCGCCCGGGGTGGTCCGGTTGCCGCCCTCCGGCGGGAGCCTCAAGTGGTCCAGACCTACTGCAATTGGTCCAGACCTATTGACGGGCCCGGTCACCCCTCCTACGATCCCGTCCGGCACAGCCCCACATGTCCCCCACCTCACCCGGAGCCGGGCGTCACGCCCCCACGCGCTGGTCATGCCCATGGCGCTCGGCGGGAAGGGAGCACAGCATGTTCCGTCGGAAGTCGCGTACGCCACGCCCGTCGGGCGGGTCCCGCCCCTGTCCGGATCCCGGCCGCGTCGACGGCGACCGGGCCGGGACCGAACCGCACCGCGCGCCGCGCCCGCAACGGGCGGCCGTGCAGCGCGCACCGCAGGTGAACCGGGCCGGCCGCACCGGGCACGGGCCGACCGTGCTGCGGCGCTCACTCGCCGGGGCGAGCGCCGCCGCCCTGATCGGTGCCGGCATCGCCGTGGTCGGCTCCGTCACGGCCGGGGCCGCCACCACCAACCTGGTGGCGAACCCCGGATTCGAGAACGGCCTCTCCGGCTGGACCTGCTCCGGCGGATCCGGTGCGGCCGTCGGCAGTCCGGTCCACTCCGGCGCCGCCGCGCTCAAGGCCGCGCCGGCCGGCTCGGACGACGCCCAGTGCACCCAGACCGTCAGCGTGCAGCCCGACTCCCAGTACACGCTGAGCGCCTACGTCCAGGGCAGTTACGTCTACCTCGGCGCCACCGGCACCGGCATCACCGGCGCGCCGTCCACCTGGACGCCGAACAACGCCTCGTACGGCCTGCTCAGCGTCGGCTTCACCACCGGGCCGAACACCACCTCGGTGACCGTCTACCTGCACGGCTGGTACGGGCAGCCCGCGTACTACGCGGACGACGTCTCGCTCACCGGCCCCGGCGGCAGCAGCCCCACGCCCACCGCGACCACGCCCACGACGACCCCGCCCACCACCCCGCCGCCGACCACCACCCCGCCGACCACGCCGCCGCCCACGTCGGTCCCGCCGACCACCCCGCCGCCCACCACCACCCCGCCGGGCGGCGACACCTGCCCCACGAAGCCCCGGCCGTCGGGCAAGGTCCTACAGGGCTACTGGGAGAACTGGGACGGCGCCGCGAACGGCGTCCACCCCGGCATGGGCTGGGTGCCCATCACGGACAGCCGGATCGCCGCGCACGGCTACAACGTCATCAACGCCGCCTTCCCGGTGATCCTCTCGGACGGCACCGTGCTGTGGCAGGACGGCATGGACGCCGGCGTCAAGGTCTCGACCCCCGCCGAGATGTGCCGGGCCAAGGCCGCCGGGGCGACCATCCTGATGTCGATCGGCGGTGCCGCGGCCGGCATCGACCTGAGCTCCAGCGCCGTCGCCGACCGGTTCGTGGCGACCGTCGTCCCGATCCTCCAGAAGTACAACTTCGACGGGATCGACATCGACATCGAGACCGGCCTGTCCGGCAGCGGCAACATCGGCACGCTGTCCGCGTCCCAGGCCAACCTGGTGCGCATCATCGACGGCGTGCTGGCCCGGATGCCCGCGGGCTTCGGCCTGACGATGGCCCCCGAGACCGCGTACGTCACCGGCGGCAGCGTCACCTACGGCTCGATTTGGGGCGCCTACCTGCCGATCATCAAGAAGTACGCCGACAACGGGCAGCTGTGGTGGCTGAACATGCAGTACTACAACGGCAGCATGTACGGCTGCTCCGGCGACTCCTACCAGGCCGGCACCGTCCAGGGCTTCACCGTGCAGACCACGTGCCTGAACAACGGCCTGACCATCCAGGGCACCACCGTCAAGGTGCCCTACGACAAGCAGGTGCCCGGCCTGCCGGCCCAGCCCGGCGCGGGCGGCGGCTACCTGGACCCCGGCCTGGTCGGGCAGGCGTGGAACGCCTTCGGCGGTTCACTGAAGGGGCTGATGACCTGGTCGGTCAACTGGGACGGCTCCAAGGGCTGGACCTTCGGCGACAACGTCCGCTCCCTGCAACGCCGTTGAGCGCCCGCTGACAGAACGGGACGGCCTGCCCCGGCCACCGGTACCCCGAGGTGGCCGGGGCAGCCCGCCCCGGCCCGGCGCCGCCGGTTGTTCGGCGTTTTGTTCAATGACCGAGGGCCGAACCAGAACAACCCCGGTGCGCTACACCAGTAGCGCACGCCACACCCGTGCCGTGCGTGGGACCAGGGCCGCAACAGCGCCGAACGCCGGGAGAGTCCACCAGATGACGACGCTCTGCATCGCGAACAACCGCACCGAGGAGATGGTCGGGGACCTCACCGGGATGACGCCGCTGGAGCAGCGGTTCGCCGGGTGCGGGGCGCAGCGGATGCTCTGGTGGGCCGAGGACGGCGACGTCCTGGTGCTGCCCTGGGGCCCGGACCCGGAGTACCTGGCGTACGTCACCGGGCTGACCGGCGTACGGGCCGACAGCCTGACCTTCGTGGTGCCGCCGCCGGGCGCCGAGGGCGACCAGATGCTCACCACCGACCGCCTGGCGGACCCGGGCTTCCGGGCGGAGCTGCGCCGCGTCCTGGACGGCCGCACCGTCGAGGAGGTGCTGGCGATCTCGCCGAACGGTGCGGTGGCCGACCTGGCGGCCGCGCTCGGCCTCGCGCACGCCATGCCCGGTCAGCCCTTCGCGGCCCAGGGCGGCAACGCGCTGGTCAACAGCAAGGCCGGGTTCCGGGCGGTGGCCGCCGGCACCGGGGTGCCGATCCCGCCCGGGCGGGTGGCCGGCTCGCCCGCGGAGGTCGAGGCGGCCGTCGAGGACCTGCTGGCGCAGGGGAACACCGTGATGGTGAAGGTCGAGTTCCAGGCGGGCGGGTTCGGCAACGAGGTCCTCTCCCGGGACGAGCGGGTGGAGGTGGCGGCCGGTGCCGAACGGGTCGTCCCGCTGCCGGACCGGGCGGCGGTGGCCGCGTACGTGGCCGAGCGGTGGGCCTGGCTGACCGGCGGGCGCGGCCAACGGGTCGTGGTGGAGCGGTACTTCACCGACTCCGCGGCGCTGTACGCCCAGTTCCTGGTCGACGACGCGGCCGTGGTGCTCTCCGGCTGCGGCGAGATGGTCATGCAGCCGGTGGTGATCGGAGAGATCACCCCGCCGGTCACCCCGGACGCCGACGTCCGGGCCGAACTCGTCGCGCAGGGAGCCCGGTTGTGCGAGGCGCTGCGGGTGATCGGCTACCGCGGCACGGTCAGCGCGGACGCCGTGCTGACCCCCAAGGGCGAGATCTACTTCCACGAGACCAACGGGCGGCTCACCGGCTCCAGCCACCTGCACGACGCCTTCTTCGGCCGCCTGCTGCGCGAGGAGCACCGCGGCTCGCGCTACATCCTGGAGCTCGCCGGCCTCAAGGTGCCCTCCTTCGCGGCGGCCGTGACGGCGATCGCCGCCGCCGGGCTGGCCTTCGACCCGCGGACCGGCACCGGCGTGGTCTACAGCTGCGACTTCGCGCCCGCCGACGGCTCGGTGATGTACTGCGTGCTCGCCGAGACCCCGGAAGCCACCCGTGCCCTGGAGGCCCGGCTGCTCGCGCTCTTCGCCGGATGAGACCGGAGGCGGCCGTGGGCGTGATGCGTGCGACGGTGATCCACCGCTACGGCGGGCCGGAGGAGTTCCGCACCGAGACGGTGCCGGAACCGGTGGCCGGGCCGGGCCAGGTGCTGATCGACGTCACCCTGGCCGGGCTCAACTACGCCGACCTGCACTGCCGCACCGGCGAGTACGCGCGCTACCCGCTGCCGGCGGTGCTCGGCGCCGACGTGGTCGGGCGGCGGCGCGGGGACGGGCGGCGGGTCGCCGCGCTGCTGCGCGCCGGGGGCGGGTACGCCGGGGTGGCCCGCGCCGAGGCGGCGCACACGGTGGAGGTGCCGGACGGCGTCGGCGACGAGCAGGCGCTCGCACTGCTGGAACAGGGCGCGACGGCGTACGGCGCGCTGACCCTGGCCGGGCGGCTGCGGCCGGGCGAGCACGTCGCGGTGACCTCCGCCGCCGGTGGGGTCGGCCACCTCGCGGTGCAGTTGGCCAAGGAGTTGGGCGCGGGGCGGGTGACCGCGCTGGCCTCCACGCCGGAGAAACGGGAGTTCGCCCGCTCGCTGGGTGCCGACGCGGCCCTCGACCCGGCGGAGCCCGACCTGGCCGAGCGGCTGGCGCGGTCGGGCGGGGTGGACCTGTTCGTGGACCTGGTCGGCGGCCCGGTGCTGCGCGCCGGGCTGGCCGCATTGGCGCCGTTCGGGCGGCTGCTGTCGGTCGGGGCCCGGGGCGGGCCGGAGGAGAGCTTCTCGGTGGACGAGCTGGCCGACCGCTCGGCGGGGCTGGCGGCCTTCTGGCTCCAGCACGTCCTGGCGGACCGGGTGCTGTTCACCGGCATCGCCGAGCAGCTGTTCCGGCTCGCCGCCGAGCGGCGGCTGGTGGCGCGGATCGACCGGACCGTACCGCTGTCCGGGATCGCCGCGGCACACCGGGCGCTCGCCGCGCGGGAGACCATGGGCAAGGTGCTGGTGGACGTCCGCTGCGAGGACTGAGCCGCGGCACGCGCGCCGGGCCCGACAGCGCACTGTCGGGCCCGGGGTGCGGTCGGCTCCCCGGGGGCGGCCGGTACCCGCAGGCGGCCGGTTCCCCGCGGGGACGGTCAGTACCCGGCGACCTCGTCCAGGCCGTGGCCGCGCAGCGGGACGAGGAAGCTGCGCTCGAAGACCACCACGACCTCGCCGGTGGACTTCGTCCCGGTGGTCCGGCAGCTCACGATGCCCTGCCCCTCGCGGCTCTTGGAGAGCCGCTTGGCGAGGGTCTCGGTCTCCGCGTAGAGGGTGTCGCCGGTGAACACCGGGTGGGTCATCCGGATGTTCTCCCAGCCCAGGTTGGCGATGGTGCGCCCGCTCGTCGAGCGGGCGGTCATCCCGCCGACGATGCTGAGCGTCACCAGGCTGGAGACGATCGGCCGCCCCCAGGGGGTGTGCGCGCTGTAGGCGGCGTCGATGTGCAGCGGGGCGTCGTTCATGCTCAGCATGCTCATCAGCACGTTGTCGAGCTCGGTGACGGTCCGCCCGGGGCGGTGCTCGACCACCTCGCCGACCTCGAACTCCTCGTAGTAGCGCCCGACCACCTCGCGGTAGCGGCGCTCGCCGATCCGCCGGTAGCCGGCGGGCTCGGTTGCGTCCATGGCGACTGCCCCCAAGTCCTAGAGATCGGCGGTGAGTTCCTTGACGTGGACGGCGAACTCGCGGATCAGCCGCTCGTCCATGTCGGCGCGCATCATCAGCCGGAGGCCGGCCTCGCCCTTGGGCACGATCGGGAAGAACACCGCGGAGCTGTAGAAGCCGCGCTCGAAGAGCTGGGCGGACAGCTTGACCGCCCGCTCGGCGTCGCCGACGTCGACCCGGCGCACCGGCAGGCCGTTGCCCGCGAAGGTGGTCGGCAGCAGCTCGTCGAAGAGGTCGATGTTGCGGTTCAACTTGGCCTGGAGTTCGGCCAGTTCGGGTGAGCGGTGGATGGCGGCGCTGCCCAGCGAGGCGCCGACCAGCGGCAGTGCGACGTTCTGCGACCAGCCGACCGGGCCGGCGTGCCGGTGCAGGAACTCGAACTGCTCGCGGTTGCCGAGCATCGCGACGCCGCCGCCGGTGCCGAAGCCCTTGCCGAGGCTGGCGACGATGACGGTCAGCGGGTTCATCTGCAGCCGGGAGCGGACGAAGCCCTCGCCGCGCTCGCCCATGATGGACAGCGAGTGGGAGTCGTCGATGTAGAGGAACAGCCCGTAGCGGTCCTGGAGTTCGAGCAGGCCGTCGAGGGCCGCCGCGCCGCCCATCGAGTACGCGCCGTCGGCCACGTAGGCGACCCGCGGGTACTTGCGGCAGATGTCCTCCAGGTAGTTCAGGTCGTTGTGCGGGCAGGTCAGCACCAGCGACTCGTCGGCGCAGATCGGCTTCACGTACGCCATGCAGAAGTGGCAGAAGCGGTCGAAGACCATCACCCGGGGCCCGCCGCCGCTCCGACAGTCGCCGTCCAGGTGGCCGGAGGCGATCAGCGGCAGGATGCCGGCGGTGAGCGCGGTGCAGGACGCGCCGGGCAGGATGTGCGCGCCGAACAGCTCGCCCAGCTCCTCCTCCAGGCGCACCAGCAGGTTGTGCCGGATCCGGGTGGTGGAGGTGACCAGCCAGGTGCTGCGGGACTCGGCCAGCGCGTCCACCGCGGCGGCCGCGACCGAGGGGTGGTTGTTCAGGCCCAGGTACGCGCAGGAGACCATGTTGGCGAACTCGTGGCCGGTCTCCCGGACGATCAGCCGGTTGTTGGACTCCGAGTCCACCGTGATGCCGATCAGGCCGTTGGCGGCGGCCGCCTGCCAGACCGGATCGGCGCTGGCCAGCATGGCCTCGGCGTTGCGGTACCGGCGCGGGCCGAGGATGGATTCTTCGGTCATCGTCACTTCTCCGTCGCGTGGTTCGGGGTGTCGGTGGGCGCGTGGCCCCGGGGCGGGCCCTGCCGGTCGCCCTGGGGGTGCTGCCTTTCGGCCGACCGGGGCGATCCGGCCGACCGGGGCGAATCCGGGGGCCGGGGCGAACCGGTAGGTTCCGTCGGGCCGGCGGGCCTCGGCGGGTCGAACTGCTCGATCAGGCGCTGCGAGGCCTCGAAGAACGGCATGCCGACCATCACCCCGTCCACCACGGTGACCGAGCGGCCGTTCTCCAGACCCGCCGCGACCACCCGGCGGGCGCGCGCCAGCAGCTCCTCATCCGGGCTGAACGTCTCGTTGATCAGCGCGAGTTGGCGCGGGTGGACGGCGATCTTGCCGCTGAACCCGAAGTCCCGGGCGAGCCCGGCCTCGCGGCGCAGCCCGGCGAGGTCGGTGACCTCGAAGAACGGCGCGTCCATCGCCTCCACCCCCGCGGCGCGGGCGCTGTTGACCACCCGGGCGCGGGCGTGGGCCAGCGCGTCCCAGGAGAGCCGGGCTCCGACCGCGAAGGCGTAGTCGGCCGAGCCGAAGACCAGCCCGCGCAGCCGGTGCCCGGCGGCCGCGATGGCGGGCGCGTGCTCGATGCCCAGCGGCGTCTCCACGACGGCCAGGAACTCCGTCTCCGGGCAGTCCCGGCCGAGCGCCCCGGCGGCGATCTCGATGTCGCGGGGCGACTCCGCCATCGGGACCAGTACGAGGTCCGGCTTGACGCGGTACCGGGTGATGGCGATCAGGTCGCGCAGACCGTCCGGGCCGGACAGGGTGTTGATGCGCACCGCGCTGCGCGCGAGTTTGGTCGACGGCAGCGCGAAGAACTCCTCGGCGAGCCGGCGGGCCTCCTCCTTCCGGGCGGGTGGGACCGAATCCTCCAGATCGACCATGGCGATATCGGCCCCGGACTGGTGGCTCTTGGTGTACCGCTCCACCGCCATCGCGGGTGTGGACAGTAGGGAACGGCAGTACCGCGTGAACTTCATGGATGTCTCCGAAGTCAGCGAAGGCTGCGGGTCCCGGTTCTATCCCACCGGCTTTGTTCGGCGCCGTGCTGCTGGACATTGAACATCAACTCGGAACAACCGACCCGCACGCACCATTGTTTGACGCCAACCGTCCTGTGCATGATGAATCACCGGGGGATGGACACGAGCCGCGTGCGACGCGCGTGGACACGTGAGCACAGGTTCAGGACACCACTTCACCGAAGAAGGGGGACGTCGTGCCGCGTCGGGAAAGTCCTCTGGACCCCGGGGACGCGCCGCTGCTGCGGTTCGCAGGCGATCTGCGGGCCCTGCGGGAACGTGCCGGAAGTCCGCCGTACCGTCAACTCGCCGTCCGGGCGCACTGTTCGGCGGCCAGTCTGTCGGTGGCCGCGGGAGGCCGGCGGCTGCCCAGTCTCGCCGTCACCCTCGCCTACGTGCAGGCCTGCGACGGGGACGTGCGGGAGTGGCGGCACCGGTGGCAGTTACTGGCCGCAGAGCTGGCCGCCGAGGCCGCCTCCCGGCGGCGCGCCCAGGACGCCGGGCGCGCCCCCTACCCCGGCGCGGCGGCCTTCGAGGCGGTCGACGCCGAGCGGTTCTTCGGCCGCGAGGCACTGCTGGACCGGCTGGTCACCCTGCTGGCCGAACGGCGTCTGGTGATCGTGGCCGGGCCGTCCGGGGCTGGCAAGTCCTCGCTGGTCAGAGCCGGTCTGCTGGCCCGGCTCGGCGGCTCGCCCGCAGTCGGCGCGGCCGTCGGTGCGGCGGCCGGGCGGGGCGGGGCCGGCGGGCGGGCCGGGGCCCGCGGCGGCCCGGGGCGGGCCCCGGCCTCCGGCGGCAGTGTCCCGGTGGCGCTGCTGACGCCCGGCGAACGACCCATGGAGGCGTACGCGCTCGCGCTCGCCCGGCTCGGGCAGCGAGCCGGGGAGGCGAGGCGCGACGCGTCCGGACCGACGGCCGGCGACCCGGTGCTCGTGGTGGACCAGGGCGAGCAACTGCTCACCCGCTGCCGGGACTCCGGCGAGCGGGCGCGCTTCCTGGACGCCCTGGTGGCGACGGCCGCGGGCGGTCCGGTCGAGGCCTGGGCCGGGCTGCCGGTGCCGGCCCCGGCCCGCTGCCGGGTGGTGCTGGTGGTCCGCTCGGACCAGAGCGGGCCGCTGCTCGCCGGGCACCCGGGGCTGGCCGACGCCGGGCGCCTCGGCGTGCTGGCGGTGGGGCGCCCGGCGCCGGACGACCTGCGGCGGGCGATCACCGAACCGGCGCTGCGCTCCGGCTGCACCGTCGAGGGCGCCCTGCTGGCCGTCCTCATCTCGACCGCCGCCCAACAGCCGGGCGCGCTCCCGCTGTTGTCCGCGGCGTTGCTGGAGACCTGGCGGCGGCGCAGCGGCAACGCGCTCACCCTGGCCGGGTTCCAGGCCACGGGAGGCTTCGAGGGCGCGCTGGCCCGGACGGCGGAGTCGCTGTACAACGGGCTGGAGGCGGCCGACCGGGCGCGGGCGCGGGCGGTGTTCCTGCGGCTCGGCGGGGAGCTGCTCGGCGAGGAGTTGCCCGGGTCCGGAGCGGGCGCGGGCGCGATGGCGCTGGACGACGGGCCGGCGTCCTGCGGCGAGCTGGTGCCGGGCGGTGACGAGGGCACCCGCAAGCCGGTCCGCCGGGCCGAGTTCGACGATCCCGGTGTGCCGGAGGTGCTGGAACGGCTGGTCCGGGCACGGCTGGTGGTGGTGGACCGGGACACCGTCGAGCTGTCCCACCACGCCCTCCCGCAGGCCTGGCCGAGACTGCGCGGGTGGCTGGCGGAGGGACAGGCGGCGCTGGGGGAGCAGCGTCGGCTGACCGCGGCCGCGCGCGGCTGGGCGGCTGCCGACCGGGATCCGGAACTGCTCTACCGGGGCGTCCGGTTGGAGGAGCTCAGACGGCGGGTGGCGGCCGGTGAGCTGGCCGCGGCCGGGGTCGAGCGGGCCTTCCTGGCGGCCTCGGAGCGGGCGGCCGCCGCCGACCGGCGCCGGGCGCAGCGGCAGAACCTGGCGGTGGCGTCGGTCGCCGCGGCGGGCGGGGCGCTGCTGGCCCTGGCCGGCGGGAGCCGGATCCGCCGGGCGTGGCGGTGGTGAGCGCCGTCCGCCGCGCGGGAACGGTCGGGTGGGTCCCGGCCGCAAGCCGAGCGTTGATCGGCGCCGGGGCAAGGGAGTTGAACAACGGACGGATCGGTCGGAGGTTCGTCACGACGGCGTGTGCGGTGCCGATCACGGTCCTTGCGCCGCCGTCTTCCGGCCGGGTAGCTTGACCGTCGATCCCGGCCCGTCGAAAGGCGAATTCGGCTGCCCGGCCGGTGATTTCCCGTAGGCCGTGCTCGACCGGAGACAGTCCGGCGGTCCATCCGTACCGATGTCCATGGCCGGTTCCGCGCACTCCGGGGGCCTCGCTCCGCGGTGCCCGTCCCTAAATCCCGTGTCAAGGGGGAGTCATGTCCAATTCGGCCCGTCCGGTCCACAGCTGGGACGAGTTCACCACACTGCGGGAGGTCGTGGTCGGCACCGCCGTCGGCGCCCGGCTGCCCGAGCAGACCGAGCCGTCCTCGTGGCTGTCCTGCTTCCCGAAGACCAGCGCCGCCGACCTCGCCTCGATCGAGGTCGGGCCCTACTCGCAGCAGGTCGTGGAGGAGACCGAGGAGGACCTGGACGCGCTGGTGGCCACCCTGCGCGGCCTCGGCGTCACCGTCCACCAGCCCGAGGCGGTCGACCACGCGGCCGAGTTCGCCTCGCCGCTCTGGAAGGCCGACGGCGGCTTCCACTCCTACTGCCCGCGGGACCTGACCCTGGTGGTCGGCGAGACGGTGATCGAGGTGGCGAGCCCGATGCGGCAGCGCTACTTCGAGGTCTTCGGGCTGCGCGGACTCTTCCAGGACTACCTGCGCCGCGGCGCCCGCTGGCTGGCCGCCCCCCGGCCGCAGTTGAGCGACGAGCTCTTCGAGTACGACGAGGACGGGCTCCCGCTGCTGGGCGAGGCCGAGCCGGTATTCGACGCCGCGAACGTGCTGCGGCTCGGCCGGGACGTGTTCTACCAGGTCTCCCGAAGCGGCAACGAACTCGGCCTGCAGTGGCTCGAATCCACCCTCGGACTGCTCGGCGACGGCGGCCTGCGGCTGCACCCGCTGCGCGACATCTACGGCTACACCCACATCGACAGCACCATCGCGCTGCTGCGGCCGGGGCTGGTGCTGCTCAACCCGGAGCGGATCAGCCCGGAGACCGTCCCGGAGCCGCTGCGGGGCTGGGACATCCTGTGGTGCCCGCCGGCCGAGCCCACCGGGGACACGCCCGAGCACGCGCTCAGCGAGAGCTGGATCAGCATGAACCTGCTGATGGTGTCCCCGGACACGGCGATCGTCGAGTCCGGCCAGGAGAGCCTGATCAAGCTGCTGGAACACTCCGGGATCACCGTCCTGCCGCACCGGCTGCGGCACTCCCGGGTGCTCGGCGGCGGCTTCCACTGCGTCACCCTGGACATCCGGCGTGACGGCGGGCTGGAGGACTACCTGTCCTGACCCCGTTCGGGGAGCGGCCCGACCGGCGGCCGTGCGCCGCCGGCCGGGCTTGCTGTCCCACCGTCAGTTCGTCTTCCCACCCGGAGTGTTCGCCTGCCAGGTGCGGCCGACGGAGCGCAGCAGGGCGGGGTACACCAGGAGGTGCCGGAAGGGCTTGATGGCGGTCATGTAGAGAGTGCCGAGCGCCCCGTTCGGCTTGACCAGGACGACCAGTCGGCCGCGGTGGCCGACCGGTCCGTCCGGCACCCAGCCGAGGTGCAGCACCGCGTGCACGGTCCGGTTGGCCAGCTCGGCGGCCCACTCGTCGTCCAGTTGGTAGAGGGAGGCGAACCCGGAGGTGCCGAGGTCCGGGCCGCGCCGGCCGTCCCGGAGGTCCGCCGGGAGGCGGTCGCGCAGGGTCGGCGGCCGGGTGCCGGGGCGGGGCTCGTCCCAGTGGAACAGGGCGCCGAGCCGGTGGCGGACGGCGAAGAGTGCCCGCGAGGCTGCGCTGTCGCCGAGCATCCCGCCGGTCATTCCCTCGGCGAACTGGCGCACCAGCCGGTCGAAGTCGTCCGGTCCGCCGGGGGTGGGCAGGTCCCAGACGTCCTCGACCGTGAAGTCGTGGGCGATCCCGTGGATCCGCCAGGGCAGGTCGGTGTGCGCGGTTCGGGGAAGTCTCACGGCCGGACCCCAATCTATACGGTGGCGTATAGATCCAGCATAGGGTCATTTATACGCTGCCGTATACTCGCCCTCGACGCGACGAGGAGGAGCACGGCATGGGCGCGATCCGCACGCCGCGGGAGAAGTGGATCGAGGAAGGCCTGCGGGCGCTCGTCGCGGGCGGCCCCGAAGCCGTCCGGGTGGAGGTCCTCGCGCAGTCCCTCGGCGTCACCAAGGGCGGCTTCTACGGGTACTTCCGCAACCGGGACGCGCTCCTCTCCGAGATGCTCGACACCTGGGAGTACGAAGTCGCCGAGGGCGTGATCGAGGAGGTCGAGCGCGGCGGCGGCGACGCCAGGGCACGGCTCCACCGGCTGTTCGCGGTCGTCGCCGCCTCCGAGGGGCCGGTCCGGGGCACCACCGCCGACCTGGCGGTCCGCGAGTGGGCCCGCCGGGACGCGGCCGTCGCCGAGCGCCTGCGGCGGGTGGACAACCGCCGCATGGCGTACCTCCGTTCCCTCTACTCCTCCTTCTGCCCCGACGAGGAGGAGGTCGAGGCCCGCTGCCTGATGACCGTGACCCTGCGCATCGGCAGCCACCTCCACGCCGCCGACGACGGCCCGTACGCCCGGGCGGACGTGATGGCGCGGATCCTGCGGCGGCTGCTGGAGTAGCCCGCCACCGGACGGAACGCGCGACGACGGGAACGGGACGCCGGCCCGGCCGGCCTCCCGCTCCCGCGCTGCGCCGCGGTCCCGCTCAGCCGAGCAGGAGGAACTTGGTGGACGGGACGCCCTGGTAGAAGCTGCAGTCGGTGTTCTGGGTGGTCGTGCTGTACGTGAAGCCCTTGGGGACGTCACAGGCCCAGAGGCCGTTCACCGGCGTGCGGAGGTGGAAGGCGTTGGACTGCACGCCCTGCTGGAGGCTGCAGGACAGGCCCCAGGTGATCCGGTCGTAGGTGAACGCCGGGGTGCCGACGCAGGCCGTGAGACCGTCGACCGGCGTGCGCAGGTGGTACTGGTTGGACTGGACGCCGCTCTGCTGGCTGCAGGCGAGCCCCCAGGTGATCTGGTCGTAGACGAAGCCGGGCGCGCTGACACAGGCCGTCAGACCGTCGACGGGGGTGCGCAGGTGGAACTGCGGCGAGTTCCAGCTCCCGCCGCCGCTGCAGGAGCGGTTCATCGACACCTGGTCGTAGACGTACCCGGACGGGACGGTGCAGGCCCAGGAGCCGTCCAGCCCGGTGGTGGCGGCGCTCGCGGGGGTCGTCCCGGCCGTGCCGGGGAGCAGCAGGGCGAGGGCGGCGGCCAGTGCGCCGGCAAGGAGGCGTGCGGGGCGGATGCGTGCGGCAGTCGACATGGCTCTCCCAGGATGGTGGCCGGAAGGGGCGTGGGGCGGGGCGCGGTACGCGGAGTGCCGCGCGGGCAAAGGGAGTTGCGGCCCGGCGTCGGTTCTAGCACGGTGGTGTCGCGCCGACGTCGTGCCCGCATCGTGCCCGGGTCGTGCCCGCTTCGTGCCCGGGTCGTGCCCGCTTCGTGATCCGGTGGGGCCGATCCGGTCCGCGGCTCGCAACGCCCGTCGGCTCGATCGGGCGCGTCGGCGAGGTCACCGGATGCCAAGGTGTGCAGCGCGGTAGCGTTGAGTGGATATGGCATGTACGCTGCGTATCGCTGGTTGAACACCATGCGGGCCTGGTTGCCACTCCGTGGGGGGAGTCGCATCCAGGCCCGGGCGCCGGCCAAGGGCCCGGCCGTGCTCGTGGGGGAGCGTCGGCTGGGCCCGTCGGTGGGCTGTCCTCGTTATGCCCGGCCGGACGGTGTTTCAGTCATGACAATCCGTCGGAGTCTTCGCGGCGGGGTCCGGCGGCCCGCCGCCGGCCGCTGACGACCGGGGCCCGCGCGGGCCGGCTCAGCCGAGGCCGAACCAGCCGAGGACGGTCTGGGCGAGCAGGATCGTCGACATGGCGGCCACGCCGACGACCACGGCGGTGGCCGCGATGCGGTAGCGCGGACCGTTGGCGGCCTCGCCGAGGACGGCCCGGCGGTTGGTCAGCACGAGCAGGTAGACCAGGACGATCGGGCTGATCAGGCCCTGCAGGACCTGGGTGCCGATCAGCAGCTGGATGACGTCCACCGGGGTCAGCGCGACCACGGCGCCCAGGGCGATCTGGGCGGTGAACACCCCGAGGAACAACGGCGCGTCGCGGAAGCTGCGGGAGACCGAGCGCTCGACGCCGGCCGCCTCGCCGACGGCGTAGCTGGCCGAGAGCGGCACCACGGCGCCGGCCAGGGCGGAGGCCCCGATCAGACCGAAGGCGAACAGCAGCTCGGCGCCGTGCCCGGCGACCGGCTTCAGGGCCTCGGCGGCCTGCGCGGCGGACTCCAGGGGGCCGCTGCCGCCGATCGCCGAGGCGGTGGCGATGATGATGGTCAGGCTGATCACGCAGGCGAACACGGCGCCGAGCACGGCGTCGGCCCGGATCAGCTTGTAGTCGGCGGGCTTGGCACCGCGGTCGACGACCCCGGCGGCGGCGTAGAACTGCATGTAGGGGCTGACGGTGGTGCCGATCAGCGCGACGGCCAGCAGGATGAAGTCCTTGCCGGGCTCCAGGTGTGGGACGACCAGGTGCTCGCCCACCCGCCCCCAGTCGGGGCTGCCGAGCACCATGGCGACGGGGTAGGCGAAGAACGCCAATGACATGATCAGGAAGATGCGCTCGGCCCACTTGTAGGAGCCGAACAGCACCAGCGACCAGAGCAGCACGGCGGCGGGCGGGACGACCGCCCACTTGGGCACGCCGAGCAGCTCGAACGCCGCGCCGATCCCGGCGAACTCGCTGACCACCAGGCCGGTGTTGGCCAGCAGCAGGCAGAACACCGCCAGGGCGGTCAGGCGCAGGCTGAACTGCTCGCGGATCAGCGCGCCCAGCCCCTTGCCGGTGTGGGCGCCGAGGCGGACCGCCATCTCCTGCACCATCACCAGGGCGACGGTGACCAGCACCATGAAGAACAGCGTGCCGTACGTGAACTGGGAGCCGGCGCTGGCGTACGTCGCGATGCCGGCGGCGTCGTTGCCCGCGTTGGCGGCGACCAGGCCGGGGCCGGCGATCATCGCGACGGCGGCCAGCCGGCGGATGCCCCGGCGGCGGGCCGGGGCGGACGGCGCCGGGGCCGGGTGCGCGCCGTCCGGCCGGGTGCCGCCGTTCGGCCGGGTGCCGCCGTCCGGGCGGGTGTCGAGGTCGCGGGTCACTTGAGGAGCCTCCGGAAGTGCAGGCGCCCGCGCTCGGGCAGCAGCGTGTCGAGGATGTCGTCGGCCAGGACGCGGCCGAGCGGGCGGCCGGTGTGGTCGACCACCAGCAGCGAGGTGGCCCGGGCCGCGATCAGGCGATCCGCGGCCTCGGCGAGCCGGGTGTCGGGCGGGACGGTCACCGGCGGGCCGAACTGGGCCAGCCAGGCCACCAGATCGGCGACCACCGTGGTGTCCTCCGCGACGGCCAGGTCGAACAGGGGGAGGTCGCCGAGCAGTCGGCCGTCGTCGTCCAGCACGGCCACCGCGTCGATGTCGGTGCGGTGGTCGGCCTGCGCGGCGAGCTCCGCCCGTACCCGGGCGACGGTGTGCGCGGGGCGGGCGGTGACCAGCAGGGTGGTCATCGCGCCGCCCGCGGTGCCCTCGCGGTGGGTGAGCAGGGCGCGCAGCTCGGCGGCCCCCGGGGCGGTCATCCGGGCGAGCAGGTTCTCGCGCTCGCCGGGGTCGAGGTCGCGCAGGGCGTCGGCGGCCTCGTCGGGCTCCATCTCGTCGACCAGCCGGGCGGCGTGCTCGGGCGGGGCCTCGCGGAGCAGGTTCTCCAGCTCGGCGGGCTCCATCTCCTCCAGGGCGTCGGCGGCCTGCTCGGGCTCCAACCAGCCGAGCAGCTGCTGGCGTTCGTGGCGGCCGAGGTCCTCCAGGATGTCGGCGAGGTCGGCCGGGCGCAGCCGGTGCAGCGCGGAACGGGAGGCGCGCAGCCGCACCTCGGCGGGCCCGTGGGTGGCCTGCTCGCCGAACGGTGCGACGGACTGCCAGTCCAGGACGCGCTCCGGGGTCGGGCGGACCTGCCAGCGGCGCGGGCCGAGGCGGCGCAGCAGGGTGGGCAGGGAGACGTCGACGCCGACCAGGACGGTGCGGGCCGCCAGCGGGGCCAGGTAGAGGTCGGCGGCGCGGGTGACCTGCACGCCGTCGACGTCGACGAGTTGATGGTCCAGCACGTCGCGGGCGAGCAGCACCTCACCCGGCCTGCGGTTGAACTCCCGGAGGTCCACCCGGGCGGTGCGCAGCCGTACCCGGCCGGTCAGGATCCGGTCGACGGCGTCGGCGGCGATGAAGGCGCGGCGGCGGCCTATCCGGATGATCAGGCCGGTGACGGGCGGGTAGGGCTCCGGCCCGTAGAGCCGGGCGACCACGTCGACGACCCGGCCCATCTCCTCGCCGGCCTGGTTGGCGACCGGGCCGCCGATCAGCCCGGCGAGCGAGACCAGGGAGGAACGCACGGCCCGGGAGACCGTGGTGCGGTGCTCGGCGTCGACCGTGCGGTCGCGCAGCCGGGCCGTGGCGGACGTGAACAGGGTGGTGGCAGCCACGAGGAAGGACCCCCTCGCCCCGGACGGTTCGGGGCATGCGGGCCGCCCGACGGGCACGCCACCGCGCGCCCCGACCGCACGGGCGGTTCCGGGCGCACGCCGAGGCGTCCCGCGCGGGGCGGGAGGGCAGGGCGGGGCCGGACCGGGTCGGTCAGGGCAGGAGGGGGCGCCTCGGACGGCGGAAGGACGGCGAGGACAGCGCGGGAATGGGCCGACTATGGCCAGGACTTCCGTCCATCACGCCTCCCTCCCGATCTCGGCCGCGCATCGGCGTCGCGGCGGCACGGCAGGGGGAGACCGGCGTCACCGCCGGGTGCACCCCCACTCGTCAGAGCTTTGGCACTCCACGGCGTGTCCCTGGTCGCGAGCGACGGGAAGCCACTTGGGGTCACCCCTTGGGCCGGGGAGACCTGTCCTGATCCGGAGCGTCTCTCGACGGGTGGGATCAGTGGCCTGTGTCCGTGAAGACGCCTCACCGAACGAGGTGTCTGTATGAATCGGCCCCAGGATAGGCCCCCGCCGCGCGTCCGGCGAAACCCTTGACCGGACCTTGACCCCGCGCTGACCTGCGGGGGAGCCGCCGGGCGCGGCCCGGGGCCCGGTTCCGGACGGTTCCGTGCGCGGGCGCACCGGTCCGTGACGGGGTCTCATCATCCGGACGCCCGACGGGATTTGTGCGCCCGCCCCGGCGGTTTGCCCCTAAGCTGACCGGGCAGCTGGTTCGCCCTGTCCACCAGGCAGGCGCGTCGCAAGAGGGAACCCGGTGGGAATCCGGGACTGCCCCGCAGCGGTGAGCGGGAACGACCGCCGTCATACGCACTGGGCCCGGGAGGGCCTGGGAAGCGACGGCCAGTAGGTGTCCGCCCTTCACAGGGTGGGTGTGCCCGCGAGTCCGAAGACCTGCCCGCTGCCCGCCCGCGGACCATCCGCGCGCGGCCATCCGGTGACCTCGTGGGCGGGTCGGCGACCATACCGGGCAGATCGGGCCGTGCGTTGCGCGGCGGCCGCTGCCCGGTTCGTCATCCCTTCGCGCCCTCGTGCCGTCCCCGGGCACCCGAGGAGCAAGACTCGCGAAGGAGAGTCCCTTGACCACGAAGTCCGCAGCCGCGGCGACCCTCGCCACCGCGTACGGCTACCCCCGCCAGGGCCGGGGCCGGGAGCTCAAGAAGGCCGTCGAGGGGTACTGGAAGGGCGCGGTCACCGCCGGGGCGCTGCTGGCCACGGCCGCCGACCTGCGCCGGGGGAACTGGCAGCAGCTCGCCGATGCCGGCATCGAGGAGGTCCCGACCGGTGACTTCTCGCTCTACGACCACGTGCTGGACACCACGGTCGCCGTCGGCGCGATCCCGGCCCGGCACCGGGACGCGGTCGAGGCCGACGCGCTGGCCGGGTACTTCGCCATGGCGCGCGGCACCCAGGATGTCGCTCCGCTGGAGATGACCAAGTGGTTCGACACCAACTACCACTACCTGGTACCGGAGTTGGGGCCGGGCACGGTCTTCGTGGCGAACCCGGCCAAGGCCGTCGGCGAACTGGCCGAGGCGCTGGCGCTCGGCCACGAGGCCCGGCCGGTCCTGGTCGGCCCGGTCACCTACCTGCTGCTCGCCAAGCCCGCGCCCGGCGTCGCCGCCGACTTCCAGCCGATCAGCCTGCTGGACCGGCTGCTGCCCGTCTATGCGCAGCTGCTCGCCGACCTCAAGGCGGCCGGTGCCGAGTGGGTGCAGTTGGACGAGCCGGCGCTGGTACAGGACCGCACCCCGGCCGAGTTGAACGCCGCCGCCCGTGCCTACCGCGAGCTGGGCGGCCTCACCGACCGGCCGAAGCTCCTGGTGGCGAGCTACTTCGACCGCCTCGGCGACGCCCTGCCCGTGCTCGCCAAGGCCCCGGTCGAGGGCCTGGCGCTGGACTTCACCGGGACCGCCGCCGGCAACCTGGACGACCTCGCCGCCGCCGGCGGCCTGCCCGGCAAGCGGCTGGTCGCGGGCGTGGTCGACGGGCGCAACGTCTGGATCAACGACCTGGAGAAGTCGCTGGCCACCCTGGCGACCCTGCTCGGGCTCGCCGACCGCGTCGACGTCGCGCCGTCCTGCTCGCTGCTGCACGTGCCGATCGACGCCACCGCCGAGCGGGACATCGACCCGCAGATCGCCCGCTGGCTCGCCTTCGCCAAGCAGAAGGCCGCCGAGGTGGCGCTGCTGGCCCGCGGCCTGCGCGAGGGCGCCGGCGCGATCACCGCCCGACTCGCCGCCAACCGCGCCGACCTGGCCACCCGCGCCGGCTCCCCGATCACCCGCGACCCGGCCGTCCGTGCCCGGGCCGCCGCCGTCGGCGCGGCCGACACCCGCCGCGCCCAGCCCTACCCCGTGCGGGCCGCCGCCCAGCGCGCCCGGCTCGGCCTGCCGCTGCTGCCCACCACCACGATCGGCTCCTTCCCGCAGACCACCGAACTGCGCCTCGCCCGGGCCGATCTGACGGCGGGCCGGATCGACGCGGCCGCGTACCGGGAGCGGATGGAGGCCGAGGTCCGCGAGGTCATCGCCTACCAGGAGAAGGCCGGCCTCGACGTCCTCGTCCACGGCGAGCCCGAGCGCAACGACATGGTGCAGTACTTCGCCGAGCAGCTCACCGGCTACCTCGCCACCCGGCACGGCTGGGTGCAGTCCTACGGCACCCGTTACGTGCGCCCGCCGGTCCTCGCCGGGGACATCTCCCGACCGCACCCGATGACCGTCGACTGGTTCGGCTACGCGCAGGGCCTGACCGACCGCCCGGTCAAGGGCATGCTCACCGGCCCGGTCACCATGCTCGCCTGGTCCTTCGTCCGCGACGACCAGCCGCTCGCCGACACCGCCCGCCAGGTCGCCCTCGCGCTGCGCGACGAGGTCACCGACCTGGAGGCCGTCGGCGCCGCCGTAGTCCAGGTCGACGAGCCCGCCCTGCGCGAGACCCTCCCGCTGCGGGCCGCCGACCGCCCGGCGTACCTGGACTGGGCCACCGAGGCCTTCCGCCTCGCCACCTCCGGCGTTCGCGCCGACACCCAGGTCCACACCCACATGTGCTACGCCGAGTTCGGCGCGATCATGACGGCGATCGACGAGCTCGACGCGGACGTCATCTCCCTGGAGGCGACCCGCTCCCGCATGGAGGTCGCCGGGGAGCTGGCCGGGGCCGGGTACCCGCGCGAGGTCGGGCCCGGGGTGTGGGACATCCACTCCCCGCGCGTGCCGAGCACCGACGAGGTCGTGTCCCTGCTGCGCGCAGGGCTCGCGGCCATTCCGGCCGAGCGCCTCTGGGTGAACCCCGACTGCGGTCTGAAGACCCGTGGGTGGACCGAGACCCGCGCCTCCCTGGACAGCCTGGTCGCTGCGGCCCGCAGGCTGCGCGAGGACATCGCCGACTGACCGTCCGCCGGGGAGCCGCAGGTCGCGCGCCCGTAGCCGCGCGCCCGCAGCCGGCGGCTCACGGCCCCGGCGGACCTTCCGTCGGGGCCCCCGACCGGGCGAACCCCCGTGCGTCCGAAAGCCGGTCAGCGGGCGCCGATCACACCGCCGTCCTCGGCTGCGGCTCGGGGCTTGTGGGCGACGAAGGTCAACCGTCCCCCCACCCCGATGGTCAGGTCCTCGAAGCCCAGCGTCTGCAACCGCGTCAGGAAGGCGGCCGGCTCCACCGGGTTGTAGGTGTCGCCCTCGTGGAAGTGGTGCAACCCGTCGCCGGGCAGGCTGTCCGAGCCCACCAGCACGCCGCCGGGGCGCAGCACCCGCAGGACCTCGGCGAGCAGCCGGTCCTGCAGTGCCCGGGCGGGGACGTGGTGCAGCATCGTGAAGCAGGCCACCGAGTCGAAGGTGTCGTCGGCGAAGGACAGCGCGGTGGCGTCGCCGTGCAGGACCTCGACGTTGGTGCCGGCGAAGCGGGCCGCGAGGGCCTCGGCGGCGGGCTGCTCGTACTCGACGGCGACGAGCCGTTCGACGCGGTGCCGCAGCCAGTCGGTGGCCGCACCGGGGCCGGGGCCGACCTCCAGCATCACCGTGCCCAACTCGGCCCCGGCCGTCACCGTGGGCAACACCGAGGTCTGCAACGTCCGGGCCCATTCGGGGCTGGTGCACACCCGTGCGTGGTTGAGGTTCATGCCCCAGAGGCTAGGAAAGGACGCGGGTGGGGCACCACCGCGTACGCTCCCAGATCATGTCGCCAAACGGACAACCTCCGGCCGGTCCACCGGGCACCGTGGACCAGGTGGCCGCCGCGATCGTGGTGCGTGCCTACGACCTGGCGCCGGGCAACCGGTTCGGCACCCACCGGCACGACACCCACCAGGTCGTCTGGGCCCGCAACGGTGTGCTGACCGTGTCGACCGAGGACGGCGAGTGGATCCTGCCGCCGACCCGGGCGCTGTGGATCCCGGCCGGCACCGCGCACCAGACCGCCGCCCTGGCGAGCACCGCCATGCGCAGCCTGAACATCACCCGGGGGCCCGGGCTGCCCGGCTGGTCACTGCCCCAGCCGGTGGCGGTGGGTCCGCTGGTCGCCGTCCTGATCGACCACCTGGCCGGGGCCGCCCTCGCCCCGGAGCACCGGGCCCGGGCCCAGGCCGTCCTGATCGACAACCTGGCGCCGGTCGCCGCCCGTTCGATCGAGGTGCCGATGCCCGCCGATCCCCGGGCCCTGGACGTCGCCCGCGCCCTGGTCGCGGACCCGGCCGACCCGCGGACCCTCGCCGAGTGGGGGCGTCAGGTCGGCTCCAGCGCACGGACCCTGGCCCGCGCGTTCGCCGCCGACACCGGCCTCACGTTCGCCCGCTGGCGCACCGCCGTCCGGCTGCGCGCGGCCCTCGGCCACCTCGCCCGGGGAGAGCCCGTCAGCAGGGTCGCGGGCCGCGTCGGCTACGCGACACCCAGCGCCTTCGTCGCCGCCTTCGTCCGGGAGACCGGCCTCACCCCCGGCAGCTACTTCCACGGCGGCCCGCCCGCGGTCTGAGCCCGCAGAGCCCGTACCCGCGCCCGCACCCGCCGCCGGTGGGGCTCGCCGCCGGCCCGGCCCGGCACCGCCGACGCTCGATCCCGTGCGGTGGGCGTGGAACCCGCGCCCGCTCTTGCGGCCGAGCAGTCCCGCCTCGACCATCCGGGAGAGCAGCGGCGGCGGGGCGTACAGCGGCTCCTTGTACTCGTCGTACATCGACCGGGCGATCGCCTCGACGGTGTCCAGGCCGATGAGGTCGGCGAGGGCGAGCGGCCCCATCGGGTGGGCGCAGCCGTGGACCATGCCGGCGTCGATGTCCTCGGGGGTGGCGTGGCCGGCTTCGGCCATCCGGATCGCGGACAGCAGGTAGGGCACGAGCAGCGCGTTGACGACGAAGCCGGCGCGGTCGCGGGAGCGGACGACGTGCTTGCCGAGGACGTCCCGGGCGAAGGCCTCGACCCGGCCGACCACGGCGGGGTCGGTGTGCAGCGAGGTGACCAGTTCGACCAGCGGCATCACCGGCGCGGGGTTGAAGAAGTGCAGGCCGAGGACGTGGGAGGCCCGGCCGGTGGCGATGCCGAGCCGGGTGACGGGGATGGCCGAGGTGTTGGTGGCCAGGACGGCGTCGTCGGCGACGAGGACCTTGTCGAGGGTGGTGAGCACCTCGGTCTTGACCCGTTCGTCCTCGACGACGGCCTCGACGACCAGCCGGCGGTCGGCGAGCGCCTCCGGGTCGTCGGCGAACAGCAGGTGTGCCCAGGCGTCGGTGCGCTGCTGGTCGCTGATCCGGCCGCGGTCGACGGCGCGGTGCAGGGAGCGGTCGATCCGGCTGCGGGCGGCGCGCAGGGCGTCCCGGCCGTTCTCGCAGACGACGGTGTCGAGCCCGGCGCGGGCGAAGACTTCGGCGATGCCGGAGCCCATCTGTCCGGCGCCGACGATCGCGACGCGGCGTAGGTCGTTCATGGTGCGGTTCCTCCGTGGTCGGGCGGCTCAGGCCGCGGTGCGGATCCGCACGAGGTGGCGGGCGTAGGCCCTGGTGGTGAGGAAGGCGGGCAGCTGCGCGCCGAGCGCGGTGTCCGCCAGGATGCGCACCGCGTCGTCCACCAGCAGCGGGTCGGTGCCCTCGGCGAGCAGGGCGGCCCGCTCGCGGTCGATCAGCCGCCGCACGAGGTCGGGCGTGGCGAGCGAGCCGCCGGTCAGCCGGGTGCAGTGGTGCTGCCACTGCCAGATCTGGCAGCGGGCGATCTCGGCGGTGGCGACGTCCTCCATCAGGCCGAAGACGGCGACCGCGCCGGAGCCGTCCAGCCAGGCGACCAGGTAGCGCAGGGCGACGGCGACGTTGGAGCGCAGGCCCTGTTCGGTGGGCAGGCCGGCCGTGAGCCGCTGGACGCCGAGCAGGTCGGCGGCGGTGACCTCGACGTCCTCGCGGGTGCGGTCGAGCTGGTTCGGGCGGTCGCCGAGGACGGCGTCGAAGGCGGTGCGGCAGGTGTCGACCAGGCCCGGGTGAGCGACCCAGGAGCCGTCGAAGCCGTCGCCGGCCTCCCGCTCCTTGTCGGCCCGGACCTTCGTCAGGGCCACTTCGTCGGCCGCCGGGTCGCGCTGTGGGATCGCGGCGGCCATCCCGCCGATGGCGTGGGCGCCGCGCCGGTGGCAGGTGCGCACCAGCAGGTCGGTGTAGGCGCGCATGAACGGCTGGGTCATGGTGAGGGTGGCGCGGTCGGGCAGGACGTAGCGCGGGCCGTGGCGGGCGAAGTTCTTGATCAGGCTGAACAGGTAGTCCCAGCGGCCGGCGTTGAGGCCGGCGGCGTGCTCGCGCAGCTCGTAGAGGATCTCGTCCATCTCGAAGGCGGCGGTGATGGTCTCGATCAGGACGGTGACGCGGATCGTCCCGTGCGGGATGCCCAACTCGGCCTGGGCGAAGGTGAGGACATCGTTCCAGAGCCGGGCCTCGCGGTGGTTCTCCAGCTTGGGCAGGTAGAAGTACGCGCCGGAACCGGCCGCGATCTGCGGGCGCCCGCAGTGGAAGAGGTAGAGGCCGAAGTCGACCAGTGCGCCGACGGCCGGGCGGCCGTCGATCAGCAGGTGCCGTTCGTCGAGGTGCCAGCCGCGCGGACGGACCACGATGGTGGCCGGGTCGTCCCCGATGTAGTAGCGCTTGCCCTCCGGGGTGGTGTCGTCGATGCGGCGCTCGACCGCGTCCAGCAGGTTGAGCTGGCCGGTGACGAGGTTGTGCCAGGTGGGGGAGGTGGCGTCCTCGAAGTCCGCGAGCCACACCTTCGCACCGGAGTTGAGGGCGTTGACGGTCATCCGCCGCTCGGGCGGGCCGGTGATCTCCACCCGGCGGTCGTGCAGGCCGGGGCCCGCACCGGCCACCCGCCAGGTGCGGTCCTCCCGGACGGCGCGGGTCTCCGGGAGGAAGTCCGGCGTGCCACCCGCGGCCGACGCGGCGGCGCGGCGGTCGCGTTCGTCGAGCAGTTCGGTGCGACGTTCCGCGAACCGGTCGTGCAGGCGGGCGAGGAAGGCGAGGGCCTCGGTGGTGAGGATCTCGTCGAAGCGGTCCTCGGGTGCGCCGAGGATCTCGATGCGGCTGGGCTGGCTCATCCGGTTCTCCAGGAGGCGGGTGGGAGGCGCCCGGGGCCTCGTCCCTCAACGAGGCCCCGGGCTGCGGGGTGGAAGGCGGCCTCGTCCCCAACGAGGCCGCCGGGGTGGCTCAGTGGAACTGCTCGGCCTCGGTGGAGCCGGTGAGCGCCAGGGTCTCGGCGTTCGGGTTGAGCGCGGTGGAGACCAGGTCGAACCAGCCGGTGCCCACCTCGCGCTGGTGCCTCACGGCGGTGTAGCCGTCCGGCACGGCCGCGAACTCGGCCTCCTGGAGGTCGACGTAGGCCGTCATGCCGTGCTCGGCGTAGCCGCGGGCCAGCTGGAACATCGAGTGGTTGAGCGCGTGGAAGCCGGCCAGCGTGATGAACTGGAAGCGGTAGCCCATCGCGCCCAACTCCCGCTGGAACTTGGCGATCCGGTCGTCGTCCAGGGCGGCCTTCCAGTTGAAGGACGGCGAGCAGTTGTAGGCGAGCATCTTGTCCGGCTGCTCGGCCTTGATCGCCTCGGCGAACTCGCGGGCCTGGTCGAGGTCCGGGGTGCCGGTCTCCACCCACAGCAGGTCCGCGTACGGGGCGAAGGCGAGGCCGCGGGAGATGACCGGCGCCATGCCCGGCTCGACCCGGTAGAAGCCCTCGGCGGTGCGCTCGCCGGTGCAGAACCGGGCGTCGCGCTCGTCGACGTCGCTGGTCAGCAGGTTGGCGGCGAGCGCGTCGGTGCGGGCGACGATCAGGGTCGGCACGTCCGCGATGTCGGCGGCCAGCCGGGCGGAGTTGAGGGTGCGGACGTGCTGGGCGGTGGGCACGAGCACCTTGCCGCCGAGGTGGCCGCACTTCTTCTCGGAGGCCAGCTGGTCCTCGTAGTGGATGCCCGCCGCGCCGGCCGCGATCATGCCCCTGGTGAGCTCGAAGGCGTTCAGCGGGCCGCCGAATCCGGCCTCGGCGTCGGCCACGATCGGCACCAGCCAGTCCGGCCCGTCGTTGCCCTCGGCGGCGTCGATCCCGTCGGCGCGCAGCAGGGCGTTGTTGATCCGACGCACCACCTGAGGCACCGAGTCGGCGGGGTAGAGGCTCTGGTCCGGGTACGTCTGCCCGGCCTGGTTGGCGTCGGCCGCGACCTGCCAGCCGGACAGGTAGATCGCCTGCAGCCCGGCCTTCACCATCTGCACGGCCTGGCCGCCGGTCAGCGCGCCGAGCGCGTGGACGTAGTCCTGCTCGTGCAGCTGCCGCCACAGGCGCTCGGCGCCGCGCCGGGCCAGGGTGTGCGCCTCGCGCACCGTGCCGGACAGTCGCACCACGTCGGCCGACGTGTAGCTGCGCTCGATGCCGGCCCACCGGGGGTCGGAGGCCCACCGGGCGGCGAGCTCCGCCGCCTGCTGCTCCTGCTGCTGCCGAACCGACTGAGTCATGGGTCTGCTCCCCAGGGTGCTCGTTGCGAAGGATGTGACGCACCTCACCGCGAGGGCGAGTGGGCGGCCGGGGGTGCCGGGCGGCGGTGGAACACCGCAGGACGTGGACGCCCGGACAGCCTCCCCGGCCGCGACCGACCTGGTGTTCCGCTGCTGTCCTGCGCACCTCCCGGCCGCAGCACCGACTCTGGCAGCTCGTGAAGCGGCCGTCACCGGTGGACCGTTGCCACCTTCTGCGAACGGTCACCGGCGAATCCGCGAAGGTTGCGAAGGCCGGACCGGCGGTTCCGCGGCTAGGCTGCCCACGCCGGGCCGACCGGTGGTGTGAGCGGTGGGCCGGTGCCCGTGGTGGGCCGGTGCCCGTGGTGGGCCGGTGCCCGTGGTGGGCCGGTGCCCGTGGTGGGTCGGTGACCGCGGTGGGTCGGTGCAGGCAAGGGGGAGGACGACACGATGGGAAAGGCCTTCGCCGGCGCCAGGCTGCGCCGTCTGCGCGAGGAGCGCGGCCTGAGCCAGGCCGCCCTCGCCCGGCTGCTCGACCTCTCGCCCAGCTACCTCAACCAGCTGGAGCACGACGCCCGCCCGCTCACCGTCCCGGTCCTGCTGCGCCTCACCGAGGCCTTCGGGGTCGAGGTCGGGTACTTCGCCCCGCCGGACAGCGCCCGGCTCACCGCCGAACTGCGCGACGCGCTCGGCGAGGAAATCGCCGCCGGCCGGGTCACCCCCGGGGACCTCGACGAACTCGCGGCCCGACTGCCCGCCGTGGCCCGGCTGCTGATGGACCTCGGCCGCAGCCGACGGGCGGTCGCCGAGCAGCTCGCCGTCCTCGCCGGGGAACGCGGCCCGGCGGCCGACGCCCTCACCCCGCACGAGCAGGTCCGTGAGTTCTTCTACCGCCGCCGGAACTACCTCGACGAACTCGACACCGCGGCAGAGGAGTTGGCAGGAGCGATCGACCTCCGGCGCGGCGGGGTGAGAACGGCGCTGGCCGGCCGGCTGGCCGGCGCGCACGGGGTCCGGATCGCCGCCGGGGGCGAACACCTGCACCGGTACGACCCGTGCACCAGGGTGCTGAGCCTGTCGGACCGGCTGCGTCCGGGCCAGCAGGCCTTCCGGATGGCCACCCAGCTCGGCTACCTGGAACACGACCCGCTGCTGTCCGAACTCGCGGCCGAGGACAGCCCGGAGGGCTCCACCGCCTGGTCGCTCACCCGGATCGGCCTGGCGAACTACTTCGCCGCCGCCCTCGTCCTGCCCTACACGGCCTTCCACGCGGAGGCCGAGTCCGCGCGCTACGACATCGAGCACCTCGCCGACCACTTCGGCGTCGGCTACGAGACGGTCTGCCACCGGCTCAGCACCCTGCAGCGCCCCCGGCTGCGCGGGGTGCCGTTCTCCTTCGTCCGGGTGGACCGCGCGGGCAACGTCTCCAAGCGCCAGTCCGCCACCGACTTCCACTTCTCCCGCACCGGCGGCACCTGCCCGCTGTGGAACGTCTACGAGGCCTTCGCCGCGCCCGGCCGGGTGCACGTCCAGATCGCCGCGATGCCCGACGGCCGCCGCTACCTCTGGACCGCCCGCGCCGTCACCCGCTCCCCGGGCGGCTGGAGCCGCCCCGGCAAGACCTTCGCCATCGGCCTCGGTTGCGAGATCCGGCACGCCGGACGGCTCGTCTACTCGGCGGGACTGGACCTCGGCGACGAGCGGGCCGCCACCCCGATCGGCCTCGGCTGCAAGGTGTGCGAACGCCCTGCCTGCCCGCAGCGGGCCGCGCCCGCGATCGGCCGGCGGCTGGCGGTCGACGAGCACAGCAGCAGCTTCGTGCCGTACCCCGCGCTGCCCGGTCCCCGGGACTGACGGCCCGGCCGGTCGTCGCCGTGCGACAGCGGTCCCGGTTCCGTCACCGTGCGACGGCGGTCTCGCGGCTCCGTCACCGTTCTGTCACGTCCGGGCGCTCGGGGAACCGGCACCCGAACGGCGGTGTGTACGGGGCAGGTGCCCGCACAGGGCCGGCGCCACTCCGTCTCCACCCTCGGGGGAACCATGCAGCACGCGCAGTACCGGAAGCAGACCCGAAGAGCCGCGGTCGCCGTCGTCTCGGCCGTCACCGCCGCCTTGCTCGTCACGGCCTGCGGGCCGGGGAACGACGGGTCCGGGCCGGCCGCGGCGCCGACCGCGGCGGCCACCGTGACGCAGACGGCGGCGGCCCCCGCCCCGGCCGCGCCGAGCACCGCGCACCCGGCCCCCGGCACGGGCGCCACGGCGTCCGGGACGCCGACCACCGGGACCGCGCCGGCCACCGCATCCCCGTCCGCCGGAACGGCCGCGGCCTGCGCGGCCACTGACCTGACCGTGGAGGCCCACCAGGCGAAGCAGCGCCCCAACGGCACCGGGGTGGGAGCGGCGATCGTCGCGTTCACCAACACCTCGGCGCACCCGTGCACGCTGCAGGGCTTCCCGACCGTCGCCGGGGCGGCCAACGGCTCCCCGGACCACAACGCCCCGCTCGCGGTGACCCACAGCGGTACCGCCTCCCCGGTCCGCGTGGCCCCGGGCGGGAAGGCCTGGGTGAAGCTCACCTTCGTCCAGGTGCAGGGCGAGGGCGACGGCGGCTGCGACTCCGGGGCCACGCCGGTCGCCTACCCCACGCTCGTGGTGGGCCTGCCGGGCGGCGCGGGAGCGCACCAGGTGGCCCTGGACGACGGCCTCTTCGCCGAGTGCGACAACAAGGTGACCACCACCGCGCTGCTGGCCACCAGCCCGTCCTGACGGGGCGTCCGCCGCGGCGGCCCCGACCGCCGTCGCCGCAGCCCCACCGACCGACGCATGAGCCGCCCGGGCGTACTCCCCGGCGGCTCACACGGTGGCGGGGTCGGGCGGTGGGTTCAGGCCGTCGGCCGGGCCTCGGGCAGCGACGGGATGTCGACGACGCTGTCCAGCACGTAGGTGTGCGGGTGCCCCTCGAAGTCGTCGCGGTCGAGTTCCCCGGTCAGCACGCCGATGACCACGCCGGCCCCGGCGTTGGCGCCGGCCTCGACGTCGACGACGGTGTCGCCGGCGGCCAGCACCCGGCGGGTGTCGATCACCCCGGTCTTCTCCATCGCCCGGTGGATCATGTGCGGCGCCGGGCGCCCGCGCGGGACCTCGTCCGAGGTGACCACGGCGTCGAGGTTGCCGCCCTCGCCGGTGGACCAGCCCAGCGACTCCAGCAGCGGGTACGCGACGTCGTCGCTGAAGCCGGTGGTCAGGGCCACCTTGATGCCGCGTCGGCGCAGCTCGGCCAGGGCGTCCTCGACACCGGCGATGGCCTGCGGGGGAGTGGCCCGGTAGGCCTCGCGCAGGAACTCCGCGAAGGCGGCGTAGCCGTCCTCGACGAGCTCCGGGGTCGGGGTGCCCCCGCCTATGCGGACCAGGGCGGCGATGGCCTCGCGCTTGTCGGTGCCCATCCAGGTCTGGAGGTCGGCCTCGGTGACGGCCACTCCGGTGCGCTCGACGGCGGTGCGCAGCGCCCGGTAGACGGCACCCGCCTCGTTGATGGTCGTTCCGGCCATGTCCAGGACGGCGAGCTCGATCACGGTGTCAGTCCTCTTCGGTGCGGTAGCGGCCGATGACGGTTCGGCCTTCGACGGTGTTCTCGATGGTGAAGGTGGCCATGGCGGGCAGGTAGCGGTCGTCCGCGTCCTCCAGCGGCACGCCCCGGCTCGACGTGGTGAGCCGGCGGACGCGCAGCAGCGGGGCTCCGACGGCGACCCGGAGGAGTTCGGCGTCCTGCGGCTCGGCGGCGACGGCGTCGATGGTGTGCCGGGCGCGGTGCAGGTCGACCTCGCGGCGCAGCAGTTCTTCGTAGACGGATCCGCTGTCCGGGTCGAAGTCGAACAGGATGCGCCCGACCTCGTGGACGAAGGTGGAGCGTTCCAGCATGGCCGGGACGTCGTCCAGCAGTCGCAGTCGGACCAGTTCGACGACGGGTGCGCCCTCGGCGAGGCCGAGCCGGGCGGCCGCCTCCGGGGTCGCCCGGCGGCGGGCCACCTCGACGGTGGTCTGCCCCGGCTCGCGGCCGATGGTGCGGGCCCATTGGGTGAAGGACAGGAACGTGCCGAACGGCTGGGAGGGCGCCGTGCGGCGGGCGACGGGCGGCTTCCCGCGGCCGCCGACCAGACTGCCCTCGTGGCGCAGCATGGCCAGGGCCTGGCGGACCGGGCCGCGGGAGGTGCCGAACTCGGCGCAGAGCTGCGACTCGCTGGGCACCGGCAGGCCCTCGGGCCACTGGCCGGACTCGATGCGGCGTTGGAACTCGGCGCCGAGCCGTTGGTGGAGCGGAAGCTCGTCACTTGTCTTCACAAGTCGACTATGACACCCGACGGCGGAACTTCTCAAGGCCGGCCCACCTGGTCGTTTCTCCTGGTGGAGGGTTCTCGCCCGTGGTCGTCGCGCGGGTGAACAGACGGTAACTTGTACATACATGTCTTGACGGCGATGCTGACGACCCCGGAACCTGGAGCCATGAGCAGCAGCACCACACCCACGACCGCCCCCGCCTCCTCCCGTACGCACGCACCGGGCACGCCCGGCCGCAGCGACGTGGTGATCGTCGGCGCCGGCATCATCGGCCTCGCCCACGCCTTCGAGGCACTGAGCAACGGGCTGTCCGTCACCGTCGTCGACCGCGACCGGCAGCCCGTCGGCGCCTCGGTCCGCAACTTCGGCCACTGCTGCATCAGCGCCCAGGACGGCGACCTGCTCGCCCTCGCCCAGCGCTCCCGGCCCGGCTGGCTGCGCGCCGCCGAAACCGTCGGCATCTGGGCCGAGGAGGCCGGCACCCTGGTGGTGGCCCGGTCCGCGACCGAGGCGGCCGTCCTGGAGGAGCTGCGCGACGAGCGCGGCGGCGACGCCGTCGAGCTGCGCACCGCCGCGCAGACGGCCGCGCTGCTCGGCCGCGCGGACCATGCCGCCGGCGACCTGGTGGGCGGCGCCTTCCTGCCCGCCGACCTGCGGGTCAACCCGCGCGAGGCGGCGCCCGGCCTGGCCCGCTGGGTGGCCGAGCAGCCGCAGGGACGGGTCCTGTGGGGCACCGCCGTCACCGGCGTCGAGCCCGGGACGGTCCACACCACGCGCGGGCCGGTCCACGGCGACCGCATCCTGATCTGCGTCGGCCACGACCTGGACTACCTGTTCCCCGACATCGCCGAGGACCACGGGATCCAGCGCTGCCGCCTCACCATGGCGCGGGCCGCCGCCCCGGCCGGGTTCCGCACCTCCTCCGCGGTGCTTACGGCCACCTCGATGCTCCGCTACGACGCCTTCACCTCCCGCCCCTCGGCCGCCCGGCTGCGGGAGGAGGTCCTGGGCCACAGCAGCGAACTGCTGGACATCGGCGCCAACGTGATGTTCACCCGGCTCCCGGACGGCACGGTCCTGGTCGGCGACTCGCACCACTACGACGCCACCACCACGCCGTTCGTCGACGAGCGCACCCACGAGCTGCTGACCGACGCGGTCGCCCGGGTGCTGGGCGTGGAGCGCCTGCGGGTCCTCGAACGCTGGCAGGGTGTCTACGCCAGCAGCCCCCGCGGGCCCCTGCTGGTGCGCGACCTGGCCCCGGGGGTGCGCGCCATCTCCGTCACCTCGGGCATCGGCATGACGCTGTCCTTCGGCCTCGCCGCCGCCACCTTCGACGGCACCCTCGCCCCGACGGCCTGATCGCCGGCCGGTCGCACCGGCTGGTCGCGCCGTCCGATCGACCCGCCCGGTGGCACCCGCCACCGGGCGGAGCCGTTCCCCGACGCCCTCCGCTGACAGTGCCGCATGGCACAGTTCGGCCATGAACCTCACGACCACACCGCACAGTTGGGACCAGGCCGTCGCCCTCTTCGAGCGCCGCGGCCTGCCCCGCTCCTCCTACGAGAACCTCTACGAGGAGCAGTACGACGTCCACGCCGGTGCGCTGGCGATCGAGGGCCACCTCGACCTCGACGCCGCCGAGCCGGACGGCACCGGCTACATCGTCGACGGCGACCTCGACGTCACCGGCGCCGTGCTCAACACCGACGACGGCTGCCCCGCGCTGATCGTCCTCGGCGACCTCAGGGCGGCCGCCGTCTACCTGGAGGGCGACGCCAAACTCCTCGTCCGCGGCGACGTCCACGTCGAGGCCTTCGTCGGCAACATGACCGACAAGCTGGTGATGCTCCACGGGGACCTGCACGCCCGGGTCACGGTGCTGTCGGCCGAGTTCGCCCCCGACCTGGTCGCGGGCACCCTGCACGGCCCCGTCCTCGCACCGGCCTACCTCGCCGACTCCGCCGCCGAACCGCCCCGCCCTGCCGAGACGGTGCTGGTGCCCGAGGTCCTGGCCGGCGCCGACGACGACCCCGACGACCTGCGCGGCTTCGACGCGCCCGGCGTCCACGGCGGCCGGCTGCTCAGCCGCATCGAGTCCGGCCTGCCCGTCACCCTGGCGGGCTCCGGCTCCGGTTCCGGTGCCGCCCCGGTGGCCGAGCGGCCTGCGGCGGGCTGATCCCCGGGGCGGGCCGGGTCCACCGGGGGGAGTCCAGGTTCGGGCCGGGGCACCGGGGGAGCCCCGGCGTGGTCCGGGGTCAGGGCCAACCGGTCGGCCGTGCACCCGCCGTGGCCGCGGCGGTCGCGACCGGGGCGCAGGCGCGCCGGACCGCCGCGGCCGCCCAGCCGGAGGGCAGCGGCCCCTGCGCCCCCAGGACGGCGGCCTGCCGCTGGAGTTCGCGGAGCGCGCCGCCCCGGGCACTGGAGAGGCCCATCTCCTGGTAGTCGCCAGGGTCGGTGCCGCCGTCGAGGGAGGTCCGCAGCCAGGGCAGCACGCTCAGCACGCAGTCGGCCACCGGGTCGGCCACCGGGTTCGCCGCCGCCGACGGCGTGGACGCGACGGGCGGCGGCGCCGGTGGCCCTCCGCACGCCGCCGCCGACACCGCCGACACCACCACGACCGGGCCCGGCAGGCCCGCCACGCGCCGTCTCCGCATGCCCGCAGTGTGGCCGCCGCCGACCGGGCGGGCCAGGGGCCGGACAGAGCCGGCCTGCGGGTGCGTCGCAGCCTGAGGCGCCGGGCGGGTTGAGCCCACCCGCTTCGACCTGGTCCAATCGGCCCGTGAAGAGAACCGAGCGCCCCGAGGGCACACCCGTGGGCCGCCGGGTCGTGCTGGGCCTGCTGGGGCTGGGCGCGGCCGGTGTGGCGGCCGGCCCGTACCTCCAGCGCGCCCAGGACGCCGTCACCGCCTCGGACCCGACCGGGGTGACCGGGCTGCTGCCGGGCGGCGGCGTCTTCCGGTACTACTCCGTGGCCTCCTCGGTGCCGACCCGCACCGCGGAGACCTACACGCTGACGGTGGACGGCCTGGTGGAGCGCCCGACGAGCCACCGGCTCGCCGATCTGCAGGCGATGCCGCAGCAGCGGCTCGTCCGCGACGTCCAGTGCGTGACCGGCTGGCGCGTCCCGGACACGCCCTTCGAGGGGGTGCCGCTCGCGCACCTGCTGGACGCGGCCGGGGTGCGGCCCGGCGCGAGGGCGGTGTCGTTCAGCTGCTTCGACGGCACGTACACCGAGAGCCTCACCCTGGAGCAGGCCCGGCGGGACGACGTGCTGGTCGCGCTCAAGCTGCAGGACGCCCCGATCACGCACGCCCACGGCGGCCCGGTGCGGCTCTACGTCGCACCGATGTACTTCTACAAGTCCGCCAAGTGGCTCTCGGGCATCACCGTCACCGACGCGGTGCGCCCGGGCTACTGGGAGGGCAACGGCTACGACGTCGACGCCTGGGTCGGCCGGTCGAACGGGCGGGACGATGCGCCGACGAGCTGAGCTGGTCCTCCGTTTCACCCGCGCCGAGCGCTGGGTGCACCGCACGACCGCCGCCCTGATGCTGGTCTGCCTGGCGAGCGCGGCCTGCCTCTACCTGGCGCCGCTGGCCGAACTGGTCGGGCGCCGTCACCTGGTGGTGACCGTGCACGTCTGGTGCGGTCTGGCGCTGCCGGTGCCGCTGCTGCTCGGGCTCACCTCCCGGGCGCTGCGCGCGGACGCGACCCGGCTGAGCCGCTTCACCCCGGCGGACCGGGCCTGGCTGCGCGCCGTGCGCAGGCGCGAACCGCAGCGCCCGGCGGGCAAGTTCAACGCCGGACAGAAGCTGTACGCGCAGTGGACGCTCGGATCGATGCTGGTGATCCTGGGCACCGGTCTGCTGATGTGGCTCACGCACCTGTCGCCGCCGGCCTGGCGGACCGGGGCGACCTTCGTCCACGACTGGTTCGCCCTGGCCGTCGCCACCGTGGTCGCCGGGCACGTGCGGATGGCGATGGCGGACCGGGAGTCACGGCTGGGGATGCGGACCGGCCTGGTGGAGCGCGCGTGGGCGGAGCGGGAGCACCCGCAGTGGGAGTACCGGCCGTCGGAGCGCCCGCAGCGGGAGCCCGCCGGTTCGTCCGAACACCCGTGACCGGTCGGCGGGGTGACGGGCTGACGGGGTGACGGTGTGACGCCTCCGGCCTTCCGGACCCCGCCGCCAGGACGGCGGGAAATCGCCGTTCCCACGCGGTCACGGTGGGTAAGGGGGCCGGCATGGGCGTTCATCTCATCACCGGTGCGGGCTCGGGAATCGGCGCGGCGGTCGCCGGGGTGCTCACGGAGCGGGGCGAGGACCTCTGGCTGCTGGCCAGGGACGAGGCCCGGGCGGAGGAGCTGCGGTCGCGGTTCCCGGGGAGCCGCACCCTGGCGGCGGACCTCGCGGAGCCGACGACGCTGGCGGCCGCGCTCGGGAAGCAGGAGCTGCCGGAACGGCTGGACTCGCTGATGCACGTCGCCGGGACGCTGGAGCCCGGCACGGTGGCGGGCCTCGACCCGGCGGTGTGGCAGGGGATGCTGGCGGTCAACTGCGTGGCCCCGGCCGAGCTGACGCGCGTGGTGCTGCCCGCGTTGCGCGCGGCCGCGGGCCGGGTGGTGTTCGTGAACTCCGGCGCCGGGCTGCACGCGCCGCCCGGTCTGGGGGGCTACGCGGCCTCGAAGTTCGCGTTGCGGGCGCTGGCCGAGTCGCTGCGGGCGGAGGAGTACCGCAACGGCGTGCGGGTCACCACGGTCTTCCCGGGGGAGGTCGACACCCCCATGCAGGCCCGGCTGCACGGCGCGCTCGGCCTGCCGTACGACCCGGGCATCTGCCTCGCCGCGGAGTCCGTGGCCGCGGCCCTGGTCGGGGTGCTGGACTTCCCCGCGGACGGCACGCTGAGCGAGCTGACGATCCGGCCGGGCTGCTGAACGGCGGGCGCGGCCGGGCCCTGCGGGCCCCGGCCCGGTCCGTCAGCTCCCGTCGGAGGGCGGCGCCGTGAGCCCGTCGCGCTCCGGTTCGCCGGTCAGCCGGCGGTAGGCGGGCACCTCGGCCAGCAGGCTGCGGTGCGTGCCCAGCCGGGGCCGCGACCCGTCCAGGAACAGGACCCGGTCCGCGCGGGCGGCCGGGCCGATCCGGTGGGTGATGGTCACGACCGTGCCGGGCCGGGAGCGGAAGGCCTGCTCGACCCGGCGTTCCGCGGTCGCGTCGAGGTGGCGGGTCGCCTCGTCGAGGATGACGAGGCGCGCCTCGCAGAGGTGCGCACGGGCCAGCGCGATCAGCTGGCGTTCGCCGGGCGACAGCGCGGCCGGGGCGAGGTGCCCGTCCGGTCCGCCGAGCCGTTCCACCAGGGACCGCGCGCCGACGGCGTCGACCGCGTCGAGCACGGCCGCCGTCGCGGCGTGCGGTGACAGCCACCGGAGGTTCTCCGCGACCGTCCCGGTGAAGACGTACGGATCCTGGGGGAGCAGGACCCGGGCCCGGGCGAGGTCCGGGCCGGTCAGCCGGGCGGGCGCGACCCCGCCGAGCAGCACCCGGCCTTCGTCCGGGGCCACGACGCCCGCCAGGACGTCGGCGAGCGTGGACTTGCCGATGCCCGACGGGCCGACGACGGCGAGGTGTTCGCCGTCGCGCAGGGCGAGGTCGAGCCGGTCGAGGACCGGGTCCGCGTCGGTGCCGTAGGCGAAGCAGACGCCGGAGAGCACGACCGAACCGTCCACGGGGAGGGGGCCGGCAGCCGCCGCCGCTGCGTCTCCGGGCGTTCCGTCCCCGGGTGTTCCGTCGCCGGGCGTTCCGTTCGCGGAGGGCTCCGGACGGCTCGCGCCGGCGAGGCGGTCGGCGGCCACCGCCAGCCGGAGCCAGGAGGTGCCGGCGCCCTGCACCAACAGCCGCAGGGCCGGTTCCAGCGTGCCCGTCAGGTACGCCAGCACGCCGACCACCGCGCCCGGGGTCAGCCCCCGGCCGACCAGGCCCGGCGCCGCCAGGACGACCAGCAGCAGCGGCAGGTGCGCGCCCAGGGACACGATCAGCCGGCGCGCGCCCGCGAGCCGGGCCAGGGCCAGGCCGGCCGCCTCGTTCGCCGCGACGGTGGCCAGCACCTCGCGCTCGGCCTCGTCCCGGGCGCCGCACGCGACCAGGTCGCGCAGTGCCCGCAGGACGTCGGCGCAGGACCGCGCCAGCTCCTCCTCCGCCGCGAAGGCCTCCCGCTGGCGCCGGGCGGTGGCCGGGGCGAGGGCGGCGAAGGCGAGCAGCGACAGCAGCAGCGGGCCCGCGATCAGCGCGGCGGCGGCCGGGGCGAGGGCGGCGCTGCCGGCCACCACGGCGACCGCCGTCAGCGCGAAGTGGGACACCACCAGGAGTTGTCCCGCGACGGTGTCCCGGACCACCTCGACCTGGCGGGTGAGCCGGGCGACCGCGACCGCCCCCGAACCGTCCGGCCGCCCGGGCGCGGCTGCGGCGTCGTGGAGCATGCCGGACACCACCCCGCCCAAGAGCCGGTCGCGCATCGGCTCGACGACCTCGGCCAGCCACGGGTACGCCTGCCGTGACGCCCACGCGCCGGCCAACGAGACCACGGCGAACAGGGCGAGCCAGCCCGCCGCCTGGGCCGGCCGGCCGGCGATGAAGCCGCGGTCGACCGCCAGCGCCAGCGCCTTGCCCGACACCAGGGCCGGCGCCGCCGAGAGCAGTGACCAGGCGAGGAGCCGGAGCACCGCCGGCCGGCTCCGGGCCAGTGCGGAACGCAGCAGGTGCAGGGCCGGTCGGTGCGGTCGATCCCGCGGGTGGGGCCGTTCCGGCGGGTGCGGTCGTTCCGGGCGGGGAGCGGTGGACGGGGGCATCGGGGCACCTTTCCCGGGCGACGGGCCGTGGGTGACGTGGCGGGAGGTGACGGGCAGCGGGCGACGAGCAGCAGGTGACGGCGCGGCGCGCGGAGGCCCCGAGGGGCCGGACCGCGTCAGTCCTGCGGCCCGCCGCCGAACAGGGCCCGGTAGGCGGGCACGCCGGAGAGCGCTTCGTGCGTGGACTGCGCGTGGACCCGGCCCGCGCGGAGCCAGACCACCGCGTCGGCGCGGGCGGCCACCGCGGCCCGCCGGGTGACCACCAGCCGGGTGCGGTCGCCGACCTCGTCCCGCAGGGCCTGCAGCACCCGGTTCTCGGTGGCCGCGTCCAGGGAGGAGGTCGCGTCGTCCAGCACGATCAGCCGGGCGTTGCGGGCCAACGCCCTTGCGATCCCCAGCCGTTGGCGCTCCCCGCCGGAGAACGGGGCCCGGCTCAGCGGGGTGCGGTAGCCCTCCGGGAGACGGCGGACGAACACGTCGGCCCCGGCCGCCCGGGCGGCCCGGTGCAGGCGTTCCGCCGGGCCGGGCGCCAGGCCCAGGCCGATGGCGTCCGCGACCGTCCGGCCGGGCAGGGCGGGATCGGCGAAGGCGCAGGCGACGGCCGTGCGCAGCTCGTCGGGGTGGACGGCGGGCAGCGGGACGCCGTCCAGCAGGACGGTCCCGTCGTCCGGGTCGAGCAGGCCGGCGGCGACGGCGGCGAGCGCGGCGGTGGCGGCGTCGTCGGCACCGACGACGGCGGTCCAGCTCCCGGCGGGGACGGTCAGGTCGAGCCGGTCGAGGACGGGGCCGCCGGGCCCGTGGACGGCCACGCCGCGCAGCTCCAGGCGGCCGCCGCGGCCCGCGGCGGCCGGCAGCGGACGGGTGCCCGGGGCGCGGACCGGGGCGTCCAGCAGTTCGGTGAGCCGGGCGGTCCCGGCGCGGGCCCGGGAGACGTCGAGCAGGCTCTGGGCGGCGCCGAACCCGCCGAGCCCGATGCCGGTGTAGCCGAGCGCGGCCAGCAGCCCGCCGACGGACAGCGCGTGGGCGCTCACCGCAACTCCGGCGGCCGCCAGCACGGCGAGTTGGGTCGCCGGGGCGAGCAGGGCGGAGCACCAGGCGATCCGGCGCTGACTGTCCCAGAGCTCCCGCCCGTGCCGGGACAGCGCGGGGACGGGGCGCAGGACGCGCGCGATCTCGCGGTCCACGGCGTGCGCGGCGGCGATGCTGCGGCTGCCGGAGAGGGCGTCGAGCAGCCGGACCGCGATGTCGGCCTGCGCCTGCTGGTACCCCTCGCCGAGCCGGGTGGTGCGGCGCAGCTGGCGGCGGATCGCCGCGTACCCGAGCGGGGCGGTGCCGAGGAAGGCGAGCGCGGCGGTCGGCGCGAGCACCGCCAGGGCCACCAGGGCCGCCACGGCCATGGCGAGTTGGGCCACGGAGTAGACCACGGCCGGGGCGGCGAGGGCGGCCTGCGGGGCGCTCGCGGTCAGCCGCGCCGCGACGTCGCCGACGGGGAGCCGGTGCGCCCCGAGCGGGCTGCCGGCGAGCACCCGGCGCACCGCGTGCTCGCGCAGGCGCGCGGCGGCGTCGGTGGAGATCGCGGGCCCGGCGTACTGGCCTACGGCCTCGGAGCCGGCGAGCAGGGCGAGCGTTCCGGCCAGCGGCAGGACGCCCCGGGCGCCCGCGCCGGCCAGCGCCGCGTCGACGGCGTGGGCGAGGACGGCGGGGAGGGCCAGGGTCGCGCCCGTGCTGGTGGCGACGGCGAGGGCCATGACGGCCGACCGGCGGTGCGTGAGGGCGAGTACCTGGCGCAGGCCCGTGGTCCGCCGCTTCCCGCTGGCGGGCCGCGCGGGGTCCGGGCCGGGGGGCGCGGGGCGGTCGGTATCCGGGCGGGCGGGATCCGTGCGGAGCGCCGCAGGCGGGGAGGGTTCGGTCGGCACGGGTGACCTCCGGACGGGTGCCTCGCCCGGCCCGGGAACGGGGACCGGGCCTGGGAGGGCCGGGAAGGGCCGGGAATGGGCCGGAACGGGAACCGGGCCCCGGTCGCGTGACCGGGGCCCGGTGGCGTCCTCGGCGGGCCGGGCCCCGGACCCACGGGGCCGGCCCGCCTCGGACGCCGGCCGCGGGACGAGCCCGCGGCCGGCGGTTGCTCAGAGGCAGAGCAGGGTGCTGACCGTGCTGTTGGTGCAGTTGACGGCGCTCAGCGAGCTGAGGACCGAGCGGTACTCGACGGTCTCCTCGACGGTCTCCAGGGCCTGCAGGTTCAGGATCGACATGGTGAACTCCCATCGGGTTGTGGTGCGGTGCTCCCGGCAGTCGCCGGAACTCGTGGGCGGCGGTGACGCCGCGGGGTGGGCAGCCGGCCGGAGGTGGCGCTCGGCGTGCCGTGGGAACGGCGGGGCGGGTCGGACCGGGTGGGACGTCCGGCGGGTCCGAGTGGTCTGGATGATCCGGGTGGTCGGGACGGTCGGGGCGGTCGGGACGACCGGCCGCTCAGGCGGGGTTCGCTCGCGGTCCGTCGGGGCCCGCCGTGGAGGGCCAGAACGGCATCGCCGGAGTGTCCGCGAACACCGCCCCGAGCGCGGTCAGCACGCCGGCGGTGCCGGTGGCGAGGTCCATCGACAGGCGGAGCAACTGCTCGCCGGGGAAGGCCGGGTGGCCCTGGTAGGGGATGGCGTGCCAGGCGAGCCGGCGGATGTGGCGACGGATCGTGTCCGCGTGCTCCGTGCTCCCGCCCTGGGCCTGCCGGAGCAGCGCGATCAGGCCGGCCCGTCCGTTGAACAGGCCCGACTGGACGATGAACTCGGGCCGGGCGGCGCCGCGGATCTGCTCCAGCCGCTCGGCGAGCGCGGCGTCCGGACGGTGCCGCAGGTAGGTGTGGAGGACGGCGGCGATGCCGGCGCTGCCGGACTCCAGGTAGGGCAGGACCCGGGTGCCGTCGTCGACCTGGAGGGTGCCGTCCTCGGCGAGGACGCAGCGGGCGAGGTCACGGTCCAGGGCGCGCCGGGCGAGGTCCAGCAGCGCCGGGTCGCCGGAGTCCTCGAAGAGGTGCAGCAGCAGGAGGGCGGCTCCGGTGGGGCCGTGCATCAACCCGGTCCGAGCCCCGGCCGCGGCCCCTGCCCCGGTGGCCGCGCCGTCCGGCAGGTGGAGTCCGAGTTTGGTGACGGCGCGTTCGGCGGCGTCCACGGCGGCTTCGTGCAGGGCCCGGTCGCCGGTGGTCCGCGCGAAGTGGCACAGGGTCAGGCCGACTCCGGCCAGGCCGCCGGCGAGGTCGGGGCCGAGGCCGTCGACGTCGTCCTTGCCCAGCCGTTCCAGCAGGTCGAGGGCCTCGGCGCGCCGCCCGAGCAGGTCCAGGACGTAGGCGACGCCGTGTGCGCCGATGAACAGGCCGGACCGGCAGGGTTCCCGGTGCACCGCGGCGGTCAGCCAGCGGACGTGGTCGGGGTCGATCTCGGCGCCGGTGGTGTGCAGGGCCCAGAGCACGCCGGCCGCGCCGTAGGACAGGCCGAGTCCGTCGTGGGTGAACTGGCCCGGGTCGCCGGGGAAGAGCCGGTCGGTGCGGTCCGGTGTGGCGGCGGCCGTGATGGCGGCGGTGAGTTCCGCGCGCAGCCGGGGCCAGCTGTCGGGCCCGCCGTCCAGCAGCTCCTCGAAGGCGTGGTCCGGAGCTTCCGCAGCGCCCGCGACCGGGACACCCGCGACCTCGGCGGCCGGAGCCGGCGGGTCGGGCAGCAGCAGCGGGGACAGTCCGAACCGGTGCCGGGCGGCGCGGACGAGCGCACCCGCCTTCCCGGGGCTGAGGACGGTCAGCGGCATGAGCGGCAGGAAGAGCCACAGCCGGATGGCGGCCAGCGCGTGCTCGTCGACCGCGAACCCGGTCAAGCCGGGCGGGGCCGCGAAACCGGCGGCGCCGAGCGCGGGCCGGAGGAACTCGTCGACGGGGGAGGCGAGTTCGAAGTCGACGAAGGCGACGCTGCCGTCCGGCCGGACGATCAGGTTGCGCGGGTGGAGGTCGCCGAACACGATGCCGCGGTCGTGGATCGTGCGCAGGCCCTCGGTCACGGCGTCGAGGATGCGCAGCGCCTCGGCCCGGTAGTCCTCGACGGCGGCGGTGCCCGCGTCCGGGTGCACCAGCGGGTAGTTGAGCCCGAACCAGCGGTGCAGCGGTTCGCCCTCGACGTACTCCTGGACGAGGAAGTGGTGTTCCCACGCGGTGAGGTACCCGAGGGCGTCCGGTACGGCGTCCAGGCCGCGCAGCCGTTGCAGCACGTCGTGTTCGCGCCCGAGCCGGTGGACGGCGTCCTCGCCGCGCTGGTCCAGGCCGGCGTGCGGCCGGGCCTCCTTCAGCACCACCTGCGGACCGCCGTCGTTGTGCCGGCCGAGGTAGATGCCGCCGCCGTTGGAGAAGTGCAGGGCCCGTTCCACCGCGTACGGGAACTCGCTCGGGCCGGTCCGCGCCGGGTCGGCCAGGGCCGGGGCGAGGACGGCGGGCACCGGCGCCCACTCGGGCACCTCGAAGACGGCCCGGCGGACGTCGGGGCGCAGCGCGCCGGAGGGTTCGCGGAAGGCGAGGACCAGTTCGCCGGTCTCGGTGCGGCAGAACTGCTCGACGAACCCGCCGTAGCGCAGGTAGAGCGGGCCCTCCCGCCAGCGGAGGTCGGAGAGGATGTACGGCCCGGGTTCGCCGGCGAGGGCGGCGTCGAGGTCGGTGAGACATCGCTCCAGCGCGCCGTCGCCGACGGGGTAGAGCGTCATGAACTTGCCGCTGGAGCCGCGCGGGGCGTACTTCGCGTTCTGCGTCTGGACCAGCGCCGGGCTGCGCAGGAACTTGAACGCCACGCGGTGGGTGAGGCAGTGGGTGCGGACGACGTCCAGGATCCGCGGGGCGTTGTCCATGCACGCCGAGACGTGGATCTTCCAGCCCTGCTCGGGCAGCCGGAGGTCGTCGGGCTGGAATCCCACCCACACCTCGCGGGCGTTGCGCGTCCAGCCGGCCGGTGCCGGTTCGACCGCCTCGGGGAACTCCTCCAGCGTGGCCCAGCGGACCGGCGAGTCGTAGAAGAGCGGGTCGGCGTAGGAGTACGCCTCGTAGCGCATGTCCATCGGAATCCTCCAGGAGGCGTCGAGCAGCGTCGCCGCGCACCGTCGTCCGGGCGCACGGCACCACTGGGCCGGGGGAGAAACCTGGGAGAGGCGGGCCGCTCGTGTGAAGGCCTCGGGTGGGAGGCCGGTGCACCTGGTGAGCGGTCCGGGGAGAGTCTGCGGTCAGCGTTCGACCGGACGCCAGAGGCTCCGGGATGTTTGGCCGAATATCCCATCGGAATATTGATCGGAATGAATGGCATGGCCCCCCACCAGCGGTGATCGCTCCGGGTGCAGGGATGACTGCTCCCCGTCGCGGGGGTGGCGGGGAGCTGATCGACTCGGGCGCAGGTCGCGCGGCCCGGCCGGTGGTTGACGGCGGCGGCAGCCCGCCGGAGCGGCGGACCGGCAGCGGCCGGCGGCGGCGCCGCGGCCGTCACCCGGGGGGTGCGCACCGTTCGGTGGCGCACGATCACCCCCGGGGAACCCGGTCGTGGCCGGATTCCTCCCGGCGCTCGTCCGGCGCAACCGTCGGCGCACCGGTCGGTCCGACGGCGCGCACCCGGGGACGGACGATCTCGTGCGCCCGGGACGCCGACGGGGCGCCCGCCGTCACGGCGCGCGCCGCCCCCTCACCGCCCGGGCGATGCCGGCCTCACCGCCCGGACGGCGTCGGCGGCCGGCCACGCAGATCGCGGCCACGCGGACCGCCCGGCCCGGAGCTCCCCGCCCGGAGCGGAGGACGCGCCCGGCGGCCCGGTCCTCACTCGCCCTCGGTGAACGCCTCGCGCAGCCGGGCCTCCTCCTCCGGCGAGAGGTTCGTCTCCAGGAGCTCGGCGTGCATGCCCTCGAACGAGGACCGGACGGCGTCGAGCACGGCGTCGGTGCTGAGGACGAACAGCGCGGAGGTGCCGGGCGTCACCTTGTCCCGCAGCCGCTTGATGAAGTCCTCGTCGATGCCGAGGTGGGCGAGGTGGCCGCCCAGCGCGCCGCCGGCCGCGCCCATCGCGGCGCCGAGGATCGGCACGAAGAAGATCAGCCCCAGCAGGAAGCCCCAGAAGGCACCGCCCAGGGCGCCCATGCCGGTCATGTCGCTCAGGTGGCGGGTCTTCGGCCTCCGGGCGTCGCCCGGCCAGCTGACCACGGCTCCGTCCTGGACCTTGATCAGCTCCTGGCGCTGCAGCTTCTTCAGTGTTTCGAGGGCTTCGTCGGCTCCGGCAGCGGTGGGGAAGCGCCATACCGTCAGGGTCGCCATGGTGGTCTCCGGTCAGAGGGGGTGCGCACGTCAGGCCCATCGTCGGCCCGGCGCCCCGGTGCCGCCACACCCGCGCACCGGACGGGGTACCCGGGGCCCGGGGGCCCGCCTTCACAACCCCCGGCCGGCACCCCGGCGGGACCCCGACTGGGCCGCCCCGGAAGGACGCCGCCGGATTGCCGCGTCCACCCGGCTGCCGCAGCGTGGCACGTAGCACTCTCCCGAGAGGACGTGGTAGGGGCGATGTCGGACGCACGGACGGCCAAGCGCATTGCGAAGTTCGTCAAGCCGCTGCGGGTGAAGCCGGGTTCGAGCGTGGACCTGGCGGAGGACTTCGACCCCCGCTACAAGGCGGGCCTGAAGAAGCGACAGGGCGCGGAGCTGCTGCGCACCGGCGTCTCGCTGCTCGCGGAGTACCAGTCGCGGCTGGCGGCCCAGGACACCTACGGCGTGCTGCTCTGCCTCCAGGCGCTCGACGCCGGCGGCAAGGACGGGACGATCCGCCACGTCATGAGCGGGGTGAACCCGCAGGGCGTCAGAGTGAGCGGCTTCAAGGTGCCCTCGGCGGAGGAGCTGGACCACGACTACCTGTGGCGGTACGCGCAGCGGCTCCCGGCCCGCGGCGACATCGGGATCTTCAACCGGTCCCACTACGAGGAGGTCCTGGTGGTGCGGGTCCACCCGGAGAACCTCGACCGGCAGAAGCTGCCCGAGGAGGCCAAGGGCCCCGGGGTCTGGCACCGCCGCTACCGGGAGATCAACGACTGGGAGCGCTACCTCACCGACAACGGGATCAAGGTGGTGAAGGTCTTCCTGAACCTCTCGAAGGAGGAGCAGCGCACCCGTTTCCTGAAGCGGATCGACCTGCCGGAGAAGAACTGGAAGTTCTCCGCGGCCGACATCCGCGAGCGCGAGCGGTGGGACGACTACCAGGAGGCGTTCTCCGAGATGCTGTCGGCCACGAGCACGCCCTGGGCGCCCTGGTACGTCGTGCCGGCGGACCGCAAGTGGTTCGCGCGCATCTGCGCGGCGGCGGTGCTCGCCCACACGCTGATCGGGATCGATCCGCAGTACCCCACGGTCGGGGACGAGGCGCGGAAGGAACTCCTCGTCGCCAAGCGCCGCCTGGAGCGGGAGGCCCCCCGGGGCGCCGCGCGCGACCCGTACGCGGCCGAGCACCGCACCGACTGAGGCGACGTCGACCTTCCGGACCTTGAGGAGTGGACATGGCGGAGCAGAGCGGCCTGCCCGGACCGCAGGATCCCCCGGACCCCTGGTACGCGCGGCCCGCCCGGGAGGTCGCGGCGGCGCTCGGCGTGGACCCGGCGACCGGGCTGACGGCGGCCAGGGCGGCCGAACTGCTCGCCGCGCACGGGCCGAACGCGCTGCCCGAGGAGAAGGCCAAGCCGAACTGGCTCCGCTTCCTCGACCAGTACCGCAGCTACATGCAGATCATCCTGGTGGCGGCGGCGGTGGTCTCGCTGGCGATCAAGGAGTGGACCACCGCGATCCTGCTGATCGTGCTGACCCTGTTCAACGCGGTCGTCGGCCTGCGGCAGGAGGGCAAGGCCGAGAGCGCGATGAACGCGCTGCGGTCGATGATGAAGGCCACCGCGCGGGTGCGGCGGGACGGTACGGAGGCGGAGATCCCGGCCGAGCAGCTGGTCGTGGGCGACGTGGTGCTCGTCCGGGCGGGCGACGAGGTCCCGGCGGACGGCCGGATCGTCGAGGCCAGCGCGCTGCAGATCGACGAGTCGGCGCTGACCGGTGAGAGCGTCCCCGCCGCGAAGGACGCCGGCACCGTGACGGGCGAGCGGCTGAGCCCGGGTGACCAGACCGACATGGCGTTCATGAACACCCCGGTGACCCACGGCAGCGGACTGCTCGTCATCACCGCGACCGGGGAGGGCACCGAACTGGGCAAGATCTCCGGGATGCTCTCGGCCACCGAGAAGGAGCAGTCGCCGCTCACCAGGGAGCTCAACACGCTGACGCTGTGGATCGCGGCGGCGGCCGGCCTGACCATGATCGTGATGTTCGCGCTCGGCCGCAGCCGCGACCAGGCCTGGGACGCCCTGTTCGTCAGCGCGGTCTCGCTGGCCATCGCGGCCATCCCGGAGGCGCTGCCGACGGTCAGCCAGGTCATCCTCTCCGTGGGCAGCCTCAACCTGGCCAAGCGGAACGCGATCGTCAAGGAGCTGCCGTCCGTCGAGACGCTCGGCTTCACCTCGGCGATCAACTCCGACAAGACCGGCACCCTGACGATGAACCAGATGACGGTGGTGGAGGTGGTCACCCCCGTGGACCGCTACACCGTCTCCGGCACCGGCTACCGCCTCGACGGGAGCATCCACCACGCCGCGGGCTCCGCCCCGAGCATCGAGGAGGCCGTCCTGCCCTACCTCGTCGCCAACGACGCCAAGCTGGTCGAGGGCCGGGTCGTCGGCGACCCGACCGAGGGCGCCCTGCTCGTCCTCGGCCACAAGGCCGGGCTGGACATCGAGGCCACCCGGGAGCGCTTCCCCCGCCTCGCCACCCTGCCCTTCGACCCGAGCTACAAGCTGATGGCCAGCTTCAACGAGGCGAAGGACACGGACGGCCGGCCGGTGGTGCGGTGCTTCGTGAAGGGCGCGGCGCCCGCGGTGACGGCCCGCGCCGCCACCGCGCTCTCCAACGGCGCGGTCGTCCCCTGGGACGCGGACCTCAGCGGACGCGCCCGTGCGCAGACCGAGCGGATGGGCGGCGAGGGACTGCGGGTGATGGCCGGGGCCGTCCGTGACCTGGACCCGGCGGAGTTCGACCCGGGCGGCGACCTGCTGGCGCTCGTCGACGGCCTGCGGATGACCAGCCTGGTGGCCATGGTCGACCCGCCGCGCGAGGAGTCACGGGTGGCGGTCGCCAGCGCGCAGGCCGCGCACATCCGGGTCCGCATGGTGACCGGCGACGACGTGACCACCGGGGCGGCCATCGCCCGCCAGCTGGGCATCGACGGCGAGGCCGTCCTCGGCGCCGACTTCGCAGCCCTGCCGGAGCACGAGCGGCTGGCCCGGATCGACGGCATCGGCGTGGTCGGCCGGGTCGCGCCCGAGCACAAGGTGCTGCTCGCCGCCACGCTCAAGCAGAAGGGCGACGTGGTCGCGATGACCGGCGACGGCGTCAACGACGCGCCTGCCATCAAGGCCGCCGACATCGGGATCGCCATGGGCAGCGGCACCGACGCGGCGAAGAACGCGAGCCGGATGGTCCTGTCCGACGACAACTTCGCCACCATCGTCTACGCCGTGGAGGAGGGCCGGAAGCTCTACGACAACCTCACCAAGTACATCCGGTTCGTCCTGGTGCTGCTGGTGACCTTCGTGCTGACCTTCCTCGGCGCCGCGCTCCTGAACATCGCCGCGGGCGAGCCGTTCACCCCGGCGCAGGTCCTGTGGGTCCACTTCGTGGTCAACGCCCCGTTCGGCTTCGCCCTCGGCTTCGACCGGGAGAGCCCCGGTCTGATGCGGCGCACCCCGCGCCCGCGCGGCGAGACGGTGCTGACCGGTCCGGTGATGATCACCGTCGGGCTCGCCGGACTGGCCGTCACCGTCGCCCTGCTCGGGCTGACCAAGCTGGGCGAGGCGCACTACCACAGCGCGCAGGTCGGCAACTCGATCGCGTTCACCGCCTTCGCGCTCTGCCTGATCGTGGCGGCCTTCGAGTGCCGCAGCGAGCGGGCGTCCGCGCTGAGCGCCGACACCTTCGACAGCAAGCAGATGAACCGGGCGGCCCTGGGCGAGTTCGTCCTGGCGGTGCTGGTCACCCAGATGGACGCGTTCCACCGCATCCTCGGGACCACCGACATCAACGCCCGGCAGTTCGGCTGGGCGCTGCTGGCCGCCGTCGCCCTCCTGCTGCTGTGGGAGCTGGGCAAGTTCCTGGCCCGCAGGTCGCCGGCCGGCGACGGCACCGCGGCGACCGCCGACCGTCCGTGACGGCGCCCCAGGGTCCCCCGCGGACGCCCGGTGCCGACGGCGGCAGAGGCGACGGCCGGCACCGCTTCGTGCCGACCCTGCCGGGGCTCGCGGTGCTCCGCGGCTACCGGCGGGACTGGCTGCGCGGCGACCTGCTGGCCGGTGCCACCGTGGTCGCCTACCTGGTGCCGCAGGTCATGGCGTACGGGAGCGTGGCGGGCCTGCCGCCGGTGACCGGACTGTGGGCGATCCTGCCCGCGATCGTGCTGTACGCCCTCGTCGGCTCGTCCCGGCTGCTGTCGGTCGGGCCCGAATCGACCACGGCGCTGATGACCGCGACCGTGGTCGGGCCGCTGGCCGGTGGCGACACCGGCCGCTACGCCGTCCTGGCCGCGAGCCTCGCCGTGGTGGTCGGCCTGCTGTGCGTACTGGCGTGGCTGGCCCGGCTCGGCTTCGTCGCCGACCTGCTCTCCCGGCCGGTGCTGATCGGCTACCTCGCCGGTGTGGCACTGATCATGATCGTGGACCAGCTGTCCAAGCTCACCGGGATCGACATCGAGGGGGAGGGCTTCTTCCCGCAGCTGGTGTCGTTTGCGTCGGACATCACCGAGGCGCACCTGCCGACGGTCGCCTTCAGCGTCGCGACCCTGCTCTTCCTCCTCCTGGTGGCCCGCTTCCTGCCGAAGCTGCCCGGCCCGCTGCTCGCCGTCGTGCTCGGCACCGCGGTCTCGGCGGCCTTCTCGCTCCAGGACCACGGCCTCGCGGTGATCGGCGACATCCCGGCCGGGCTGCCCCGCCCAGCGCTGCCGGACCTGAGCCAGCTGAACAAGCTGGTGCTGCCCGCCCTGGGCATCCTGCTCGTCGGCTACACCGACTTCATCCTCACCGCCCGCGCCTTCGAGGACTCCGGCCAGGAACGGCGGCTGGACGCCAACCAGGAACTGCTGGGCCTCGGCGCGGTCAACCTCGGCGCCGGGTTCTTCCAGGGCTTCCCGGTGAGCAGCAGCGCCAGCCGGACCGCCCTGGCTCAGTCGGCGGGCGGCCGCAGCCAGGCGTACGCGCTCGCGGCCGGCCTCGGCGTGGTCGCCGTGCTGCTGTTCCTCAGCCCGCTGCTGCACGACACGCCGGACGCGGTGCTCGGCGCCCTGGTGGTGTTCGCCGCGCTGCGGATGATCGACCTCTCCGGCTTCCGCCGGCTGGCCTCGTTCCGGAGCCGCGAACTGCTGCTGGCGCTCGGCTGCATGCTCGGCGTGCTGGCCCTGGACATCCTCTACGGCGTGCTGGTGGCGGTCGGACTGTCGGTGATCGAGCTGCTCAGCCGGGTCGCGCGACCGCACGACGCGGTGCTGGGCGTCGTCCCGGGCGTGGCCGGGATGCACGACGTCGACGACTACCCGGAGGCGCGGACGATCCCCGGACTGCTGATCTACCGCTACGACTCCCCGCTGTTCTTCGCCAACGCGGAGAACCTCCGCCGCCGCGCCCTCGCCGCTCTGGCCGAACAGCCCGAGCCGGTACGGTGGTTCGTCCTCAACACCGAGGCGAACGTCGAGGTGGACATCACCGCGCTGGACTCGCTGGACGCCCTGCGGTTCGAACTGGCCGACCGCGGCATCGTGTTCGCCCTGGCCCGGGTCAAGCAGGACCTGCGGGCCGAGCTCGACGCGTACGGCCTGAGCGACTCCGTCGGCGCGGACCGGATCTTCCCCGCCCTGTCGACGGCGGTCGCCGCCTACCGCTCCTGGGCGGGGGAGGACGGCACCCCGGACGCCGCACCGCCCGACTGACGGAGAGGGACCACCGGGCCCGGACGACCGGGTCGTCCGACCCTGGGCGCCCCCGCGCCCCGACCCGATCCTGGAGGGGCCGACGGCGGGCCTCCCGCGGACCGCCCGGCACGACGGCCCCACGAGTCCCGGAGGACCCGCATGTTCTGCTACCAGTGCGAACAGACCGACCGCACCGGCACCACCCCCGGCTGCGCCGGCCTGATCGGCAACTGCGGGAAGGATTCCACCACCTCGGACCTCCAGGACCTGCTGGTCCACGCAGTCAAGGGCATCGCCCAGTACGCCGCCGAGGCCCGCGCCCTCGGTGCCCCGGACGACGACGCGGCGGCCTTCGTCCTCTCCGCGATGTTCACCACGCTCACCAACGTCAACTTCAACCCCACCCGCTTCGCCGCCCTGATCCAGGAGGCCGTCGCCGTCCGGGACCGGGTCAGAGCGGCGTACGAGCGGGCAGCGCGCGCCGCGGGTCACGCGCCGAAGGCGCTCACCGGCCCGGCCGCGTGGGCGCCCGGCGCGAACCCCGCCGAACTCGCGCGCCAGGCGCAGGACGTGCGCGTCGACGCCGGGCTCGCCCTGGTCGGCCCGGACGTCGTCGGGCTGCGCTCGCTCCACCTGTACGCCCTGAAGGGCATCTGCGCCTACGCCCACCACGCCCACGTGCTGGGCCGGCAGAGCGCCGAGGTGTACGCCGGGGTGGAGGACGCCCTGGCCCACCTGGCCGGCGGACCGACCGACGCCGCCGACCTGCTGGAGCGCGCCGTCGGCCTCGGCCGGCTCAACCTGGCGGCCATCGAACTGCTCGACGACGCCAACACCGGCACCTACGGCGCCCAGCAGCCCACCGCCGTCCGCACCACGCCCGTCGCCGGCAAGGCGATCCTGGTCAGCGGCCACGACCTGCGGGACCTGGAGGCTCTGCTGGAGCAGACCAAGGACCAGGGCATCAACGTCTACACCCACGGCGAGATGCTCCCCGCGCACGCCTACCCGCTGCTCAAGGCCCACCCGCACCTGGCCGGCAACTACGGCGGCGCCTGGCAGGACCAGCAGCGGGAGTTCGCCGCCTTCCCCGGCCCGATCCTGATGACCTCCAACTGCATCATCGAACCGCACGTCAGCTACCGCCGACGGATCTTCACCGCCGGACCGGTCGGCTGGCCCGGCGTCCGCCACCTCACCGGCCGCGACTTCGCCCCAGTGGTCCAGGCCGCCAAGGCGCTGCCCGGCTTCCCGGAGGGCCCGGCCGAGGAGCGGTTCATCACCGTCGGCTTCGGCGGCGATGCCGTCCTCTCCGTCGCCGACCAGGTCGTCGACGCCGTGCGCCGGGGCGCGATCCGGCACTTCTTCCTGGTCGGCGGCTGCGACGGCCCCACCCCCGGGCGCGACTACTACACCGACTTCGCGCTCGGCGCGCCCCGGGACAGCGTGGTGCTCACCCTCGGCTGCGCCAAGTACCGGTTCAACGGGCACGACTTCGGCGAGATCGACGGCATCCCGCGGCTGCTCGACCTCGGGCAGTGCAACGACACCTACTCGGCCATCAGGATCGCGACGGCGCTGGCCGACGCCTTCGAGTGCGGGATCGACGACCTGCCGCTCACCCTGGCGCTCGCCTGGACCGAGCAGAAGGCCGTCGCCGTGCTGCTCACGCTGCTGGCGCTCGGCGTCCGCGACATCCACCTCGGCCCCTCGCTGCCCGGCTTCCTCACCCCGGCCCTGGTCGACGGCCTGGTCGAGCGCTTCGGCCTGCGGGTGACCGGCGACGCCGGCACCGACCTGGCCGCGGCGCTGGAGCGGACGGCGTCGTGAGCGCGACCGAACCCGCGCCGGTGGTCCTCACCACCAGCGACGGCGGGCGCCTGGAGTTCACCTGCGCCCCCGGCGCCAGCGTGCTGGAGGCCGCGGCGGAGGCGGGCGCCGCCCTGCCGGCCTCCTGCCACCAGGGCACCTGCGGCTCGTGCCACGCCTCCGTGACCGACGGCCGGTACGAGCTGGGCACCCACAGCGAACTGGCCCTCCCGGAGGACGAACGCGAGCGCGGCGACGTACTGCTGTGCCGCACCTTCCCGTGCGGGCCGCTGACCGCCGCCCTGCCGTACGAGCAGTCCCGCATCCTGTACGGCGGGATCCCCGTCCGGGAGGCCGTCATCACGGCGCTCGAACCGGTCGCGCAGGACACCGTACGGCTCGAACTGCGGCTCGACGGGGACGCCGACTGCCAGTTCGACCCGGGCCAGTTCATGGAACTCCAGGCGCCCGGCAGCGAGGTGAAACGGGCCTACTCCCTCGCCAACACCGGCAACTGGGAGGGGCGGCTGGAGTTCTACGTCCGGCTGCGGGAGGGCGGGCGGTTCTCCACCCACCTCGCCCACCGGGCCCGCCCCGGCGACCGCCTCACCGTGCACGGTCCCCAGGGCGCCTTCGGCCTGCACGAGACCGGGCTGCGCCCGCGCTGGTTCGTGGCCGGCGGCACCGGACTGGCCCCGCTGCTGGCGATGGTCCGCCGGATGGCCGAGTGGCAGGACCCGCAGCCGGCCCGGCTGTTCCTGGGCGTCAACGAGCCGAAGGACGTCTTCGGGGTGCGCGAACTCGCGGCCGTGGCCGAGGAGTTGCCGGGCTTCCGGTACGACGTCTGCGTCTGGAAGCCGTCCGGCGGCTGGTCCGGCCCGACCGGCACCCCGGCCGACCGGTTCGCCGCGGCCCTGCCCGAACTCGCGGGCACCGCACCGGACGTGTACGTCTGCGGGCCGCCGCCGCTGGTCGACGCCGTGCTGCGCGCCGCCCTGCTGGGCGGGGTGCCCCAGGAACAGGTCCACCGGGAGCGCTTCCTGGCGGGCTGAGGACCGGCGCCGCCCCGCCCCCGCCCCCGTCCCCGGGGCGGGGCGGCGCCCTGTCGGGGTTCGGCGGTTCGGCCGCCCGGCATCCGCCGCGGGCGGTAGTCTCCTTGACGCACCGTCAGGTGCCGGTCGCCCGTCGAGAGGAACACCGTGTCCGACTCCCCGCAGATCGACGCCGTGCGGCGCTTCTACGACGCCAGGGGCGATCTGGACGTGATCCGGTCGGTGGTGGCCGAGGACGCCCGGTGGGACGTGGCGGAGGGCTTCCCCCGCGGCGGCGTGTACGAGGGGCTGGACCGCATCCTCGGCGACTTCTTCCCCTTCCTCGCCGACTTCCGCGAGTTCGGGTGCGTCGGCGACGCGTACTACGAGGACGGCGACCAGGTCATCGTGCTCGGCCGCTACGTCGGCCGGACGGCCGGCGGGGTGCCGGTGACCTCGCGGTTCGCCCACTTCTTCACCCTGCGGGACGGCCGGATCACCCAGCTGCGGCAGACCTCCGACACCCTGCCCATCGCCCGCGCCCTGGCGGCCGACGAGGCGGCCGGGGCTTAGGGCGCCCGGAACTGTCAGGCCCGCACCCGCCCCGCGGCCGGGTGCGGGCCGTGTTCGGCGTGCGTCAGAAGGCTGAGTGCGCGAACCAGTGGTCCAGCAGTTCCTGGTCGCCGGACGTCACGACGGCGGGGGCGGTGAGGTCGAGGCGGCCGTAGAGCACCAGCAGCAGGTCGGCGGCGGTGGCCCGGAGGGTGGCGTCGGCGGTGGTGTCCGCGCCGTCGGGGTCCAGGGCGAAGCCGTCGGGGCGCAGCCGGACCAGCCAGTCGCCCTCGCCGTCGGTGCGGGCGAAGCGGATGGTCCGGTCGTCGCCGCGCAGCTCGGCCGTCCCGGGCGCGAAGAGGGTGGCGAAGGGCAGGTTGGTGAGGAACTCGGCCACGCCGTCGGCCGCGAGGACCGGGTCGACGGTGGGGGTGAGGCCGAGCGCGACCTCGGCGTCGACCCGGTGGACGAGGGTCTCGAACAGCATCCGGCGCACCCAGAAGCGGGCGTGCTGGTCGGCGCCCCAGGCCCACATCGGCGCGTCGAGGTCGGTGAAGGCGGTGGCGGCCTCCTCGGCGGACTCGGCCAGCCAGGCCGGGTAGTCCTCGGTGTGCTCGGGCAGCCGCAGGTCGACGTCGCGGCTGCGCGGGGGCTCCTGGATCCGCTGCCGGAGCAGGACGGTGAACCAGCGCTGCACGCTGCCGGCGTGGCGGACCAGGTCGGCGACGGTCCAGCCCGGGCAGCCTGGCACCGGGAGCGTCGGGTCGGCGTGCTGCACGGCGGCGACGAAGCGGGCGGTCTCGGCGGCGACGGCGGTGCCGTGGTCGTGTGGGGTCATGGGCGTGGTCTCCGGGGACGCGGGCCTGGCGGCGCCTCGGGGCGGCGGGCGCCCCGATGGTTCATCGCATGAAATAACGTGGGCGACGGTGGGCCTGAAAGGTTGATTCTGTCAAGCATCCGCCGTTCCGAGCGCCGCCAGCAGCTCCGGACCCGACCACCGGCGGGCGGCGCCCGGCCAGGCCCGCTCGGCCTCGTGCACCAGCACGGCCAGCCGGGCGTTGGCCGGAGCCGCCAGACCGTGCCGTGCCGCGATCGCGACCACCTCGCCCTGGAGCGAGTCGATCTCGGTCGGGCGGCCCCGCTGCAGGTCCTCCCACATGGACGACCGGGCCAGGGCGTCGATCCGCAGGCTCGCTGCCGCCACCCGCCGGAAGACCGCGTCCGGCAGCCCGAGCACCCGGGGCGTCCACTGCGGCGGCACCGGGCCGAGCCGGGCGGGCGCGGTGCCCGCCGCCCGGAAGGCGGCGAGCGCCTCCCGCTGGCACCGGGCCAGACAGGCCCGGTACGCCCGGGTGCCCAGCTCCTCGCGCAGCGGCAGGCCGGACAGCGCGTTCACCGCGTTGTTGAGGTTCATCAGCAGCTTCGCGGCCTGGACGCCGGGCATGTCCGCGCGCAGTGCCAGGCGCAGGCCGCCCGCCCGGGCCGCCGTCGCGAACGCGCGGGCCGCCGGCACGTCCTCGACCATGAGCGCGCCGCCGCTGCCCTGGTGGACGGCGGCCGGGCCGCTGCGCAGCACGTTGTACGGCACCATCCCGGCGAGCACCCGGTGGCCCGGCAGTCCGGCCCGCAGCTCGTCGGCGTTGTGCAGGCCGTTCTGGAAGCTGATCACCACCGCGCCGGGTGCCAGCCGCCCCGCCAGCTCGCGCGCGGCGGTGCGGGTGTCCGCGGACTTGACGGTCACCAGCACGTAGTCCGCGGACGCGGCGGCGGCCGCGTCGGTGGCGAGGGTCAGCCCGCGCACCTCCCGCCGGGCGCGGCCGGGACCGGTGAGCGTCAGCCCGTCGCGTTCGACGGCGGCCATCGCCGCGGGCCGGCCGATCAGGGTGACGTCCGCGGCGGCGGCCAGCATGCCCCCGAGGTGGCAGCCGATGCTGCCGGCGCCGAAGACCGCGATCCGCGGTTCCTTGTCCACTGCTGCTGTCCTTCCGGCGGCGGCCGGAGCCGGCGGGTCGGGTGGGCCGGCCGACGCGGTCGGAGCGGCCTGGGGAGGGCGGGTCGGGCTCGGTGCCGGGTTCGGTGGCGGGCCGCTCGGGTCAGCCGGTCAGGTCCGGGTCGGTGGCGGCGATCTGCTCGAAGAGCGGCTGGGCCTGGAACCAGCCGGCCAGGTCGCTGCCCACCTGCCCGCGGGTGATCAGCGCGGTCTCCCGGTCGATGTGCTTGGGGGTGCCGGCCGCCATGGCGAGCAGCTGGGCCTGGCAGGAGCGCTCCATCGTGACGAACCACCAGACCGCCTCGGCGACCGAACGGCCGACCGTCAGCAGCCCGTGGTTCTGCAGGATCACCGCCTTGTGCGGGCCGAGCGCGGCGGCGATCCGCTTGCCCTCGTCGGCCTCGTTCACCACGCCGCGGTAGTCGCTGTACAGCCCGTGGTCCTCGAAGAACGCGCAGGCGTCCTGGGTGAGCGGGTCGAGCGTGATGCCGAGGCTGGAGAAGGCCTTGCCGTGCAGGGAGTGCGCGTGGGCGGCCGCGACCGCGTCCGGGCGGGCCGCGTGCACCTGGGAGTGGATCACGAAGGCGGCCCGGTTCACCGGCCGGTTGCCGTGCAGCAGGGTGCCCTCGTGGTCGACGAGGAGCAGGTCCGAGGCCTTGATCATGCCGAAGGGCATGCCGAACGGGTTCACCCAGAAGTGGTCGGGGTGCTCCGGGTCGCGCACGGTGATGTGCCCGGCGACCCCTTCGGAGAACCCGAACCGGCCGAACAGCCGGAATCCTGCGGCGAGTTGTTCCTTGCGGTACTGGCGTTCGGCGGCCACCGAGTCGAAGGTCGGCGGCAGCGGCAGGGTGGCTCCGGCGGGCAGCGGTCCGACGGCGGCGGCGAGCGAGGCGGGCAGCGGGGTGTCTGCGCCGGGGGGCGGTGGGGTGCTCATGGCCCCAGAAGATACAATGCTGTATCCGATACGACAATGGATCCGATGCAGGGTCGAATCCGGCCGGCGGGGCCGTCCGCCGGGCTTCGGGATCCGTCCGCCGCCCACGACCGCCGACCTCCGAGTGAACCGGGACGCCACCGATGCCCAAGGGCGAGACCAAGCGACGACCGCGCACCCGTGCGGCCCTGCTGCAGGCCGCGCTGGAGACCTTCGCCGAGCAGGGCTTCCGCGCCGCCACCATCGAGCAGATCTGCGAGCGGGCCGGCTACACCCGGGGCGCGTTCTACTCGAACTTCAGCAGCAAGGAGGAGCTGTTCCTCGCGCTGTTCGACGCGCACAGCGACCGGATCGTCGGGAGGATGACCGAACTGGTCGACTCGATCGCCACCGAGGACCTCACCGTGCAGGCGCTGGTCGAGGTCCTGTGCGAGGTCGAGCCGGCCGAACGCGACTGGTACCTCGTCACGACCGAGTTCACCCTGCACGCCATCCGCGACCGGCAGGCCGCCTGGGTGCTGGCCCGGCACGACGCCCGGCTGCGCGCCGAGCTGGCCCGGGCGCTCACCGACCACCTGGCCCGGGCCGGCCGCACCCTCACCGCGGACCCGGACGAGGTGGCCCGGCTGCTGATCGCGATCCGCGAGGGAGGTCTGGCGCAGAGCTACGTCGAACCCGAGCAGCTGCCGCCGGGCAGGCTCGAACAGCGCTTCCTGGAGCCCCTGTTGACGGCGCTCACCACGGATGCCACCCGGGTGTCCTGAGGTGCCGGCCGCGCCCCGGCCGGAGGCTCGGTTCAGGCCGGGGCAGCATTGGCGCCGGTTCAGGCCGGGGCAGCAGGGGCGCCGGTTCAGGCCGTCGCGGCCGGTCGGCGCCCCCAGGCGGTGATCATGCCGGGGGAGAGGTCGGCGAGCTCGGCGGAGGACAGGTAGGCGACGGCCCGGTCGAGTTCGCCCGGCTCCAGGGCGGTGCCGGCCTCCAGGGCGTCGCGCATGCTGAGCCAGGTGGTGCGCCAGAAGGCGGTGACGGGCGCGTCGGGGGTCAGCGGCGGCACGTGCACCTCGGCGCCGACCTCCTGCAGGCCCAGCCCCCGCAGGAGCTGCGGGTAGCGGATCACCCAGGTGATGTCGGTGCCGATCCGCTCGCGCAGCGCCTGCCACATGGCGGCCATGGCGTGCCGGTAGGCGGGCTGCGGCGAGTGCGCCGTGGTCAGGTCGACGGCGTCGCCGACGACCAGCCAGCCGCCGGGCGCCACCCAGTCGGCCAGGCGCGCCAGCACGTCGGCGTGCCCGGGCAGGTGCATCAGGACGAACCGGCAGTGGACCAGGTCGAACCGGCCGGGTGCCAGTGCCGGGTCGGTGACGTCCGCCGTCGCCGTGCGCAGTCGGCCGTCCGGGCGGGCCCGGACGAACCGCGGGTCCCGGTCGAGGGCCAGGACCTCGTCGACGCCGGCCTCCTCGGCCAGCCAGCGGCTGATCGTGCCGGTGCCGGCGCCGACGTCCAGGCAGCGCCACCCCGGACCGACGCCGAGGGCGGTCAGCCGGGCCCGGGTCGACGCGTCGTAGGCCAGCGCGCCGTAGTCGATGCGGTCGCCCTCGCCCCTCTCGTCGGGTGCGAAGAGGTCCGTTCCGTACCGTCCGTCGTCCGGTACGGCGCGGTCCGCCGGTCGTTCGTCCACTGGGGCTCCTCTCCGGGGGACGGGCCGTCCCGTCAGTCCACCGCTCGGCCCGTCGTCGACGGGCCGTCACCCGTGCGTCCCACCCGCGGTGGTCCGCAACCGTCCGCCGCCGCGATCCCACCCGAACGGCCGCGTCGGCGCACGCGGCGTGCCGCCCGGGGGCAGAGTGGGGCCCGTGAGCGAGAGCACGGCGCCGGTGGACGGCGAGGAGCACCGGGCCGGCTGGTTCGAGCTGTTCTTCGACCTGGTGTTCGTGGTGACCGTCGCGGTCCTCGCCCACGGGCTGCACGGCGACCCGGACGCCGGTGACTTCGGCACGTTCCTCGTCCTGTTCTTCCCGGCTTGGTGGGCCTGGGCGAACCTGATGGTGACGGTCAACGTCTTCGGGTCGGCCGCGCCGCGCATGCAGGCCGTGCTGCTCGGGGTGATGCCCGGACTCGGCCTGATGGCGGCCGCCGCGCCCGAGGGGCTGGGCGACCGGGCGTGGGCGTACGCGCTCGGCGCGGCCTGGGTGCGCCTCGGGCTGTTCGGCATCTGGTGGGGGCACGCCCGGCACCGGGACAACCCGCTGCCGCTGTGGCGCCCGCTGGCGTACTGCCTGGCACCCGCCGTGATCTGGGGGGTGTCGGCCGCGCTGCCGAGCCCCGGGCGGTTCGTGCTGTGGGGCCTGGGGATCGCCCTGGAGGCCACGCTGCTGGCGGTCCGGGCCGGGGTGACCGCGACGTTCTACGAGCGGATGTCGATCGAGCACCTGGTCGAGCGGATCGGCCTGTTCGTGGTGATCGTGCTCGGCGAGAGCGTCTTCACCGTGGTCTCCACCCTCGCCGACCACTTCACCGGCGCCTCGGCGGCCGCCGCCTTCCTCGGCTTCGCGGTCGTCGCCGAGCTGGCCCTGGCCTTCTTCCGCTGGGGCACCGAGAGCGCCGCCCGCGGCCTCGACCGGGCCCAGTCGGGCGGCGCCGACACGGCGATCCGGGACACCGTGATGTACCTGCCGTTCGTGCTGATCGCCGGCATCACGGTGCTGTCGGGCGCGCTCGGCACCGCCGTCGCCGACCCCGACGACCACCTCCCGCCGGGCGCCCGCTGGGCGCTGTGCGGCGGGGTCCTCGCCTTCTACACCGCCAACGCGGCGATCTCGCTGCGCTACGGCGACCCGGCCCGCACCGTGCTCGACTGGTACGGGCCGAGCCTGGTGCTCGTCCTCGCGGCCCTGCTGCCCGCGTCCGTCCTGCTGCCTGCCTGGGGCGCGGTCGGCGTCGCGGCGGCCGTGGTCCTCGCGCTCACCGCCCTGGCCGCCCAGCGGGTCCGGAGCCGGGCCCGGGCGGGGTGAGCCGCGGGCCCGGCGGGTGAGGCGCGGTCAGTGCGGCGCGCCGGGGGCCCCGCCGCCCCGGCCGCGGTGGGCGGCGATCAGTTCGGCGTAGCGGCGGCCGCTGGTCTTCACGGTGCGCCGCTGGGTCGGGTAGTCGACGTGCACCAGGCCGAACCGCTTGTCGTAGCCGTACGCCCACTCGAAGTTGTCCAGCAGCGACCAGGCGAAGTACCCGGCCGGGCCCGCTCCCCGGGCGGCGGCCCGGGCGCAGGCCGCCAGGTGCTCCCGGAGGAACGCGGTGCGCTCGGGGTCGTGCACGCCGCCGTCCGGCCCGACGGTGTCCTGGTAGGCGGAGCCGTTCTCGGTGACGAAGATCCGTCGTACGCCGTAGTCGTGGGTCAGCCGCAGCAGCAGCTGTTCCAGGCCCGGTGCGTGGACCTCCCACGGCATGGCCGTGTGCCGCGGGTTGGGGCCGGGCACCTGGCGGAACCGGGGCGCCGGACCGCCGGGGTCGTCGGCGACGATCTGCCGGAAGTAGTAGTTGAGGCCGAGCCAGTCGAGCGGTGCGGCGATCAGGTCGAGGTCGCCGTCGCGGACGGGCAGGTCGACGCCGTACTCGGCCCGCATGTCCGCCGGGTAGCCGCGGCCGAGGACGGGATCGAGCCACCAGCGGTTGACGTGGCCGTCGGCGCGGGCGGCGGCGGCCCGGTCGGCCGGCGAGCCGCTCGCCGGCTCGATCGGGCTGAGGTTGTTGACGATGCCGATCAGTGCGCCGGGCACGGTCTCGCGCAGCGCCCGGACCGCCAGGCCGTGGCCGAGGTGGAGGTGGTAGGAGGCCCGGACTGCCGCGGTGAGGTCGGTCAGGCCGGGGGCCATCGTGCCGTCCAGGTGCCCGATCCAGGCGGAGCAGAGGGGTTCGTTGAGGGTGGCCCACCAGGTGACGCGGTCGCCGAGCCGTTCGCCGACCGCGGCCGCGTACTCGGCGAAGCGTTCCGCGGTGGAGCGGGCCGGCCAGCCCCCGCGGTCCTGCTGGGCCTGCGGGAGGTCCCAGTGGTAGAGCGTCGGGAACGGGACGATGCCGGCCGCGAGCAGGCCGTCCACGAGCCGGTCGTAGAAGTCCAGGCCCGCGGGGTTCACCCGGCCGTCCGCCAGGGGCACCACGCGCGGCCAGGCGATCGAGAAGCGGTAGGCGTCCAGCCCGAGTGAGCGCATCAGGGCGACGTCCTCGGGCCAGCGGCGGTAGTGGTCGCAGGCCGTGTCGCCGGTGTCGCCGCCGACGATCCGGCCGGGGGTGTGCGAGAAGGTGTCCCAGATGGACGGTGCGCGTCCGTCGGCGTCCGCCGAGCCCTCGATCTGGTAGGCGGCGGTGGCGGCCCCGAACAGGAAGTCGGCGGGCAGGGCACTGAGGTCGGTCACGGGGCTGCCTTTCGGCGGGCGAGGGGAGGGTGAGGGGCGGGGGCGGGGGCGGGGGCCGGGCCGGCGGATCCGCTCACTTGACGGCTCCGGCGGTCAGGCCGGCCACCAGGAAGCGCTGGAGCAGCAGGAACCCGGCGACGACGGGCACGCTCACCACCAGGGAGGCGGCCATCACCTGGTTCCAGTAGACGTCGCCGAGCGTCGCGTAGCCCTGGAGGCCGACGGCCAGCGTGCGGGTCCGGTCGTCGGTGAGGACGGAGGCGAACAGCACCTCGCCCCACGCGGTCATGAAGGCGTACACGGCGACCGCCACGATGCCCGGGAGCGCCGCCGGCACGATGATCCGCACCAGCGCCCGCACCGGCCCGCAGCCGTCCACCAGGGCCGCCTCGTCCAGGTCGCGGGGGACGGAGTCGAAGTACCCGACCAGCATCCAGATCGAGAACGGCAGCGAGAAGGTGAGGTAGGTGAGGATCAGCCCGCCGCGGCTGCCGTACAGCGCCACCCCGGTCGCGTTGCCCACGTTGACGAAGATGAGGAACAGCGGCAGCAGGAACAGGATGCCCGGGAACATCTGGGTGGACAGCACCGTGACGGTGAACAGCCGGCGCCCGCGGAAGCGGTACCGGCTCACCGCGTACCCGGCGAGCACCGCGACCAGCACCGAGCAGGCCGTCGAACCGGCTGCCACGATCAGGGAGTTGACGAGGTAACGGCCGAGCGGGACGGTGCGCCAGATGTCCAGGTAGGGCCGCAGCGTCAGGGTGCTGGGGATCCACCGGAACGGGCCCTGCACGTCCTGGAGGGGCTTGAGCGAGCTGGAGAGCATCACCAGCACCGGCGTGGCGGCGAACACCGCCAACCCGGTGAGCAGGAACCGGCGCAGCCACCGGAAGGACGCGGACGCCCCGATCATCGCGCACTCCTTCGGCCCGGGGTCCTCCGGCGGGAGGCGAGCAGCAGGTAGCCGGCCGTCACCAGCAGCAGGAAGAGCAGCAGGAGCACCGACATGGCGGAGCCCGCGCCGAAGTTCCAGGTGACGAACGAGGACTGGTAGATGTGGACGGAGAGGAGGTCGGCGGCCTCCGGGGCGGACCTGCCGAACAGCAGGTAGGGCGTGTTGAAGTCGTTGAAGGTCCACAGGAACAGCACGAGCACCAGGACGAGGTTGACCGGGCGCAGCGAGGGCAGGGTGATCCGGCGGATCTGCTGCCAGACGCCGGCGCCGTCGAGGGCGGCGGCCTCGTACAGCTCGCGCGGGACGTTCTGCAGGCCGGCGGTGAGCGTGAGGAACGCGAAGGGCCAGCTGCGCCAGACCGCGACGGTGACCAGCGCGGCGAAGCTGTGGTCGCCGAGCAGCCAGAAGGGCTTGTCGTCGACGAGGTGCAGCTGGTCGTGGAGGACGTGGTTGAGCAGGCCGGTGTCCCGCTGGAAGACGAACGACCAGGTGATGACGGCCGCGTACACCGGCAGCGCGTACGGCAGCAGGAACAGGGCGCGCAGCAGCCCGCGCCCGCGGAAGGCGTCCTGCAGCAGGACGGCGGCGACGGTGCCGATCAGCCAGGACAGGCCGACGGTGAGGACGGTGAAGGCGCAGGTGATCCAGAAGGAGTGCAGCAGCGCGCGGCCCACCGGGGCGTGGAAGTCCACGGACGTCCGGTAGTTGCCGAGGCCGGTCCACGGCGCGGTGGACCAGTCGCGGATGGTGAACTGGGTGAGCTGTTTGAAGCTCATCACCGCGCCGACGACCATCGGCGTCAGGTGGACGAGCAGTTCGAGCAGGAGCGCCGGGAGGAGGAGGACGTAGGGCAGTGCGGCGCGGCGGCGGGCGCGGCGGTCGCGGTGGCCAGGGCGGGCGTCGGTGCGGTGGCCCGGGCGGGCGTCGGGGCCGGTGCGGGCGGCCGGTGCGTCGGACACCTCAGTGCGCCGGCATCTGCTGCCGGGCCTTGGCGAGTTCGGCCCGGACGGCGTCGTCGGTGACGGGCCGGCCCGCGGCGGCGGCGCCCATCAGGTTCTTCACCGCGGTGCCGACCAGGGTCTCGAACTGGCTCTCGTCGGTGACCTGGGGGAGGGGCGCGGCGCTGGTCCTGAGCACGTCGGCGAGGGTCCTGAGCTCGGGCGTGGCGAAGGCCGGGTCGGCCTGGGCGTCCTTGACCGGCGGGATGGAGCCGTAGGCCCGGTTGAGCCGGATCTGTTCGTCGGTGCCGGTCATGAACTTCACGAACTTCAGTGCGCCGTCGGTGTTGTGGGTGTTGCGGAAGACGGCGAGGTTGATGCCGGCGACCATGGAGGTGGTGGCCCGTTCGCCGCTCGCGCCGGCGGGTGCGGGGACCGGCGCGACGGCGTAGTCCTCGGGTTTCATCCCGTGCGAGGCGAGGTTCGCCCCGGCGGACTGCCACATCAGCATCGCGGCCCTGCCGGTGGCGAAGTCGGCGACGGACTGGTTGTTGCCGTACTCGGCGTTGCCCGGAGCGGCGATCCGCTCGGTGCCGAGCAGCCCCACGTACTGCTTGACGGCGGCCACCGTGCCGGGGCCGTCGAAGACGGGCCTGCCGGCCGCGTCGAAGAAGTCGGCGCCGTGCTGCTTGGCGAGGGTGAAGGCGTGGTGGACGTTCTCGGAGACGTTCCCGCCCTCGACCGCGAGCCCGTAGTGGTCCCCGGAGGTGAGCCGGTGCCCGTCGGCGACCAGTTCCTCCCAGGTCGCGGGCGGGTGGTCGAGGCCGGCCTCGGCGAAGAGCCGCTTGTTCCAGTACAGGCCGTAGGCCATCGAGTAGAGCGGGACGGCGGCCGGGTCCTTGCCGGCCGCGCCGGTGGAGGCGAGGGCGGAGGGCAGGAAGCGGTCCCTGCCGCCGGCCTTGTCGAGGGCGGCGGCGTCGAAGGGCAGCAGGGCGCCGGTCGCCTGCAGCGAGGCGGACCAGGTGTTGCCGATGTTGAGGACGTCCGGGCCCTGGCCGGAGGTGGTCGCGGCGAGGATGCGGTTCAGCAGGTCGGACCAGGGGATGACTTCGAGCTTGACCTTGATCCCCGTCTGCTGTTCGAAGCTCTTCAGCTCGGGCTCCAGGACCCGGCGGTCGTCGTCCAGGCCGGTGCCCTGGTTGGACGCCCAGTAGGTGAGCGTCGTGGGGCTGCTGTTGTCGCCGCCGTCCTGGCCGCCGCAGGCGGTGGCGGTGAGGACCAGTGCGGCGGCCAGGGCGGTGGCCGCGGCGGTGCGGCTGCTGGGCATGATGGTGGCGCCCCTCTCGGACAGGGTCGGGGGAAACGGAAGGCGAAGGGAAGTACCCTGGGCAGCGGCTTACTTCACGGCGTGATTTAACGGCTGCGGGTCGCTGCGCGTCAAGGGACCGGACAGTGAGTGACGAACCGACAGGAGGGGTGCCCGTGACCGGGCGAGGCGGAAACACGGTGCGCGACCTGCGCAGGGGCAGCCGGGCCACCGTGCTGCGCAGGCTCTACTTCGACGGGCCGCTCAGCAGACAGGAGTTGGGCGCGCTCACCGGTCTCAGCGCGGGCTCGGTCAGCAACGTGACCGGCGAGCTGCTGGCCGACGGCCTGATCGAGGAGTGCGGCTCGGTGGGCTCCGACGGCGGCCGCCCGCGGACCATGCTCAGGGTCGCCGCCGGGCGCTTCCGGCTGGTGGGCGTCGACGTGGGCGAGACCCAGGTCCGGGTGGCCCTGTTCGACCTGACCCGCACCGAACTGGCCGCCGGCGACCTTCCGCTCTCCGACCGCGGCCGCGACGCCGGCCACGTGGTGGAGCTGATCCTCGCCGGGCTGGCCGACGTGCTCGACCGCACCGGCACCGCCCCCGAGGCGGTGCTCGGCGTCGGCGTCGGCGTGCCCGGCATCGTCGACCAGGGTGCGCCCGGCACGGACGGGCTGGGAATCGTGGTGCACGGGCAGACCGTCGGCTGGGACGCCGTCCCGCTCGGCCGCCTGCTGCGCGCCGGCACCGGCCTGCCGCTGTTCGTCGACAACGGCGCCAAGACGCTCGGGCAGGCCGAGATGTGGTTCGGGGCCGGGCGCGGCGCCCGGCACGCTGTGGTGGCGCTCGTCGGCTCCGGCGTCGGCGCCTGCGTCATCGCCGACGGCGCGCGCTACCGGGGAGCCACCAGCAGCGCGGGCGAGTGGGGCCACACCAAGGTGCACGTCGGCGGCCGCCGTTGCCGCTGCGGCGCCCGCGGCTGCCTGGAGGCCTACGTCGGGGCCGAGGCGCTGGTCGAGCGCTGGGGGTCGGCCCCGCCCGGCGACGAGAAGGCCGGGCTGGCGGCACTGCTGGCGGCCGCGGAGGCGGGGGAGCCGGCCGCCGTCGGACTGCTCGACGAGGCCGCCGAGTACCTCGGCGCAGGGATCGCGGACCTGGTCAACCTGTTCAACCCCGAGCGGATCGTGATCGGCGGCTGGGCGGGCCTGCTGCTCGGGCGCCGGCTGCTGCCCGGGATCCGCGCCGCGGCCACCGGGTACGCGCTGCGCTTCCCGTACGAGCACGCGCTGATCGTCCTCGGGACGCTGGGGCCGGAGGCGGTCACCACGGGGGCCGCCACCCTGCCGCTGTCGGACTTCCTGGACTCCGGCGGGCAGCTCCCCGATCGTTCGCATCTCTCCGACACCAGCGCATAGTTCACGCCCTGAGGAAAGTCGGCCCGGCGGGTTGACAGTGGCCGGACGACGGCCCGAGACTCGCCGTCAGGGACGGCCCGGCGTACAGCTGCCCGGGCGACGTCCCCGAGTCGATCCCCGGTGAACCCCGACCGCCCGGTGAGGCGATCCCCCCACGGGCCGCTGCCGCGCGCCACCGGAACCCCCCACCCACCTCACCTAGGGACATGCCGATGAGGCATTCTTCAGCACGCCCGCGCTCGGTACCGGGCACGGTACTGGGCCTGCTCCTGTTCCTCGTGTCGGCCCTGGCGGTGCCGGCTGCGGCGTCCGCCGCCGGCCCCCGACCCGGCCCGGCTCCCGCTGCGGCTCCGGCTGCGGTTCCGGCCTCGTCCTCCGGGTCGTCCTCCGGTTCCGGCTCCGGTTCCGCCTCCGCCGACTGCGGAACCGACGACGCCGCGAAGGGCCGGCCGGCCGTCGCCTCCTCCACGGAGAACGCGGGCACCCCGGCGGGAGCGGCCGTGGACGGCGACCCCGGCACCCGCTGGTCCTCGGCCTTCAGCGACCCGCAGTGGCTGCAGATCGACCTCGGCGCGGTCCGCCAGGTCTGCCGCGTCGTCCTCGACTGGGAGACCGCGTACGGGCGTTCGTACCGGATCGAGGTCTCGGACGACGGCGCGTCCTGGCGCACCCTGTACAGCACCGCCGGCGGGACCGGCGGGACGGAGACCGTGCCCCTCGCCGGCAGCGGCCGCTACGTCCGGATGACCGGACTCGCCCGGGGCACGAACTGGGGCTACTCCCTGTGGGCGTTCCGGGTGAACACCTCCGACGTGCCCCCGGTCCAGGGCGGCGGCGACCTCGGGCCCAACGTGCTGGTCTTCGACCCCTCGACGCCGGGCATCCAGGCCACCGTGGACCGGGTCTTCCACCAACAGGAGGCCAACCAGTTCGGCGCCGACCGGTACGCGCTGCTCTTCAAGCCGGGCACCTACACCGGCCTCAACGTCCAACTCGGCTTCTACACCTCGGTCGCCGGTCTCGGGCTCAGGCCCGACGACACCACCGTCAACGGCGACGTCACCGTCGACGCCGGCTGGTTCAACGGCAACGCGACCCAGAACTTCTGGCGCTCCGCCGAGAACCTCGCCCTCAACCCGGTCAGCGGCACCGACCGCTGGGCCGTGGCCCAGGCGGCCCCGTTCCGCCGCATGCACGTCAAGGGCGGCCTCGACCTCTCGCCCGCCGGGTACGGCTGGGCCAGCGGCGGCTACATCGCGGACAGCAGGATCGACGGCACCGTCGGCAACTACTCCCAGCAGCAGTGGTACACCCGCGACAGTGCGATCGGCGGGTTCACCAACGGCGTGTGGAACCAGGTCTTCTCCGGCGTCCAGGGGGCCCCGGCCCAGAGCTTCCCCAACCCGCCCTACACCACGCTGGACGCCACGCCGGTCTCCCGCGAGAAGCCCTTCCTCTACCTGGACGGCGCCGACTACAAGGTCTTCGTGCCGGCCCGGCGCAGCAACGCGCGGGGCGTGTCCTGGGACGGCGCGCTGCAGGGCGAGTCACGCCCGCTCAGCCGCTTCTACGTCGTCAAGCCGGGGGCGAGCGCCGCGACCGTCAACGCGGCCCTGGCGCAGGGGCTCGACCTGCTCTTCACCCCGGGCGTCTACCACCTCGACCGGCCGATCGCGGTCAACCGGCCCGACACCGTGGTGCTGGGCCTCGGCCTGGCGACCCTCGTCCCCGACAACGGGGTGACGGCCGTGCAGGTGGCCGACGTCGACGGCGTGCGGCTGGCGGGCCTGCTGGTCGACGCCGGGCCCGTCCGGTCGGACGCCCTCGTGCGGGTCGGCCCGGACGGTGCCAAGGGCGGCCACGCCGCCGACCCGACCACCCTGCAGGACGTGTTCGTCCGGGTCGGCGGTGCGGGCGCCGGCACCACCACCACCGGCATCGTCGTCAACAGCAGCGACGTGATCGTGGACCACACCTGGATCTGGCGGGCCGACCACGGCACCGGCGTCGGCTGGGACGTCAACCCGGCCGACTACGGCCTCGTGGTTCGCGGCGCCGACGTGCTCGGCACCGGGCTGTTCGTCGAACACTTCAAGAAGTACGACGTCGAGTGGTCCGGTGAACGCGGCCGCACGATCTTCTTCCAGAACGAGAAGGCGTACGACGCCCCGAACCAGGCCGCGATCCAGAACGGCTCCACGCTGGGCTTCGCCGCCTACAAGGTCGACGACAACGTCACTGCCCACGAGGGCTGGGGGCTCGGGAGCTACTGCTACTTCGACGTGGACCCGACCATCCGGATGGACCACGGCTTCGAGGCGCCGACCCGGGCGGGCGTGCGGTTCCACGACCTGCTGGTGGTCTCGCTCGGCGGCAAGGGCCAGTACAACCACGTCATCGACGGCACCGGTGCCGCCACCTCCGGCAGCTCGACCACGCCGTCGACGGTGGTGGTCTACCCGTAGCCCGTAGCCCGTAGCCGGGTGCGGATCGCGGGGCTGCCGCCCTCGGGTGGCAGCCCCGCAGCGGTGCTTCCACGTCGTCAGAGCCGCCACGCCCGCAGGCTGTTCCGGGTGACGGTCAGCAACCGCCCGGCACCGAGGTCGTGCACGGCCGCGATCCGGCCGCCGAGCCGTTCCCGCCCGGACACGGACACGGACGCGGCCACCCCACCCCCGGCGTCCAGGCGGAACAGTGCTCCGCCCTCCGACGCGAGCGCCGTCCCGTCCGCCGTGCCGACCACCCCCTGGGCCGGCGGGGTCCCCAGACCGGCCCGCCACCGGCGGGTGCCGTCCAGCGGGTCGACCGCGACGTACCCGGCGCCGGCGGCCCGCACCTCGCGCAGCCACAGCATCCCGTCCACGAGCAGCGGCGCCTCACCCAGCAGCGGGCCCTCGTGGGTCATCAGCAGCTCGGGCCGCCGCCCGTCGGCGCGGAGCACCACCACCGCACCCCCGTCGCAGCCCACCGCGCAGCGATCCGCGTCCACCACCGTGAACACGGGGCGCCCGTCGGCCCCCGTCAACGGCCGGGGGAGCTCCCAGGACGCCGCCTCCCGGCCGTCCCGCGGATCGACCAGCCAGGCCCGGGCACCGTGGCCCAGCAGGAACCCGCCCGCCCAGGCGACCGGCCGCTCCGTCGTCGCCCGCGAACCGCTCCGCCACAGCGGCCGACCGTCCGTCAGGTCGAACGCCGCCGGCGGGGTGTACCCGCGCCAGCCGCCGACGAGCACCACGCCGTCCGCGACCGCGATCTGACCGGTCCACTGCTCCACCTCGGCCTGCCAGAGCAGCTCTCCCGTGGTGAGGGCGAGGCAGGACAGCACCTCGCGGTCCTGCGGCAGCACGAGCACCCGCTGGTCCACGACGACCAGCGCCCGCGGCCAGGCCCCGGCCGGGACGTCCCACAGCGGCGTGCCGTCCGCGGCCCCCAGACACACCAGGCGGGTGCGGCGCTCGTGCACCACCACCCGCTCACCCGCGAGCGCCAACTGCGAGTACGCGCCCCGCTGGTGCAGCACCCGGGCCCACAACTCCGTGACCACGGCGGCCTCCTGTCCTCTCCCCACCCGGCCGACGCACGTCGGCGCCCGCCGGAAGGCGAACCGAGCAGGATACGCCCGGGCCGCGGTCGAGCCGACCGCGGCCCGGGGCATGGCGCAGGCCGGCCTTGCCACCGCACACCGTCACCCACTCGGGTGATCCGGCCGCGGCCCGGCCCGGCGCGCGGGCGCAGCACGGACACTGGGCATCCCGGCACTTCCGCATCCGCCCCGTCCTGGTGTCCTGCCCCGTCCTGCCCTGCTCCCGCGCGCGTGAGGCCCACCGGCTGCAGGCCGCCCAGTACGGCATCGGCGACCACCTGCCCCGCTAGACCTACGCCCGCGCCCGCGCCTGCCCCAGCTCCAGCCCCCGACCGCCAGGAGACGACATGAAGCCCTTCCACCCCACCTTCGGCCGCGCCCCCTGGCCGGACGGCCTGCGCGCCCTCCAGGTGTACGCACTGCCGGACCTGCCGCCCGGATCGGCCCTGCACACCCTCCTCGCCGACCTGCGCAAGGCCCTGGCCCGCTTCCCCGTCGTGCCGGTGCCCGACGAACGCGCGCACATCACCCTCGACATGGTCACCTCCGCCCCGGCCGACACCGTCACCGTCGCCGAACACCGCTCCCTGGCCGAGGAGTTGCGGGTTTCGGTGTCAGGGATCGGACCGCTCCGCCTGCAGGCCGGATCGCCGATCGCCTACCGCACCGGAGTCCGCCTCGACCTCCACCCCGACGGCGAACTGGCCGCCCTCCAGCAGCGTGTCCGAGCCGCCGTCCACCGTGTGTTCGGTCCGGACTCCACCGCCTACCCGCTCGGTGTGCTCCACACCACCGCCGCCTACGCGGCCGCCGACACCGACACCGACGAGCTGGCGCAGGCCGTCCACCGGGTCCGGCCCGGCCACGCCCCGTTCACGGTGCGCCGGATCATCGTCAACGAGGTGTTCTGGCGATCCGTCCCGGTGCCCGGTGCCGACCTGCTCGGCCGGCGGATCTGCTGGGACACCCTCGCCACCATCCGGCTCGACGGGTAGGCCCTCGCCCGCTCCCGTGAAGGCGGGCGGAGGGATCAGCGAGGCCGGCGGGCGTGGACGGCGTGGTGGCCGAGGGTGCGGAGGCGGGCGGTGTCCGGGGTGGCGGGCAGCAGCGGGGCGAGGGTCCGCCAGGCATCGGCGCACAGCCGGTCGGCGTCGCGTTCGCTCGCCGCGACGGCGCCGCACCGCAGGAGGGCGTCGCGGGCCGCGTGGATGTCGGCATCGGGCACGCCGCCTTCGCGGACCGCGGTCCACAGGGCCTCGGCGGCGGGGCGGGGGAGCAGCGTGGCCGCGTGCGCCAGCGGCAGGGTGACCTTGCCGTTGCGCAGGTCCTCGGCCACGTTCTTGGTCGGTGTGCCGCGGTCGTCCGTGACCCCGCGCAGGTCGGCGACGTCGTCGGCGATCTGGTAGGCGGTGCCGACGGCCGTCCCCCAGTCCAGCAGTGCCCGGCTCACCGCCGCGTCGGCGCCGGCCGCGATCGCGGCGATCTCGCAGCACGCCCCCACCAGGGCACCGGACTTCAGCCGGTGGGTGGCCAGCACCAGCCTCCGCAGCGGGCCGCTGTCGCCGGCTGCCAGCGCCTGGTCCATCTCGCGGCGGTGCCCCTGGATGTCGAGGGCCTGCCCGGCGTGGGCGGCCCGCAGCGCGGCGAGGAGGACCTCGCGCATCCGGCCCTGCAGTGCCGGGTCGTCGGGGGCGCACAGCCCGACGGCCCGGTCGAAGGCGAAGTAGGCGCTGGTCCCCGCGGTCAGGGCGGCGGGCAGGCCGTACACCTCGTGGGCGGCCGGTCGCGCCCGGCGCAGCGCCGATCCGTCCTGGACGTCGTCCACGACCAACGAGCCGGTGTGGGCGAGTTCCAGCGCGGCTGCCAGGACGCCGAAGCGGTCGCCGTCACCGCCGAGCAGGTCGACGATCTGCAGCAGCAGCGCGGGGCGCCAGCGCCGCCCGCCCGCCTCCAGCATGTGCCGCACCGGTTCGGCGAGCGCCCGGTGCAGCCGGCGGTCGAGGGCCTGCGCCGTGTCGGCCGGCAGGCCGCTGCGGTGTCCGTCCGGGAGCCAGACGGCCAGCCCGGCGGGCGCGGGCGGGCAGAGCCGGTCCAGGTGGTGTCCGATCCGGTCGGCCCCGGCGGCCTGCTGTCCGGCGGGCGTCCCGTCCGCGGACGGTACGACGGGCTCGGTGGATGCCATGACCATCTCCTCACCATAGAGTTGGGCGCCCGGAAGACGGTGGATGCGGCGGCGGACGGCGCGGGCGCGGATCCACTGTCATCCGTATGCCCGGCCCGCCGGCCGTCCTTCCCGGGCGGCGCGCGACGCAACGCCGTACGGAACGCGGTCGCACGACTCCCGACGCCGGCGCGGCAGGTCCGGGTGGCCCGCGCCCCGAGCGAGCGCTGCCTTCTGGTGTTCCCCCGGTGTTCAAGCACACGCTCCTGACGGCGCCCCGTCAAGGCCCTACGGTCCCTGGGGAACTGCGAGAAGGAGCCATGGACGAGACGCAACCTGCCGTACGCGCACGTGGTTTGACGAAGTGTTTCGGTGATGTCGTGGCGCTCGACGAGGTCGCGCTGGAGCTGGCGCCCGGGCGGATCCACGGGCTGGCCGGGCCGAACGGCGCCGGGAAGACGACGCTGCTGGGGCTGCTGCTCGGACTGGCCGTCGCCGACGGCGGCGAGCTGCAGGTGCTGGGCAGACCGGTCGGCCGGGCGTCGGCGGCGCCGGACGGGGTGGCCGGATTCGTGGACGGCCCCGGGCTGTACCCGTCGCTGACCGCCCGCCGGAACCTGGCCGCGCTGGCGGCGCTGCGCGGGCAGGGCTCGGCGGCCGGGCGGATCGACGAGGTGCTGGCCGAGGTCGGGCTGACCGAGGTCGCCGACGACCGGGTGCGGGGGTTCTCGCTGGGCATGCGGCAGCGGCTCGGGCTGGCGGCGGCGCTGCTGACGGAGCCGCGGCTGCTGGTGCTCGACGAGCCGTCCAACGGCCTTGACCCGGCGGGCAAGCACCACGTGCACGGCGCGCTGCGGCGGCTCGCGGGCGAGGGCGTGACCGTCGTGCTGTCCAGTCACCGCATGGACGACTTGGAGGCGCTCTGTCACGAGGTCACGATCCTCGCGACCGGGCGGGTCCGCTACTCCGGCGCGCTGGACGGCCTGGCGGCCGGCGGCCGCGCGGCGGACCACCGGCTGCTCACCTCCGATCCGCCGACCGCCCGGCGGGTCGCGATCGGCGTCGCGGGCGTGCGCGTGCTGCCGGCGGCCGGGGTGTGGCGCGGCGCCGAGGCCCTGGTGGTCCGCGCGTCGGGCCGGGCCGTCGAGGAGTTGGTGGCCGCGCTGGTGCGGGCGGAGGTGCGGGTGCGCGAGGTCGTGCCCGTGGTCCCGCCGCTGGAGGCCGCGTACCTCGCCCTGACCGTGCACCCGGAGGCCAAACCGTGAGGACGTCCGTCGCGCGCGTGAGCACCGCCCGTACCCCTGCCGCGGGCCGGGTGCCGGTGGGCCGGGCGTACCGCTTCGAGCTGGTCAAGCTGGTCTCGCAGTGGCGGATCCGGCTGCTGGTGCTGGCCTGTTGGACGGCTCCGGGGCTGTTCGTGGCCGCGGTGGCCCAGCAGGGGACGCTGCCCTCCGACACGCTGTTCGGCCGCTGGATGCACGCCACCGGCTGGGCCGGTCCGCTGGTGGTGCTGGGGTTCGCGGGGACGTGGGCGCTGCCGCTGCTGACCTCGGTGGTCGCGGGCGACGTCTTCGCGGTCGAGGACCGGCTCGGGACGTGGCGGCACCTGCTGATGACGGTCCGTTCACCGGGGCGGATCTTCGCGGCGAAGGCGACGGCGAGCGTCACCGTGATCGTGCTGCTGGTGGCCGGACTGGCGGCATCCAGTACGGCGGGCGGGCTGGCCGCGGTCGGCAACGATCCGCTGGTCGGCGTCGACGGGCACCTGCTGGCGCCGTCGGACGCCGCCGGGCGCGTGCTGCTGGCGTGGGGCTGCGCGCTGGCGCCCACGCTGGCGCTGGCCGCGATCGGGCTGCTCGGCTCCGTCCTCCTGGGGCGGTCGCCGATGGGGCTGCTCGTCCCCGCACTGGCGGCCGTCGCGATGCAGCTCGCGCAGATGCTGCCGCTGCCGGTGGCGCTGCGCCTCGCCCTGCCCGGCTACGCCTTCGTCTCCTGGGACGGGCTGTTCGCCGCCCCGGCGCGGCTCGACGAGCTGCTGGTCGCCGTCGCGGTCAGCCTGCTGTGGGCCGCGGTGGCGACCGCGCTGGCCCACCGGGTGTTCGTGCGGCGGGACTTCACCACCGGCCACGAGGACGGCGGGGGGCGCCGCGCGCTCGGCTACGGGGTGCTGCCGCCGGCCGGGCTGCTGGCGCTGGCCTTCGGCGCGCTCGCCGTGGCGACGCCCTCGTCGGGGTCCGGGATCTCGCAGGCGAAGGTCCAGCAGTCAGTGGCCACGGTGTTCGCGCACCTGTACCGGCTGCAGACCGACCAACTGCACCGCCCCGCCGTCACGGAGGCCCAGCTGCGGGTCTCGGCGGCGTGCGAGCGTGGCGACGGGCAGGTCGACCCGGAGGGGCCGGGCAACGACTGGCGCTGCGTCGTCACCTGGCACCTCCCCGGCACCGACGCGCCGGGGACGGCGGTCTACCAGCTCGACGTCGCCGCGGACGGGCGCGTGGTGGCCGACGGCGACGGACCGAAGGACGTGAACGGCTACTTCCTGGTGCACACCCCGGGCGGCGACGCGCCGAACCCGCTCTGGCAGTTCGACAGCCGGATCGAGCTGCTCCCCTCGGCAACGAGCCCCGACTGACGCGACAACAGCGAAGAACCGGCGAAACCCGGATGCACCCCGAAGAACCGGCGAAACCCGGATGTACCCCGAAGAACCAGACCAACCCGATGAGCTCGACGAACCCAACGAAGGGCTGACGCCATGCAGGTAACGCGTCGTCGACGTCCCCAGAAGGAGCACTTCGTCCTTCTCGGCCGCCGCGTGGGCCGCCGTGCCACGCTCGCCACGGCATGCATCACGGCCGTCGCCGTGGCCACGGGCACGGCTTTCGCGACCACCCAGCAGTTCGGCACGGACCGGGTCGGCCAGGTCACCGCCGACGGTCAGGTGATCTCCAGCGACCAGTACATCGCCCCGTACGGGAGCCGGCAGGTCATCGACAACGGCAAGCTGATGGGGTCCGCGGTCAGCCCGGACGGCGCCCACCTGGCCGCCTCGGTCGCCGACGGGGACGCGGCGCTGGTCGTGGTCGACCTCGGGACCGGGAAGGTGCAGCAGCGCGTCGGCAGCGCCAAGGTGGACGAACTGCACATCCCCAGCGGTGCGGTGGGCCAGGAGTCCCCCGTGTACTCGCCGGACGGCAAGCAGCTGTGGCTGGGCCAGCTCGACGGCTACACCAGGTTCACCGTCAACGCCGACGGGTCCCTGGCCGCCCCGGTGGCGGTGCCGATGCCCGCGGACGGCGACAGGCACGCGCTGGCGTCGGGGGCGGTGTTCTCCGCCGACGGCTCGACGGTCTACGCGGCGGTCAACGGGCAGAATCGGGTGGTCGCGATCGACGCGGCGACCGGCGCGATCGGGCACAGCTGGACGGTGGGCAACGCCCCGCGCGGCATCGCGCTGGTCGGCCACAAGCTGTACGTCGGCAACGAGGGCGGGCGCCCGGCCACGGCCGACGACGACACCCTCAACTCGTACGGCACCCAGGTGCCCGCCGATCCGGAGACCGGCGCCACGACCACCGGCACGGTCAGTGTGATCGACCTCGCCGACCCGGCCGCCGCCGTCGCGACCGTCACCGTCGGCCTGCACCCCACGGCGCTCTACGCCAGGAACGGCGTCCTGTTCGTCACCGACACCGGCAGCGACGCGGTGTCGGTGATCGACACCCGGCGCGACGAGGTCGTCCAGACGATCTCCACCAAGCCGTGGCCGGAGGCATCGGTCGGGTACGAGCCCACCGCCGTGACGCTCACCGACGACGGCCGCCTGCTGGTCACCCTGGGCCGGGCCGACGCGGTGGCGGTCTACCGCTTCGGCGGTGCGCAGGAGCCGGTGAGCTACGTCGGCCTGCTGCCCACGGACTACTTCCCGGCGGAGGTCACCACCGTCGGCTCGAAGGTGGTCGTCTCCAACACCCGTGGCATCGACGCGCGGCGCCCGAACAGCACGGGCGCGCACAAGACCCACGACACCACCTCCAGCCTGACGCAGTTCGCCCTGCCGAGCGACCGGGAGATCCGCTCCCGGACGGCCCAGGTGTTCCGGCAGAACGGCTGGACCAACGGCGCGGTCACGACGGCGAAGGGCCACCGGGCGAAGCCGGTGCCGGTGCCGAACCGGATCGGCGACCCGTCGCCGATCAAGCACGTCTTCCTGATCGTCAAGGAGAACCGGACCTACGACCAGGTCTTCGGTGACGTCGCGAAGGGCAACGGTGATCCGAAGCTGGCCCAGTTCGGCGCGAACGTGACGCCGAACCAGCACGCGCTGGCCGAGCAGTTCGGGCTCTACGACAACACCTACGACATCGGCACCAACTCCGCAGAGGGCCACAACTGGCTGATGCAGGCCGACAACCCGGAGTACACCGAGTCGTCGGCGGGCGAGTACGAACGCAGCTACGACACCGAGGACGACGCCCTGGGCCACCAGCGGACGGGCTTCCTGTGGACGGGCGCGCAGGCGGCCGGCCGGACGGTGCGCGACTTCGGGGAGTTCCACCAGTTCCTGACCAAGCCCGACGGCGCGAGCTGGCAGAACCTGTACTGCGACGCCAAGACGATGGACGCGACCGGTGCGGGCAGCGCCTACCCGCTGGAGTCCTCCTCGCCGATCCCGTCGCTCAACAGCGTGTCGGTGCCCGGCTTCCCCAAGTTCGACACCGCCGTGCCGGACCTCTACCGCTACCAGATCTGGAAGCAGGACTTCGAGCAGAACGGCCCGGCCGACCTCAACATGCTGTGGCTCTCCAGCGACCACACCGGGGGGCCGGCGGGGCCGGCCGCGCAGGTCGCCGACAACGACCTGGCGACGGGCCGGATCGTGGACGAGATCTCGCACAGTGAGTACTGGAAGGACTCGGCGGTCTTCGTGGTCGAGGACGACTCCCAGGCCGGCCTCGACCACGTGGACGGCCACCGCGCGCCGATCCAGATCATCAGCCCCTGGGCGCAGCACGGCGCCGTCGACAGCCGCTACTACTCGCAGATCACCATGGTCCGCACCATCGAGCAGATCCTCGGGATCCGCCCGATGAACCAGAAGGACAGCGCGGCCAGCCCGATGGCCACGGCCTTCACCACCGAGCCGGACTACACGCCGTTCACCGCGGTGCCCAACCGGACCTCGCTGACGGACGGCCTGAAGACGCCGCCCGCGTGCGGCGTCGACGTCCCCGCGGCGCAGGACGTCCGCGCGGCGGCGGTGCCGGCCACGACCGCGCCGCCGGCGGCCGAGCAGGCCGTCGCCGCCCAGTGGGAGGCCTGGAAGTCGCAGCAGCGGCTGACGGGCGCGAACGCCGTGCCGGACCACGCGAACCCGGCGCAGATGGAGCACCTGGTCTGGTACCAGACGCACAACTGGACCACCCCGTACCCGGGGGAGAGCGGGATCCACGCGCCGAACGACGTGCCCGGCGCGTACCTGCCGTCCGCGGAGAGCGACGGCTGATCCCGTCCTGTCGGCAGGTCCGGACCCCGGAGCTCCTCGGCCGGTCCGGACTCCTCGGCCGGGCCGGATCCCTCCCGCCGGGTAATTTCGATCACGCCCCGGGCCGGTCAACTCCGGCCCGGGGCACGGTGGTTCCCGCATGCGCGGCCGCCCGCCGCGCGTGTGCCGGGCCGGCTTTGGCAGGATCCTGACACCGACTCAGGTTACCCTTGGGTAATTCAAGGATGTCGACCGGGTGAACATTCCCGGCCCCTCATGAAGGACCCGTACGTGCTCGATCACCAGTCCCGCCGTTCCGGCCGCCGTCTCGCCGGTTCGGCGCTGGCCCTCGTCGCCGCCGTCTGCGCGCTCCCCGCCGCCCCGGCGTTCGCCGACCCGGCCCCCGTCCCGGCCCCGACCGCGCCGACCGCCGCCACCCCGCACCTGGACGCGGTGGAACGGACGCTGCGCCAGGTGTCCCCCGGCCTGGAAGGGACGGTGTGGCAGCGGACCGAGGGCAACCGGCTCGACGCGCCCGCCGGCGACCCGGGCGGCTGGCTGCTGCAGACCCCGGGCTGCTGGGGCGACCCCTCCTGCACGGAGCGCACCGGAACCCGCCAGCTGCTCGACAAGATGCGCGAGAACATCTCGCGCGCCACCCGGACCGTCGACATCTCGACCCTCGCGCCGTTCCCGGACGGCGCCTTCCAGGACGCCATCGCGGCCGGCCTCAAGGCCTCGGTGGCCGCCGGGAACGCACCGCACGTGCGGGTGCTCGCCGGGGCCGCGCCGCTGTACAACATCACCGCGCTCCCCTCGAAGTACCGGGACGACCTGGTGGCCAGGCTCGGTGACGCCGCCGGCCGGGTCACCGTCGAGGTCGCCGCGATGACCACCGCCAAGACCGCGTTCTCCTGGAACCACTCCAAGCTGCTGGTCGTCGACGGGCAGAGCGTCATCACCGGCGGGATCAACAACTGGAAGGCCGACTACCTCGACACCGCCCACCCGGTCACCGACGTCGACCTCGCGCTGAACGGCCCGGCCGCCGCCTCCGCCGGCGCCTACCTGGACACGCTGTGGGACTGGACCTGCCGCAACACCGGGGTGTTCTCGGCGGCCTGGTTCGCCTCCACCAACGGAGCCTCCTGCACCCCCTACCTGGAGAAGCGGGTCAACCCGCCGGCCGGCCGGGTGCCCGCCACCGGCGGCCTGTCGGCGCTCGCCGTCGGCGGCCTGGGCGTCGGGATCCGCGACAAGGACTCCGCCTCCGCCTTCCGTCCGGACGCGGTGCCCGCCGCCGACGGCGTCAAGTGCGGCCCGATCGGCCTGCACGACAACACCAACGCCGACCGCGACTACGAGACGGTCAACCCGGAGGAGCCCGCCCTGCGCGCGCTGATCGCCAGCGCCGGCAGCCGCATCGACATCTCCCAGCAGGACGTCACCGGCACCTGCCCGCCGCTGCCCCGCTACGACGCCCGGCTCTTCGACCTGCTCGCGGCGAAGATGGCCGACGGCGTGAAGGTCCGCATCGTCGTCAGCGACCCGGCCAACCGGGGCGTGGTCGGCAGCGGCGGCTACTCGCAGATCAAGTCCCTGAACGAGATCAGCGACACCCTCGCCGCCCGCCTCACCGCCCGCCTCGGCGACCCGGCCAAGGCCAAGTCGGCGATGTGCAGCAACCTCCAGCTGGCCCCGTTCCGCGCCGCCCCCAGCTCGGCCTGGGCCGACGGCCACCCGTACGCCCTGCACCACAAGCTGGTCGCGGTCGACGGATCCGCCTTCTTCATCGGCTCGAAGAACCTCTACCCGGCCTGGCTGCAGGACTTCGGCTACGTCGTCGAGGACCGCGCCGCCGCCGCGCAGCTCGACCAGCGCCTGCTGGCGCCGCAGTGGCAGTACTCGCAGGCCGCCGCGACCGTCGACTACACCCGCGGCATCTGCCAGGGCTGACGGACCGTCCGCACCGGGGCCGCTCCACACGGCCCTGCGCACCACGCGCGCCAGCGGCACGGCGCCACGGTGCCACCCGGCCCGGTGCCGCCCGGACTCCCCGTCCGGCCGGTACCGGAGCCGGGTGGTTCCCGTGGCCGTCGGGGTACTGGCGGTGATCCGTTCCGGGGGCCATGATGACGCGTGCCGTCGCCCGCGGCCCGGCCCGGATCCACACCCTCGGAAGGTGCCATGCTGAACCTGTCGGTCCTGTTGGAGGATTCCGCCCGTAACCACCCGGACCGCGACGCGCTGGTCCTCGGCTCGACCAGGCTCACCTACGCCGAGGTCGACGCCGCCGCGAACCGGGTCGCCAACCTGCTGGTGGAGCGGGGGATCCGGCCCGGCGACCGGGTGGCGCTGAGCTGTCCCAACCTGCCGCAGTTCCCGATCGTCTACTACGGCATCCTCAAGGCCGGCGGGGTCGTCGTCCCGCTCAACATCCTGCTGAAGGCGCGCGAGGTGGCCTACCACCTGCGCGACGCCGAGGTGAAGGCGTACTTCTGCTTCGAGGGGACGCCGGGCCTGGCCATCGGCGAGGAGGGCCGGAAGGCCTTCGAGGAGGTGAAGAGCTGCGAGGACTTCTTCGTGATCACCGCCGATCCGGCCGCGCCGTCGCCGATCGAGGGGGCGCAGACGCTGGGCGCGGCCCTCGCGGGCACCTCCCCGGTCTTCGACCCGGTGGCCACGGAGGCGACCGACACCGCCGTCATCCTCTACACCTCGGGCACCACGGGGCAGCCCAAGGGCGCCGAACTCTCCCACGTCAACACGGTGATGAACGTCCTGGCCTGCAACCGGACGTTCCGGAGCACGCCCGCCACGGACAGCCACGTCCTGTGCTTGCCGCTCTTCCACACCTTCGGCTCCACCGTCCAGATGCACACCGGCTTCTCGACGGCCGCGACCCTCCACCTCGTGCCGCGCTTCGACGCGGAGGAGGTCGTGCGGCTGATGGACACCGAGGAGATCACCTTCTTCGCCGGCGTCCCGACCATGTGGTGGGCCCTGCTGGGAGCCCTCACCGACACCGTCGACGTGGACCGGATCGCCCGCAACCTGCGGATCGGTGTCTCCGGCGGTGCCGCGCTGCCGGTGGAACTCCTCGGCCGGATCGAGGAGCGGCTCCACGTCCGGATCCTGGAGGGCTACGGCCTCTCCGAGACCTCACCGGTGGTGACCTTCTCCGACCCCGCGCGCGGGCCGCGCCCCGGCTCCATCGGCGTGCCGATCTGGGGCGTCGATATCAAACTGATCGACGCGGACTGGGCGGAGGTCACCCAGGCCGGTGCCGTCGGCGAGATCGTGGTCAAGGGCCACGGCGTGATGAAGGGCTACTTCAACCGGCCCGAGGCCACCGCCGAGGCGATCAGGGACGGTTGGTTCCGCACCGGCGACCTGGCCCGCAGGGACGAGGACGGCTTCTACCACATCGTCGACCGGGCCAAGGACATGATCATCCGGGGTGGCTTCAACGTGTACCCCCGCGAGGTCGAGGAGGTGCTGATGACGCACCCCGCTATCAGCCTGGCCGCGGTCGTCGGTGTGCCGCACGAGAGCCACGGCGAGGAGGTCAAGGCCTTCGTCATCCTCGGGCCCGGTGCCGCGGCCACCCCGGACGAACTGGTCGCCTGGGGCCGGGAACAGATGGCCGGCCACAAGTACCCGCGCATCGTGGAGATCGTCGACAGCCTGCCGATGACCGCCACCGGCAAGATCCTCAAGCGCGAACTCTCCTGACCGGCAGGCAGCCAGGCCACGGTCGCGCGGTCGGGCGCCGCGCCTACGCGGGGAAGCTGTCGATGAACGCCTCCCGGCCGCCGGCCAGGTCGAGGGGCGCCAGCTCCGCGTCGTAGTCGATCCACCACACCACCGGGACCGCGGGAGCGAGTTCGTGCAGTGCCGTGTAGATGACGGTGAGCGGCGCGGAGTGCGGCTCCCGGTCCTCGAAGGAGAAGGCGCCGTGCCGCAGGTTGTACGCCAGCTCCGCCCAGCGGCCGGGCTCGACCTCGGCGTGGATCTCCAGGAAGTTCTCGAAGGCGCCGCTCACCGTGGCGTCCGGCCAGTGGCGGCGGACGCACTCCTTCAGCTGCTCGCCGGTGAAGGTCCACGGCCCAACCTGTTCCTGGTCGGCGCTGACGTAGAAGGTGGCTCCCACGGGGTGTTCTCGCTTCTCTCGGTGGTACGGACGGACCGGTCTCGTGTCGACTGTCACGGTACGACGCGGACGTTCCCGGTGACGCCCTTGGCGGTCATCAGGGCCTGGAAGTAGGAGCTGGCCTTGGCGTCGTTGGTGATGAGCTCCAGGTGGTTGACCTTGTTGCGGGGGTCGTTCAGCGCCGAGGCGTACTTGTCCAGCTTCTTCGCCTCGCCGTCCATCGTGTTCTCGTACGCGAACTCGAAGACGCCGTCGGCGTTGTTCAGCCGGAACGGGGACTTGCAGCTCTTCTGCTGGCCGATGTACTTGGCGTCGATCGCGGCGCCGTCCTCGGGGCGGACGCCGTCGGCGTCCATGCCCAGCTCGCGGCCGGTCTCCGGGTCGGTCACCGAGGTGTACAGCCGGTACTCGGTCGATCCGGCGACCCGCACCTGGTAGGCCCGGCGCGCGTCGATCTTGGGGTCGCCCTTGGCGGAGGGGCCCAGTGCCGGGAAGGTCCGGCCGTCCTGCTCCATCTGCGTCATCCAGGCCCGGACGGCGGCCTGGTCCTGCGGCGACAGCGCCGGGAAGGGGCTGTTCGGATCGCGGGGCAGCGGCGGCATCCCGGGGGTGACGGTGAACGGCGGCGGTTTGGGCGCGGGTGCCGCTGCGGCGTCGGTCGCCCCGGCCAGGACGACGGCGGTGGTCGCCACGGCGGTCAGCCCGGCGCCGACGGGGATCAGGCTCGCCGCCGCCGCGTCGACCACGGCCGCCGCCTCGGCCAGGACCGCGACTTCCGCGCTGCCCTCGACCGCCGCGGTCATGGCCACCGCGGCGGCGCCGGCCTCGGCGGCGATCGCGGCCTCGCCGCCGGCGGCCGCCACGTCGGACCCGCCCAGGGTGACGACGGTGAGCAGGATGCCCGCCCCGGCGACGATGCCGGCGGTGATCGCGAGGTCCTCCAGCGTGTCGCGCAGGTCCTCGACCTGCTTGGCGTACGCCTCGCAGGCCTGGCCGAGCTTGAACGCGGCGTTGGTGAGGCTGTTCAGCAGCGGGCCCTCGGTGGCGCAGCCGTCGTGCACCTTCGCCCAGTTCTGCGCGAAGGAGGTGACGGCTCCGGAGGTGCTGGAGGCGGTGACGCGCAGGACCCGCTTGTCGCCCTCGGCGCCGAGCCTGGACACGAGTTCCGCGAAGCCCTTCCAGTCGCTCGCGGCCTGCCGGAGCCTCCCCGGATCGCCCTGCGGCCAGAACTTCTTGAGGAGGTCGTGGACGGCGCCGCTGTCGTTGTGCCCGGCCGCGGAGCGGAGCTTGGCCTTGGCGACCTCCTCGTCGCACTCCGGGGCGCTCGACGCGGGGAGCTTCTGCGGGGCCATCATCGAGGCCGCGATGTCGGCGTCGGTCTTGAGGTAGTTGATCGCCATCGTGTACAGGCCGTTGGAGGTCTGGCCGAGCTGGCCGACCACCTGGGCCATCGCGTCGACGAGCTTCTGCGCGGCCGGGTCGTAGGCGGCGGCGAACGAGCGGCCGGCCTCGTCGTCGCCCGCCATGCCCGCCGTGGCGTCCATCGCGAACACCAGGCTCCGGTAGATCTGGGCCGCGGAGTTCTGCAGATCGGTGAACCCGGCGGACGACAGCAGCATGTCGGCCGGTTTGACGTGAAAGTCCGTCATGGCGTTCTCCCCCGATATTTCCTGACATTCACGGTAGCAAGCAATGCCGACGGCGGCTGCCCTCGGCGCGAAGGTGAAGACGAACACCCGAGCGGGCGGAGGCGGAAGCAGGAGGAATCGGGAGCGGAGGCGGAGGCGGAAGCAGGAGGAATCGGGAGCGGAGGCGGAAACGGGAGCGCCGCCCGGCTCGGCCGCCCCGAGGGCCGGGCGAGCCGGGCGGCGCGCCGCACCGGAGCGGCGGGGCTGCGGCAGCGGTCAGCGCAGTCCGGCGAACAGGTCGTTCTCGGGCACGTCCGCGCCCGTGGTGTCACGGACCCGGACGAAGGTCTCCACGCCCCACAGGTCGTTGAAGCGCTCCTTGCCCATCCGCAGGAAGAAGATGTTCTCGCCCTGGCTGGCGTGCGCGGCCAGGGCGTCGAACTTCTGGTCGGCGAACTCGGTGGTGTCCACCCAGGTGGTGATCTCCTCGTCGGGGAGGCCGATCTCCGGCATCTCGCCGGCCTCGGACTGCTCCGGCTCCTCGAAGTCCGCGCCGAACTCGCGCATGACCTCCCCGAACCGCCGCACCATCGAGTGCGGTGCGGTCGTCCAGTAGACCTTGGGCGTCATGTCGGTGAGTTCCAGCGCCGCCATCGTGATGCGGTGCGCCTGGATGTGGTCCGGGTGCCCGTAGAACCCGTTCTCGTCGTAGGTGACGACCACGTCGGGCTGGTACCGGCGCATCAGTTCGGCGAGCCGGGCGGCGCCCTCCTCGACCGGGGTCTGCCAGAAGGAGCCGGGCGCGTCATTGGTCGGCCAGCCCATCATCCCGGAGTCGGCGAAGTCCAGCAGCTCCAGGTGGCTGACCTTCAGGACCTCGCAGCTCGCCTCCAGTTCCTCGCGGCGCATCGCGGCGACGGCCGCCGGGTCGTGCCCCGGGTCGCCCGGCTTGACACCCCCGGGCCCGTCACCGCAACCGCCGTCGGTACAGGTGACGAGAACGGTGCGGACGCCCTCCGCCGCGTACCGCGCGAGGACACCTCCCGTCCCGCTGGCCTCGTCGTCGGGGTGGGCGTGCACCGCCATCAGCGTCAACGGCCGGTCAATCATGAAAACCATCCTCGGGTCTGAAAGTGCTCGGTTCGAGTCTGCGGTACGGCGGCAGGCAGCCGCCCGCATTATCGGTGCCACCGGTGACAACCCAAGGGAACGCTTGGGGTGTTCCCATGAATCCCGAGGATTGACCGGGGGCCGGGCGGATTCGATCATCACTGCAGGGCCTGGCGGCAACCGGCTCGACCCCGCGGCGATCCGGGCGCGACCCCGGACGCGATCCGGACGCACGGCGGGGGCGCGCGGTGCCGACCCACGACGTGCCGAGAGGAAACCACCGTGTCCGTTCCGTCCGAGAAGAACCGCACCACCCCCTCCGAGCAGACCGACGCCGTCCCCCGCCGGACGGTGGCGGTGCTCGGCCCCGGGGGAGTCGGCGGCCTGCTGGCCGCCGTGCTGTCCCGCGCCGGCCACCGCGTGATCTGCCTGGCGGGTGAGCCGACCGCACGCGTCCTGCGCCGGGACGGCATCCACGTCCGCAGCCCCCAGTTCGGGGAGTTCACCGCACGGGTCGAGGCGCGCACCGAACTGCACGAACCCGTCGACCTCTGCCTGGTGACGGTCAAGCAGACCGCCCTGACCCCGGCGGCGGAGCGGATCGCCCCCGAGGCGGTCGCCGACGGCGTGGTCGTGCCGCTGCTCAACGGGGTCGAGCACGCGGCCGAGCTGCGCCGGCGGTTCGGCGAGGAACGGGTCGTCCCCGGCGTGGTGCGGGTCGAGTCGACCAGGGTCGCCCCCGGCGCCGTCGAGCACGGCAGTCCGTTCACCGAGATCGACCTGGCCGGCCCGCCCGAGCGGCTCGCGGACGTCGCCGGGATGCTCCGGGTTGCCGGCGTTCGCACCCGGGTGATCGAGGACGAGCCGACCGTGCTCTGGGGAAAGCTCGCCTTCCTGGCGCCGTTCGCGCTGCTCACCACCCGCCACGGGCTGCCGATCGGACCGGTCCGGACCGAGCACCGGGCCGAGCTGACGGCCCTGGTCGCCGAGGCCGCCGCCGTCGGCCGGTCCTGCGGCGCCGACGTCGACCCGGACCGCACCCTGGCGCTGTACGACGCCTTCCCGGCGGAGGCGAAGTCCTCGATGCAGCGGGACGCGGAGGCGGGCCGCGCGCTGGAGCTGGACGCGATCGGCGGTGCGCTGCTGCGCGCCGCGGACCGGCAGGGTGTCCCCGTGCCGCTCGCCGCCCGGCTGGTGGCGGAGCTGACGGCGGGGGCCGCGACGCGCTCCTGAGGGCACGACGGGCCGACCGCGGCGGGAGCTGTCGCGGCCGGCCGCCGGTGCCCCGGTCCGGCGGTGAATCGGCCCGTCGGCCCGGCGCTCAGTCAGCCCGTCGGTCAGTCGGTCAGTCGGTCAGTCCGCCTGGTCCGGCGGGAAGGTCACCGGGTAGGCCTCGGCGAAGTCCGCCGAGCGCGAGACCTCGCGCCACCTGGTGTCGTCCGCGAGCAGTCGGCGGTCCATGGCGATGGAGCCCTCGGCCGCGTTGACACCGAGGGGCAGGTGGTGGGGGATGTCGCGCCGCTTGGCCATCCGGACCAGGATCTCGGCGGCGCGGACGGGGTCGCCGGCCGTGCTCGCTCCGTCGCCGCCCTGTCGCAGCCGCCGGTGGACGGCACCGACCGTCTCGTCGTAGGCCTGCGGGATGTCGTGGACGAGCATCGAGGAGCCGGCCCAGTCGGTGCGGAAGCCGCTGGGTTCGACGACCAGCACCTTCACGCCGAACGGCGCGGTCTCGGCCCGCAGGACGCGGCTGAAACCGTCGATGGCGAACTTCGCCGCCTGGTAGGAGGCGATGCCGGGCGAGCCGCCGACCCTCCCTCCCATGGACGAGAACTGGATGACCAGACCGCCCTTCTGTTCGCGCAGCAGCGGGAGGGCCGCCTTGGTGACGTTGTAGACGCCCCAGAAGTTCGTCTCGAACTGGGCGCGGAAGTCGGCGTCCTCGGTGGTCTCGATCGGCGAGACGTTGGCGTAGCCGGCGTTGTTCACCAGCACGTCGATCCGGCCGAAGTGCGCGTGCGCCTCGGCGAGGGCCGCGCGGGCGGCCTCCGGGTCGGTGACGTCGAGCGCGACCGGGAGGACCCGGTCACCGAACTCCTCGACGAGGTCGCTGAGTTGATCGGGGCGGCGGGCGGTCGCGGCCACCCTGTGGCCGGCTTCGAGGGCGGCGCGGACGAGGGTGCGGCCGAAGCCGCGGGAGCTGCCGGTGATGAACCACGTCTGTTCCACGATCTGTTCCACGATCTGTTCCATGCCATTAGTAAAACACCGTTGCGGTAATAGCGCAACGCTGTTGCGGTAATACGGCAACGGTGTTGCTCTACGATGGCCGGGTGGAAGCAGCAGCATCGGAGTTCCGGCGGGCGCGCTCGCCCGAGGCCAAGCGGCAGCGCGAGGCCTCGATCCTGGAGGCGGCCCGGGCGCTCGGCCGCGAGCGCGGCATCAGGGACGTCTCCCTGACCGACATCGCCGCCGCGGTGGGGATGCACAAGTCGGCGCTGCTGCGGTACTTCGAGACGCGCGAGGAGATCTTCCTGCGGCTGACCGCGGAGGGCTGGCAGGAGTGGTCGGACGCGCTGTCCGCCCTGCTGCGGGAGGCCGAGGACCCGGGCCCGGCGGCCGTGGCCCGGGCGTTCGCCGGCACCCTCGCGGCTCGCGGGCTGTTCTGCGACCTGCTCGCGCACGCCCCGCTCAACCTCGAACGCCACGTCTCGCTCGACGCGGTGCGCGACTTCAAGCTCGCCACCCGCGCGGCCCGCGAGCCGATCGCCGCAGCCGTCCGGGCGCAGGTGCCCGGGCTGAGCGACCAGGACGTGGTCGACCTGGTCGCCACCGCCGTCTCGCTCGCCGGGGCGATGTGGCAGATCGCGAACCCGGGCGCGGAGGTCGCGGCCCTCTACCGCAGCGACCCGCGCCTCGCCCACGCCGTCATCGAGGTCGAACCCCGGCTGGCCCGCGTCCTGACCGCGACGATCGTCGGGCTGGCCGCGGAGGCGGCTTCCGCACGGGACTGACCGCCCGGGCGCGCCCTCGACGGGAGCGGACCACCGCTGGTCGGGACGGAACCTCTCGCGGATCCCGAGTGCCCGGCCGGACGGCCTGTGGAGCCGGCCCCGACGATCGCTGGAGCCCGCTCGCCAGGGCTCCGGCGATGCGATTCCCTGATGGCGGGCCGGAGACCGCCGGTGGGAGACGCACCGCGGTTCCGACTCCGTACCACCGCACTTCCAGCAGGCCGGGCCTGCCGTGAACGACCTTCCAGGACTTTCCAGGACAGCGGATCAAGGGAGAACGCGCGTGAAGATCAGCCGGAAGCTCGTCGTCAGCGCCGTCGCCGGCGGCATCCTCGCCGGGACCGTCGCGCTCGCCGCGCCGGCCAGCGCCGAGGTCAAGCCGATCGACTGCGGTGCGGCCCAGGGCCGCGGGGTGACCGTCTACTCCGGTGGCCCGAACAACTACCACGCGGTGCGCTGCTTCGGTTTCACCGGCAGCGGCTCCCAGACGCTCAGCGTCTGGATGACCGGCACCTCCGCCGTGGGCTCGGGTGTGAACACCGGTTACACCAACTACTACACCAGCGGCGGCCGTGACACCGGCGCGCGCTTCAACCCGTGGAGCATCACGCCCTACATCGACATGAACTCGACCACGTACTCGGTCAACATCTGGTCCTAGTCTCCACCGCGGCGGGCGCCGGGCACGGTCCCGGCGCCCGCCGCCGCTCCCAGGGACGGTTCGTCATGAACGCATTGCGCGGTACGACCCGACGCGCGGCCGGGCTGCTCGCCCTGGCGGTGTCGGTCGCGGTGTCGGCAGCGGCCGTCGCGGGTTGCGGGCCGGCCTCCGGCGGCGGCGCCGCGGCGACGGTGACCGCCATCGGCCCCGTCGCGACCATCACGACGGTGGAGCAGATCGTCCGGCCCATCGACACCTACCTGGTGACCCCGCAGCAGGTCACCACCCTGCAGGCCGCCGCGAACGCCCTGAACGCGCGGTGCATGCGGGAGTTCGGACTGCCGCCGGTGGCCTCCGACCTCATCGGGTTCGACGAGCAGGCCCTGCGGTACGACCGCACGCACGCCCCGCTGTACGGCTTCTTCGACCCGGAGCGGGCCGCCGTGAGCGGGTACGACCGGGTCCCCGCCCGGTCCGCGTCGGCCGCGCCCGCACCCGCGGCGGAACCGCCCTCGCCGGAGACCATGACGGTGGAACACGGGGTGGACCCGACCGGGAAGGCGGTGCCCGCGTACGCCGGCAAGGCCGTTCCGGCCGGCGGCTGCAAGGGCGAGAGCACCCGCGGCGCGGGTGGCGCCCTCCCGTTGCCCGACCCGCAGGCACTGCCGGACCACGGCCCCGGGGTCCCCACCGACGATCCGCGCGTCCGTGCCGCCTTCGCCGCGTGGAGCGCCTGCATGGCGACCAAGGGCTACCGCTACCCGACGCCGCAGGACGTCCTGGCCGACACCTCCCTGCTGCCGGGGACGGCCGAGGTGAACGGCGCGGTGTCCGTCCGGCACTCGGCGCGGGAGCTCCGGCAGGCCTCCGACGACGTGGCGTGCAAGCTGTCGACCAACCTGGTCGGCATCTCACTGGCCGTGCAGTCCGCCTACGACACCCGGTACATCGAGAGTCACGGCCCGGCGCTGGCGGAGTACCGGCAGCGGATCGAGGACCGGCTCCGCGCGGCGGAGCGGATCCTCGGCGAGCAGGGCCAGGGCTGAGGCCGCCGGCTCAGCGGCCGGTGAGCAGTCCGGCCACCAGGGAGCGCAGTCCGTCCTCGTAGGTGTCCTCGGCGGTCAGCCGCTCCCAGTGCTGGCCGACCTCCGCGAGCCGGGGCAGCGCGACCGGGTCGAGTCCGGCGAAGACCTGTTCGCGGTAGGTCGGGCGGTCGTCCGCGGCGCGGCGGCGGGCCGCCGTCGCCCGGACCACGATCTCGCCGGCGGTGTAGTACCAGATCGCCCGGTAGCCCTGCACGGCCCGTTCGGGCGGGAGCCCGCAGTCGACCAGGCCGTCGACGATCTGCTCGACGAACCAGAGGGCGTGGGCGGACATCAGGTCGTCGGCCGTCAGCACCTCCACGATCCAGGGGCAGGCGGAGAGCGCCCGGTGGATGGCGGCCGCCGCGGTGACGACCCGCTCGCGCGGCTCGGCCGGCAGTCCGGTGGGCTTCAGGGTGCGGGCGGCGTGGTCGTCCAGCAGCAGGACGAGCAACTCCTCCTTGTCGCGGACGTGGTGGTAGAGGGCCATCGGCGTGCTGCCGACCTCGGCGGCCAGGCGACGCATCGTCAGCTTCCCGACGCCCTCCTCAGTCACGATCCGGCGGGCCGCGCCGACGACCTCCTCGCGGGAGATGCGGGGCGGGCGGCCGGTGGCCTTGCGCGGTGCGGCGGGCTGCTGCGTCATGCCCCCATCATCCCCCGGCGCTCGACAGCGGAGATCGTCCGGGGTAGTTTCCTTACATGTACAAAAACTCGTTACGCCCCGGCCTGGTGCTGGCGGCGGTGACCGTCGCGCAGTTCGTCTTCGCGCTGGACATGTCGGTGGTCAACGTCGCCCTGCCCGCGATCCGCACCGCCCTGGGATTCGCACCACTCGACCTCTCCTGGGTCGTGCACGTCTACGCACTCACCTTCGGCGGCCTGCTGCTGCTCGGCGGCCGCGCCTGCGACCTCTACGGCCGGCGGCGCCTGCTCGTCACCGGCCTGGCCGTCTTCGGACTCTGCTCCCTCGCGGGCGGGCTGGCCCAGGAGCCCTGGCAGCTGGTCGCCGCCCGCGCGGGCCAGGGCACCGGCGCCGCGGCCGCCGCCCCGGCCGCGCTCGCGATGCTCACCACCACGTTCACCGAGGGCCCCGCCGGGTCCGCGCGCTCGGCGTGTGGAGCGCGGCCAACGCGGCGGGCGGCGCCCTCGGCGTCCTCGCGGGCGGACTGCTCACCGAGTACGCGAGCTGGCGCTGGGTCATGCTGGTCAACCTGCCCGTCGTGGCGGTGGCCCTCGCGCTGCTCCCCGCGGCCGGGCCCGCCGACGTGCGGTCCTCCGGCGTACGGTCCGTCGAGGAACGGCCCGCCCGACGGGAGCGGCCGGACGTGCCCGGCGCCGTCCTCGCGACCGGGGGAGTGGGGCTGCTGGTGTTCGGCGTCGTCCGGACCGAGGCCCGGGGGTGGACCGCCCCGGCCACCCTGGCCACGCTCGCCGCCGCGGCCGTACTGCTGGCCGCCTTCGTCGTCACCGAAACCCGGGCGCCCGCACCGCTGTTGCGCCTCGGCCTGCTGCGCAGCCGCTGGGTAGCCGGGGCCAACCTGCTGGTGTTCCTGGCCGCCGCAGGGCAGTTCACCGCCTTCTACTTCGTCTCCCTCTACCTGCAGCAGGTGCTGGGCCTGGGCGCCGCGGCCACCGGTGCCGCGTTCCTGCCCTTCTCGGCGGGGCTGGTCGCGGGCACCGTCGTCGCCACCCGGGTCACGGCGGCCCGCGGCCCGCGCGCCGCGCTCGTACCCGGCGCCCTCCTGGCCGCCGCGGGCCTGGCCTGGTTCGCCGGCATCAGCCCTGACGGCGGATTCCTCACCGACGTCCTCGGCCCGTCCCTCGTGACCAGCATCGGCACCGGGCTGGTGCTCGCGCCGGTCGCCGCCGCCGCGACCACCGGCATCGCCGCGCACGAAGCCGGCCGGGCCTCCGGGCTGCTCAACAGCTCGCGCCAACTCGGCGGCTGCGTCGGGCTGGCCGCCCTCGCCACCGTCGCCGCCCACCGCACCGGAACCTCCACCGACCCCGGCGCGCTCAACGACGGCTACGCCCTGGGGCTGGCCGTCTGCGCCGCCCTCTTCGTCCTCGCGGCGGTCGTGGCGACCGTCGTGCTGCCCCGCCGCCGGCCGGACACCCCCTGCCCCCGACCCGCCACCCCGGCGGAGAAGCAACCGGAAGGAACCCCCGCATGACGACGACCCCGACCACCGCGGTCGACCTCTTCGCCTCGGCCCTGCACATCCACCCCGACGGGAACGTCCTGGCCACCGGACGCCGGATGACCGGCGGTGACCCCGGCGCCTGGCAGGTCGCCACCTTCCACGTGGAGACCGACGCCGACGTCCACGCCGACCACTGGGAGATGCACCCCGCGGCCGAGGAAGCGGTCTGCTGCCTGACCGGCGGAGTCCGCGTACACTTCCGCCCCGCCGCGCCCGGGGACGCCGAGGAGACGGTACGGCTGACGGCCGGCCGCGCGGTCATCGTCCCGCGGGGCCGCTGGCACCGCCTGGAGCTCGACGCCCCCAGCGACCTGATGTCGATCACCCTGCGCACCGGTACCCGCCTCGAACGGCGCAGCGAAACCCTCCACCAACGGGGCGCCGGCTCCCGCCTCGAACGGCGCAGCGACACCCACTGAACCGGAGGCCGCCGGCCACGCGGCAGCGGCGCCCCGGAACACCGCGAAGCCCGTGGTACCGCGGTACTACGGGCGCGCCGATGATCGGTCCCCGGTACCACGGTCCGGGCCGTTCCCGCCCCTAGCGTGGAAGACCAGGGCGGCCGGGACGGCCCGGCCCCGGAGCACAGGGATGACCGATGATCGAGGCGCACCAGCTGACCAAGCGGTACGGCGAGAAGACGGCCGTCGACCGGCTGGACTTCACGGTCCGGCCCGGTACGGTGACGGGCTTCCTCGGGCCCAACGGGGCGGGCAAGTCCACCACCATGCGGATGATCGTCGGACTCGACGCCCCCACCGGCGGGACGGTCCGCGTCAACGGGCGCCGCTACGCCGAGCACGCGGCGCCGCTGCAGGAGGTCGGCGCGCTGCTGGAGGCCAAGTCGATCCACCCCGGACGCTCCGCCTTCAACCACCTGATGGCCCAGGCCCACACCCACGGCATCCCACGCCGTAGGGTCGAGGAGGTCATCGAGATGACCGGGCTGCAGTCGGTGGCCCGCAAGCGCGCCGGGGCGTTCTCGCTCGGCATGGGCCAGCGGCTCGGCATCGCCTCGGCCCTGCTCGGCGACCCGGCCACCGTGATGCTGGACGAGCCCGTCAACGGCCTCGACCCCGAGGGCGTCCTGTGGATCCGCAACCTCCTCACCGGGCTCGCCGCCGAGGGGCGCACCGTCTTCGTGTCCTCGCACCTGATGAGCGAGATGGCCCTCGTCGCCGACCACCTGATCGTCGTCGGCCGCGGCCGGCTGCTGGCCGACACCACCGTGCAGGACCTGGTCCGCGAGGCCGGCGGCGACGTGGTCAAGGTCGCCAGCGCCGACCCGGCCGGGCTGCGCACCGCGCTCGCCGGACCGGGAGTGGAGATCACCGGCCGGGCCGGTTCGGAGGAGCTCCTCGTCAGCGGCCGCACGGCCCGCGAGATCGGCCTCGCCGCCGCCGAGCAGGGCATCGCCCTGTTCGAGCTCACCCCCCGGACGGTCTCCCTGGAGGAGGCGTTCATGGAGCTGACCCGCGACGCCGTCGAGTACCACGGCACCACCACCACTGCCGCCGGCACCACCGGCACCGAGACCACCAGGAGTGTGGCATGAGCACCGTCGCACCCAGCCCGACGCCGTCCGCTCCCACGGACCTGCCCGCCGCCCGCCCCGCGTACAAGGTCACGGCGCTGCGCGTGCTGCGCTCCGAGTGGGCCAAGCTGTGGTCGCTGCGCTCCACCTGGATCACCCTCGGCCTCGCCCTGCTGTTCCTGGTCGCCTTCGGCCTGATCGCCGCGTCCCAGTTCAAGTCGCGGATCAGCGACGGCCGCCCGATGGACCGGGACTTCGCCGCCGCGAGCACGCTCAGCCTGTCGCTGTTCGGCACCAACTTCTCCCAGCTGGCACTCGGCGTCCTCGGCGTGCTGGTCGCCGCCGGCGAGTACTCGACCGGCATGATCCGCTCCACGCTCGCCGCCGTGCCGCGCCGCCTGCCTGTGCTGTGGTCCAAGGCCACCGTGTACGGGGTGATCGCGCTGCTGCTCGGCACCGCGGGCGCGTTCACCGCCTTCCTCGTCGACAGCCGGATCCTCGCGAGCACCCGCGCCGCGATGACCATCTCCGACGCCGGGGTCGTGCGCGGCCTGTTCGGGGCCGGGCTCTACCTCGCGCTGGTCGGCGTGATCGGCGTCGCGCTCGGCGCCCTGCTGCGCTCGGTGGCCGGCGGCATCGCCGTCCTGGTGGCCTCCCTGATGCTGATCCCCGGCCTCACGGCGCTGCTGCCCAGCTCCTGGCAGGACCACATCAGCCCCTACCTGCCCAGCCACGCGGGCCAGGCGATGTTCGCCCTCCAGCACGACGCCACCACGCTCTCGCCGACGGCCGGGCTGGTCGTCTTCCTGGGCTGGACGGTCCTCGCCCTGGCGGGAGCCGCCGTACGCCTGGTGCGCACCGACGCCTGACACACCCGTCGGGCCCGCGGCACCCGCGGGCCTGAGAGACTCGGAGGGCGGCGTCGGCTCGGACCGGCGCCGCCCTTCACGATTCCGTCCGCGATCCCGGCCCGGATCCCTTCCGCGATCGTCCCCGCGATCGCCGAGCGCTTGCAGAACCACGGAGGTGCCCCCGGTGAGCGACCACGTCACCTCCACGGACCCGTCCGCCGGAGCCGAGATCCTCTCCGGCCCGGTGTTCGCGCGCCTGGCCCGGATCGGCCAACGGGTGCGCCAGGCCGACCGCAACCACCCGTGGGTGCTCGACACCGCCGTGGTCGTCGCCGTCTTCGTGGTCTTCTGCCTGCCCGACCTGTTCCCCTGGCGCGGCGACGGCGGCCCGCGCGAGCACCGGATCGTCCTCGCCCGGCCGCCGCTGGCCGCCATGCTCGCGCTGCAGGCGGGCCTGGTCGTCCCGCTGCTGTGGCGCCGCCGCCGGCCCACCGCGGCCTTCGTCGCGATCATGGCGGTGTTCGTCCTGCAGTGGTCGCTGGGCGTCGGCCTGCGCGCCGACGCCGCCCTGCTGGTCGCCCTCTACAGCCTGGCCCTGCACGGCCGGCTGCGGCACCTGGCCTGGTCCTGCGGCGCCATGGTCGGCGCCATCGCCCTGGTCGCGGTGGCCGTCTCCGGCGGCGGGCTGCCCGTCGGCGACGCCCTGTTCTTCCTGTTCAGCGCCGCGACGGCGGCCGTCGCCCTCGGCATCGCGGTCCGCATCCGGCGCGCCCAGCTCGCCGGACTGCGCGAACGCGCGGCCCGCCTGGAGATCGAACGCGACCAGCGCAGCCGACTCGCCGCCGCCACCGAGCGCGCCCGGGTGGCCCGCGAGATGCACGACATCATCGGCCACAACCTGTCCGTCATCGTCACCCTCGCCGACGGCGGCGCCTACGCGGCCCAGGCCGCCCCCGAACGCGGCCGGGAGGCCCTGCAGCTGATCGGCGACACCAGCCGCCAGGCCCTCGGCGAACTGCGCCGGATGCTCGGCGTCCTGCGGGAGCAGGGCGAGGAGACCGCCGAGTTCACCCCGCAGCCCGGCATCGCCGACCTCGACGGGCTGTGCGCCCGCATCCGCGCCGCCGGACCCCAGGTGGTCTACACGGCGGCCGGAGACCTCGGCCACCTCGACCGGGGCATGCAGCTGATGGCCTACCGCATCGTCCAGGAGTCGCTCACCAACGCCCTCAAGCACGCCGGCCCCGACACCCGGGCCCACGTCACCCTGAGCGCCGGCACCGACGGCCTGCGGGTCCGCGTCCAGGACAGCGGCCCGCCCCCCGGCGTGCGCACCCCCGCCCACCCCGGCGGCGAGGGCCAAGGCCTCGCCGGCATCCGCGAGCGCGCGGCGCTGTACGGCGGCAGCGTCACGGCCGGACCGGGCCCCGGTGCAGGATGGACCGTGGAGGCCGTACTCGACCTCACCCCCGACCCGACAGGCGGCCCGACGTGACCACCGTCCTCATCGTGGACGACCAGCCACTCCAGCGCTACGGCTTCCGCATGCTGCTGGAGAGCCAACCCGACACCGAGGTGGTCGGCGAGGCCGCCCACGGCGCCGAGGCCGTCCGGCTGACCGCCGACCTGCGGCCCGACGTCGTGCTGATGGACATCCGGATGCCCGGCATGGACGGCATCGACGCCACCCGCCGGATCGTCGCCACCGGCGGCCGCTCCCGCATCCTCGTGCTGACCACCTTCGACCTCGACGAGTACGCCCACGCCGCCCTGCGCGCCGGAGCCAGCGGCTTCCTGCTCAAGGACGCCCGCCCCGAGGACCTGCTCTCCGGGATCCGCTCCGTCGCCGAGGGTGACGCCGTCGTCGCACCCGCCATCACCCGCCGCCTGCTCGACACCTACGCCCACCACCTGCCGGTCCGCCCGCCCGGCGCGGCGCCCGTCGCCGACCCGCAGCTGGAGGCCCTGACCGAGCGCGAACGGGAGATCCTCGTCGCCATCGCCCACGGCTGGACCAACGGCGAGATCGCCGCACGTCTCGTCCTCGCGGAGTCGACCGTCAAGACGCACGTCAGCCGGGTCCTGGCGAAGATCGGCGCCCGGGACCGCGTGCAGGCGGTGATCTTCGCGTACGACCGCGGGCTGACGCGGCCGCAGCCGCCGGTCTGAGCCGCCGCGGGCGCCACCGGCGGGCGGGTGTCCGGCGAGCGGGCCGGGGGTGCGGGCGGCGAGCGCGGCCCGAGCGGGTCAGGCTGCGCCGCCGGTGTCCGGCGGTGGGGCGGTGGGCTGGAGCGGGTGCAGGAGCACGGCGCCGATCGCGAGCCATCCGGCGGCGAGGAGCCAGCTGCCGAGGACGTCCAGGGGCCAGTGCACCCCGAGGTAGATCCGGCTGAGGCCGACCACCAGGGTGAACACGGCGGCCCACCCGGCGGCGGTCCGGGCCGCTGCCGGGTGGGCCCGGGCGACGGCCAGGGCGAGCAGGCCGGAGCTGACGGCGGAGGTGAAGGAGTGGCCGGACGGGAAGGAGAACCCGGACGCGTCCGTCGCCCACTCCGCCTGGGGCGGCCGGGGCCGTCCGCAGGCGTGCATCACGCCCAGCCGTAGGAGCTGGCCCGCGATCAGCCACAGCACCGGCGCCGCCAGCTGGAGGGCGGCCCGGCGGACGGGCCGCGGCGCGGGCGTGGCGCGGACGCTGACGGCCCCGGCGGCCAGGGCGAGGAGGTAGGGCACCACGGCGCTGCCGAGCCGGGTGAGCGCGACGGCCGAGCTCCGGGCGACCGCCGGGCGGTGGTCGGCGGCCCAGTCGGCGGCCGCCCGCTCGAAGGGGAACGGCGCCCATGCGCGGGTGGCCAGCAGCACGGCGAGGGCGGTGAACAGCGCGGCGGCGACGCCCGCGGCGAGGAGCCACCGTCGCCTGGCGCGGGCCTCCGGCGCGGCGGGCCGGGACGGACGCACGGTCGTCGGCGGTCGGTTCATCGGGCACGACGCCTTTCCTCGGGGCCGGGAGCCTGCCGCTGCCGCCGACCGGGCGGACAGCGGCACCGTCCCCATGCTCGCGGCGCCCACGGTCGGGCTGGGCGCTGCCACGCCCGCGCGGCTGCGTCCGCCCGACGCCGACGCCGACGCCGACGGCATGGGACGCCCCGACGCCGACCGCTCAGCCGGTCACCGGGATCCCCGCGTGTCGCAGGGCGGAGCGGGCCGCGTGCACCCCGCAGAGGCCGTGGACGCCCGCGCCGGGTGGGGTGGCGGCGGAGCAGAGGTGGACGCCGGGGATGCCGGTGGCGTACGGGTCGAGGGCGGCACGCGGACGCAGGACGGTCTGGCGGGCGGTGTTGGCGCCCGTGCTGATGTCGCCGCCGACGAGGTTGGGGTTGTGGCGGGGCAGGTGGCGGGTCGGCAGGGTGGTGGTCGCCAGCACGCGCTCGCGGAAGCCGGGCGCGAAGCGTTCGATCTGGGCGAGGACCGCCCAGGAGGCGTCCCCGTCGTAGCCGTGCGGCACGTGGGCGTAGGCGTACACGGGGTGGACGTCGCCGCGGGAGCGGCCGGGGTCGGCGAGGTACTGCTGGGCGACCAGGACGAAGGGGCGTGCGGGCAGCCGGCCGCGGGCGGTCTCCCGTTCGGCGTGGGCGACTTGCTCCAGGGTGCCCCCGAGGTGCACGGTGCCGGCCCGGCGGCAGTCCGGGTGGCGCCACGGGACGCCGCCCTGGACGGCGAAGTCCATGCGGAACGCCGCCGGCCCGTACCGCCAGCGCCGGTAGGCACGCCGTACCCGCGGGGGCAGCCGGTCGCCGCAGAGGTCGGCGGCCGCGCCGGGCGCGACGTCCAGCAGGACGATCCGGCAGGGCGGCAGGTCGGCCAGTGCGCGGACCGGGTGTCCGGTCTCGATGCGTCCGCCGAGTTCGGTGAGCCGCGCCGCGAGGGCGGCGGTGATCCGGCCGGAGCCGCCCCGGGCGACCGGCCAGCCGCGGTGGTGCGCGGCGGCGAGGAGGAGCAGGCCGACGGCGGAGGTCAGGGGCCGGTCGAGCGGGCGGAAGGCGTGTGCGGCGGCGCCGGCGAACAGGGCCCGGGCCCGGGCGGTGCGCCAGGTGCGGGCGAGCAGCGTGGCGGGCAGGGCGGCCCGTCGGCCGAAGTCGGCGAGCAGCAGGGGGTGCCGGGGGAGCCGCAGCAGGGGACGCAGGACGTCCTCGGCCAGGGCGTCGAAGTGTTCGCCGGGCCGGGTGAACACCCGCAGCCAGGCGTCGGCGTCGGCGCCGAGGGCGCGGGCGGTGTCGCGGACCGATCGCACGGCCGCGGCCGCCTCCCCGCCGTCGAGCGGGTGCGCCAGGTCGACCTCGGGCCAGGCCCACTCCAGTCCGTGCCGGGCGAGGTCGGGGGAGCGCAGCAGTGGGGAGGCCACGCCGAACGGGTGCACCGCCGAGCAGTGGTCGTGCAGCAGGCCGGGCAGGGTGCTCTCGCCGCTGCGGGCGCCGCCGCCGATCTCCTCGGCGGCCTCCAGCACGGTGACCGTGAGGCCGTGCTCGGCGAGCGTGACGGCGCCGGCCAGGCCGTTGGGCCCGGAGCCGACGACGACGGCATCGGTCATGTGCTGCCTCCCGGTGAACCTTCTCCCGGGACCCATGATGATCCCTGGTGTCCGTCTCCGCCGAGCCGCGCCGGGCCATGCCCGCGCCGTGTTCGAGCTGAGCGGTCGTCACTTCCGGTGGAGCACCGCCGTGTACGAGCCGTTGTTACTTCCGGTGAAGCACGGAACCGACGGTCGACGAAGGACACATTGTGTCCTATGGTGAACATCGTGTCCTCGCCGAGGCGCGCCCGGCGGTCCGGCCGGCGCGGGTCGCTACCAGGCGCTGCCCGCTGCCGTGCGCTGCCCGCTCCGCTGCGCCTCCGTCCCGCCCCGCCCCCCCCGCAGAGCCGAACACCCCTGGGAAGTGAAGGAGAACCACGGCATGGCCGACACGTTCGAAGCGGACAAGTCCGAGCTGGTGGACCTCGCCCACCGCCGGATGCAGGCCGCGATCCCCGACAGCGGCTGGACGGTGCGCCAGAAGCTCGCGCTGACCTGCCGCATCCTGTTCGACGCCGGGCACGACTCCGGCCTGGCCGGGCAGATCACCGCCCGGGCCGAGCGCCCGGGCACCTACTACACGCAGCGCCTGGGACTCGGCTTCGACGAGATCACCGAGTCCAACCTGCTGCTGGTGGACGAGGACCTCGACGTCCTGGAGGGTGACGGGATGGCCAACCCGGCCAACCGGTTCCACAGTTGGGTCTACCGCGCCCGACCGGACGTCAACTGCATCATCCACACCCACCCGCTGCACGTCTCCGCGCTGTCCATGCTCGAAACCCCACTGGTCGTGTCGCACATGGACACCTGCCCGCTGTACGACGACTGCGCGTTCCTGGAGAAGTGGCCCGGCATCCCGGTCGGCAACGAGGAGGGCGAGATCATCGCGGCCGCGCTCGGCGACAAGCGCGCGCTGTTGCTGGCCCACCACGGCCAGCTGGTCGCCACCGGGACCGTCGAGGAGGCCTGCACCCTGGCCCTGCTCTTCGAACGGGCCGCGAAGCTCCAGCTGCTGGCGAGCGCCGCGGGGAGGATCCAGGAGATCCCCGAGCTGCTGGCGCAGGAGGCGCACGACTGGATCTCCACCCCCAAGCGCGGCCAGGCGAACTTCGCCTACTACGCCCGCCGCGCGCTGCGCGCCGGGCACGGCGACGCCGTGGACCACCTGCTCGCTGCCGCCCCCACCCGGAAGGACTCCTGAGATGGCCGCGACCGTCCTCGACGGGATCATCGCCTACCCGGTGACCCCGTTCTCCCGCACCGACGGCAGCCCGGACCTCACCCGGCTCGCCGAGCTGATCGAGCGGCTGGTCGCCTCCGGCTGCCACGCGATCGCCCCGCTGGGGTCCACCGGCGAGAGCGCCTACCTCGACGACCGGGAGTGGTTCGACGTCACCGAGGCGTCGGTCGCCGCCGTCGCGGGCCGGGTGCCGACCGTGGTCGGCATCGCCGACCTCACCACCCGCAGCGCGGTCCGCCGGGCCCGGTACGCCGAGCAGGTCGGCGCCGACGTGGTGATGGTGCTGCCGCTGTCCTACTGGAGGCTGGACGAACGGGAGGTCACCCGGCACTACGAGGAGATCGCCGGCGCGATCGGCATCCCGCTGATGGTCTACAACAACCCGGCCACCGCCGGGGTGGACCTCCCGCCGGAGCTCCTGCACCGGCTGGTCGACCGGGTGGAGAACATCACCATGGTCAAGGAGAGCAGCGGCGACATCCAGCGGATGCACCGGCTCGCCCAACTGTCCGACGGCGCCCTGCCGTTCTACAACGGCTCCAACCCGCTGGCGCTGGAGGCCTTCGCGGCCGGTGCGGCCGGCTGGTGCACGGCGGCGCCCTGTCTGATCCCGGAGCTCACCCTGGCCCTGTACCGGGCGGTGCGCGCCGGAGCGCTGGACACCGCCCGGCAGGTCTTCTACCGGCAGCTGCCGGTGCTGCAGTTCCTGACCGGGGGCGGCCTGCCGACCACGGTCAAGGCGGGCCTGGCGCTGGGCGGCCTGGACGTCGGCGGGCCGCGGCGGCCGCTGCTGCCACTGGCCGAGGAGCGGGCGGAACGGCTGGCCGCGCTGCTGGCGGAGGCGGGCGCGCTGGGCGTGGCCCCGCCGGCGTGAGTCCGCGGACCCGCCGCGCGCCGGACCCGCCGCGCGCCGGAGCGGGGCGAGCCGCCGCGCGTCGGGGCGGGGCGGGGCGAGCCGGCGCGGGTCGGCTCAGGGCAGCGTGGGGACCCGGTCCGAGGGGCCGGCCGGGTCGTCGTGGATGACCACGAGGATCTCGGCCGGCTCCGCTCCGGTGCTCCGACAGCGGTGCGGCAGCGCGGAGTTGAAGTAGACGCTGTCCCCGGGGCCGAGCCGTACGGTCCGCTCGGGGAACTCCAGCTCCGCGGTGCCCGCGTGGACGAACAGGAACTCCTCGCCCGCGTGGGACTTGTACGCCGAGCCGGTCGCGTCGGTCGGCGGGTACATCACGAACGGCACCATCTGCTTGCCGCTGAGGCCGGTCGCGATGCCCTCGTAGTGCGGGGTGCCCGGGCCGGTGCCGCCGGCGATCGGGGTGCGTTCGCCGGCGCGTACGACGGTCACCAGCTCGGGCTCCACCTCGTCCGAGAACAGCCGGCCGACGTCGACGCCCAGGGCGTGCGCCAGTTTGAGCGCGGTGGAGATGGACGGGTCGCTGAGACCCCGTTCGACCTTGGAGAGGTAGCTCTTGGTCACGCCGACCTGCTCGGCGAGCGCCTCCAGACTGAGCCGGTTCTGCTTCCGCAGCACCCGCAGTCTGCTGCTCATGCGCCACCTCTCACCCGCGGACTCGTCCGGTCCATCATCCCATCGCGGACGCACGGGCCGTCGGGGTGGTCTCGGTGCCTCAGACGTCGCGGGCCGCGGCCACGGCGGTGGCGGTCAGCAGCAGCCAGACGAGGGCGGGGATCACCAGGGTGATGACGAGGGGCCACTGGGCCAGGCAGAGGATCAGGCCCCCGAAGTAGGCGGGGAAGAAGATCCAGAGGGCGGCGAAGACCGGAGTCGACAGGGAGTTGTCGCCCAGCCGGGCCAAGCCGCACGCGGTCAGGGTCGACCCCAGGCTGACCAGGAGGGCCACCTTGAGGACGGACAGCCAGGGGATGTCGGGGGTCGAGGCGCGGTGCCCGTGCCAGGAGATCTCGACCGGCCGGCCGTTCCAGATCTTCAGGTCCACGTTGGTGCCGAACGTCGCCTCCTTGTAGAAGGCCTCGCCGACGCTGAAGGTGCTGCCGGGTGCGGTCTCGCGCGTCACGGTCAGATCGTAGGTGGTGGAGTCGCTGCCGCTGTCGACCCTCCGCGCCGTCACCCTGCCGGTCTCGTGGCGTACGCAGGGTGCGCCCGGCGCGGCGGCCGCCGCGCCGCAGTCCGGGGCGGCGCGGTAGGCGTACACCGAGCCGTACGCGCCCACGAACCAGCTGAAGGCGAGGAGGACGGTGGCCAGGCCCGCCGCCAGGAGCAGCACCCGGGCCAGGCCCCGGGCGATCACCCAGTGGAGCCGGGGCCGGCCGGGCGGCCTCGCGTCCTCGATCCGTGCGTTCATCGAACCCCCTCGATCCCGTCCCGGGCACCTCCCCGATGCCCAGCAGGGATGATCCCAGGGAGGTTCCCGGCGGGGGAAGTCAATTCGAACCTCTTGTAACGCAGTTGTGGAACTTCTGTCGACGGGGCCGGTCCGCTCAGGGGATCGCGGCGGCGGCCGTGCCGCAGACCGGCGCGGTGCGGTAGGCGTACATCTCGTGGTGGACGTCGAGGAACAGCCGGAACCCCAGCGCGGTGACGGCCAGTCCTGACAGGAGGAACAGCCCTTGCACCAGGAGTGCTACGGAGGGCCTCCGGTAGCCGCCGGACGCCCCCGGATCCCTCATCCACGTCTCCATCGCCGCCCCCAGGATCGCGCCCCGGGCACCTCCCCGGGCGCCCAGCCGGGATGATGCCAGGGCCCGCCGGCGGCGGGGAGCAACTCGGCTCCCTTGTGACGGAGTTGTGGAAGTCCCGCCGGACGGGCGGCGCGTTCGGGTCGGTACATTGCCGCCATGACGACCTCCGAACCGCTGAGCCCGGTGTCCCGCACCGCCCTGTCCGTCGCCCGGGTCCGGGCCTACGAGAGCTCCCGCCCCGACCCGCTGTTCGTCGACCCGTACGCCGCCGCGTTCGTCACGGCGGCCGACGCGCCGATGTCCGCCACCGGCCCGGGCAGCGACCTCGCCAAGGCCCTGGTCGCGCACGGCATCCTGCGCACCCGCTACTACGACGACCGCCTGCTCGCCGCCGGGGCCGACCAGGTGGTGCTGCTCGCGGCCGGGCTCGACACCCGCGCGTACCGGCTGGACTGGCCCGCCGGAACCCGGGTGTTCGAGCTCGACCTGGCCCCGGTGCTGGCCTTCAAGGAGCGGGTCCTCGACGGGCTCGGCGCGGTGCCGAGCAGTGGGCGCACCACCCTGCCCGCCGACCTGCTCGACGACGGCTGGCCCGCCCGGCTGGTCGGGGCCGGGTTCGACCCGGCGCGCCGCTCGGCCTGGCTGGCGGAGGGCCTGCTGGTCTACTTCACGCCCGAGGAGGCGGCCGGACTGTTCACGGCGGTCGCCGGCCTGGCCGCCCCCGGCAGCCGGCTGCTGCTGGAGAAGGGCCAGGACGTGAACGCCACGCCGCACGAGCCGTCGCTCGCCCACATCACCGGGCTGTGGCGCGGCGGCCTCGGCCCCGACACCCACGGCTGGCTCGACCGGCACGGCTGGACCACCGCCCTCACCGCCCTGGACGGCCTCGGCGAGACGTACGGCCGCCCGCTGTCGCGGCCCACCACCAGGGGCTTCATCGAGGCCGTACGGCGTGCGGACGGCTGACCGCGCCGCCACGGGGCAGCCCGGCCGCCGGGCCCCCGCCCCGCTGTCGAGCCGCCCCCGGCCGGCCGGGGGTCATGTCCGTGCGCTGGTCGATCACCCAGTCCGGGCGCCCGCGCCTGGTGCGTGCGACCACTCGTTCCGCCCGGTCGCTCGTTGCTTCAATCGCCGTGTCGATCAATCGAGGACGGTGACGGAACGTGGACCTGAACACGGTGGTGGAGCTGCGCGACGCGCGGCGGCGCGGGCCCTGGCGCCAGGGGGACGCCTGGCTCGGCGGCGGGACGTACCTGTTCTCCGAGCCGCAGCCGCACATCCGCCGGCTGATCGACCTCAGCCGGATGGGCTGGGAGCCGGTGCGGCTGACGCCCGACGGCGACCTGGAGATCGCGGCCACCTGCACGATCGCCCAACTGTCGCGCTTCGCCAAGGCCCTGGACCGGCCGGCGGCCCCGCTCGTCGAGCAGTGCTGCCGGGCCTTCCTCGCCTCCTGGAAGATCTGGCACATGGCCACCGTCGGCGGCAACCTGTGCAACGGACTGCCCGCCGGGCCGATGATCTCGCTGACCGCCGCGCTGGACGGCGTCTGCACGCTGCTCGCCCAGGACGGCGCGGTGCGCGAACTGCGCGTCGAGGACTTCGTCGTCGGCGCCGGGGTGAAGGACCTGCGCCCCGGCGAACTGCTCCGCTCGATCCGCCTGCCCGCCCGGGCCCTGGCGCGGCGCACGGCATTCCGGCAGGCCTCCCTCTACGGGCTCGGCCGCTCGGCCGCGCTGATCATCGGCACCCGCGACCCGCTCGACGGCGAGCTGGTGCTGACCGTCACCGCCTCCACCGTACGCCCGGTCCGGCTGCGCTTCCCGCTGCCGCCCAACGCGGCGGCGGTGCACGAGGCGATCGCCCGCGGGATCGAGCCGCAGGAGTACTTCGACGACATCCACGGACACCCGGCCTGGCGGCGGCACATGACCTTCCGGCTGGCCGAGGAGGTCCGCCGCGAGATCGTCGAGGAGCACCGCTCCGGTGAGGAGGCCGGACGATGAGCTTCTCCGTCCGGGTCAACGGCGAGGACTTCGACGCCGAGCCGCGCGCCGGCCAGTGCCTGCGCACCTACCTGCGCGAACGCGGCTGGTTCGGGGTGAAGAAGGGCTGCGACGCCGGGGACTGCGGCGCCTGCACCGTCCAGGTGGACGGCGAGCCGGTGCACAGCTGCCTCTACCCGGCGCTGCGCGCCGGGGGCCGCGTCGTCACCACCGTGGAGGGACTGGCCGAGGAGGGCGGTGAACTCCACCCGCTGCAGCAGAAGTTCCTGGACGCCCAGGGCTTCCAGTGCGGCTTCTGCACGGCCGGCATGCTGATGACGGCCTCGGCCCTCGACGAGGAACAGCTCGCCGACCTGCCGCGCGCACTGAAGGGCAACCTGTGCCGCTGCACCGGCTACCGGGCGATCGAGGACGCCGTCCGCGGCGTGCGGCACACCGAACGGCCGTGCGCCAGCCAGGCCGTCGGCCGCAGCCTGGGCGCCCCCGCCGGTCCCCAGGTGGTGACCGGCACCGCCCGCTACACCTTCGACGTCGACGTCCCGGGTCTGCTGCACATGAAGCTGCTGCGCTCGCCCCACCCGCACGCCCGGATCGTCGCCGTCGACACCGCGGACGCGCTGCGCGTCCCCGGCGTGGTCGCGGTGTTCACCCACGAGGACGCGCCGGACACCCTGTACTCCTCGGCCCGCCACGAGCACCCGACCGAGGACCCGGACGACACCCGGCTGCTGGACGACACCGTCCGCTTCGTCGGCCAGCGGGTGGCCGCCGTCGTCGCCGAGAGCGAGGGCGCGGCCGAGGAGGGCTGCCGGCGGATCGTCGTCACGTACGAGCCGCTCCCGCACGTGCTGGACCCGGAGGAGGCGATGGGCCCGGGCGCCCCGGTGATCCACCCCAAGGGCCCGGAGTCCCGGATCGCCCGCCCGCAGGACAACGTCTGCGGCGAGGCGCACGGCGAACTGGGCGACGTCGAGCAGGGCTTCGCCGAGGCCGACGTGGTGTACGAGGAGACGTTCCGGACGCAGCGGGTGCAGCACGCCAGCCTGGAGACGCACGGCTGCGTCGCCTACTTCGAGGAGAACGAGGAGACCGGCGAGGAGCGGATCGTGGTGCGCTCCTCCACCCAGGTGCCCTTCCTGACCCGGCGGGCGCTGTGCGACCTCCACGGCCTGCCGACGGACAAGGTCCGCGTGGTGGCGGGCCGGGTCGGCGGCGGGTTCGGCGGCAAGCAGGAGATGCTCACCGAGGACATCGCGGTGCTGGCGGCGCTGCGCCTGCACCGGCCGGTCAAGCTGGAGTTCACCCGCGCCGAGCAGTTCTTCGGCGCCACGACGAGGCACCCGTTCACCGTCACCGTCAAGCTCGGCGCCAGGAGCGACGGCACCCTGACGGCCCTGCAGTTCCGGGTGGTCGCCAACACCGGCGCCTACGGCAACCACGGGCCGGCGGTGATGTTCCACAGCATCGGCGAGTCGATGGGCGTCTACCGGGCGCCGCACAAGAAGGTCGACGCCTACTCCGTCTACACGAACGCGGTGCCCGCCGGCGCCTTCCGCGGCTACGGCCTCGGCCAGGTCACCTTCGCGGTGGAGTCGGCCATGGACGAACTCGCCCGCCGGCTGGGCATCGACCCGCTGGTGCTCCGGGAGAGGAACGTCATCGGGCCCGGCGAGCCCATGGAGGGCCCGCTCGGCGAGGAGGAGGACCTGCACATCGCCTCGTACGGGCTCGACCAGTGCCTGCGGGTGGTCCGCGACGCCCTCGCGGACGACACCAGCGCCGAACTCGCCCCCGAGGGCTGGCTGGTGGGCCAGGGCTTCGCCATGGCGGCCATCGCCTGCGGCCCGCCCGGCGGCCACATCGCCGACGCCACGGTGAAGCTGCTGGCCGACGGCACGTACGACATCGCGGTGGGCACCGCGGAGTTCGGCAACGGCACCACGACGGTGCACAAGCAGATCACCGCGGGCGCGCTGGGCACCACCGTGGACCGGATCGCCGTCCGGCAGTCCGACACCGACGTCGTCAAGCACGACACCGGCGCGTTCGGCTCGGCCGGCACGGTGGTCGCGGGCAAGGCGGTGATGAAGGCCGCCAACGCGCTCGCCGAGCGGATCCTCTCCTTCACCGCCGAGTACGCCCGCACCCCGCGCAGCCTGCTGCGGCTGACCGCCGAGGCGGTGGACTGCGACGGGCGGACGGTGCCGCTCAAGGAGGTGTACGAGGCCGCGCACGGGCAGGGCGTGGAGCTCGGCGCCGACGGCCACTTCGGCGGCTCGCCGCGCTCGGTGGCGTTCAACTCCCAGTGGTTCCGGATCGCGGTGGACCCGGACACCGGCGAGATCCGGATCCTGCGCAGCGTCCACGGCGCCGACGCCGGCAAAGTGATGAACCCGCTGCAGTGCCGCGGCCAAGTCGAGGGCGGCGTGGCCCAAGCGCTCGGCGCGACGCTGTTCGAGCAGGTCCTGGTCGACGACCGGGGCGAGGTCACCACGGCCGCGTTCCGCCGCTACCGGCTGCCCGCGTTCGCGGACGTGCCGCGCACCGAGGTGCACTTCACCGAGACCTCCGACGCGATCGGGCCACTGGGTGCCAAGTCGATGTCGGAGAGCCCGTTCAACCCGGTGCCGCCGGCCTTCGCCAACGCCCTGCGGGACGCCACCGGCATCCGCTTCACCGAGGCGCCGTTCCTGCGGGACAAGGTCTGGCGGGCCCTCGACGAGCACCGGTGACGGACCAGGGCGGGCGGCGGCGTCGGGGCCGGAACGAGCCGGACCGGGTCGGCGCCGGGGCGGTCCACTGTCGGGACCACCGGAGCGCACCCCCGTCCGCCGCCCTGCCGTCAGGCGATCCCACAAGAGCCGAACTGCCCCGTCCGCCTTGTGTTTACGATGCCTGACACGCGTCATCCATCGCATGTGCGAGACCCCCACTCGTCCATGGTGCACAAGGAGCACAGCATGATCGTCGGAGACCTCCTGGAGCTGGACGACCTCCACATCGAGGTCGCCTGGGCGAGCCCCCACCTGCTCGACCGCGAGGTGACCGGCGTGACCTCCACCGACCTGCAGGACCCGGCCCGCTACCTGCAGCGCGGCGAACTGGTCCTCTCCGGGCTGGTCTGGTGGCGGCCGGACGAGGGCCAGGCGGCGATGCGCTTCGCCAACGCGCTGCGCATCGCCGAGGTCGCCGCGCTCCTCGCCGGCGAGGGCACCCACGGCACCGTCCCCGCGGAACTGGTCGAGGCCTGCCGCCGGCACGGCATCCCCCTGCTGTCGGTGCCCACCGGCACCAGCTTCCGCTCCGTCACCGACCGCGTCTACCTTCGGCTGTGGGGGGACCTCCAGGCGCACGCCGAGGGGCAGGCGGCCCTCCCGGCCGCCGCCCGGCGCGCCCTGACCCAGATGCTGCGCGTGCAGGCCTCCCCGGACGAGCTCCTGGAGCGGGCGGTCGCCGACCTCGGACTGCCCGGGTGCTCCCTGACCACCGGCTCCGGCCGGGTCCTGGCCACGTCGGCGCAGCCCCCGGCACACGGCCCGGCACACGGCTCGACGCACGGCCCGGCACACGGCTCGGCGAACGCACCGGCATCCGCTGCGGCGCACACCCCGCCTCGCCGTGCCCCGCGCACCGCCGCGACGCCCGTCCCGGTCGGCCCGCCCGCAGACTCCCCGTTCGACGGCTGGCTGCTGCAGCCCCACACCGAACCGGGCCCGACCGCCACCGCCCTGCTGCACGGCCTGGCCGAGCTGCTCGCCCCGCTCGCCACCCGCGACCGCGCGACCGCCACCGCCCAGCGCCGGACCGGCACCCGGCTGATCGAACTGCTCGACTCCGGCGCCGACACCGAGGCCGAGGCGGAACGCGCACTCGCCCTCTCCGGCCTGCCCCCGCAGCAGCGGCTCACCCCGGTCGCCGCGCGGATCGACGGCGCACCCGCGACCTGGCCGGCCGCGGCCCTGGCCGAAGCCCTCCACGAACTGCCCGCCCCCTTCGTCGCCGCCCCCGACGGCCGGGGCGGCGCGGTGGCCCTGTCCCCGGCCCCGGAGGACAGGATCGCGGAGACCCTGCAGCGTGTCCTCCCGCGCCTGGAAGCCGCCCTGACCGGTGGCCGGCGGCTGCGCCTGGGCATCGGCGCGACCGTCGAACCGCTCGCCCCCGAGCTCCGGGCCGCGCTCGTCCAGGCCCGCTACGCGCTCGACGTCGAGCCGCCCGGAGCCGTCGGCCGCTGCTCGCGGATCACCTCCCTGGAAGCGCTGCTGCGGGGCGTCCCGGCCGAGATCACCGCGGAGTTCCGCCGCCGGGTCCTCGCGCCGCTGATCGAGCACGACCGGGCCAACACCGTCTCCCTGCTGGACACCCTGGACGCCTTCCTCCGGCACAGCGCCTCCTGGTCCAGGACGGCGGAGGCGCTGCACCTGCACGTCAACACGGTGCACTACCGGGTCAAACGGATCGAGGAGCTCACCGGCCGCAGCCTGCTCAGGCTGGAGGACCGTCTCGACCTGTGGGCGGCGCTGCGCTGCACACCCGCCTGACGCCGGGGCCCGGCCCGCCCGCCGGTCCGCTCAGGCGGCCACCGCCTCGACCACCGACAGCACCGTCGGCGTGGGGAGCACCCGGGACAGCCGCAGCCCGGCCCGGCCGAGGAGCTCCGCGAAGTCGGCCTCGGTGCGCTCGCGGCCGGTGAGGGAGGCCATCATCATCAGGTCCAGGGTCTTCGCCTGGTGCGGCGCGTTGCCCGGCGGGACCACGGCGTCCAGGACCAGGACCAGGACCCGGCCGCCCGGCCGCAGGGAGCGGCGGCAGTGCCCGAGCAGGGTGACGCAGTCCTCGTCGTCCCAGTCGTGCGTGATCCGCTTGAGCAGGTGGACGTCGCCGTCCGGCACGGAGGCGAAGAAGTCGCCCTCCTGCGGCGTCCAGCGGCCCGCGATCTCCCCGTGCGCCGCCAGCCGGTGCCCGGCAAGCACGTGGGCGCGGTCGTAGAGGACGCCCTCCAGGCCCGGGTTGGCGCGCAGCACCTCCAGCAGCAGGCCGCCGTGGCCGCCCCCGATGTCCACGACCGTGCCGGTCGCCGGGAGGTCGCAGGCGGCCGCGATCAGCGCGTTCTCCGGGTCGGACATCGCCGCCATGCCGACGTGGAAGACGGCGGCCGTCCGCTCGTCCTTGGCGAAGTGGTCGAAGAACGGCACGCCGAAGAGGTTCTCGAAGGCCGTGGTGCCGTCGGTCAGACAGTGCGTCAGCTCTCCGGCGGGGCGCCACATGGTGCGGTCGGTGAGCATCAGGACGGCCGCCCGGACGGAGTACGGGACGCCGCTGCGCAGGGCCTGCCCGGCCGGTGCGAGGGCGAAGCGGCCCTGCGCGTCCTCCGTGACGATGCCCCGGGTGGCGAGCAGGCGCAGCACCCGGTACAGGTTGCGGGCGTCCGTGCCGGTCGCGGCGGCGAGTTCGGCGGGGGTGCGGGGGCCGTCCGCGAGGTGGTCGGCGACGCCGACCTCGGCGGCGGCACGCAGGGCGGCGGGGAACAGGAAGCCGAGGGCCTCGTCGACGAGGAAGGCGGCGGACTGCCGCAGACCCGCCTCCCGCTCGTCCGCCGTGATGCCGGCCGTGATGCCCGACGAGGTGCCCGCCGTGGTCTCCGCCGTGCTGCCCGCTGCCGTCCCGGGTGGTGCCGCGGGGCGCGCCCAGGCGCCGTCCACCGCCCCTGCCGCCGCCCGGTCGCCGGTGGTCCGGTCCTCGTCCTGCCGCATGCCGTCCTCCTCCTCGAATCGGCCCCCGCCGGGGGAGACTGCCCAGGAGCGGCCGGACCGAAGCCCGCCGTCACCCGGCCGGGTGGTCCCGATCGCCCTCGGCAGCAACGGCTTTGACGTCTCATCAACTTCCGTCATTCGGAGACGGGTTCCGGTGGCCAGGTGTCGGCCGCCAGGACGCCGGTGGCGTAGGCGCGGGCGACCAGCGCGGTGCGGTTGGGCACCCGCCAGCGCCGGGAGAGCCGGGCGAGGTGGTAGTTGACGCCGTCCGGGCCGAGCCCGATCTCGCGGGCGATCTGCGCGGTGGTGGCGCCCCGCGCGGCCGCGGCGAGGATCCGGCCCTCGACCGGGCTGACCTCGGCGCGCGGGCCCGGCGGCGGCACCACCCGGGGGGCCTCGACGGTGCGCAGCGAGAGCAGCAGGGCGGGGGTCTGTTCCGGGGTGTCGGCGACCAGGTCGACGGTCATCTCGCCGTGCCGCTCGTCACCGCGGGCGGGGGTCCAGGAGACCCGGGCCGGGTACTGCGAGCGCCGGTGCATCCGGACGGCCTCGGCGAGCGCCTGCAGGGTGTCGCTGTCCCGGAGGGTGAAGAACTCCAGGATCTTCCGGTCGCGGAACTGCCCCGGCAACAGGCCGAACTCGGCCGCCATGGCGCGGTTGACGATCAGGGTCCGGCCGCCGAACTCGACCACCGCGATCGGCAGCGGCACGTGGTCCAGCAGGCGCAGTGCCCGGTTGCGCCAGATCACCGCTGCGTCCGGCCGGCTCCCCGGTGCCGGACCGCAGCCCTCGGTCGATCGCATGTCTGCTCCTCCTCCCGTGGCGTCCGCGCTCTCGTTGCCCGACGCGCACGTGCGTGGCAGAGCTGACGGCTCGTCGGCAAGTCCGCGGATGTCCCGGGTACTACACAATCATGTAGTGATCACAGCCGGGACTCCCCTCCGGTGGGCTCAGAGTGGGGTGAGCCGAAAAACCATCTGCTGCGGGAGGGACCACCATGACCGAGACCATCACCGAAGCAACGGCCGGAGCGCGGGACGAGGCGCGGGCCGAAGCCGGGAGCGGACCCGCCGCCGGGCCCCGGACCGTCCCCCTGGTGGACATCTCCTCCGCGCCGCCGGTCGCCGCCCCGATGCTGCGGATCATGGAGCTGGCCAGAGAGCACGGCCCGGCCTTCGTCCAGCGGCTGCACGGCCGGGACACCCTGGTGGTCACCGGGCTGGAGCTGGTCGAGGAACTGGCCGACGAGACCCGGTTCACCAAGTCGATCGGCCCGGGCCTGGAGAACGTCCGCCGGTTCACCGGCGACGGCCTGTTCACCGCGTACAACGACGAGCCCAACTGGGCCCGGGCGCACGACATCCTGATGCCCGCCTTCGCCCTCGGCTCGATGCGCACCTACCACCCGGTGATGCTGCGGGTGGCCCGCCGGCTGATCGAGTCCTGGGACCGCCGGGAGGCCGCCGGCCTGCCGGTGGACGTGCCGGGCGACATGACCCGGATGACGCTGGACACCATCGGACTGGCCGGCTTCGGCTTCGACTTCGGCTCCTTCGAGCGGGACGAGCCGCACCCGTTCGTGGACGCGATGGTGCGCTGCCTGGAGTGGGCGATGACCAGGCTCACCCGCGACCCGGAGCAGGACCACAGCGAGCGTGACACCGCCTTCCGGGCCGACGCCGACTACCTGGCCGACGTGGTCGACGAGGTCATCGCCGCCCGCGCGGGCGAGGACGAGCAGGGCCCGGCCGAGGACCTGCTGGCCCTGATGCTCGGTGCGGTGCGCCCCTCGGACGGCACCCGGCTGGACGCCGGGAACATCCGCAACCAGGTGATCACCTTCCTGATCGCCGGTCACGAGACCACCTCGGGCGCCCTGTCCTTCGCGATGTACTACCTCGTCAAGCACCCGACCGTCCTGCGCGAGGTGCAGCGGGAGGTGGACGCGCTCTGGGGGGACCGGGCCGACCCGGAGCCGTCCTACGAGGACGTCGGACGGCTGCGGTACACCCGCCAGGTGCTCAACGAGGCGCTGCGACTGTGGCCCACCGCGCCCGCCTTCAGCCGCGAGGCGCGCGAGGACACCCTGCTCGGCGGGCGGATCCCGCTGCGCGCCGGGGAGACGGTCTTCGTGTCGACCCCGATGCTGCACCGCGACCCGGTGTGGGGCGACAACCCCGAGCTGTTCGACCCGTCCCGGTTCGACGCCGAGCCCGAGGCGGCCCGCTCCCCGCACGCCTTCAAGCCCTTCGGCACCGGCGAACGCGCCTGCATCGGGCGGCAGTTCGCCCTGCACGAGGCCACCATGCTGCTCGGCATGCTGGTCCACCGCTACCGGCTGATCGACCACGCCGACTACCGGCTGACCATCAAGCAGACGCTCACCATCAAGCCCGACGAGTTCACCGTCGGCCTCGCCCGGCGCACGCCCGCGTCCACGGCCGTCACCGGGCCGGCGGCCGGGCCGGCCGCGCGCACCGCAGCCGCCGCCGGGCGCCCCGGCCGGGTCCGCCGGGGCACCGGGCTGCTGCTCCTGCACGGCTCCAACTACGGCGCCTGCCGCGAGTTCGGCCGGCAGCTCGCGGAGGCCGCCGCCGACCTCGGCTGCGACACCGAGATCGCCCCGCTGGACGCGTACGCGGACGGGCTGCCCACCGACCGGCCGGTGGTGATCACGGCCGCCTCGTACAACGGGCAGCCGACCGACGACGCGGCCGTGTTCGTCCGCCGCCTCCAGGAGGACGGCGCCGCGGACGGCGTGCAGTACGCGGTGCTCGGCATCGGTGACCGCACCTACGCCGCCACCTACCAGCGCGTCCCCGCCCTGATCGACGACCGGCTCGCCGCCCTCGGCGCGACCCGGCTGGTGGCCCGCGCCGAGGCCGACGCCTCCGGCGACCTGTCCGGCACCGTGCGGCAGTTCACCGAGGACCTGCGCGCCGCCCTGCTGGAGCGGTACGGGGACGCCGACGCCCCCGCCGCGCCGCGCCCGGAGGCCGTGTACACGGTGACCGAGGTGACGGGCGGACCGCTGGCCGCGTCGGCCGCCAGGCACGGCATGTCCGAGCTGACCGTCACCGCCGTCGAGAGCCTGACCGATCCGGGCTACCCCCGGGTGAAGCGCCTGGTCCGCCTCGTCCTGCCCGAGGGCGCCGGCTACCGGACCGCCGACCACCTCACCGTGCTCCCGGCCAACGACCCGGCCCTGGTCGAGCGTGCGGCGAAGCTGTTCGGCGCCGATCCGCGGGCGGTGCTCAACATCGTCGCCCACCGGCGCACCGGCCTGACCGTCGACCGCCCGCTGACGGTGCGCGAACTGCTCACCCACCACGTGGAGCTGCAGGACCGCCCGACCGCCGGGCAGCGCGCCGCGCTGGCCGCGCTCAACCCCTGCCCGCCCGAGCAGGGCGCACTGCGGGCCGTGCCCGAGGACGACCCGCGCACCCTGCTGGACCTCATCGAGGACCACCCGGCCCTGCAGGGCAGCCTGACCTGGCCGGTGCTGCTGGAGCTGCTGCCGCCGATCCGGCCCCGGCACTACTCGATCTCCTCCTCGCCGGCCGCCGGTGCGGACGAGGTGGACCTGATGGTCTCCGTGCTCAGCGCCCCGGCCCGCTCCGGGCGGGGCACCTTCCGCGGCACCGGCTCCGGCCACCTCGCCCGGGTGGCGGTCGGCGACACCGTGCTCGCCCGGGTCCGGCCCTGCCGGGAGGCGTTCCGGATCGGCCACCGCACCCCGGTGATCATGATCGCGGCCGGCACCGGCCTGGCGCCCTTCCGCGGCGCCGTCGCCGACCGCCGTGCGCTGCTCGCCGAAGGAGCCGAACTCGCCCCCGCGCTGCTGTACTTCGGCTGCGACGACCCGGCGGCGGACTACCTGCACCGGGCGGAGCTGGAGGCGGCCGAGCGGGCCGGCGCGGTGTCGATGCGGCCGGCCTTCAGCGAGCGGCCGCAGGACGGGCGGCGCTTCGTGCAGGACCGCCTCGCGGCGGAGGCCGCCGAGGTCTGGCAGCTGCTCGCGGCGGGCGCCGAGGTGTACGTGTGCGGCGACGGCGCGCGGATGGCGCCGGGTGTCCGGGCGGCCTTCCGGGAGCTGTACCGGGAGCGGACGCCGGGCGCCGACGAGCAGCAGGCGCAGGACTGGCTGCAGGGGCTGGTCGAGGCCGGACGGTACGTCGAGGACGTGTACGCGGGCTGAGCGCGTCCGCCGGGAACGGCCGTCGGCCCGCTGCGCGGATGCAGCGGGCCGACGGCCGCGCCCGGAGGGCCGGGGAGCGGTCAGTACACGTGCACCCCGTACGCGGCCAGCGCCGCGTTCGCCGGCTGGAAGAAGGTCGTCCCGCCCACGGTGCAGTTGCCGCTGCCGCCGGAGGTGAGGCCGAGCGCCTTGGTGCCGTCGAACAGCGGGCCGCCCGAGTCGCCCGGCTCGGCGCAGACGTTGGTCTGGATCAGGCCGCGCACGGTGCTGCCGTCGCTGTAGCGCACGGTGGCGTTGAGGCCGGTGACCCTTCCGCTGTGCGTGCCGGTGGTCGAGCCGGTGCGCTTGACCGCCTCGCCGACGACCGCGTTCGGCGCGGAGGTGAAGCCGCCGGGGTGGCTCAGCGCGGAGTTGTCGTACCGGACCAGCGCGTAGTCGTGCCCGGGGAAGACCGAGTTGACGGTCGGTCCGATCAGCGTGGTGTGGGAGGCGTTGGTGTACCACTGCGAGGCGACGTTCCCGCAGTGCCCGGCGGTGAGGAAGTAGTAGGTGCTGCCGCTCATCACGTTGAAGCCGAGCGAGCAGCGGTACTGGCCGCCGTAGATCGCGTCGCCGGCCGAGACCAGCGGGCGGAGGGTGCCGGGGACGCGGCGGACGGTGAGGACGGAGGCGTCGGCGCCGGCGGCCTGGGTGATCCGGTCGAGCGCTTCCGTGGACACGGTGCTGTCGGCGGTCACCACGACGCGTCCGGCGGCCTCGTCGACGTACCACGCGGTGCCGTTGACCTCGGCGTTCAGGACGGCCTCGCTGATGGCGGCGAGCTGTTCGGGTTGGGGGGTGGGGGCGGCCGCGGCGCTCGGCACGGCGACCGCGGTGGCGGTCAGCAGGCCGAGAGCGACGGCGATCAGGCGGGTGCGGCGTCGTGTGGTGCCGGTGCGGGGGGTCCCGCGCTTGGTCCTCACCGATCTCCTCCTGGGAGTGGGGCCCCTCCGGGGTCCGGGGGCCGTGAGGCGCGGTCAGACGGTGGGCGGACTCCGGCGTGCTGTCCGGAAGCACGACGGATGATCTGCCCCTGACAGGCGCTGACCGGAAGTATCAGGAAACGGACAGTTCGGTACAAGCTTCCTGACCGGGTGTCGGCGCAGCCGCGCGCGGGCGGCCGAGCCTGCGCGTCCGCCGTTCGGAGGTCCGGAGCGGGCGGACGGCGGGCTCGGGCCGGGCGCGTCGACCGGCGGCGTCGCCCGGCGCGGTGGTCCGCCGCCGTGGTCCGGCGCCGCGGTCCGGCGCCCTGGCCGGGCGTCAGGCCGGCGCCGTACGGACCGATCCGGAGAAAGTGTTATCGGCGCGGCCCGCTGCGGTCTCCCAGGTACGGGAACGGACGCACGAAGCCGCGGGTGAGGGTCCGCGGCGGGGATGCGGAGTTCGACAAGGGGCGCTCCGCGCGGAGGCACGGCCTCCGCCGCGTCCGTTCCCGGCGCCGCCGGATCGTCCCGTCCGGCCGGGCGCACCCGGCGGTCCGTCCGTTCCCTCCCTGCGGCGGACCGCCGGGGTCACCTGCCGGGGTCACCGCCGGGCGTCCGCGGCGCCCCGCTGGCGGGAGAGCCGCCACACCTGCTCCTCGCCGCTCTCGGCCGGAGCGAGCGCCTCGCAGGGGCGGCGCAGGAGGACGGTGAAGCCGAGGCGGGCCGGGACGGCGCCGCTGGCGCGGTTCGCCGGATCGTGCACGATGTCGACGTGCTCCACCCCGGGGAGGCCGAAGGCCAGCTCCACCAGCGCCGCTGCGGCCCGGGTGGCCAGGCCGCGTCCGGTCACGGCGGGGTGCAGCCAGTAGCCGATCTCCCGCACGTCGGCCGGGGAGTCGTCGCGCCGGTACAGCCCGCAGGCGCCCACGATGGCGCCGTCCAGCACGACCGCGTAGGCGAAGTCGGCGCCGCTCGCCCAGCGCTCCGCCCGCGTGGCCAGGTACTCGGCGGTGGCGGTGCGGCTGTGCCCGGCGACCCACGGCATCCACGGTCGCAGGTGTTCCAGCGACTCCTCGATGACGGCGGCGTACTCGTCCAGATCGGCCTCGCCGGCGAACCGGCGCAGCGTCAGCCCGCCGAGGTCGATGACCGGCTGCGGGGCGTTCGGCGGTGCCGGCGCGGCCAGGGGTACCGGGGGTTCCAGGGGTTCCATCCCTTGATCTTCGCAGGGAATCCCGGCCTTCAGGCCGGCGGGAACGCGATCCTTCGCCCGGAGCCGCGGAGCGGCGGACTGCGCTGCGGCTCCGAGGTAACGGTCAGACCGGCCGCTCCTGGTTCTCGACACGTCTCGGCGGAGAACCGTCCCACGCAGGAGACCTTCCGCTCCGACGTCCTTGTGGCCCGTGATGCCCCGGTGCCCGTGATGCCCCGGGGCCGCGATTGCGCTTGCCCGCGCCGGGGCAGGCGCCGGGTGTGGACGACCGACGGACGACGCCGCCCGCCGCCGTGGTTCCGGGGCCGCCGGGGACGGGGACGGGCACGGCCGTGCGCGCGGCGCGGTACGGTGCGCGCGATGATGGTCACGACGGTGCCACGCCGTTCCGAACTGACCGGGAGCGAGCCATGCCACGGCCATCCGAGGAACCCTGCGAGCCGACCGGGCACAACGAATCCGGCGGTCTGCGCGTCGAGGTGCTGGACCGGGGCCCGGTGCGGATCGTCACCGCCGCCGGGGAACTGGACCACGACACGGCGGACGGGCTGCGCGCCGCGCTCGCCCGGCCGTCGGTGCCCGGCGTCGAGCGGATCGTGGTCGACCTCGCGGACCTGCGCTTCTGCGACTCGACCGGGCTGAACGTCCTGCTCCGGGCACGCCTGGACGCGGAGGCGGCCGGGTTCGGGCTGGAAGTGGCCGGCCCGAGCCCCGTCGTGGCGCGACTGTTCGCGATCACCGGTGCCAACGGCGTGCTGCGGATCCACCCCGACCTCGGCACGGCGCTCGGAGCCTCCGGGTCCGGTCCCGCCGGCCCTGCCCCGTCCGGGCCGGCCTGAGGGGGCGGGCCGTGGACCACCTCGGCACCGGCCGACCGCCCGGCCCGGAGCAGACCAGGCGGCTGACGCTCGCGGGCAGCGCCGGCGCGGTGCAGCGCAGCCGGGAGTTCAGCCGGCAGGTGCTGCTCTCCTGGCACTGGCTGCCGGCCGTCGACGAGGAGCAGCAGCTGGTCGTGGAGGACGTCCTGCTGATGGTCTCCGAGCTGGTCACCAACGCCTGTCTGCACGCGCCCGGCGGCCCGCGCGAGCTGCGGCTGCAGTGGGACGGCGCCCGGCTGCGGGTCGAGGTCGCGGACGCCAGCCCGGAGCTGCCGAGGCTGCGTCCGTACGCCGACCCGGGCCGGCCCGGCGGTCACGGCCTGCGGGTGGTGGACCGGCTCTCCCGGGCGTGGGGCTCGCAGCCCGAGGACGACGGGAAGCTGGTCTGGCTGGAGGTGCCGGCCCCGCCGGCCGACGGGCGGGACCCGGACGGACGCCGCGAGGGCTGACGGCCGCCGGACGCGTCGGCCCGCGCTTGCGCTTCTCCTCCTCCCGGGGCGTTTCCGGCCGCCCGTACGGGACAGCCGCGCTGTCGAGGGGCACCGGAGGGCGGGAGGAGCACCGGGCTCCCGTCGGCTCACGGTCCGGACGGAGCGAGAGGAGCCCGTGGCCATGACACAGCGCCCACAGAGGTCCGCCGATCAGGCGGCCGGGCGGGCCGGGGGGCTCACCGTCGAAGCCCGGCCGTGGGCCCGGGGCACTGTGCTCGCGCTGTACGGCGAGCTGGACCTCGACGCGGCCGCCGACCTGCGGACGGCCGTCGACCGGGCCCTCGACGGGCGGCCGGGCGTGCTCGTGATCGACTGCGCCGGGCTGGAGTTCTGCGACTCGACCGGGCTCAACGCCCTGCTCCGGGCCAGGGCCCGGGCCGCCGTCGCGGGCAGCCGGACCGAACTGGCCCGGCCCCGGCCGCTGATCCTGCGCATGCTCGAACTCACCGGGGCCACCGATGCCTTCCCGATCCGCGAGACCGTGCCGGACTGACGCCGGACCGCTGCCGGACCTCGGCCCGCCCGAGCCCGCCCGACCGTCGCCGGCGGGCCCGCGGTGGCAGAGTGGTAGCAGGGCGGCGGACCGGCCGCCCGCGGGTCCGAGGTGTGCCCGGACGGTGCACCGGGCCGCGCGAGTGACGGATCCGCGCGGCCGATGGATCCGCGAGAGTGACGGATCCGCGTGAGCGGTGAATCCGGACGGTGGGACGGATGGACGAGCACCCCGTACCCGGCGGCCCCGCGGCCGACTCGGCCGAGCAGGCGCTGCGCGCGCTGCTGGCCGGGCTGACGGCCGTGCGCGACGGGGACTTCCGCACCCGGCTCGCCCCCGGCCGGCCGGGGGTGCTCGGCGAGATCGCCGAGGTCTTCAACGGGATGGCCGACCAGCTGGCCCGGGTGACCTCCGAGGTGACCAGGGTGGCGCGGGAGGTCGGCACCGAGGGCCGGCTCGGCGGCCAGGCGCAGGTGCCGGACGCGACCGGGACCTGGCTGGAGCTGACCGACTCGGTGAACGCGATGGCGGGCAACCTGACCTGGCAGGTGCGCAACATCGCCCAGGTGACCACGGCGGTGGCCCGCGGCGACCTCACCCAGAAGATCGAGGTGGACGCGCGCGGGGAGATCCTGGAGCTGAAGAACACCGTCAACACCATGGTGGACACGCTGTCCTCGTTCGCCGCCGAGGTGACCAGGGTGGCCCGGGAGGTCGGCACCGAGGGCCGGCTCGGCGGCCAGGCGCAGGTGCCGGGCGTCGCCGGGACGTGGCGCGACCTGACCGACTCGGTGAACGCGATGGCGGGCAACCTGACCTGGCAGGTGCGCAACATCGCCCAGGTCGCGACGGCCGTGGCCGACGGCGACCTCACCCAGAAGATCTCGGTCGCCGCGCGCGGCGAGATCCTCGAACTCAAGACGACCATCAACACGATGGTCGACCAGCTGTCCTCGTTCGCCGCCGAGGTGACCAGGGTGGCGCGGGAGGTCGGCACCGAGGGCCGGCTCGGCGGCCAGGCGGACGTCCGGGACGTCTCCGGCACCTGGAAGGCGCTGACCGAGTCCGTCAACGTCATGGCCGACAACCTCACCGCCCAGGTCCGCGCCATCGCCTCGGTCACCACCGCCGTCGCCGAGGGTGACCTCACCCAGAAGATCCGGGTCGACGCGCGCGGGGAGATCCTGGACCTGAAGGAGACCATCAACACGATGGTCGACCAGCTGTCCTCGTTCGCCGACGAGGTCACCCGGGTGGCCCGCGAGGTCGGCACCGCCGGGAACCTGGGCGGCCAGGCCACCGTGCGGGGCGTCTCCGGCACCTGGAAGGACCTCACCGACAACGTCAACGTGATGGCCTCCAACCTGACCGGTCAGGTCCGCTCGATGTCCGAGGTGGCGACCGCCGTGGCGCGCGGCGACCTGTCCCGGAAGATCACCGTCGAGTCCAAGGGCGAGGTCGCGGCGCTCGCCGACGCGATCAACACCATGGTGGACACCCTGTCCGTGTTCGCCGACGAGGTCACCCGGGTGGCCCGCGAGGTCGGCACCGAGGGCATCCTGGGCGGGCAGGCCCGGGTGCCCAACGTCGCCGGGACGTGGAAGGACCTCACCGACAGCGTCAACTTCATGGCGCACAACCTGACCAGCCAGGTCCGCAACATCGCCTCGGTCACCACCGCCGTCGCCGAGGGCGACCTCACCCGCAAGATCGACGTGGACGCGCGCGGCGAGATCCTGGAGCTGAAGACCACCGTCAACACCATGGTCGACCAGCTCTCCGACTTCGCCGCCGAGGTGACCAGGGTGGCCCGGGAGGTCGGCAGCGAGGGCCGGCTCGGCGGCCAGGCCCGGGTGGAGGGCGTCTCCGGCACCTGGAAACGGCTCACCGAGAACGTCAACGAGCTGGCCGGGAACCTGACCCGGCAGGTCCGGGCGATCGCCGAGGTCACCGGCGCCGTCGCGTCCGGCGACCTGACCCGCTCGATCAGCGTGGACGCCTCCGGCGAGGTCGCCGATCTCAAGGACAACATCAACGCCATGGTCGGATCGCTGCGCGAGACCACCCTGGCCAACCAGGAACAGGACTGGCTGACGAGCAACCTGGCCCGTTTCTCCGCCGCCATCCAGGCCCGCCGGGACATCCGCTCCGTCGCCGAGATGATCACCGACGAGCTGACCCCGCTGGTCGGCGCCCAGTACGGCGCGTTCTTCCTCGCCGAGGAGGGCGGGGCCGGCCCCGAACTGGTGCTGATCAGCGCCTACGGCCGCCCGGCCGGGGAGGAGCGGCGGCTGCGGATGGGGGAGTCCCTGGTCGGCCAGGCCGCCCGCAGCCGGCGCACCGTCGTGCTGGACGACCTGCCGCCCGGCTACGCCGCCGTCGCCTCGGGCACGGGCGCCGGTGACACCCGCTCGGTGGTCGTGCTGCCGATCGCGTTGGAGGAATGGCTCATCGGGGTCATGGAGTTCGCGTCCGTCCACCCCTTCACCCAGGTCCACCGGGACTTCCTGGACCAGTTCGCCGAGGCCTGCGGCGTCAACATCGGCACCCTGCTCGCCAACGCCCGCACCGACGAACTGCTCGGCGAGTCCCAGCGCCTCACCGCCGAACTCCAGGCCCGGTCCGAGGAGTTGCAGGACGGACAGGAAGAACTGCGGCGCTCCAACGCCGAGTTGGAGGAGAAGGCCGCCCTGCTGGCCCAGCGCAACCGGGACATCGAGGCGAAGAACCTGGAGATCGAGCAGGCCCGCCAGGAACTGGAGGAACGCGCCAGGGAGTTGACCCGGGCCTCGCTCTACAAGTCCGAGTTCCTGGCCAACATGAGCCACGAGCTGCGCACCCCGCTCAACAGCCTGCTCATCCTCGCCCAGCTGCTCGCCGAGAACGCGGGCGGCAACCTCACCAGCAAACAGGTCGAGTACGCGGGCGTGATCCACTCGGCCGGCACCGACCTGCTCCAGCTCATCAACGACATCCTCGACCTGTCCAAGGTGGAGGCCGGGAAGATGGAGCTGACGCCCGAACCCTTCGCGCTGCGCGAACTGCTGGAGTACGTCGAGTCCGGCTTCCGGCCGCTGGCCGACCAGAAGGGCCTCAGCTTCGAGGTGACCGTCGACCGGTCCGTACCGGAGCGGGTCGTCACCGACCAGGCCCGGCTGCGCCAGGTGCTGCGCAACCTGCTCTCCAACGCCGTCAAGTTCACCGACGAGGGCCGGGTCGAACTGCGGATCGAACGCGTCGAGGGCGCGGAACTGCCGCCCGAACTCGGCCGGACCAGGGAGGCGGTCGCCTTCCACGTCGAGGACACCGGGATCGGCATCGAACCGGCCCACCTCGACACCATCTTCGGCGCCTTCCAGCAGGCCGACGGCTCCACCGCGCGGCGCTACGGCGGCACCGGCCTCGGGCTGTCCATCAGCCGGGAACTCGCCCGGCTGCTCGGCGGCACCATCACCGTCCGGTCCACCGCCGGGCAGGGCAGCCGCTTCACCCTCTACCTGCCGCTCGCCGGCCCCGCGCAGCGGCCCGGCGACGACCCGCGGACCGCGCCGCGCGTCCTGGTGGTCGAGCCCGACCCGCCGGCCCTGCTCTCCCAGCTCGCCCGCTCCGCCGCGGCCGAACCGGGCGGGACGGCGCAGCAGGCGCGGGTGGACGGCGCCGGTGACGAGACGGCGCTGCGGGCGGCCCTGACGGACGGGCCCTACCGGTGCGTCCTGCTCGACCTCGCCCGCTCCGGCGACCTCGCGCCCGCCCTCGCCGCCACCGTGGCGGCGGGCACCCCCGTGCTCGGGTACGGGGGCGACGGCGACGCGCCCGCGGGCGTGGAGCGCGCCTCGGGACTGGACGACCTCCGCGAGCGGGTGATCGGACTGCTCGGGTCCGGCGGCGACGGCGGCGACGGGGGCGAGGATGCCGAGCGGCACGTGGTCGGCGAGGACGGCGGAGAGGGCCGCGGCGACGGCGGCGGTGCGGGCCGGCGGGCCGGGGAGGCGCCCGCGGAGGCGCCCGGACCGGCGACCGCGTCCGTCCCCGCGTCCGTGCCCGCGTCCGTGCCCGAGGACGACCCGCTCGCCGGGCGGACCGTCCTGATCGTCGACGACGACATCCGCAACGTCTTCGCGCTCACCGCCGCCCTGGAACAGCACGGGCTGATCGTCCGGCACGCCGGCGACGGCCGCGCCGGGCTCGACCTGCTGCGCGCCCACCCCGAGACCGACCTCGTCCTGATGGACGTCATGATGCCCGGCCTGGACGGTTACGCCGCCATCGAGGCGATCCGCGCCGACCCCCGCTTCGACCGGCTGCCGGTCGTCACCGTCACGGCCAAGGCCATGCCCGGCGACCGGGACCGCAGCCTGGCGGCGGGCGCCGACGACCACGTCACCAAGCCGGTGGACACCGCCCGGCTGTTCGACCGGATGCGGGACTGGCTGGACGCGTCATGACCGCCAGTCGACCGGACCCGTCATGACCACCGGGCCGGAGCCCACGGACCCCACCGCCCGGGCCCTGGCCGAGGCCGTCCGGCGGCTCCAGGGGACCGCCGTGCGCATCCACGCCGAAGCGCGGGCCAGGGCGGCCGTCGACCTCGCCACCGGCATTCTGGCCGAGCGGCTCGGCCTGCCGACCGCCGAGGCCGCCGTACACCTCGCCCGGCTGGCCCGGGACGCCGGAGTGCCGGTCGTCGCGCTGGCGGCGGACATCGCCGGATTGCCGGGGCCGGGCACGGAGGGCTTCGGCGCCCTCGGAGCGGGGCCGTCCGGCACCGGCGCCCCGGCCACCGGACCGCCCGACACCGGGCCGCCCGTCGCCCCCGCGCTCGCCGCCACGGCCGACCTGCAGCGCGCCGTCGAGGCGGTGCTGGACCAGACCGGAGCGGCCCTCGGCGCCCGCGCCGCGGCCGTCTGGGTGCGGTTGCCCGGCGGCGCGCTCGCCCTCGCCGCGCACGCCGGGCTGTCCGCCGACGAGGCCGCCGCCTGGGACCGGGTGCCGCCCGGCGTGCCCACCCCCGCGCAGCGGGTCGTCGCCGACGGCGCGGAGCTGTGGCCGGGCGAGCCGGGCACCGACGCGCCCTCGGTGGGCACCGGCTCCGCCCGGGCCGTCCTCCCGCTGCTCGAACGGGGCCGCCGCCGGGGCGCACTGGAGCTGGTGTGGCCCGGCCCGGCCCCGGACCTCGGCCGGCCCGAGCGCCGTCGGCTGTGCGCGCTCGCCGACCTCTGCGCGACCCTGCTCGGCCCGCCCCGCGCACCCGTGACACCCGAGGAGATCGACGTCCTCCTGGAGGGGCTGCTCACCCCGGCCGTGCTGTTGGAGCCCGTCGTCCGGGACGGCCGGGCCGTCGACTTCACCATCCGGCGGGTCAACGCCCGGTTCCGCGACCCGCTCGGCCGCCCCCGGGACGCGCTGGAGGGCGCCTCGCTGCTGGAGACCTACCCGGTCGCCGTCGCCGCAGGCCTGCTCGAACGCCTGGTCAGGGCCCACGAGACGGGAACTCCGCAGGCGGCCGAGCAGGTCCCGCTCGCCTTCCGGGCCACCGGGGCCGCCACCCCCGGGGCCGTCCCCACCGCCGTCCTGCTCGCCGTCGCCCCGCTCGGCGACCGGCTCCTGGTCAGCTGGCAACTGGACGACGCAGGGGCGGCGGAGGACGAGCGGACCGCGCTGCTGCGCCAGGCCCAGCGGCTCGCCCGGGTGGCCGGGTTCGAGGAACGGCCGGGTGAGGGCCGGATCCGCTGGAGCGAGGGTCTGCACGAGATCTACGGGCTGCCGCCCGACGCGGACCCCGTACCGCTGGCCCGGCTCGCCGGGCACGCCCACCCGGACGACGGGCCCGCGATCCGGCGTCTGCTGGACACCGTCCGGCACCGCCACCGCACCGCCTCGGCGGTCGTCCGCCTCGACCGGCCGGACGGCACCCACCGCTTCACCCGGGTCATCGCCGAGCCCGTCCTGGACGACCTCGGGCAGCTGACCGCGGTCCGCGGCGCCTACCACGACGTGTCCGCCCAGCACTGGACGGAGGTCGCGCTCGGCGCCACCCGGGAGCGGCTCGCCGACAGCGAGCAGGAGTCCGCCGAACGCGGGCAGTTGGCGCTCCGGCTCCAGCAGGCGATCCTGCCCGCCGCGCCGCCCCCGCTCGGCGTCACCGGGGTGCACGCCGCCGTCCGCTACCGCCCCGCCGCCCAGCGCGACCGGGTCGGCGGGGACTGGTACGACGTGCTGCCGCTGCCCGACAAGCGGGTGCTGCTCGCGGTCGGCGACGTCGCCGGGCACGGGGTCGGGGCCGCCACCGGGATGGTCGCGCTGCGCCACGCCCTGCGCGGCCTCGCGGTGACCGGCGCCGGCCCGGCCAGGCTGCTGGCGTGGGCCAACACCGTCGCCCTGCGCGAACCCGGGCAGGTCACCGCGACCGCCGTTTGCGTGCTGCTCGACCCGGGCGGCGGCGAACTGCGCTGGGCCAGGGCCGGCCACCTGCCGCCGATCCGCCTCGGCGCGGCCGGCGCCCAGGTGCTGCCGCTGCCGCACGGGGTGCTGCTCGGCGCGCTGGACGACGCGGAGTACGAGGAGCGCACCGCCCGGCTCGACCCCGGGGACGTCCTGCTGCTCTACACCGACGGCCTGGTGGAGCGCCGGGACCGGCCGGTCGAGGAGTCGGTCGAGCAGCTGATCCGCGCGGCCGGCGCCCCCGGCCCGGACCTGGAGCAGTACCTGGACCGGCTGCTCGAACTCAGCCCCGCGGACACCGACGACGACACCTGCCTGATCGCCGTCCAGACCGAGTAGCGGAACCGTCCGGTGGGAACCGAGCAGCCGGACCGTCCGGTGCGACGGGACCGTCCGGAGTGACGGGACCGGGCCGTGGCCGTTACGGACCGCGCGGCCCGGGTAGGCGCGACCCGTCGGGGGAGGAGAACGGCACGGAAAGGACGGATCCCCCATGTTGCTGCTGGGACTCCTGCTGATGGCGGCGTCCGGCGCGTTCGTCGGGCTGCTGATCGCGGACAACCTCTCCGGCGGGCCCGAATACCAGGTGACGATCCTCGGCACCGACCTCGTACGGTTGAACACCCTGGGCGTCTTCCTCGCCGGTGTGGCCCTCGCGCTGCTCTTCTGCCTCGGCCTCGCCCTGATGTGGTCGTCCCGGCGGCGGACCGCGCGTCCGGTGGGCGCGGCGCGGTCGGCGCGGCACCGGGCGGGCTACCGGGAGGCCGAACCCGTCGAGCCGGTACGGCGGTCCGCACCGGTGGAGCGCGCCGCACCGGTGGAGCGCGCCGCGCCGGTGGAGCGCGCCGCGCCGGGCTACGAACGACCCGTTTACGACACACCCGCCCAGGACGGCAGGGCCACCGACCCGCCGGACTCCCCCGCGCCGGTCCCGACTGCACCGGTCTCCACCGCGCCGGCTTCGACTGCGCCGGTCACCGACGCGCCGGTCACCGACGCACCGGGCGGCGGCGTTCGGGGCAGCGGCGTTCGGGGCAGCGGGGCGCGGGGCAGCGACGAGGAGGTCGCGCCCCCGGAGGAGCGGGCCGCCGAACAGGGCGGCCGGGAGGAACCGGCCCGATCGGGAGGCTGGATGCGGCACCTGTTCGGACCCTGAGCACCATCCGCCCCACGGGTACGGAGGAGGAGTGATCGCATGTCGGGGGTCCGGGCACCGTCCGTCCTCCGGGCCGCGAAGGCAGTCCGGCTGCCGCTCGCGGAGCGGCCCGGAGCGGCGGCCGAAGCACGCGCCGTCACCGCCCGCTTCCTGGCCGACGTGACCGACCGGGAACTGGTCCGCGACGCCGTGCTGCTGGTCTCCGAACTGGTCGGCAACGCCCAGCGACACACCGCCGGCCCCGGCGCGCTGCTGCTCGTCCGGGGCGGCGGGGCGCTGCGGATCGAGGTCAGCGACCCGAGCCGGCGCCCGCCGGTGCCCCGGGCGCCGTACACCGACAACGGCTCGGGCGGCCTCGGACTGCACCTGGTGGAGCGGCTCAGCCTACGCTGGGGCTGGCGGCCCCTGGGACCGGGCAAGGCGGTCTGGTGCGAGCTGCGGGTGCCGCCCTAGCAGTGTCCGACCCCCGCGGACGGGTAGGTGCCCGGATGAGCCGCCACGGCACGGCGACCGCGACGCCCGCCCCGCGGACGAGTTCACCCTCGGGGGCAAGCAAGCCCATCGACCACGGGAGGCCACCATGGACCTCGCGTTCCTCACCCCGCTGCTCGACCGACCCGGCCCCTGGGCCACCGTCTACCTCGACACCGACCGCGCCACCGAGGACGCCGCCCGGCGCCGGGCGCTGATCGACCGCGCCGCCGTCAGCCGGCTGGCCGACGCCGGCGCCGACGAGCGCACCTGCGCGGCCGTCCGCGACCACCTGGCCGCCGAGCCCACCGCGGGCTCCCCGCCCGGGCGGGCGCTGTTCGCGGCGGACGGAGAGGTGGCCCTGGACGTCCCGCTCGCCGCCTCCCCGCCCGACGTCACCGCCACCTGGGCCCCGCTCCCGCACACCGGCCCGTTGGTCGGCCTCCTCGACGACGCCGTACCCGCCTGCCTGGTCGCCGCCGTCGACCGCACCGGCGCCGCGCTGGAACGCTACCGACTCGGCCGCGGCACGCCGGCCGGCACGGTCGAGGCCCCGCAGTGGCAGGGCCGCGGGCACCGCGCCCCGCCCGCCGACCGCCACGAGTGGCACTACCGGCACCGCGTCGAGGACACCTGGGACCGCACCGCCGGGATCATCGCCGACCACCTCGCCCGCACCTGGCCGCAGAGCGGCGCCCACCTGCTCGTCCTCACCGGCGACGTCCGCGAACGCCGGGCCGTGGCTGCGAAGCTGCCCGGGCACGTACGCTCCCTGACCGTCGAACTGGACGGCGGCGGCCGCGCCGACGGGAGTGCCCGCGAGTCCTTCGACCGGCGCCTGGCCGCAGCCTGGAACGACCACCGCGCCCGGCACCTGGCCGAGGTGCTGGACACCTTCCGCACCGCCCTCGGCCGCCCCGGCGAGCACGGCACCGACGGCGCCGGCACCGAAACCGCGCCCGGACCGGCCGCCCAGGGCATCCCCGCGGTGATCAGCGCGGCCCGGCAGCACCAACTCGCCGCGCTGCTCCTCCAGTCGAGCGGCCACGACCCGGACCGCCCGGTGTGGACCGGCCCCGAGCCCGAGCACATCGGTGTCCACCGCGCCGAGCTGCGCGGCATGGGCGTGGCCCACCCGGCCCAGGCCCCCGCCGCCGACGCCCTGCTGCGCGCCGGTGCGGCCTGCGACGCCGAGGCCCTACTCGTCCCGGACGCCCTCGCCGGCCCGCCCGGCGGCCTCGGCGCGGTCCTGCGCTGGCCCGCCTGAGACACGCACCAACTCCCCGGGCCGCCGGTCCGGAGGCCCGCTACCGCTCGGAGCTGCCCGGCAGCACCGGCTTCACGTCCAGCACCGGGGTGCCGTCGATCGCCTCCAGGTCACTGACCCGCAGGCGCGGGCCCTCCACGGCCAGGACGGTGACCCGGTGCAGGCCGATCGGGTTCGGCCGGTCCGGCGAGCGGGTGGCGAACACCCCGGTCTCCGGCCGGTCGCGCTCGCCGCGCGGGTGCACGGCCAGCACCTCCCGGTCGGCCCGGTCCAGCCAGGTCAGCAGCAGCACGTCCTGCCCGACCGCGAGGTCCCGCAGCGCCCGCTCCACCGACGCGTCGAACACCACCCACGCGTCCGGCCCGCCCTCGTCCCCCTGCCGGGGCGCCTGCGCCCGCTCCACCAACGGCGACTCCACCCGCCCGATCGCCCGCACCTCGAAGCTCCGCCCGCGCTCGCCCCGCCCCTGGGAACCCTGACCCGTCATCGCGCCCTCCGCACACCCGACACTCCGTCAGCAGGCACCGTACCGGGCCCGATCGCCCGCACGTCCGACCGTCCACCCCGGGCCCGGCCCAGCCGCCGCCGTGCTGCCGCCGAGCCACTTCGAGAGCCCGGCCGGGCCGGTCCACGGGCCCGGAGCTCGGGCCCGGAGCTCGGGCCCGGCGGTGCCCTGCGGGAGACTCGCTCCACCAGGTCGGCCGTGGGGCCGGCCGAAGGCGGGGGACAGGGGTGCGCGATGGCGGGCGGCGAGGTGTCGGTCGAGGAGGTCCGGAAGCGGCTGGTGGCGGGGGAGTCGCCGGGTACGGTCTGCGGCGAGCTCGCCGTGGGGAGGACCCGCTGGTGGGAAGCCGCCCTGGTGGTCGGGCGGGCGCTGGGGCTCTCGGAAGCGGAGCTGGCCCGACGGGTGAGCAGGGATCCGGACGCGGCGCAGGCCGAACTCCGCCCGGGCGAGGAGGACTTGTACGGCGACCTCCTGGAGAGGATCGGCGCGTTCGACGTCCCCGAGGAACTCGACGAGCGGGCGCAGGCCGTCATGGAGCACCTGCGGGCGGCCCTGGGGGCGATGGGCGGCATCGGCAGCGGCCACGGCGCCGGCCTGTCCCGCCGGTTCGTCCGCGGCGAGACGGTGAGCGCCTTCCTCACGCTCGTGCGCTTCGGCCCCCGGACCGGTCGTGGTCGGCCGCAGGAGTTCTGGGCGGCGCTGGTGACCGCGGGGGAACTCCTCGACCCGGCGGACGGCGACGGGCGCGGGACCGTCGCGGAGGCCCTCGACGCCTGCCGGGCCCGCCTGGCGCAGTGCGCCCGCTGAGTGCGTCCGCTGGGTGCGCCCCCTGACCCGGGTCAGGACGGATCCGGTTCACCTCGCACCAGCCACGCCGCTTCGAGCGGGACCAGGTGCCCGGTGAGGGCGTGGACGTCGGCCGGGACGTCGGCGCGGGCGAGGAGGGCCGGGGCGGAGCCGACAGCCGGCGGCGCGCAGCACGGTGGCGCGGGCGCCGGCCCGGACCCGGCAGTCGATCCACTTGCTCCACATGCGGTCCATCCTGCTGAGCCGGGCGGGCGGGCCGTCCAGCGGGCGGTGGTCGCAGGGACGGTCGGGCGGGGGACGTAGGCCGCACGGCGCGGCCGTCCCGGATGGCCGGATCTTGCAGAGTCCCGTCATTGCCGCCACCGCCGCTGCCGGGCGAGGCTTGGGCCATGGACGACGCACTCCGCCTGCCGCACCTGGTCGTGATCCCGGTCTTCCCCGGGGTGAACGCGCTGGACGTGACCGGGCCCGCCGAGGTGCTGGCGCTGGCCGGACGGCTGCTGCCGCCCGGGCGGCCCGGGTACGACGTGCGGGTGTGCGCGGAGCGGCGCGGGCCGGTGGAGACCTTCTCGGGGGTACCGCTGCACGTGACCGCGACGCTCGCCGAGCAGCGGGTGCGCCCGGACACGGTGCTGGTGCCGGGGCGCGTGGACCTGGGCCCGGGCGGGCCGGTGCCGCGGGTGGACCCGGTGGTGGTGGCCTGGTTGCGGGAGGTCGGGCCCGGCGCCGGGCGGGTCGCCTCGGTGTGCGCCGGCGCCCACGTCGCGGCGGCGGCCGGACTGCTGGACGGCCACCGTGCGACGACCCACTGGGCGACCGCGGACCGGCTGGCCGCGGACCACCCGGCCGTCGAGGTGGACGCCGATCCGGTGTTCATCCGCTCCGGGCGGCTGTGGACCAGCGCGGGCCTGACCACCTCGATGGACCTCACCCTCGCCCTGGTCGCCGACGACCACGGCGACGACCTCGCGCTGGAGATCGCCCGGATCATGGTGATGTACCTGCAACGCCCGGGCGGGCAGAGCCAGTTCAGCGTCCCCCTGGCCTACGGGCCCGGCGCCCGGGCGGACCTGCGGACCCTGCGCCGCTGGATCGGCGAGCACCCGGAGGCCGACCTCTCGGTACCCGCGCTCGCCGCCCGACTCGCCATGAGCGAACGGCACTTCGCCCGCGTCTTCCGCTCCGAGACCGGCACCACACCCGGGGCGTACGTCGAGGAACTGCGCCTGGAGACCGCCCGCCGGCTGCTGGAGCGCACCGACCACCCGCTGCCGGGGATCGCCCGCGCGTGCGGCTTCGGCTCGGTCGAGACGCTGCACCGGGTGTTCCGGGACCACCTCTCCACCACCCCCGGCGACTACCGGCGCCGGTTCGGCCTCCCGACCACCGACTGTCGGATCACCGACAGGCAGATCACCGACTGAGGGATCACCGACTGAGGGATCACCGGCTGTCGGATCACCGACCACCCCAACGGAACGACCATCCCAAGGAGAACGACCACCGTGAAGATCACGGCCACGCACATCGGCACCGCGACCGTCCTGCTGGAGATCGGCGGCCTGCGGCTGCTCACCGACCCGGCCTTCGACCCCGCCCCGGCCGAGTACCGCCACGACCCGGTGGTACTGCGCAGCACCGGAGGCCCGGCGATCGGCGCGCACGAGCTGCCCCCGGTGGACGCCGTGCTGCTCAGCCACGACGAGCACCCCGACAACCTGGACGCCACCGGCCGGACCCTGCTCGCCGGGCGCCCGGTGCTGACCACGGTCGGCGGCGCGGCCCGGCTCGGCGGCGGCGCGCTGGGCCTGGCACCGTGGCAGACCCGAGACCTGACGGTGGACGGCCGGACCCTGCGGGTCACCGGTACCCCCGGACTGCACGGTCCGGTCGGGGAGGTGACCGGCTTCGTGGTGGAGGTGCCGGGCGAGCCGGAGGCGCTCTACGTCTCGGGCGACACCGTCCACTTCCCCGAACTGGACGAGGTCGGGCGGCGGTTCACGATCGGCACGGCCGTGCTGCACCTCGGGGCCGCCCGGATCCAGGCCTTCGGCGGCGGCGGGCTGATCACGATGGACGCGGCGCAGGCCGCGGCGCTGACCGCCTCGCTCGGCGCCCGCCGGGTCGTCCCGGTGCACTACACCTCGTGGGAGCACTTCACCGAGGGGCGCGAGGAGACCACCGTGCACTTCGCCGCAGCGGGCCTGGCGGACCGCCTGCACTGGCTCACCCTCGGCGTGCCCGAGATCCTGGGCTAGCGGGCCCGGCGGGTTCTGCGGACCCGCCGGGCCCGCCCCGCCGAGCGGCTTTGGCTCCCGGCCGCCCGACCAGGCATGATCGGGGCATGGTCGAACGAGTCATTGCAGCGTGTGACGGAGCAGCCAAGGGCAACCCCGGCCCGGCGGGCTGGGCGTACGTGGTGGCGGACGCCGCCGGGACGCCCCAGCGCTGGGAGTCCGGGGCGCTCGGGCACAGCACCAACAACGTGGGCGAGCTGACGGCGTTGCAGCGGCTGCTGGCGGCGACCGACCCGGCCGTGCCGCTGGAGGTGCGGCTGGACAGCACCTACACCCGCGACTCGGTGACCAAGTGGCTGAAGGGATGGAAGCGCAACGGCTGGAAGACGGCGGCCGGCAAGCCGGTCGCCAACCAGGAGCTGATCCAGGCGATCGACGCGCTGCTGGAGGACCGGGACGTCACCTTCGTGTACGTGCCGGCGCACCAGGTGGACGGCGACCCGCTGAACGCCGTCGCCGACAAGGCCGCCAGCGATGCGGCCCGCACCCAGCAGGGCGCCTCCGGCACCGCCGCCGACCTGCCCGAGCCCGACCCGGCCGCCGCCTCGAAGCCCCGTACGGCGCGCAGCACCGGCACCCGTTCCGGCGCGGCCGGCACCGCCGCGAAGCGCACGTCCTCGGGCACCTCCCGCACCCTGGCCGCCCGCTACCCGGGGACGTGCCCGTGCAGCCGCCCGTACGCCAAGGGGGACAAGATCACCAAGGTGGGTGCCGGCTGGGGCCACCCGGAGTGCGTGTCCGCCCACGCCTGAGCACCGGGGCCGCCTCGCCCGTACTACCCGATGAGCGGCCCGAGCGGCCCGAGCGGAACGGGAGGTGAGTGCACGGTGATCGTTTCGGAGACGGCGGAGTTCCACGTCGGGGACCAGGTGTGGGTGTACCGCGAGTCGTCCTACGCCGCGGTCGAGAGCGCCGTCGTCGTGGCGGCCCCCGCGGACGGCAGTCTGCGGCTGGAGTTCACCGACGGGCACCGCAGCCATCTGCGCTCCGGCCGGGTGGAAGTGCCGGCCGCGCGCCCCGCCCGGGTGCTCTGAGGGCCGGTCCTCGGACCCCGCCTGCAGGGGTCCGAAGACCGGCCCGAGGGCCCGGTACCGGACACACGGCCGGCCGACCGCGGGTGCGGTCGGCCGGCCGTGTGTCGCGAGACGGGCGGGATCAGCCCTGCTGGGTGATCTCCTTGATGTCCTCGAAGCTCATGCCGAGCGAGTTGAACGCGCGGGCCTGCGTCTCCGGGACGCCGAGCTTGGCGAGCTCCTTGAGCTGGGCGTCGGTCAGCGGCGCCACGGCGGTGGCCGGGCCGTTCTCGGGGTCGAGGCCGGCACCGGGGCGCGGGCCGGGGCCGCCGGCGGCGAGGCCGAGCACCGCCTTCATCAGGTCCTCGGTGGTCGTCTTGACCGCGTCGGCCGGGGCCTGGACGTTCGGCGCGGACTTGTCGAAGGCAAGCTTCACCGGGAAGTTGACGCCCGGCTCGATCTTGTCCGCCAGCTGGGCGAAGTCGAAGGTGGCCGAGGAGAAGGCGCCGTCCTTCAGGTAGAGGTCGACACCGACCTTGCGGTCCGGCACGTCGCTCGGGGCCTGGCTCGGGAACTTCTTGAACTGCTGCGGGAACTTGTCCGCGACCGGCTTGACGGCCTTGAACATCTCGTCCACCAGCTGGCGGGCCGGGGCGCTCATCCAGATGTGCTCGGTGCCGTCCTTGCTGCCCTTGTCCTCGTACGTGACGGTGCGGGTGAGCACGTCCTTGAGCGAGTTGACGAGCTGCTTGGCGGCCTCCGGGTCGGCGGTCGGCGCACCGCTCGGAGTGGCCTTCTTGCCGTCGTTCTTCTTCGCCTCGTCGGCGAGCTCCTGGAGGTCGAGCGAGATCCACTTGCCGGCCAGCACCTCCTTGACCGCGCCCATGTCCGCCGGCAGGTCCTTGCTGACGGCGTCCACCTGGGAGGGGTCCTCGCCGACGAGCTTCACCAGGCCCTTGGCGTCGACGTGCAGGTAGCCCTTGGCGTCGACCTGGCGGTACTCCAGCAGCGAGGTGCCGTTGCGGTCGGCGATCACGTAGGAGATGCGCACCGACTTGTCGAGCGTCAGGTCCTTGTCGGCGGCCGAGCCCTTGGCGTTCTTGAACGCCTCGATCTCCTTGAGCGGCTTGTCGGCGGAGACCGCGACGGCGACGGAGAGCCCGGACATCGCCTTGGCGCTCTTCTCGTCCATCTCGCCGCCCTCGGCGCCCTTCTCCCCGGTGGCCTTGGCGAAGGCGACGATCTGCTCGGGGGTGGCGTCGATGGAGAGCTTGAAGCCGGCCGACTTGCCGTCGCCGACCTTGTTGAAGGCCTTCGAGACCTTCTGGGCGGCGGAGAGCTGCTCGACGGTGCCGCAGGCGGCGAGGCCGGTGGCGAGGACGGAAGCGGTGACGGCGACGGGCATCGCACCGCGGGCGGCCTTGCGGATGGCGGTGTTGATGGTGCAACTCCTGTGTGACTGGGCCCGATCGGACGACCGGGCCTTCCCTCCCCCGTGGCGTGCAGCGCCACGGCGCATACACATGCGATCACATTATCAGCAAGCCGTCACACCATTATTTGGCGCAGGCTTTAAGCGATGTGGCCGGAAACGTCCATGATGGCCGGATCGGTCCGCCCTGCGCGAGGTCTGCGCCGAGGTGCCGCGAGGTGCCAAGAGTCGCCACGAGTCGCCACGAGTCGCCACGAGTCGCCGCGCGCGTCCGGAGCCCGGACGGACCATGCCGAACCATGGCAGAACCTTTGCCGAGAAGGGGTGTTCAGGCCCCCGGCGCCCCTTGTTAGCCTCAGCCGATTTCCCGCCGGGCAGGTCGGCGGACAGACGGGGCATGAGGTACCGAAAGCATGGCAATTCGCCGGGCGAAGCAGAAGGCCCAGGTCATAGAGAAGCTCTCGCAGGTGGCGCCGCCGGGGGAGACCTTCATCGCGTGCGTGCACGTGGAGACCGGACCCAGCCCGTGGCTCAACGCGGTCTTCGACGAGGTGCCGCTTCTCGGCCTGATCGTCGCACTGACCCGTCAGTTCTACTTCCTGACGCTCACCAACAGCTCGATCGTGGTCAACTCGGCCAGCCGCTGGACCAACCGCCCCGGGGACGTCGTCGCGGTCTTCCCGCGGCACGCCTTCCCGGTCAGCCGGGTCAAGCGGGCCTCGATCTGGAGCTCGATGTACCTGCAGCTGCCCACCAGCGGCAAGCCGACCCGGCTGAACATCCACCGCTACTGGCGGGCCGAGCTGGACCAGCTGAGCACCGCCTTCCCGCCCGGGTCGATCGACGCCGCCTCACAGCCGTTCGAACTCGCGCCGCAGGGCATGCCGCACGCGGCCCCGCAGGGTCAGCCGTTCCCGCAGCAGCAGCCGTACCCGGCGCCGCCGGCGCAGCCGTACCCGCCGCAGGGTCAGCCGTTCCCGCAGCAGCAGCCGTACCCGGCGCCGCCGGCGCAGCCCTACCCGCCGCAGGGTCAGCCCTACCCGCCGCAGGGTCAGCCGTACCCGCAGCAGCAGCCGTACCCGGCCCCGCCGGCGCAGCCCTACCCGCCGCAGGGCCAGCCCTACCCGCCGCAGCCGCCCTACGGCGGCCAGCCGGGCCACCCCGCGCAGCGGTGATCCCGCCCCGGGCGGGCTGAACGCGCCCCGGCCCCGGCTCCCCGTGCGGGGGCCGGGGCCGTGTGGTTCCCCTGGCGGCTGCCGCCGCGGCAGCCGCGGCCGCCTACGAGTGCTGCAGGGCGACGATGGCGACGGCGACGGCGGCGATGACGATCGTGGCGAGGACACCCAGCACGGTGGGCGTCAGCCGGTCCCGGAACTGCTTCGGCGGTTTCACCCGCTGCGTGGGGTGGGTGCTGTACTCCCACCAGTTCACCAGCCGCTGGACGTTCGTCCGGAAGTCGGCGGCCGGGTAGATCCGGCTGGTCGCCAGGCCCGGCAGCGAGCGGCGGCGCCCGTTGGTCATGAAGATCCGCGCCGCGCTGGACACCGAGCCGTTGGCCTTGGTCTCCCGCACGTCGACCCACGTGATCTCGTGCCACGGGTAGGTGCGGCCGCGCCCGAGGCCCCAGCAGACGGTGACGCCGTCGGCGCCGACCCGGCTCCAGGAGCGCCAGCTGAGGACGAAGGCAGGGACGCAGAGCGCCAGGGTGCCGATGACCAGCCAGAGCGTGCCGGTGGAGCCGAGTTTCGACTCGCCGAGGACGAACTGGGCCACGAGGACGAGGAGCGGCGGAAGGAGATTCGACCACGAGGGCCGGAACAGGTCTTTCCCCCGGAAGATCAGGTCGTTCACCCGGCGCACACTACGCCTGTGCCTCCGAGGCGGAACAGGGGGGTGCGAGTGTCTTGCCAGGCGGCCCGGTCCCTCCCTACCGTCGAAGGGCGCAAGCTGACAGACCGTCTCACAAGACGCTCGGACGGTCTCACGAGACGTTGTGCCACCCGGTGAAGGAGCGACGATGCCACGGACAGGTCCCCGGCGCCGCCTCGGCGTCCGATCCCTCTGCACTCTCGCGGCCGCCCTCGGCCTGCTCGTCCCGGCTGCCGCCACCAGCAGCAGTGCCGCGCCCGGTGCGGCGCCGGCCCTGCGGGAGGTGATGTTCGTCGGCAACAACTGGGAGGGCACCGCCGACGTGATCGAGTCCTCCGGCGGCCTCGGCAAGGTCGGACGGATCGACGTCATCCCCGACAAGGACCAGCGGCTCGCCGAGATCTACCTCGACCCGGTGAAGCTCGCCTTCTTCCTCGGCGTCCGGCTCGGCCCCGGCGAGGGCCACGACCAGTTCGTCGACGACATGTACAGCACGCCGGACGGCACCGCCGTGGTCGTCTCCCGGCCCAGCTTCGCCGACGTCGTCTCCCTCGACCTCGCCACCGGACGGATCAAGTGGCGCTTCCCGGTGGCGGGTTACCGTGCCGACCACATGGCGCTCTCGCCGGACGGCACCCGGGTGGCGGTCTCCGCCTCCACCGCGAACACCGTCCACGTCCTGGACGTCCGCACCGGCACCGAGCTCGGCTCGTTCCACACCGGGGACAAGCCGCACGAGAACATCTTCACCGACGGTGGCCGGCAGCTGTGGAACATGTCCATCGGCAACGTCGAAACCGCCCTGGACGCACCGTGGCTGGACTGGACGAAGGGCGATCGGCACATCACCGTCGTCGACGCGGCCACCCTGGCACCGATCCGGGTGATCGACATGCGCAAGCGCCTCGACGACGCCGGGCTCGGCGGGTTGTCCAACGCCGTCCGGCCCGCCGTCTTCTCCCCGGACGGCTCCAAGCTCTACTTCCAGGTGTCGTTCTTCAACGGCTTCGTCGAGTACGACGTGGCCGCCGACCGGATCACCCGGGTGAAGACCCTGCCGGCCGCCCCGGCCGCCGGGACGGACCGCACCACCTGGCCCAACGACTCCCGCCACCACGGCCTGTCGATGAGCCCGTCCGGCGACCGGCTGTGCGTCGCCGGCACCGTCGACGACTACGCGACGGTGGTCGACCGTGCCACGCTCCAGGAGGGCCCGCTGGTGCCCGCGTCCAAGCCGTACTGGGCGACGGTCAGCGGCGACGGGAAGTCCTGCCTGATCTCCGAGAGCGGCGCGGACCGGGTCACCGCGATCGACTTCGCGACCGGGCTCAAGACCGCCTCGGTCGCGGTCGGCCGGCACCCGCAGCGGGTCCGGCTCGGCCACGTGCCCACCGGCTGGACCGGCCCCACGCCGCCCTGATCCTGCGGGGCCGGGTGTTCGGACCCCGTCCGGCGGCCGCGGGGACGGCCTCGCCCGCGGCCTGCCTGCCCCCGCTGCCTGCGGCCCCTACCTGCGGACCCTACCTCCGGACCCGCCGGGCCGCGGCCGGCTCCCGGAGGGTGCGGCGGGCCGCGACCAGGGTCAGCAGGCCCCACAGGACGGCGGCCACGGCGGTGACGTAGAGGCCGCTGCCGCGGAAGGAGAGGTCGTCGTCCAGCGGGGCCGGCGGGGCCCAACCCTCGGGGTCGACCAGCACGTTCATGGTGCTGCCGACGTCGGACCGGCCCGAGCAGCCGAAGCCGCCGACCTGGCCGTGCGGCAGCGGCTGCCCGTCGGCCCGGCGGATGTCGCAGGTCCAGCTGACCCTCCCGCTGCGGTCCTTCGCACTGTGGGCGCCGGTGACCACCACCTCGGTCTCCACCCCGCGGTGGGACAGGATCCGGGCGCGGAGGCTCGCCGTCGGAAGCATCATCAGCAGCACGCCCGCCAGGACGGCCGGCCAGATCACCCAGCCGCTGGGCCGGACGAAGCCCAGGCCGATGATGCCCGCCGAGAGCACCAGGAGCGCCGGGATCGCGCAGAGCACCTGGTAGTCCGGGTCGGTGGCGATCGCCAGCAGACCGACCATCAGCACCGGGGTGAGCACCCCGACCAGCCACGCCGTCCGGCGGACTGCCCGTGGCGACAACTGCGGCGCCGGGCGCCTGCGGATCCGCTTCGGGGGCGGGACGACCCCGTCGGCGCGCGGTCTCTTCTGCTTCTTCTTCTTGCCCGCCATGGAGCCCCCCTCCGGTAGTGCCTGGTGCCTGGTGCTGATGCGTGGTGCGTCGTGGGTGGTGTGCGTACCTGCGACAGTGTGACCGCGGCTCCGGAGGTGCGGAAGGGCGGGGCCGGATCTCCGGGGCCTTGGCCACCGGCAGGCGGTCGCGCGGAAGTTACCGACGAGTTCACCCCAAGCTCGTCCGAAGTCTTGCCCCCCGTGCCGCTCAGCACGTTGGATGCACAACATCCCGCGACCCGACGGGTCCACGACACGCCCCACGGAGCCCAGATGCCGCTGTCGTCCGTCCGCCGTGCCCTCGCCGCCGGTGCCGCCGCCACCGTGATCGCCACGCTCGGCGCCGCCCCCGCCTCGGCCGAGAGCGCGCCGCTGACCGCGCCGCCGCTCGACGTGCTGACCTACAACGTGTTCCTGATGAGCACGTCGCTCTACCCCAACTGGGGCCAGCAGTACCGGGCGCAGGCGATCGCCTCGGCGGACTTCTTCCAGGGCCACGACGTGGTCGTGCTGGAGGAGGCCTTCGACAACGCGTCCTCCGACGCGCTGACCGCCAAGGCCTCGGCCGCCTACCCGTACCACACGCCCGTGGTCGGCCGCTCCACCGGCGGCTGGGACGCCACCTCCGGCAGCTACAGCTCCACCACGCCCGAGGACGGCGGGGTCACCCTGCTCAGCAAGTGGCCGATCCTGCACAAGGAGCAGTACGTCTACAAGGACGCCTGTGGCTCGGACTGGTTCTCCAACAAGGGCTTCGTCTACGCCGTCCTGGACGTGAACGGCCGCCGCACCCACGTGGTCGGCACCCACCTGCAGTCCACCGACTCGGGCTGCTCCAGCGGTCAGGCGGCGGACATCCGGGCCAGGCAGCTCGGCGCGATGCGCGCCTTCCTGGACGCCAAGCGGATCCCGGCCGCCGAGCCGATCGTCCTCGCGGGCGACCTCAACATCGACTCGCACGGCTCCGAGTACCAGGCGCTGCTGGACAACGGCAACCTCGCCCCGGCCTCCGCCCGCACCGGCTGGCCGTACTCCTTCGACACCGCCGACAACTCCGTCGCCGCCTACCGCTACCCGGGCGACCCCAAGGAGGACCTCGACTACGTCCTCTACCGCGCCGACCACGCCCGGCCGCAGCAGTACACCAACCAGGTCCTCCGGGTGCACAGCACGCCCTGGACGGTGAGCAGTTGGGGCACGAGCTACACCTACGCCGACCTCTCCGACCACTACCCGCTCGCCGCGCACTGACGCCGCGCGGGGCCCTGGGCCGGGCGCCGGGTGTGGGATGCGTCACCGACTCGCCCCACCTGCGGTTCGGCCCCCTACGATCCTGAACGCCGAGGTCAGGCGCCGTCGTACCCCGGCGGCGCCCGCCCGGCGCCCAGCGATCAGCCCCAGGAGAAGCGCACGTGACCACCCCCACCGCCGCGCCCGAAAGCTACTTCCAGCGCACCGGCGAGAACCGCTACAAGCCCACCGCCCACGCCCAGGGTGCCTGGCACCCCGACGAGCAGCACTTCAGCCCGCTCGGCGGCCTGGTCGTCCACGCGATCGACCGCCACCGCACCGACCGGGCGCGGACCGACCGCCCGGGCGGCGCCCTGGCGCTGGCCCGGATCAGCTTCGACATACTCGGCCTGATCCCGCTCGACGAGATCGAGGTCACGGTGGAGACCGTCCGGCCCGGGCGCACCATCGAGCTGGTCGAGGCCACCGTGGTGGCCGGGGAGCGCGCCGTGGTCCGGGCCCGCGCGTGGTTCCTCGCCGAACTCGACACCGCGGCCGTCGCCGGGACGCACGACCGGCCGCTGCCCGGGCCCGAGGAGTTCGAGCCGTGGGCGATGGGCGGACTGTGGGGCGGCGGCTACATCGACTCGATCGACGTCCGCCGGCGGGAGTCGGCCCCGGGCCGCGCCGCCGCCTGGATCTCCACCCCGGTCGACCTGGTCGCCGGTGAGCCGAGCAGCCCGTACGCCTCGTTCATCGCCCTGGTGGACACCGCCAACGGCATCGCGGCGCGCCAGGACCCCACCGCGTGGATGTTCCCCAACACCGACCTGACGATCCACCTCCACCGCCGCCCCGAGGGCCCCTGGACCGGCCTGGACACCGCCGTCAGCTTCGGCCCGACCGGCCACGGAGTCACCAGCACCGTCCTGCACGACCGGCAGGGGCCGGTCGGCCGCGCCGAGCAGATCCTCACCGTCCGCCCGCAGCAGGGCAGTTGACGGAGGCGGCGCCGCCACCGGTCGCGGGTGGCGGCGCCGCCG
>NZ_JBVJYK010000010.1:0-186364 GCF_055600605.1 Kitasatospora sp. NPDC038210 | reverse complement strand
ACCCCCAGAAGGGGGGCGGTGGGGGGGAGTACCTCTCCCCCTGTTGGGGGTGTGCTCCCCCGCCGGGGGAGCAGCCCGGGTGCGGGCTCAGGAGGCGGGCAGCGAGTCCATGAAGGAGCTGACCGAGAAGACCGCGTTGCCCGGGCCGGCCGGCCCGTAGCCCGGCGGGGAGGAGAGGCCGAACTCCTCCAGGGTCGCGCGGTAGGTCTGCAGCAGGCGGATGTGGTACTCCAGCGGCGCGCCCTGCGGGTTGGCCTTGCCGAGCGGGGTGGTGGGTTCGGGGCACCAGGTGGTGAAGCGCGGGACCACGCCGTGGGACATGAAGTAGCGCAGGCCCTCCTCGGTGGAGGCGATCGCCTCGTCCACGGTGGTGAAGCCGAAGGGCTCGGCCATCTCCACGCCCGCGACGAAGTTGGGGATCACGTTCTGCGGGCCGAACACCTCGGTGGAGTCGAGGATCCGGCGGTGCCACTCGTCGCGGCCCACGTAGCGCTCCTTGCCCGGGCAGTAGAGCTCGAAGAGCCGCTTGTCCCACACCTCGAAGTTGGGGTGGTAGATCCGCACGCCGTAGTCGTGGAAGCGCTGTACGTCCTCGCGCGGCAGCGCCTGCGCCACCACCTTGCCGATCCAGCGGCCGGGGAAGCGCTCCTCGATGGCCTTGGCGTACTGCCCGTAGAAGTCGGCCTCGTCCCGGCCGCCGACCTGCGAGGTGATCGCCCCGCCGGTGAGGGTGTACGCCCGGGAGGCGCGGGCGGTGTCGTGGCGGTCGATGATCTCCAGTGCCTCCAGGACCTCCTCGACCGGCTTGACGCCGGTGTACGGGCGGCCGGCGGCCTTGTGCTGGCGCCAGTTGTGGTTGATGTCGCAGTACTGGCACTCCTCCTTGGCGCCGAAGTACTGGCAGACCCGGAACACCGTGAGGTAGATCAGGTACCCCCACTGGATGGTCGGGGCGACCTCCATCACCGACTTCCCGTTGGCGAGCGTGTGCCGGTAGTAGTCCGGCATCGGCGGCAGCCCGACGTCGGCGATCCGCGCGCCGTCCAGGTAGAGGCCGAGGGTGCCGTCCTCCCCGGCGCCGACCCGGTACGGCGAGTCCGGGTTGACCCGCACCGACACCACCGTGCGGCGCAGCCCGTACGGCCCGCCGGTCAGCACGACCTCCTCCGGCGGCCGGTTGAGCGCGGCGGCGCCCAGCTCGGGCAGGGTGCGGTGGTCGAAGGAGAAGATGAAGTACGACTTCGGCTTGACCTCGCCGCCCCCGCCCCCGTCGGCGCCGGCGCTGCCGCTGAGCGCGGACTCGTCGAAGGCCATCCCGCCGCGCAGCAGGTCCTCCTTGATCACCGCCTCCCGGGGCACGTCGGGATAGCGCTCCATGAGCGCCTCGACGAGTGCGGTGCGGCTGCGGGCCTGGCTCTCCATGTGCTGCTCTTCCTTCCTGGCCCCGATCGTCCACGGCGCCGTGCCCATTCTCGTCCCCCTTATGCGCCCGGTCCTGTCCGGCCGCGCGGGGGAGGGCCGCCCGGTCCGCGGTGGGGAACGAGGGGGAGGTGCCCGGCGCCGGGGAGCGCCGGGGCCGCCGGTCATTCGCTGTCGAACGGCCTCCGCCGGATACGGCCCTGTACGGCCTGCGGCGCGGCCCCGGCGCGGCGGCGTCGGCGGGACACGGGGGTGGTCGCCGGGTTGACGCGGCACGCGGGCGGGTCGGGCCGGCCGGTTCGGCGCCGGGGCGCCCCGGCGCGGGCCGGACCGATGCATGACAGGGGCGTCCCCAAACGCCGTCAGCACGAACGTTCACCCTATCGGGTGTAGAAGATCGTCCGTTGCGTTCCGGAACGCGCCTTCGCGCCTACGGTTGGGAATCGAGCGAGACGGGGCCCGTCGCCCGGAGTCCTCTTCGCGGCGGGCGAGATGACGACCCGTCATATCGTGCGACCCATTCCAGAGGAGGCTCCATGCCCCTGCGTGTCAGAACGGACTCACCACCAGGGTCCGCCGCCGCTCCGGCGGTGGGCTCATGAGCTCCCCGGCGATCGAGCGCATCCTGCGCGGACCCACCGGACTGGGCACCGCCGGGCTGCAGTTGAGGCCGCAGGCCCCGGCGGCGGAGGCGCCGGCCGTCGCGGTTCCGGCGGCCGATGCGCCGACCGTCGACGCCCCGGCGGTCGCGGTCCCGACGGCCGGGGCCCCGGTGGCCACGGTCCCGGTGCCCGAGGTCCCGGTGCCCGAGGCCTCGGCTGCGGAGGCCCCGGTGTCCGAGGCCGTCGCCCCCGGTGTCCGGCTGCCCTCCGTTCCCGCGCCGACCGTTCCCGCGCCGACAGTTCCGGCCCCGTCCCTCCCCGCGCCGTCCGTCCCGGCCCTGCCCGGTGCGGCCGCGTTCGGCACGGCCGCGCTCGGGGTGGCTCCGGCCGCCGCGGCGCCGGACGGTGGCAAGCCCAGGACCGGAGACCCCATCCCCGGTCTGTACCACCACCCCATCGCCGAGCCCGACCCGGTGCGGGTGGAGGCGCTCAGCCTGAAGATCAAGGCCTGGGCGATCGACGAGATCGAGCTCTACCCGCCGGAGTGGGAGAAGGACTTCGACGGGTTCTCCACCGGGCGCTACATGGTGGCCTGCCACCCCGACGCGCCCAGCATCGACCACCTGATGCTCGCGGCCCGCCTGATGGTGGCCGAGAACGCGGTGGACGACTGCTACTGCGAGGACCTCGGCGGATCACCGGTCGGCCTGGGCAGCCGCCTGCTCCTCGCGCACACCGCCCTCGACCCGCTGCACACCACGCCGGAGTACCACCCCGCCTGGGAGGCCTCGCTCTCCGAGGACGCGCCCCGGCGTTCGTACCGCTCGGCGATGGACTACTTCGTCCGCGCCTCCACGCCCTCCCAGGCGGACCGCTTCCGGCACGACATGGCGCGGCTGCACATGGGGTACCTGGCCGAGGCCGCGTGGGCGGAGACGGACCACGTGCCGGAGGTGTGGGAGTACCTGGCCATGCGCCAGTTCAACAACTTCCGCCCCTGCCCGACGATCACCGACACCGTCGGTGGCTACGAGCTGCCCGCGGAGCTGCACGCCCTGCCCGCGATGCAGCGGGTGATCGCACTGGCCGGCAACGCCACCACGATCGTCAACGACCTTTACTCGTACACCAAGGAGCTGTCCAGCCCCGGACTGCACCTGAACCTGCCGGTGGTGATCTCCGAATGCGAGGGCGTCTCGCGCAAGGAGGGCTACCTGAAGGCCATCGGGGTCCACAACGAGCTGATGCACGCCTTCGAGGCCGAGTCGGCCGCGCTGGCCGTCGCCTGCCCGGTGCCGACCCTCGTACGTTTCCTGCGCGGCGTGGCCGTGTGGCTCGACGGCAACCACTACTGGCACCAGACCAACACCCACCGCTACACCCTGCCCGACTTCTGGTGACCGCCCCGGCGGCGGCACCGTTCCCGGTAACCCTTCGTAAGAACCTTTGGAGTTGACCCATGTCCCTGACCGACGACCTCACCACTTCCGGCAACGCCATCCCCGGCCCGGCAACTCCGTACCAGGGCGACATCGCACGCTACTGGGACCACGAGGCTCGCCCGGTCAACCTTCGCCTGGGCGACGTCGACGGCCTCTACCACCACCACTACGGCATCGGCGAGATCGACCTCGGCGCGATCGGCGACCCGGCCGACAGCGAGCGCGAGAAGAAGGTGATCGCCGAGCTGCACCGGCTGGAGTCCGCACAGGCCGACGTGCTGCTCGACCACCTCGGCGACATCCGGCCCGACTCCACCCTGCTGGACGCCGGCTGCGGGCGTGGCGGCTCGATGGTGATGGCCCACCAGCGCTTCGGGTGCAAGGTCGAGGGCCTGACCCTCTCCACCCAGCAGGCGGACTTCGGCAACAAGCGCGCCGCCGAACTCGGCATCGGCGGGTTCGTCCGCTCGCGGGTCGCCAACATGCTGGACATGCCGCTCGCCAACGGCAGCATCGCCGGCTCGTGGAACAACGAGTCCAGCATGTACGTCGACCTGCACGACCTCTTCGCCGAGCACTCCCGGGTGCTCGCGGTCGGCGGCCGGTACGTGACCATCACCGGCTGCTGGAACCCGAAGTACGGCCAGCCGTCGAAGTGGGTCTCGCAGATCAACGCCCACTTCGAGTGCAACATCCACTCCCGCCGCGAGTACCTGCGGGCGATGGCCGACAACCGCCTGGTGCCGCAGGCCGTCATCGACCTGACCCCGGACACCCTGCCGTACTGGGAGCTGCGGAACACCACCTCGCTGGTGACCGGCATCGAGGAGGCGTTCATCGAGTCCTACAAGGACGGCTCGTTCCAGTACGTGCTGATCGCGGCCGACCGGGTCTGACCCCGGTCCGAAACGGCCGACGGCGGCCTCCCCGCACCCGCGGGGAGGCCGCCGTCGGCCGTGCGGGCCGCTACCGCCGGGTGAAGGTGAGGTGCGTGACGCCGCTCGGGCTGGTCACCGCCTCGGTGCGGAACCGCCCCTCCAGCCCTTCGAGCCCCGCCCAGAGCGACTCGCCCCGGCCGAGGACGATCGGCACCACGACCACGTGCAGGTGGTCGATCAGGTCGGCCTCCAGGAAGGCGCGGACCGTGCGGGGGCCGCCGCCGATCCGCACGTCCTTGCCGCCGGCCGCCTCGCGGGCCTGCCGCAGCGCCTCCTCGGGCGTCGCGTCGAGGAAGTGGAAGGTCGTCCCGCCCGCCATCTCCAGCGTCGGACGCGGGTGGTGGGTGAGCACGAAGACCGGGGTGTGGAACGGCGGGTTGGGCCCCCACCAGCCCTTCCACTCCTCGTCCTGCCAGGCGCCGCGCTGCGGCCCGAACTTGTTGCGGCCCATGATCTCCGCGCCGATGTCGTCGGCCCAGGCGCGGGCCATCGCGTCGTCCACGCCGGTGTCGCCGCCCTCCTTGCCATGCATCCGCCGGAACGTCCGGGTGTCGAAGAACCACTGGTGCAGCCGGTGGCCGGCGTGGCCGAACGGCTCGTCGAGGGTCTGGCCCTCGCCCGTGCCGTAGCCGTCGAGGGAGATCGAGAAGTTGTGGACCCGGACCAGGGACATCGGCTTCCTCCGCCGCTCGGTGCCTCGGTGCGGGCGGGCCGCACCCCGTTCGCGCCACGCTAGCCCGCGGGCCCGGATTCCAGACGCTCCGTCACCGTCCCTGGCGTGGCGGACCCGACGGGACCGGGCGCGGACGGGACGGGGGCCGGACGGGGCCGGAACCCACCGGGCGGGCGCGCGTGAGAGCTGTGGACGAAGGGGAAGGGACCGGGGGAGAGTCAGTGCACTCGTCACGCTATTGTCGTGCCTTCTTCACGCGGAGCACGCCTTGATCGGGGATGCTCCGTCAGGCTGCCCGGAGGAGGCGGCCGACACGTCGAACCTCGGGGGGTTCCCATGACCGTACGCCGCACCCTGGCCGGATTCCTGGCGGCCGGCCTGCTCGCCGGCGCCGGCGCGTTGATCACCACCGCCCCGGCGGACGCCGCCCCGGGCGGGACGGGCGAGCTGCCGTTCGGCTCGGCCACCACCGTCGGCCTGCACAACACCTACGACCCGGCCGCCTTCCCGTACCTGGCCCAGGGCCTGGACACCGGCACCGGGATGATCGAGCTGGACCTCTGGCCGGACATCATCACCAAGGAGTGGAAGGTCAGCCACTCCAACCCGCTCGGCAACAGCAACAACTGCACCGCCGCGACCACCCCCGCCCAGCTCTACGGCGGCGGCACCAACAAGAACCTGGAGAACTGCCTCGACGACGTCCGGGTCTGGCTCGCCGCGCACCCGGCGGCCGGGCCGCTGGTCGTCAAGCTGGAGCTCAAGCCCGGCTTCTCCGCCAACCTCGGGATGGGCCCCGACCAGCTGGACGCGCTGATCGCCCAGCACCTCGGCTCCGCCGTGCTGCGCCCCGCCGACCTGCTGGCCAAGCCCGGCGGCGGCGCGTACGCGAGCCTGGACGAGGCGGTCCGGGCCGGCAACTGGCCGAGCCGCTCGAAACTGGCGGGGAAGGTGCTGCTGTACGCGATCCCGGGCACGGTCGAACTGGGCAACCCCTTCGACACCCTGCACACCGACGTCGAGTACGGGCGGCACCTGCGCGACCTGGCGGCGGCCGGCCGGATCGGCCAGGCCCAGCTGTTCCCGTCCGTGCTGGGCGCCGCGAGCGGCGACCCGCGCAGCCGGTACACCGGTGCGGACGCCTCGATCCGGCCGTGGTTCGTGGTCTTCGACGGCGACGCCGCCACGTACACCGGCGGCATCGACACCGCGTGGTACGACACGGCGCACTACCTGCTGGTGATGACCGACGCGCACAAGGTCGCGCCGGAGATCAGCGGCACCGACCCGACGGCCGACCAGGCGCGGGCCCGCGCCGAGCAGCTGGCCGAGGCGCACGCGAGCATCGTGTCGAGCGACTGGCGCAAGCTGCCGGCGGTGCAGTCCCTGGTGCTGCCGCGCGGCTGACGTCCGGCTCGCGCTCCACCTCCACCGGCCTGAGCTCCACCCCCCCGACCGGGCCCCGGCGACGCACCCCGCGCCGGGGCCCGGTCCTCGTGGGGCGGTGTCAGCCGTGGCGGTCCAGCCGGGCGCGGACGGCGTCGGCGTCCCGGTGCTGCAGGTCCTCCAGGATGGCGAGGCTCTGCCTCCAGGAGTGCACGGCCGACTCGCGGTCGCCGAGCGCGAGGTGGGTGTCGCCGATGTGCGTGTGGATCTCGGCCTGGAGGAAGTAGTCGCCGATCACCTGGCGCAGCCGCAGCGACTCCTGGTACGCGGGCAGCGCCTCGGGGTACTCGCCGACGCTGTGGTGGATGTAGCCGATGCTGTCCAGGATCGAGGACTGGGCGGGGAGGCTGCCGCTCTCGCGGGCCAGGTACAGGGCGCGCCGACAGGAGGGCAGGGCCTCCCGGGGACTGCCGAGGAGCGTCAGGTACCAGCCGACGCTGTTGAGCGCGAGGGCCTGCCCGTGCAGGTCGCCGATCGACTCGAACACCCGCAGCGCCCGTCGGGACTCGGCCACCGCTTCGGCGTAGGCGTGCTCCTCGCCGTGGGTGATGGCGAGGTCGAGCTGGGTCTTGCCCTGCCGCGCGCGGTCCCCGAGCTCGGCGAACAGGTCGAGTGCCAGGCGCAGTTCGCGGTGCGCCCGGGGCTGACGGCCCTGCGAGCGGTGCACCTGGCCGAGCCAGCGGTGCGCGTGCGCCCGGCGCGCGAGGTCCCCGGTGCGCTCGGCGGCGGCCAGGGCGGTCTCGCTGACCTGCTGCCACTGCTGCCACAGGCCCGACTTGAGCAGGTAGGACACCTGGGCCCCGGCGAGCTGCCAGGTGTGCCCGTCCAGCCCCGCGCGCTGCGCGCAGACGACGACGCCCTCCAGGACCTGCTGCTCCTCCCGGTACCAGTCCAGGGCGTGCGGGCGGTCGGTGAGGCTCTCCGGCGTCACCCCGGCGGACGGTTCCGCGAGGTCGAGCGGCGGCCAGGAGACGTCGTCGGCGTACGCGTGCAGTCCGGCGAGGTGGGCGGTGTGCAGGTAGTGGTCGACCATGCGCAGTGTCGCGTCGGCCCGTTCCCGCGGGGAGTCGTGGCGGACCGTCTGTTCGGCGGCGTAGGCGCGCAGCAGGTCGTGGAAGCTGTACCGCTCGCGGTCCGGTGTGGTGATCAGATGGGCGCGGTGGAGTTCGTCCAGGAGGCGCCGCGCCTCGGCCGGCGGCAGACCCGCGAGGCTCGCCGCCGCGGCCGCGCTGATGTGCGGGCCGGGGTGCAGGCCGAGCAGGCGGAACAGACGGGCGGTCTGCGGGGCCAGGGCGCGGTAGGACCAGGAGAACACCGCCCGGACGTCGGCGTGGGCGTCGTCGACGGACAGCGCGTCCAGCCGGGCGCGGGTGTCGCGCAGTTCGTCCGTCCACACGTCCAGGGGGGTGCCCGGGTGCTCGGCGGCGCGGGCGGCGGCGATGTTCAGGGCCAGCGGCAGCCGGGCGCACAGCTCGACCAGTTCCCCGGCCGCGTCCGGTCGGCCCAGCACGGTCTCGCTGCCCAGGCGCCGCGCCAGCAGTTCGAGCGCCTCGTCGCGGGAGAGCACGTCGAGGGCGAGCGGCACCGCGCCGTCGAGGGCGACCAGGGCGGGCATCCGGTTCCGGCTGGTGACCAGCACCAGACAGCCGGCCGATCCGGGCAGCAGCGGTCGTACCTGCTCCACCCCGCGGGCGTTGTCGAGGACGACCAGGGTCCGGGTGTCGGCCAACCGGCTGCGGTAGAGCGCGAGTTGCCCCTCCGGGTCGGCGGGGATCCGGGTGGCCGGCACGCCCAGCGCCGCCAGGAAGCCGCGCGCCACACCGGCTGCGTCGACCGACGGGCCGACGGGGTCGAAGCCCCGCAGGTCGGCGAAGAGCTGGCCGTCCGGGAAGTGGTCGGCCACCTGGTGGGCGAAATGCACGGCCAGGGAGGTCTTGCCCACCCCGGCAGTGCCCGCGATCGCCGAGATCACGACCGCGCCGCAGTCGGGCACCCGATCGCCCAGCAGCGCGTGCAGCTCCTTGAGTTCGCGGACCCGCCCGGTGAAGTGCCGGACGGCCGCCGGCAGCTGACGCGGCACTTCGGCCTGGGGGACGGTCCGGTCCGGGGCCGCCGACCGGTCCTGCGGCGCCGACCGGTCCTGCATCGCCGACCGACCCGAGGTGGCCGACCGGCCCTGCGCCGCCGCGGCGGGCCTCGCGGCCGCCGGCATCGAGCGCAACTCGTCACGGTCCCGGGCGATCTGCTGCCACTGCTCCCGCCACCGCGCCTGCTCCGCCGGGGCCGCGCCGCAGGCACGGACGAGGGCCAGGCAGACCTCCAGCCGCGGCAGTTCGCGCCGACGCGGGTTCAGCGCATCGGACAGGGTGCTGCGCGCGACACCGCTGCGCCGCTGCAGTTCCTGCAGGGACGGCTGGCCCGCCCGCACCTTCAGCGCACGCAGCTCGCGAATGTAGGCGGCCACGCTCCCGGCCGGTTCGTCCGCCTGCCGACGCGGCTGCACTTCCGTCATGCGATTCCCCCTGTGAGACCGGCCGCCCTCGCTGGGCAACCGGGTTCGTCCGGACTCGACCGAGAACATTGTGGTGCCCGTGCCGCGATCCGCAGACTTCTGTGCAGACGAAAAGTGTCCGGCACGGCGCCGGGGGCGAGGAGGGGGACACATGCGGATCGTGCAGCGGCTCGCGACCGGCGGCAGGGCGGTCTCCTGACGCGGCGCGCCGAGCGGTGACCAGGATCCGCCAGGGAGCGGGCCGCGGCGTCACCCGGGTTCCAGGAACCGTCGCGAGAACCCCGGTTCGAGGGGCGGGCGCGACGGATTCCGAGAGCCGGCAGGAACGGGGGTTCTTCCGGCTCGTGGGGTACGACCCGGGCATCGCCGAGGCCCGTGCGGAGGCCGGCACCGACGTCCCTCCCGGCACCCGACGGCGCAACGGCCGCGGCCGGTGGCAGGGACTGACGACGGGCGGCACCACCGACCCCACGCGGTGGTGCCGCCCGTCGTCGTACCCGTCGTAGCGGTAGCGCCCCGTCGGCCCGTCGGCCCTCCCGGTGGAGGGCTCGCCCCGGGCGGACGGCACGCGGTAGCGTCGGCACCGAACTGATCCCACTCCCCGGAGGTTCCCGTGCCGCAGATCCTGGTCGACCACTCGGCCGAACTCGACTTCGACCGGACGGCCTTCGCCGACGAGGTCCACGAGGCGATCACCGGGGTCATCGACACCACCGTCGACCACTGCAAGACGCTCTTCCGCCCCGCCGCCCACCACCACGTCGGCGACGGCACGACCGGGGAGGCCGCGGTCCTGGTCGAGGTCAAGATCCTGGCCGGCCGCACCACCGAGCAGCGCGCCGAACTGACGGACCGGATCCTCACGATCCTCCGCTCCCGGATCACCCGGCCCGCCGCCCTCGGCGTCCAGGTCACCGAACTCGACCGTGACACCTACCGCTTCGTCCACCACCCCGGCACGCACTGACGGCTGCGCACCCGCGTCCTCGTCCGCGCCCGCGTCCGTCACCGTCGGTGCGGCGCCGTGCAGCGCCGCACCGACGGGCACGATTCCGCCGACCGCCGAACGGTGCCATGCTGGGGACATGACGGAAAGCAGCGCGGCCGTCCCGCTCCGTGAGCGGTCGGAAGTCGGCGGACGCCGGCGGGAGTTGGCCGCGGCGACGGTGGGGTCGGTGGTTGAGTCCTTCGACTGGAACATCTACGCCGTGCTCGCGCCGTACTTCGCGGCGGACCTCTTCGGGCACGGAAAGCACGGAGTCGGCGGTGTGCTCGGCGCGTACGTCACCTTCGCGGTGGGGTTCGTGGCCCGGCCGGTCGGCTCGTACCTGATCGGGCGGCTCAGTGACTCCCGGGGGCGGCGTTCCGCGCTGAGCCTGGGCATGGCGGTGATCGCCGTGGCGAGCCTGGGCATCGCGGCGGTGCCGGGCCGGCACGCGATCGGGGTCTGGGCGGCGGTGCTGGCGGTGGTCGCACGGGTGGTGCAGGGGCTCGCCTTCGGCGGGGAGGCGCCGAGCGTGGCCGCGTACGTGACCGAGACGGCCCCGCCGCGGCACCGGTTCGCGTTCAGCTCGGTGTCGTACGGCGGCGTCATCGTCGGCTCGCTGCTCTCCTTCGGGGTGCTCACGCTGCTGATCCACACCGTCGGCAAGTCCGGTCTGGAGAACGGCGGTTGGCGCTGGGGATTCGTGGTCGCCGCGCTGCTCGGGCTGGCCGCAGTCTGGGTGCGGCGGCAGGCGCCGGAGAGCGCGGACTTCCACCGGGCCCGGGAGCGCGCCGCCGCCGGCGGCCGCCCGCCGTTCCTGCGGATGCTCCGCGAGCACCGGTGGGCGGCGCTCACCGTCTTCCTCAACACCCTGGGCGGAACGGTCGGTTACTACTTCGCCCTGGTCTACCTCCCGCAGTACGCCGCCGCGTACCACGTGATCGACAAGGAGTCGGCGGCCTCGTTCATGACCGTGGTGCTCGCTGTCGTGCTGGTCACGATGCTGCTCACCGGCGCCGCCGCCGACCGCTTCGGCCTGCTGCCGGTCGCCCGGATCGGGTTCGGCCTGCCGATCCCGCTGGTCGGGGTGCTGCTCGGGGGTCTGCGCGGAGGCTGGCTGCCGTTCCAGGTCGTCGCCGTGGTGCTGGGGATGCTGGTGGCGACGGTGCTCGGCACGCTCAACGTGTTCACCGGGCTGCTGTTCCCGACCGAGGTGCGGGCGGTCGGCCTCGGCGTGGTCAACGCGGCCACCATCGCCGCGTTCGGCGGCACCTTCCCGCTGCTCGCCGCGTGGCTGGGCGACCGGCACCTGCTCGGCGTGATCCCCGGGTACGTCACGGTGTGCACGATCGGCCCGGCCCTCGGGCTGCTGACGGCGATGAAGGTGCCCTCCTTCGCGGCCGCCGTCCGGGACACCGCGGCCGTGTCCCGCCGTTCACCGGCATCCACCTGACGAACGATCATCGCCTGTGGTTGAGTGGTCCGGACATACGCCGAACGGGGAGGGCGAGCGTGGGTACCGACAGGCCGGACACCAACGAACCGGACCGTGCAGCCGGGAGCAGCGCATTCGACAGCAGCGGATTCGGCGACAACGGATTCGGCGACAACGGATTCGATGACAACGGATTCGACACCGACGCTTCCGAGAGCTGGCTGACCGAGGCCGGGTTCGAGGAGCCGCCGCAGGTCGACCTGCGCACCGACCGGGCGCACTCCGCCCGGGTCTACGACTACCTGCTCGGCGGCAAGACGAACTTCCCGGCGGACCGCGAGGTCGGCGACCGCGTCATGGCCGACCTCCCGGGCGCGCGGGAGGGGGCCACCGCCGCCCGGGCGGTGATGCACCGGATGGTGCGCCGGCTCGCCGAGGTGCACGGCATCCGCCAGTTCCTGGACGTCGGCACCGGCATCCCCACCGCGCCCAACCTGCACGAGATCGTCCAGTCGGTCGATCCGTCCTCCCGCGTGGTGTACGTGGACAACGACCCGATCGTGCTCGCCCACTCGCGCGCGCTGCTCACCAGCACCCCCGAGGGCCGCACCGCCTACGTGCAGGGCGATCTGCGCGATCCGGAGAAGTTCCTCGCCGACCCGGCGGTGGCCGGCACCCTGGACCTGAACGAGCCGGTCGCGCTGACGCTGATCAACATCGTGCACTTCCTCACCGACGAGGCCGCGCACCCGCCCGTCCGCAAGCTCCTGGACGCCCTGCCCGCGGGCAGTTTCCTCGCTCTGACCGCGGGCACCGGCGACACCGCGCCCGATCGCGCCGAGATCGGCACCCGCCGCTACGCGGAGGCCGGGATCGAGGTCCACATGCGGCCGCGGGAGGGCGTCGAGCGCTTCTTCGCCGGCCTCGAACTGGACGATCCCGGTGTGGTGCTGATCAACCGTTGGCACCCGGAGCTGGGCGAAGCGCCGTCCCCGGGGCTGGCCGACGAGCAGGTCCCGGTGTACGGGGGAGTGGGCCGCAAGGTCTGACCGCCCGGGGGTCCGGCCCCGTCGAGGTCCGCCCCGGCGAGATCCGGCCCCGCGCGGCCGGCCACCGCCGATATTCCGTCAGTTCGACGACCGTCAAACGGGAGCTTGCCGAAACGATCGACCTTACGTGCACATGTCATTAAAGTGACTGCCTGTCGAACCCCCACTCGGCAAGCGGAGTCCCCATGACCATTGCACGCAGGTCCATCCTCAAAGGCACCTCGGCGGCCGGAGCCGCCCTCGTGGCAGCAGGCACGACGGCGGCCGCGCAACCAGCGGCCGCCCAACCGGCCGATGACGCCCCCACCAGCCCGCTCCTGCAGTCCACCCCGCACCGCAGCGGCGCAGCCGGCGTCATCGGCCTGCACCTGCAGTTCGGCAACGACCCCGGCGCGGAGATGACCGTCTCCTGGCTCACCCCGCAGTCCGTCCGCCGCCCGCAGGTCCGCTACGGCACGCCCGACGGCGGCCTCGGCCGGGTGGTCCAGGCCGAGACCCGGACCTACCGGGACTCGATCGACAAGGTCGAGGTGTACGTCCACCACGCACGCCTCACCGGCCTGCGCCCGGGCACCACCTACCTGTACAGCGCCGGCCACGACGGGGCCAATCCCGAGACCGGCACCTTCACCACCGCCCCGCGCGGCCGGGCGCCCTTCACCTTCACCAGCTTCGGCGACCAGGCCGCACCCAACCTCCGCCGCCTGGTCACGTTCCCCGACGGCATGCCCTCGCCGCTCGGCAAGTACCCGGTGTTCATGAGCAGCCAGGTCGGCACCGCGGCCTCCGCGGACATCGTCGCCGCCGTCGAACGGATCGGGCCGCTGTTCAACCTGATCAACGGCGACCTCTGCTACTCCTCCTATGCAGGCCGCCACGGCCAGAGCCGCACCGCGACCTGGGCCGACTGGTTCATCAGCAACAGCCGCTCCACCCGGCTGCGGCCCTGGATGCCCTGCGTCGGCAACCACGAGAACGAGGGCGGCAACGGCCCGATCGGCGCGCTCGGCTACCAGGCCTACTTCTCCCTCCCCGACTCCACGGCCTCCTCCGACGAGGAGACCCGGGGCATGTGGTACGCCTTCACCGTCGGCTCGGTGCGCTTCATCAGCCTCGCCAACGACGACGTGGCCATTCAGAACTCCGGCGACATCTATCTGCGCGGCTACTCCGGAGGTGCTCAACAGCGCTGGCTGGAGCGAGAGTTGCGGGCGACTCGGAGCAATCGGGCGATCGACTGGATCGTGGTGTGCATGCACCACCCGATGATCTCCAGCTCGATGCACGGCGCCGGCAGCGACCTCGGCATCCGCGAGACCTGGGGCAAGCTGTTCGACGCCTACGGGGTCGACCTGGTGGTGTGCGGCCACGAGCACTACTACGAGCGCTCCCACCCCGTCCGCGGCACCCTGCCCAACGACACCCGCACCCCGGTGCCGACCGACACCCGCACCGACATGATCGACACCGGGCGGGGAACCGTCCACATGATCATCGGTGCCGGCGGCAACGCGGCCACCACCCAGGACGACCTCTTCGAGCAGCCCAAGGGCCGGGTGGTCATCGGACTGGAGGACCCGAAGCCGGGCGCGCCGTACCGGGAATCGGTCTGGCTCACCGAGGACGCGCCGTGGGCCGCCGTCCAGGACCGCGAACACGCCCACGGCTTCGCGGCCTTCGAGGTCGACCCCGGCGACCGCCGCGGCGGCACCACCACCATGAAGGTCACCTACTACACCTTCGACGGGCCGCACGGCGACCTCACGCCGGTGGACACCTTCACCCTGTACCGGCGCCGGACGGACGGGCGCGACGGCTGAGACCGGGGGCGAAGGCCAGGGGCAGGGGGTGCGCCCCGCCCCTGCCCCTCGCCCCCACCCCTCCCTCAGCGGCGGAAGATGCCGGTCAGCACGTCCCACCAGCTGCGCCGCTGAGCGGGGAGGGCGGGGGCCGCGGCCCTCCCCGCGCTCTGCGCCGCCCGCTCCGCCTCGGCCGCAAACTGCGCCAACTCCGCCCGCTCCGCCGCCGCCCGCTCGGCCTCGGCGACCGACTCCGGGTCCGGCTCGATGTCGCGCGGGGTGAACTCCACCGGCAGCGCCGTCAGATGGCGGGAGATCCAGGCCGAGGTCCAGGTCAGGTCCTCCTCCTCGACGGCGAGCCGGAGGTCCGGGAGCAGGGTGAGCAGGATGTCGATGCCGGCCTCGGCGACGTGCCGTCCGATGTCCTGGCCGGGGCACTCGTGCGGCCCCGCGCCGAAGGACAGGTGCGAGCGGTTGCCGTACAGCGGGGTGGCCAGGTCCGGGCGGACCACCGGGTCGACGTTCCCGGCGGCGAGCCCGAGCAGCAGGAGGTCCCCGGCCTTGATCTGCTGCCCGCCCAGCTCGGTGTCGGCGGTGGCCCAGCGGCCGGCCACCAGGGACATCGGCGGGGAGTCCCACAGCACCTGGTCCAGCGCCTCGCCCAGGGTCATCTGGCCGCCGGAGAGGTGGGCGCGGAAGCGCGGGTCGGTGAGGACCATCTTCAGCGAGTCGGCGATCAGGTTGACGGTGGTCTCGTTGGCGGCGAGCAGCACCACCCGCAGGTGCTCCATCACCTCGTCCTCGGTCAGCCCGGCCGGGTGCTCCAGCAGACGACTGGTCAGGTCGTCACCGGGCGCCTCGCGCTTGATCGCGATGGTCCGGCGCAGGCCGGCCACCACGTACTCGTTGCTGGCGATGGCCGTCTCGGTGCCCTTCATCAGGTCCCGTGCGGCGTCGACCAGTTGCGGCCCGTACTCGTCGGGCATGCCGAGCAGCTTGGTCATCACCAGCATCGGCAGGTGCTCGGCGAACTGGGTGATCAGCTCGGCCCGGCCGGTCGGCCCGACCACCTGGACCAGGTCGGTGGTGAACCGCCGTACGTGGCGGCGGATCCCGCGCCGGTCGAAGCGGTTCAGACCGTCCAGGACGGCGCCGCGCAGCCGGCGGTGCTCCTCGCCGTCCGCGAACACGCAGATCGGCTGCCAGGCGATCACCGGCAGCAGCGGGGAGTCCATCGGGAGCTCGCCGGAGCGCATCGCCGTCCACAGGCGCGAGTCGCGGGAGAAGAGCGACGGGGTGCGCATCGCGGTGATGTTGGCGCCGTGGCTGAGGACCAGCCAGGCCCGGTGGTCGCCGTGCAGCAGCACCGGGGCGACCTCGCCGTACTCGGCGCGCAGCTTCTCGTAGAGGCCCGCCGGGTCGGCCTCGGCCTCCGGTCCGTAGAGGCGCCGCAGGCCGCCGGGGCCGATCGGGCCGGGCGTCCCGGGGGAGGCGGTGGGTCCGGAGCGGCCGGTCGTCGCGGCCGGGGCGGTGGCGCGGTCGTGCGCCGGGCAGCCGGGCGGCGGGGTGGGGACGGCGTCGTCGGGGAGCGGGGTGGTCACAGGATCTCCGGTCACGGGGGTCGGTCGAGGCGTTCGCCGACGGGTTCGGGACGATCGGGCGCCGGTCGGGAGCCGGGCCACGGGCGGGCGCCGGGCGTCGGCCCGACGCCGGTCGGGGCGGCGTCAGCGGACGGGCGGCGCGGCCAGCTCGTACAGGTAGTGCATCAGCGTCATCAGGGTGTCCCGGCTGGACTGGCGGCTGCGCGCGTCACAGGCGACGATCGGCACCTCGGTCGGCAGGTCGAGCGCCCCGCGCAGCTCCTCCAGGGGGAAGCTCGGTGCCTCGGGGAAGCCGTTGACGGCCACCACGAAGGGCACGCCGCGCTCCTCCAGCCGTCCGATCACCTCGAAACTGACCTCCAGCCGACGGGTGTCCACCAGGACCACCGCGCCCAGGGCGCCCTCGAACAGGCCGTTCCAGAGGAACCAGAACCGCTCCTGTCCGGGGGTGCCGAAGACGTACAGCACGAGCCGGTCGCTGATGCTGATCCGGCCGAAGTCCATGGCCACGGTGGTGGAGGTCTTGGTCTCGACCCCGGTGGGGTCGTCCACGCCGACCCCGGCCTGGGTCATGGTCTCCTCGGTGGTCAGCGGGCGGATCTCGCTGACGGAGCCGACCAGCGTCGTCTTGCCGACGCCGAAGCCGCCCACGATCACCACCTTGACCGCCGTGCTGATGCTGTCCGGCAGCAGGTCCGCGCCGGCCGGCCCCACCACCGTGTCAGAGCCGTTGAAGTCCATGGATCACCGCCTCCAACAGGGCCCGGTCGGGAAGTTCCGCCGCCGGTACGGCGGCGCGGGCCTCGATCAGTTCGTCGTCGAGCAGGTCCGCCAGCAGGACGATGACCACGCTCGTGGGCAGCTCCAGGTAGGCGGAGACCTCCGCCACCGAGAGCGGGGAGCGGCACAGCCGCAGGATGGCCGCGTGCTCGGGCTGCAGGGCGGGCGTCGGCTCCCCGCGGGAGACGATCAGGGTGACCAGGTCGAAGACGCCCGGCCCGGACGGACCGCTGCGGCCGCGGGTGATCACGTACAGGCGGTCGGGCTCGGGGCCGTCCCAGCCGCCCTGGTCTGCCGTCATGCAAGCGCCTCACTGTGCTCGTTCATGCGGTCGTCCCGCCGCCGGGCCGGTCCGGGGGCCGGTTCACGCGACCACCTCGGGGTTGCGCGGCGGCGTGGACAGGTGCTCGCCGATCCGGGCCACCAGGTCGCGCATCTGGTGGCTCACCAGCCCGGCGTCCACGCCCTCGTCGGCGAGCACCGCCAGGTAGGCGCGGTCGCCGGCGGCCATCAGGTAGAAGTAGCCGCCGTCGACCTCGATCACCACCAGCCGCATCGAGCCGTCGCCGTGCGGGAACTCGTGCCCGACGGCGGCGGCCAGGCTCTGCAGCCCGGCGCAGGCGGCGGCTAGGCGGTCGGCGGTGTCGGGGTCGGCGCCGTACTGGGCGATCCGCAGCCCGTCGGCGGACAGCACGATGATGTGGCGTACGTACGGGACACTGTCCGCGAGGTCGTTGAGGATCCAGTCCATGTTGCTCCGGTGCGGAATCACTGCCAATCGCCCTTCCCTGCAGTCTCTTCACTGGTGTGTCCGGTCGGACCGGCGGCCGGGCCGTCGCCGCCGGGGGCCGTCCCGGTGCCCTTGTAGCCGTCCATGAACGCCTCCAGCCACAGGCCCGGCTGCTTCGGCTCCTTGGCCGGGCGGGGCGCCCGGGCCGCCGGGCCCGCCATCGGTCCCGAGGTCGGCCCGGCCGGCTGGGCGGCGGTGCGCGCCGGTCCGGCGGGGCCGGTCCGCGGCACCGGCCGGTGGCGGCGGCGCTGCGGGAGCCCGTTGGCCGTCCGCTCGGTCACGATCACCTCGTCGTCCCCGGCGGGCGCCGCCGCGGTGGACGGCGACCCCCACGGGTTGGTCGAGCCGTAGGACGGGCCGACGCCGGCCGAGGTGGTCGGGGCGCCCCAGGGCCGGGCCGGAGCCGCGTGCCGGGGCGGGTTCGCCGGGAGCGGGCGCGGGCCGGAGAAGGCGCCGATGCCGTGCGCCCGCCCGGTCGGGGGAGCGGTGGTGAGCAGCTCCTGCGGCACGACCAGCACCGCGCGCACCCCGCCGTACGCGGAGCGGCGCAGCGACACCTGGAAGCCGTACGCCTGGCAGAGCCGGCCGACGATCGCGAAGCCCAGCCGGGGGGACTCGGTGAGGTCGTCGAAGTCCTTGGAGACCATGGCCTCGCGCATCGCCTGCTCGGCGCGGGCGCGGGCCTCGTCGGTGAGGCCGAGGCCGCCGTCCTCGATCTCGATCGCCATCCCGCTCTGCACCTCGGACGCGCTCAGGTGCACGTGGGTGTGCGGCGGGGAGTAGCGGGTGGCGTTGTCGAGCAGCTCGGCGACGGCGTGGATCAGCGGTTCGACGGCCGGTCCGGTGACCGAGATCTGGGCCACCGGGTGCAGGTCCACCCGCTGGTACTCCAGGATCCGGGACATGCCGCCGCGCAGCACGCTGTAGAGCGCGATGGGCCGGGTCCACTGGCGGCCGGGGCGGGCGCCGGACAGGACGGCGATGCTGTCGGCGAGGCGGCCGGTCAGCGCGTTGCCGTGGTCCAGGCGCAGCAGGTCGTCGAAGACGGCCGGGTCGTTGCCGTGCCGGTCCTCCATCTCCCGCAGGTCCTTGGCCTGCCGGTGGATGATCGCCTGGACCCGGCGGGCGATGTTGACGAAGGCGCGCTCGGCGGAGTCGCGGCGGCTGACCTCGTCGTCGACGGCGACGGCGATGCCGTGCGCCACGGACACCAGGGACTTGCGGAACCGCGGCGAGACGGACGCGTCGCCCTGCTCGACCGGCTTCAGCAGGATGTCCATCGAGTACCCGTACCGGGACCCGGAGACGACCCGGCGCAGCTCGACCTCGGCCAGCCGCGCGAGCTCGTTCTCCTGCCCGGCCAGCCGGCGTTGCAGGTCCTCCGCCTGCCGGGCGCTGCGGTCCCTCAGCTCGGTCAACGCACGCCCCCGGCGGGCCGATTCGGCGGCCACCACGGCCACCAGCACGGTGCCCGTCGCCCCGCACCACAGCACCCCGGCCCGGGCCCCGGCGCCCACCACCGCCGCGGCGACCGCGACGGCGGCCGCCATCACGGCCGTCGGCAGCAGCCAGCCGAGCAGGGGCGCGGGGCGCCGTCTGGCGGGTGACGATCCAGGTCGAAGCATTCAGCATCCTCAAACGATCGGAACAGTACGGGGACGGACGGCGACCGGCTCCGGAGGCGTGGTGCTGCAGCATAGCCAAGTTCAGGACAATCCTGACCGAGACTCAAAAATACTGTCTCTCAACCGACTTGTGGCAACTTGCCGGACATGCCCGACATCTCGCACACCAGTCCCACACCCGGCGGATCGCCGCCCCGCACCAGGCTTCTCGCCCTGCCGCCCGCGCACCGGCAACCCGGCCCGGATTCGCCCATGTGAAGGGTTTCCGGCCCAAGTCCCCGCGCGGCGACCCGAGTTCGTGCTAGGCGGCGTCAAGGACGGCCCCTGATCACCCGTGCGGGTGAGTGCACCGGGGCAGGCAACGGATGTTGCCTCGCAGAGCAACGACCATTGACGGACGGCCGCGGGTATCCCTACAGTCCGTTCCCATGGAGACGGACGATCTTGGTCGGCGGGTGGCGGAGGACGTGGCCGGTGGGGGTGGGGTGGCGGGGTTGCGGCGGCTGTCGGGGGTGATCGGGGCGTTGGAGGAGCGGCGGACCGAGCTGGTGGAGGAGTTGCGGCGCGGGCAGGAGGCGACCTGGGAGGAGATCGGGCGGGCCTGCGGGATGACCCGGCAGGGGGCGACGCGGCGGTGGGCGGGACGGCTGCGGGCGCGCTCGTTCGGGATCGCGGCGGCCGCGTACCAGGCCGGGCGGCCGGGGTACCCGCAGGCGCTGATCGGATCGGCGGTGCCCCGGGACGCCCGGCGGGTGCTCGACCTGGGCGCCGGCACCGGCAAGGCGACCCGGCTGCTGGTCGAGGCGGGACTGGACGTGGTGGCGGTCGAGCCGGACGCGGGCATGCGGGCGCAGCTGGCCGCGGCGGTGCCGAAGGCGGCCGTGCGCGCCGGCTCGGCGGAGCGCATCCCGCTGCCGGACGGAAGCGTGGACGCCGTCGTGGTGGCACAGGCCTGGCACTGGTTCGACCCGGCGGCCGCCGTCCCGGAGATCGCCCGGGTGCTCGCCCCCGGCGGGACGCTCGCCCTGGTGTGGAACGTCCGGGACGAGTCCGAGCCCTGGGCCGCCGAACTCGGGGCGCTGATGCACCGTCCGGCCCGGCAGCGGATCGACACCCGGCCGGTCCTGCCGGCGCCGTTCGGGCCGCCCGAGCGGCTGGAGATCGGCTGGGAGCACGAGACCACGCCGGCCGGGATCGTCGAGATGGTCGCCTCGCGCAGCTACGTCATCGCGCTGCCGGAGGCCGAACGCGCCCGCCTGCTGGCCGACGTCGGGCACCTACTCGCCACCCATCCGGACCTGGCGGGCCGGGACGTCATCCGGCTGCCGTACCTGACGAGGTGCACCCGTGCCCGCCTCGGCTGAGCCCGTCGCCGGGAGCGCCCCGGCGCCCGTCGCCATCCGCCGCCTGGGGCGCGCGGACGCCGAACCGTACCGGGCCTTCCGGCTCACCGCGCTGCGCGAGACGCCGAGCGCCTTCACCTCCGACTACGCCGAGGAGCGCGCCAGGCCGATGGCCGCGACGCTCCGGCGCCTGGCCGAGGCCGAGGACGGGCCGGGCGCGCTGCTCGGGGCCTTCGGCGCCGGCGGCACCCTGGTCGGCACCGCCGGGCTCACGGTGGCGCGGCGGAGCCAGGAGCGGCACAAGGGCACGCTGTACGGCATGGCGGTGGCCCGCGGCGCGGCCGGGCGGGGGACCGGGCGGGCCCTGGTGCGCGAGGTGCTGCGGACCGCCGCCGCGGACCCGTGGCTGCAGCAGGTGCTGCTGACCGTCTCGGAGGGCAACGAGGCCGCCCGGCGGCTCTACACCGCCTGCGGGTTCGAGGTGTGGGGGCGGGAGCCGAGGGCCGTCCTGGTGGACGGGCGGGCCGTCGCCAAGCTGCACATGGTGCGGCTGCTGGACACCGGGCCGACGGGCGAGCGCGGCCGGCGCTGATCCCGGGACGGGCCCGGCCCGGGCGATTGTCGGTGCGAGGGCATAGTTTGGGGTCGTCGGAGGGCCTGAGCCGCCCCCGCGATTCCGTCTCCGTTGCCCGAAAGGGGTCTTCGCCGTGTCCGTCGCCGTGGGAGAGCAGGTCACCTACCTCGAACTGTCCGAGGACGGGGGGAGTGCGCACAAGTTCTACGAGGTGCGCATCGCCGGTGCGGTGGTGACGGTCCGGTACGGGCGGATCGGCGAGCCCGGTCAGAGCAAGGCCACCAGCTACCCCAGCGCCGAGAAGGCGGCCGCCACGGCCGCGAAGAAGATCGGCGAGAAGGTCCGCAAGGGCTACGCCCCCGCCGTCCAGGGAGTGCGCCAGCGCCGCGCGGTGACCAGGCGGCAGATCGTCAGTACCCGTTCCACCGCCCGCCAGGCTCCGCTGCTGTGGCGGTTCCGCTCCGGCTCGCCCGCCTTCGGGATCTTCGTCGGGGAGGAGCACGCCTGGGTCGGCAACGAGCGCGGCGACGTCTACACCCTCACCCACGACGGCGAGGTCACCGCCCGCTACGGCCTGCCGGACGGCGTCAAGTGCATCGTCGCGGACGACTGGTGGATCTACGCCGGCTGTGACGACGGCAAGGTGTACGACCTGGGCGGCAAGGTCCCGCGGGTCGCCTACGAGATAGCCCAGGACGTCGACATCTTCTGGCTCGACATCCACGACGGCGTGCTCGGCGTCGCCGACGAGCGCGGCGGCCTGACCACGGTGGACCACGAGGACGAGTTCCAGTGGCGCCGCCAGGCCGACGGCCGGGACGGCTGGATGGTGCGCTGCGACGCGGACGGCGTCTACCACGGCCACTCGCGCGGCGTCGCCCGCTACGACAACCGCAGCGGCGACCCGCGGTGGCACACCCCCACCAACGGCGAGGTGCTGTTCGGCTGGCAGGAGGCCGAGGAGGTGTTCGCCGGCACCGGGCGCGGCTGGGTGCACCGGCTGCGCAAGTCGGACGGCGCGGAGGTGGCCGCCTACCGCTGCGACGCCGCCGTGTTCTCCTGCGCGGCCTCCCCGGACGGCGAGTTCGTCTTCGCCGGGGACAACCACTCCTCGGTCTACTGCTTCGCGGCCGACGGCACCCGGCTGTGGAAGCTCGCCACCGGCTGCGGCTCGGCGTACAGCATGCAGTACCGGGACGGCCGGCTGTACCTGGTGACCACCGACGGCTCGCTGGCCTGCCTGGACGCGAGCGAGCAGGCCGTCCGGGCGGCCGAGGGCGGCACGCTGCCGAGCACCGCCGAGGTCGGGAGCGCGGGCTGGGAGCCGGTGCTGGCCGGCGCGGAGCTGGAGACGGTCGTGGTGGCCCCGGGTGCGGGCGCCGGCGGCGGGATCGAGGTGGAGTGCGTCCAGGACGGCGCCCGGCTGCGGGTGCGGGTGGTCTCGCAGGGCTACGACCCCACGTGGCGGGTGCAGTTCCCGAAGGACATCCGGGTCCCCGGGGCGCGCTACGTGGTCGCCGAGGTGCGGGAGTCCGCGTCCGGCGGCTTCTACCGGGCGCGCGGCGAGATCAAGCGCCTGCTCTGACAGCCGGGCTCCGGGCCCTGGACGTTGTCCCGGCGCCGCTGTCCGGGGTGCCGACTCCGGGTCGCCGACTCCGGGGCGCCGGGCGGCCGCCCGGGGGAAGCGGCCGCTCGGGGAGTCTCCTCGCGCGGGGCTGATCCGTGGCGGCGGATCAGCCGAGGCGGAGCACCAGCTTGCCGGTGTTCTCGCCGCGGAACAGCATCTGCAGGGTCTCCGGGAAGTCGTCCACGCTGCCCTCCACCACCTGCTCCTTCACCTTGATGCGGCCGTCGCCGATCCAGCCCGCGATCTCGGCGGCCGCTTCCGCGTACCGGCGGGCGTAGTCGAACACCACGAAGCCCTCCATCCGCGCCCGCCGCACCAGCAGTGACAGGTAGTTGGACGGGCCCTCGACGGTGCTCTCGTTGTTGTACTGGCTGATGGCCCCGCAGATCACGACCCGGGCGTGCATCGCGAGCCGGGTCAGCGCCGCGTCCAGGATCGGCCCGCCGACGTTGTCGAAGTAGACGTCGATGCCGTCCGGGGCGTGCGTGCGCAGCGCCTTGCGGACGTCCTCGGCGCGGTAGTCGATCGCGGCGTCGAAGCCCAGTTCTCCGGTGAGCAGCGCGCACTTCTCGGGACCGCCGGCGATGCCGACCACCCGGCAGCCCTTGACCTTGGCGATCTGCCCGACCATGGTGCCGACCGCCCCGGCGGCGCCGGAGACCACCACCGTCTCGCCCTCCTTGAGCGCCCCGACGTCCAGCAGCCCGAAGTAGGCGGTCATGCCGGGCATCCCGAGGGCGCCGAGGTAGGTGGACAGCGGCGCGAGCGCGGGATCGACGGTGATCGCGCCCTTGCCGTCCGACACCGCGTACTCCTGGACCCCGAAGGCCCCGACCACGTGGTCCCCGACCCGGAACTTCGGGTGGTTCGACGCGACGACCTCGACCACCGACCCCGCCCGCATGACCTCGCCCAGCCCCACCGGCGGCAGGTACGACGGCCGGTCGTCCAGCCACCCGCGCATCGCCGGATCCAGCGACACGTACCTGGTCCGCCCCAGGAACTCGCCGTCCCCGGGCTCCGCCACCGGCTCGCTCCCGTGCGTCCAGTCCTCCGCCCGGACCTCCCCGACCGGCCGGCGGGCGAGGCGGATCTGGCGGTTCACTCCGGTGTCTTCGGTCATGACGTCTCCTGGGTGCACACTCGGCTCGGGAACTTCGACGGCCTGATTCTAAGCAAGCGCTTATTCATCTGACCAGAGCCTGCCACCTCCCGGAGTCCGACAGCAGCCGGCGCCGGCGTCGGTCAGTAGCGGTCGAGGAGGTGGCCGTAGCCGCCCGTCTGCCAGACGATGCGGCGGAACTCCCGGAGGTCGAGGGCGGCCGTGCCCAGACCGACGGCGGCCGGGAAGTGGACGGTGCCGCAGCGGGCGCAGTACCAGGCCTTGGCCCACAGGCGTTCGGCCCGGGGCCGTCCGGCGAGTTGCTGGTCGGCGGACGCGTGGAGCAGCGTTGCGGTCAGGAAGAGGATGCCCGCGAGGATCAGGGCGACGGTCGGCACCATGACGGGGATCTCGAAGGCGTGGTGCTCCTGGAAGGTGGAGGACCGGCGGTCGTCGTCGTCGAAGTCCCTGGCGAAGGATCCGGCGAGGAAGGTGAAGCAGGCCATCATGAGCAGGGCGACCCCCAGGCCCACCGCGATCCGGACGGGCGCCCGGTTGTCGATCGGCGCGGGCGCCAGGGCGCGGGACAGGTCGGACACGACCTCCCGGGTCCGGTGGCGGTGGTCGCCGTGCGGGTGCCGGGACGTCACGCTGCTGCGCCCGGCGTGGTACACCGCCGGGACGCTGCGGACCTGGTCGGTGAGCCCGCAGCGCGGGCAGGGGCGCAGAGCCGGCCGTGGCGGCGGCGGTGCCGGTGCCGGTACGGCGTCGTGGGTCCCCATCGTGATCTCCCCCCGTGGCGGCGTCCGGCCGTGGCGGTCGTCCGTCCGTATCGGCTCAGGACGCCGTTGTGACCGCCGTGGTTGCGGTCAACTCGCACCGTGTGCAGGCTTGTTGGAGATACCCAGCGCGTCGCGGGTCCAGTCGGCCGGAGTGCGCGTGGTGGGGGCGGCCGCCCGGGGGCTCGGCCGCGTCACCGGTCACCCGGGGGCTCGGCCGCGTCACCGGTCACCCGGTCGCGCCTCCGCCGGTCGCCGGGGCGGGGTGGCCCGGCTGCCAGCCGAGCGCGGGCCCGAGCCGGGTCGCCAGATCGGTGAGGATCTGCACGTAGTCCCGGTGTTCGAAGGTGAACGGCAGGGCGAAGGCGACCTCGTCGACCTCCCGGTACCCGGCGTGCGCGTGCAGTCGTTCGACGAGCTGCTCGGACGTGCCGACCAGGTCGGGGGCGAACAGCAGCCGGGCCGGTCCCTGCGGGGCGAGCGTGCGCGGGATGCGGGCGAGGGCGTACGCCTCGTACCGAGCGCGCTGTTCGGGCGTGGCGCTGTCGGTCGGGATGACCACCAGCCCCTGGGAGACCCGGGCCCGCTCGCCGTCGGGGTGGCGCTCGCGGAAGGCGCGGATCTGTTCGGCCTGGATCGCGGCGAAGTCGGGCGGCCCGTCGTCCGTCTCGGCCTTCACCACGCTGCTGGTGAGCAGGTTGATGCCCTGTTCGCCGGCCCAGCGGGCGGAGCGCAGGCTGCCGGCGCCGTACCAGAGCCGGGCGGCGAGGCCGGGGGAGTGTGGCTGGACCCTGCGGGAGTACGCCTCGATGCCCTCGGTGCCCTCGAAGTCGGAGGCGGCCTCGCCGCGGAGGAGGGCGAGCAGGCGTTCGGCGCGGCGGGGGCTGAAGTCCTCATGCCCGCCGGTGCCGGGGTAGAGCGCGTCGCGTACGTGCTCGTAGTGGACGGGCGGCCCGACGGAGAAGCCGGGGTTGAGCCGGCCGTCGGACAGGACGTCCAGGGTGGCGAGGTCCTCGGCGAGGCGCAGCGGGTTCTCCCAGCCGAGCGGGGTGACGGCGGTGCCGAGCCCGATGCGGCTGGTGCGCTGGGTGGCGGCGGCGAGCACGGCGACCGGGGAGGAGATGCCGTACTGGAGGTGGCGGTGGCGCAGCCAGGCGTGGTCGAAGCCGAGCTGCTCGCCGAGGGTGATGAGGTCCAGGGTGGATTCGTGGCCGGGGCGCGGGTCGGCCTCGTCGAAGAGCCCGATGGTCAGGAAGCCGAGCTTCCGCAGGGGGCGAGGGTCCGGCGACATGGTGGGCGGCTCCGCGGGTTGTGGGACGGCCCGGGGGAGGGCCGGAGCGGTGGTGCCCCTCGAACGTAGGCGTCCCGGTCCCGGTCCGACAAGATCGGCACGCGATCCGGACACCCGACCGCAACGGACCCGCAACGGCGGGCAACGCCGCGCAACACGGCGTCGTGCGTTGCGGGGGCCCGCGCCCGGGTGCGGCGCGGGCCCCGCGTGGGACCGCCGGTCAGCAGCTGCGCAGCTCCGGGCTCTGGTTGCGGATCTGGTTGCGCAGCGAGGTGAACTCGCGGTACGCCTCGCTGTCCTCGGCGCCGGGCCGGAAGGCGCCGACGCGGTGGCAGTTGACGAAGGCGAGCTTCACGCCGAAGTGGTCCTCCAGGCTGCCCCGGATGGCGTTGCTGGCGAGCGCGCGCAGCAGCTGGGCCCGCTGCTCGTCGCTGGGCGTGGTGTTGTCGGTGGTGAACTCGTCGTCACCGGCGGCGAGTTCGGTGCTGAGCCCGGCGACGACCTGGTAGGCGTACGGGAGCGAGTCGCGGACGGTGGCGAGGAAGTCGGCCTGGTCGACACGGCCCTCCCGGGCCTGGGCGAGGAGGGCGGGGGAGACGTCGAGCGACATGGGTGTCCTCTTTCGGGGGTGGGGGGCGTGTCTGGGCGTCGGTGGGCAGCAGCCACCGCCATGGTTATCGAAGATGAAAACCATTACGGGTAAGCGTTGCGCCCGACCTGATTCCCTGTCAAGCACCGCCCCCCGAAGGACTGACGTCCGCCGCCGCCGGCCGACGGACCTTGATGACCAGCGTGGCGATCACGACCGCGAGCGCCGCGAAGACCAGGCCCATCTGGAAGGCGCTGGCGATGCCGTGCACCAGGACCTGTGAGGAGTAGGGCTCGGGGAGCTGTCCGGTGGCCTTGAAACGCAGGGTCTCCTGCGGAGTGGCCTGCTGCAGGAACGCGCTGACCTGCTTGCCGGCCTCGTTGCGGCTGGCGGTGCCGTAGACCGTGACCAGGATCGACAGGCCCAGGGACCCGCCGACCTGCTGCGTGGTGTTGAGCATGCCGGTGGCGGCGCCGGTCTCGTGCGGGGCGACGTGGGAGACGGCGGTGAGCATCACCGGGACGAAGATCGAGCCCATGCCGAAGCCGAAGAGCAGGGTCGGGCCGAGGACGCCGCCCACGTAGGTGGTGTTGATGTCGATCTGGGTCGCCCAGGCGACGCCGGCCAGCACCAGGACGGAGCCGGTGACCAGGAACGGCTTGGGGCCCCAGCGCAGTTGGTTGCGGGCGGCGAACTGGGCGGCGGCGATGATGGCCACGCTGATCGGCAGGAAGGCGAAGCCGGCCCGCAGCGGGCTGAACCCGAGGATCTCCTGCACGAACAGGGTGATGAAGAAGAAGATGCTGAACATCGCCGCGGCCACGCAGAGCATCAACCCGTACGCGCCGGAGCGGTTGCGGTCGCGGAACAGGTGCAGCGGGGTGATCGGCTGTGGCACGCGCCGCTCGTTGAGCAGGAAGGCGGCCAGCAGGACGACGGCGAGGCTGAACGCGGTCAGCGTCACGGGGTCCGTCCAGCCGTGCTCGGAGGCGCGGATGAAGCCGTACACCAGGGAGACCATGCCCGCGGTGGCGGTGAACGCGCCGGTGAGGTCGAAGCGTCCGGGGTGGCGTTCGGACTCGTTGATGTAGAGCGGCGCCAGCAGGGCGATCGCGATGCCGATCGGCACGTTGACGAAGAACACCCAGCGCCAGGACAGCCAGGACGTCAGCATGCCGCCGAGCAGCAGCCCGATGGCACCGCCCGCGCCCGCGACGGCGGAGAACACGCCGAAGGCCCGGTTGCGCTCCGGGCCCTCCTTGAAGTTGGTGGCGATCAGCGCGAGCGCGGTCGGCGAGGCGATCGCGCCGCCGAGGCCCTGCAGGGCCCGCGCGGCGAGCAGCCAGGCGGAGGACTGCGCGACCCCGCCGAGCAGCGAGGCCAGGCTGAAGACCAGGACGCCGACCATGAACACCCGGCGCCGGCCGAGGATGTCGCCCGCCCGGCCGCCGAGCAGCAGCAGCCCGCCGAAGGTCAGGGTGTAGGCGTTGATGACCCAGGACAGGTCGGTGGTGTTGAACCCCAGCGCCTGCTGGATGTGCGGCAGGGCGATGTTCACGATCGTGATGTCGAGGACGACCATGAGCTGGGTGGCCGCGATGACGGTGAGGGCTATCCCTGGGTGCTGGCCCCGGCGTGCGGTCGCGGGCGGAGTCTTGGCCAGGGCGCGCGAGGTGACCATGGCAGGTTCCCCAATGACTCGGGGGTGAACGACGGGAGGGGACGGATTCGCTCACCTCCACCGACACTAGTCCGGGGAGATAGGGAACACAACCGTTCATTACGGACAAGCGGCGAGTTCCGGACACCGGGGACGAACGACCACCGACCGCTCGACCCGGGTCTCCGGCCGTCCCGACCCGGCTCTCCGGCCGTCCCGCTCAGACCAGCCCCGCACCCCAGGCGCGGGCGCGGTCGAGCTCGCCGGCGCGCAGCGGGCCGTCGTTGTCCTCCACGATGAAGCCCTCGGGCTCGGCGACCACGTCGAAGTGGCGGTGGGCGAGCCGGTGGGCGATGCCCTCGGCCGCTCCCCCGGCCCGGGCCATGTCGACCCTGGTGTCGAACGCGGCCGCGTGGGTGCCCGGTTCGGTCTTCGGGAGGTCGTGGAACCAGGACCGCAGGCCCGGGCCCGCGGCGGTCTCCCGTGCCTCGGCCGCCGCCGTCTCGCGGCCCTCCTGGCGCCCCTCGGCCGCCACGGCCATCCGGCGGCTGAGCCCGGAGGACATGCCGTGCATGTGGGTCGGGCCGCCGACCACCAGCAGGTCCGCGGACCGGGTCTGCTCGGCGTCGGCCTCGGCCACCGCGAGGCAGTCCACGGCCGCCCCGGGGTCGGCCTGGCGGACACCCTCGGCGATCGCCTCGGCGATCTCCCGGGTGTTGCCGTACATGCTCTCGTACACGATCACGGTGTGCATGGTCGCCACCTTTCGTCACCTCCAGCCTCGCGCCGGCGGCGTCCGGCGGCGGTGGGCCGTTCGGCCCGGATCGGGGCCGTCAGGCCCTCGTGGGGACGGCGGTTCGGCCCGGCGGCCGCACCGGCCGCACCGGGTGCAGCGCAGGCGGGCAGGCGGGCAGGCGGGCAGGCGGGCAGGCGGCGGGGGCCGCGCGGCCGTCAGAGGTGGAAGCGCCGGGTCTCGCCGGGCCGGATCGTCGCCTCGGTGCCGCGCAGGCGGACACGGACCGGCTCCTGGCGGTCCGCGCGCAGCCGCACCGTGACCGTGCGGCGGTCGACGGCGATGCCGAGGCCCCAGTGGCCCCGGTAGCGCAGGTCCAGCTCCAGGCGGCCGAGCGCGGAGGGCAGGCGCGGGTCGAGCCAGAGCGCGTCCTCGCGGACCTCCAGGCCGGTGTAGCAGCGCTGCAGCAGGTCCACCGCGCCCGCCATGGCGCCCAGGTGGACGCCCTCCGCCGTGGTGCCGTGCTGGCTGTCCCGCAGGTCGGCCACCAGGGCGTCGCGGAAGTACCGCCAGGACGCACGGCGGTCGGAGCGGGTGAGCACCCAGGCGTGCACCACCGAGCTGAGCGTCGAGCCGTGGACGGTGCGCCGCAGGTAGTAGTCGGTCGTACGGCGCAGCAGTTCGTGCCCGGCCGGGTGGCCGAGGCGCCGCAGCAGGTCGCGCACCTCGCGGGCGGAGAACAGGTACCAGAGCATCAGCGCGTCGGCCTGCTTGGAGGCCTTGTAGCGGTTGACGCTGTCGCCCTCGGCCTCCAGGATCCGGTCGAGTCGGCGCAGGTCCGGGTAGCGGCGCCGGTAGCCCGCCCAGTCGAGCTCGGCGAGCCGCTCGTAGCCGTCGAACTGGCTGAGGACGCCCTCGTGGAAGGGCACGTGCAGGTGCCGGCCGACGTCCTGCCAGCGCTCCAGCTCCGCGGTGTCGAGGGCCAGGCGCTCGCGCAGCTCGTCGCGGCGGTAGCCGGGCAGGGCGTCGAGGGCGTCCCGGGCGCGGGCCAGCACCCAGGAGGCCAGCACGTTGGTGTAGGCGTTGTCGTCCAGGCCCGGCCGGCCCGCCCAGGGGTAGGCGTCGTGGTACTCGTCGGGGCCGAGGACCCCGCGGATCGACCAGCGCTCCCGGGCCCGGTCGTAGTCGGCGGCGGAGGACCAGTAGCGGGCGATCTCCAGCAGCATCTCGGCACCGGCCGAGGCGAGGAAGTCCCGGTCCCCGGTGGCCTGGTAGTACTGCCAGACGTTGTAGGCGACGGCCGAGCCGACGTGCCGCTGCAGGTGGCTGTGGTCCGGCAGCCAGCGGCCGGACAGCGGGTTGAGGTGCAGCTGCTGGGACTCCTCCCGGCCGTCGCCGGCGCTCTGCCACGGGTAGACCGCCCCCCGCAGGCCGAGCGCGCGGGCCTGCCGCCGCGCGGCTTCCAGGCGGCGGTGGCGGTGGCGCAGCACGGCCCGGGCGAGCTCGGGGAAGCGGAGGTCGAGCAGCTGCAGCACGAACAGCTCGTCCCAGAAGACGTGCCCCCGGTACGCCTCGCCGTGCAGCCCCCGGGCCGGGATGCCGACGTCGAGGTCGACGGAGTGCTCGGAGTACGTCTGGAGCAGGTGGAACAGGTCCAGGTGCAGCGGGCCGGCGCCGTCGAAGTCGGCCTCGATCCCGCAGCGGCGCCACAACTCCGCCCAGCGCAGAGCGTGTTCGGCGAGCAGCTGCCCGAAGTCGGCGGCTTCGGCGGCGAGCAGCCGGGAGGCGCGCAGCGGGGTCCCGGTCGCCCGGTCGCGGGAGGTGTGCACGGCGACCGTCTTCGTGACGGTGACGGGCCGCCCCGCGGTGGCCTCCAGGGCGAGGAGGTGGGCCGTCCAGCCCTCGCGCAGCTCGGTCGTCACCGTGTGCGCGCGGTCGGCGCTCGTGCGGGCGCACAGGGCGATCCGCAGCGGCGAGTGCAGCGCCTCGGCTTCGAGCCGGAGCAGCCCCGTGCCGTCCACCCCCTGACCGGCCGGGACGAGGTGGCGTCCGGCCAGCCCCCGGTAGCGGGCGACCCCGGTGTTGGCGACGTCGCCGTCCAGGCCCGAGCGCACCTCCAGCAGGCCGGACCAGTTCTCCGGGGTGAAGGTGCTCTCCAGGGCCAGCAGGTGCGGCCGGGCCTGGCTGGCCAGGCGGCGCTGCACCAGCCTGGTCCGACGCCCCTGCCCGTCGACGACGAGGGCGGTGCGGGTCAGCAGCCCCCGGCGCAGGTCCAGCTCCAGCGTCTGCTCGGCGGGAGGCCCGGTGAACCACGCCCCGTCGGCCGGGCGGAAGGTCAGCGGCAGCCAGTTCGGGCAGTTGACCAGGTCCTCGTTGGTGACCACGCGCCCGGCCACGGCCGACTCCGCCCGGTCGTAGCAGCCCGCCAGGTACGTCCCCGGGTAGTGCACCCCGTCCGCCACCGCCTCCGGCGCGGCGCCCCGGCTGACCACGTACCCGTTGCCGACCGCGCACAGGGCCTCCCGCAGACCCTCCTCGGCCGGGTCGAAGCCCTGGTAGCGGAGGGTCCACGGGTCCGGCATGTCGGGATGCTCCGCTGGTGGGTCCGCTGCCACGAGGTGACCTCCGTGCCGACCGGTCTGCCTCCAGTCTGCGCATCCCGCCGCCGGGCCGCCCGCCTGCCGCCTGCCCGCGGCCGGTCCGCCCGCCACCCGCCGGCTGCCTCGCCCGCCGCCGTCCGGCCCGCGGGCGGGGCCGATCGGCCCTTTCCCGGGCCGGGGCGGGGTGGCGAGGCTGGATGACGGAGACAGGAGGTGCGCCATGACCGCTGCCCACCCGTCGCTCACCGCGGAAGCCCTGCTGGCCGACGGCACCACCGTGGAGCTGCGGCCGCTGGGGCCGGACGACCACCGGGCGGTGCTCGACCTGCACGCCGCCGGGATGTCCGAGGAGAGCCGCCGGATGCGGTTCTTCGGGGTCAGCCGCAACGCGCCCGCCCAGGCCGCGGACCGGCTGTGCGGGCCGTCGCGCACCGGCATCCTGGCGCTCGGCGCCTGGGCGGGGGACGAACTGGTCGGGGAGGCGGACTGCGAGCTGCTGGACGAACCGTCGCGGACCGCGGAGCTGGCCCTCGCGGTGGCCGACCGCTGGCACCACCGGGGCGTGGCCACCCTGCTGCTGGAACACCTGGTGCACGCCGCCCGGGCCGCCGGGATCCGGTTCTTCGAGGCCGACACCCTCTACGGCAACCGGGCCGTCCACCAGGTCTTCGCCGACCTCGGCCTGCCCGTCCGGCGGCACCACGCCCAGGGTGAGGTGAGGATCCGGGTGCCGCTGGACGAGGGCGACGAGCACTACCGCTCGGCCGTCGACGAACGCGGGCGCCGCGCCGACGTGGCGAGCCTGGCCGCGCTGCTGCGCCCGGCCTCGGTCGCCGTGGTCGGGGCGTCCCGACGGGAGGGCTCGGTCGGCGGGACCGTCCTGGCGAAGATCCGGGACGGCGGGTTCGCCGGCCCGCTCTGGGCGGTCAACCCGCACGCACGCGAGATCGGCGGCGAGCGCGCGTACCCGTCCGTCTCCGCGCTGCCCGCCGTGCCGGACCTCGCCGTGCTGGCCGTGCCCGCCGGCGCCGTCCCCGGCGTGGCCGAGGAGTGCGGCGAGGCGGGCGTGCGGGCACTGGTGGTGCTCACCTCGGGCCTCGGGCCGCAGGAGGCCGGCCGGCTGATCCGGGCCTGCCGCCGGCACAGCATGCGGCTGGTCGGGCCGAACAGCCTGGGCCTGGCCCAGACCGATCCCGCCGTCCGGCTGGACGCCGAGTTCGGCGGCGCCTTCGCCCGGCCCGGGACCGCCGGGGTGGCGGTGCAGAGCGGCGGCGTGGGGATCGCCCTGCTGTCGCGGCTGACCTGGCTGGGCATCGGGGTGTCGAGCTTCGTCTCGCTCGGCGACAAGTACGACGTCAGCGGCAACGACCTGCTCCAGTGGTGGGAGGCGGACGGCCGCACCGACCTCGCGCTGCTCCACCTGGAGTCCTTCGGCAGCCCGCGCGCCTTCGCCCGCACCGCCCGGCGGGTCACCCGCACGATCCCGGTGCTGACCGTCGACGCCGGCCGCTCGACCGCCGGCCGCCGCGGCGCAGCCTCGCACACCGCCGCGGCCGCCACCCCCACCGTCACCCGGGAGGCGCTGTTCCGGCAGGCCGGCATCACCGCCACCCGCAGCATCGACGAACTCGTCGCGGCCGCCGCCCTGTTCCACGCCCAGCCGCTGCCCGCACCGCGAGGGGCGGTCGCCGTGGTGTCCAACGCGGGCGGCATCGGGATCCTGGCCGCGGACGCCTGCGCCGAGGCCGGTCTCGCGCTGCCCGAACTTCCGCCGGGTCTCGCCGAACTGCTCCCCGCCGGCGCGTCCGTCCGGAACCCGGTGGACACCACGGCGGCCGTCACCCCGGTCGAACTCACCCACCTCCTCCGGGCGTTGGAGGAGGAACCGGCCGTCGACGCGATCCTGGTGTGCCTGGTGCCGACCGCGCTGGGCGCCGCCACCGGCGAGGACCCGGTGCGCGCCCTGGTGGAAGGCCCGGCCCGCCGCCGCGTCCCGGTCGTCGCCGTGCTGCTCGACCAGCAGGTGCCCGTCCGGTACCGCAGCTGCGCCGACGGCGGCCTGCTGCCGGCCTACTCGGACGCGGTGGCCGCCGCCCGGGCCCTCGTCCACGCCCGGGACCGCGCCCGCCGACTCGCCGAACCGCCGTCCGCACCCGTCGCCGCCCCGGACTGCGACCGCCAGGCGGCCCGCGGCCTGGTCGACGGCTACCTGACCGCCCACCCCGAGGGCGGCTGGCTGGACCCGCTGTCCACCGCCGACCTGCTGGCGGCCTACGGGCTGCCGCTCACCACGACCGTCTGGGTCCGGGACGAGCAGGCGGCGGTGGCCGCGGCCGACGGGCTCCGCGGGCTCGGGCACGACGCGAGGGTCGCGCTGAAGGCGTACTGGCCCGGGCAGGTGCACAAGAGCGCCGTGGGCGCCGTCCGCACCGGCCTCGCCACGGACGCCGACGTGCGCGAGGCCTACCGCGAGTTCACCAAGCACTTCGGCGTCGAGCTGGTCGGCGCCGTCGTCCAGCCGATGGCCGCGCCCGGGCTGGAGCTGCTGGCGGGCGTGGTGCAGGACCGGGTCTTCGGCCCGCTCGTCGTCCTCGGACTGGGCGGAACCGCCACCGAGGTCCTGGCCGACCGGGTGGCCCGGCTCGCCCCGCTGAGCGAGCGCGACCTGACCACCATGGTCACCGAACTGCGCAGCGCCCCACTGCTGTTCGGCCGGAACGGCGGGGCGGCCGTCGACCTCGCCGCCGTACGGTCCGTCCTGACCGGGCTGTCCCTGCTCGCCGAGGACTTCCCTGAACTCGCCGAGGCCGACCTCAACCCCGTCATCGTCCGCCCGGACGGCGCGGTCTGCGTGGACGCCCGGGTGCGCCTCGAACGCAGGCCGTCCTTCGACCCCTACCTGCGGCGGCTCCGGCGCCCCGCGGCCGCCGGGCCGGCCTTCGAGGAGGAGTGACCCCGAAGCGGCGCCGCACGGGGCCTGCGGGCCGGGTCGGCGGCCGCGGCCGGAGGCGCCGCCGCCCGTGCGCAGCGCCTCGCGGCGGCGCAGAATCGGTGGTGTCACCGCCCGCGCACCCCCACGGAGCAGGCCATGGACACGCCCCGGCCCGTACGCGTCTTCCTGCTGGACGACCACGAGGTGGTCCGGCGGGGCGTCCGGGACCTCCTGGAGGCCGAGCCGGACCTGGAGGTCGTCGGCGAGGCCGGCAGCTGCGCGCAGGCCCTCGCCCGGGTGCCCGCGCTGCGCCCGGACGTCGCCGTGCTGGACGTGCGGCTCCCGGACGGCGACGGCGTGAGCGTCTGCCGGGAGCTCCGGGACGGGCTGCCCGGCCTCGCCTGCCTGATGCTGACCTCCTTCGACGACGACGACGCCCTGCTCGACGCGATCATGGCCGGCGCGGCCGGGTACGTCCTCAAGGAGATCAAGGGCGCCGACCTGGTCGGCGCGGTCCGTACGGTGGCCTCCGGCCAGTCGATGCTCGACCCGGCCACCACCCGCAAGCTGATGGAGAGCCTGCGCCACCACGACGAGCAGAGCGAGAGCGACGCGGCCCTCGCCGGTCTGACGCCCCGCGAGCGGGAGATCCTCGCCCTGGTGGGGGAGGGCAAGACGAACCGGCAGATCGGCCGGGAACTCTTCCTGGCCGAGAAGACGGTGAAGAACCACGTCTCGCGGCTGCTCGCCAAGCTGGGCGTCGAGCGCCGCCTCCAGGCCGCCGTCCTGGCCGCCCACGTCGACCCCGAGCAGCACCACCAGCGCCCGCGCTGAGCCCGTCGGCCGCACTGCCCGTCGCCTGCCCTGAGCCTGAGCCCGCGCTGAGCCCGACGGGCCCGGCCGGCCCCGGAGACGGAGCCGAACGGCCCAAGCGGCGCGCCGGCCCCCGGCCGCATGCTGGAGGTGATCGATCTCCCTGGAGGCGGCCATGCCCACCCTCGCCCTCGACGCCCGCGCGCTGGAGAAGCTGGTCTCCGCCGCGGTGGCGGCACCCTCGATCCACAACAGCCAGCCCTGGCGCTTCCGGCTCCAGCCGGACACCTCGACGCTGGAGGTCCGGGCCGACCGCAGCCGGGCCGTCCCGGCCGTCGACCCGCGGGGCCGGGCGCTGCACATCTCCGTCGGCGCGGCCGTCCTCAACCTGAGGGTCGCCGCCCGCCACCTCGGCTGGGCGCCCGAGGTGAGGCTGCTGCCCGACCCCGCCGAACCGGACCTCCTGGCGGCCGTCGAACTCGATGCTTCGGCCCCCGTGCCCGCCCCGGGTACGGAGAAGCTGTACGAGGCGATCTGGCACCGGCACTCGATCCGCACCCCGTTCACCGGCGAGCCGGTTCCCCCGGCCGTCCTGGAGGAACTGGCCACCGCCGCCCGGTCCGAGGACGCCCTGCTCCACCTGCCCGACCACGCGGAGACCGAACGGCTGCTGCACCTCACGGCCGAGGCCGAGCGCCGCAACACCACCGACGAAGCCCAGCGCACCGAGAGCCGCAGCTGGATCCGCAGCGGCGAGGTACCGCCGTACGGCATCCCGGTCGGCGCGCTCGGTCCCCAGGACGCGGCCGGGCGGCTGCCGATGCGCGACTTCTCCGCCATCCACGCCGATGAGCACCGTGCCCCCGCGCGCTTCGAGGCCGAGCCCCGCATCGCCGTCCTCGCCACCGAGCACGACGCCCCGCAGGACTGGCTGCGGGCCGGCCTCGCCCTGGAACACGTCCTGCTCGCCGCCACCGTCCACGGCGTCCGTGCCTCCCTGCTGCACCAGGCCATGGAGTGGCCCTACCTGCGCTGGGAGGCCCGCGACCCGCACCGCGGCCCCGGCCACGTCCAGATCCTGATCCGCCTCGGCTACGGCCCCGAGGGTGCCCCGACACCCCGGCTGGCCCCGGGCGAGGTGCTGGACCGGCCCTGATCCGCAGGCCCCGGGCCCCGGCGTCGAAGACGGACCCTAGGACGGCGGAGCCCGCCAGACCAGCTCGGTGCCGCCCTCCGCACGGGTCCGGGCGGTGAAGGTGCCGCCCAGGGCGGTGGCGCGGTCGGCGAGGTTGGCCGGGCCGCTGCGGCGGGCGCCCTCGGGCAGGCCGACGCCGTCGTCGGTCACGGTGACGGTCACGTCCGTGCCGGCCGCGATGGTGGCCTCGACGGTGGTCGCCTTCGGATGGCGGGCCGCGTTGGACAGCGCCTCCTCCCGGGAACCTCCCCGGCTCGCCCCCGACCCACGGACCAGCGTAGGCGCGCGGCCCGGGCCGCGTCGGGCGGAAGGGGGGTCCAACGGCCCCGTCGGAGCACCCCACCGGACCCCTGGCGGCGGGTGGGGCCGCGGATGACGCTGGAAGCGCGAGCGGGGACCGCCAGGGTTCCGCCGTCCGAGAGGAGCGACCGCAGCATGAAAGCGCTCACCTACCACGGACCCGGCCGCCGCACCTGGGGCGACGTCCCCGACCCGGTCGTCCGCGACCCCGAGGACGCCGTCGTCCGGGTGGACGCGGTCACCATCTGCGGCACCGACCTGCACATCCTCAAGGGCGACGTCCCGGAGGTCGAGGAGGGCCGCGTCCTCGGCCACGAGGCCGTCGGCACCGTCACCGAGACCGGGCCGGGCGTCCGCACCGTCGCGCCCGGCGACCGCGTCCTGATCTCCTGCATCTCCGCCTGCGGCCGCTGCGCCTACTGCCGCGCCGCGAGCTACGGCCAGTGCACCGGGGGCGGCGGCTGGATCCTCGGACACCTGGTCGACGGCTGCCAGGCCGAGTACGTCCGCACGCCCTTCGCGGACACCTCCCTGTACAAGCTGCCCGACGGGGTCCGCGACGAGGACGCGCTGCTGCTCGCCGACATCCTGCCCACCTCGTACGAGGTCGGCGTGCGCAACGGCCGGGTCGGGCCGGGCGACACCGTGGCGATCGTCGGCGCCGGGCCGATCGGGCTCGCCGCGATCCTCACCGCCCGGCTCTACAGCCCGGCCCGCATCATCGCGGTCGACCTCGCGCAGAGCCGCCTGGACGCCGCCAAGCGCTTCGGCGCCGACACCACCCTGACCGTGGCCGAAGCCACCCCGGAGGCCGTCCGGGGCCTGAGCCGGGACGGGCTCGGCGTGGACGTCGCGATCGAGGCGGTCGGGGTGCCGGAGTCCTTCGAGCTCTGCACCCGACTGGTGCGCCCGGGCGGCCGGGTGGCCAACGTCGGCGTGCACGGCAGGCCCGCGACGCTCCACCTGGAGGACCTCTGGATCCGCAACGTCACCGTCACCACCGGCCTGGTCGACACCCACAGCACCCCGATGCTGCTCGACATGCTGGCCGTCGGCCGGCTGGACGTCGGGGGCCTGGTCACGCACCGGTTCGGCCTCGGCGAGATGCAGGACGCGTACGACGCCTTCGCGGACGCGGCCGGCACCGGGGCGCTCAAGGTCGCCCTCTTCCGGACCTGACCCGCCTCCCTCCGTCGACTCCCGTCCCGGCCGGCCACGCCGGAGTGCCGGGCGTGGGCAGGGCACGCGCCGCCGCCCCGGAAGCCCGTTCCGGGGCGGCGGCGCGAGGCGCGAGGCGCGTGGGGCTCAGCCCGTGATCGCCTTCAGGGCGGCGGTCATCGTCGCGGCCATCGTGGAGGTGCCGTTGTAGGAGCCGACGGTGGCGTCGTTGAGGGCGTTGACGATGTCGTCCCCGGCGACCTGGTTGTTGTCGCCGACGATCACCGTCCCGTAGTTGCCGCCGGTGGCCTGCGCGGCCTCCATGGCGCCGGTGGCGACCCCGGCCGTCGTCCCGCTCGCGCCGTTGTGGGAGCCGACGGTGGCGTCGTGGCCCGCGTTGATGATGTCGTAGCCGGCGACCTGGTTGTTGTCGCCGACGATGACCGTCCCGTGGTTGCCGCCGGAGACGACCTCGGCGCTCGCGGCGGTCGGCACGGCGGCCAGGCCGGCGGCGGCGAGCAGGATCAGCGTCCGGGTGAGGCGACGGTTCATGGGTGTTTCTCCGCTTCTGTCAGTGTTCGTCCCCGGTCGGGGCGAAGGTGACAGTAGGCGTCGCCCCCCGGGGCGGCGGGCGATGGTCCGCCGCACGTGGCGTGTCGGCCCCGGGCGGAGGATTCCCGGTCGCCACGACGCACCGGTCCCGGGCGGCGGCCTCGTGCGCGGCGGCCGGTGACCCCGGCCGGGGTTCACCCGTCCGGATGGCCGGCGGCGCGGCACGCCGGGGAGCGGCGGTGGCGCCGGGCTAGGGTCGGCGGGGCCGGTCCGCCCCACTACGGGAGAACGATGCCGAGGGTCCCCAGTCTCCGCTCACGGTGGGCGAGTGCCGCCGCCGGGCTGGCCGTCGTCGCGTCCGCCCTGACGGGCTGCGGGAGCAGCGGGCAGAGCGGCCGGGTCACCCTGAACTGGTACAACTTCCCGGACGACTCGGGCGCCCTGCAGCAGGCCGCCGACCGCTGCGGGCAGCAGTCCGGCGGGCGCTACACGATCCGCTACAACAAACTGCCGCGCGGCGCGGACGGCCAACGCCAGCAGCTGGTGCGCCGGATGGCCGCGCACGACACCGACGTGGACATCCTGGGCCTCGACGTCACCTGGCCCGCCGAGTTCGCCGAGGCCGGCTGGATCCGCGAGTGGACCGGGCAACTGCGCGACCGGGCCACCGCCGACACCCTCGACGCGGCGGTGCGCACCGCCACCTGGCAGGGCCGGCTGTACGCCGCGCCGTACAACTCCAACACCCAACTCCTCTGGTACCGCGACGACCTGGTGCAGACCCCGCCCAGGACCTGGGCCGAGATGCTGGCCAAGGCGGACGAGCTGGCCCGCGCCGGCAAGCCGCACTACGTGGAGATCCAGGGCGCCCAGTACGAGGGACTCACCGTCTGGTTCAACACCCTGATCACCAGCGCCGGAGGCTCGATCCTCACCCCCGACGCGCAGGCCCCCTCGCTCGGGGCGCCCGCCGTCACCGCCGCCACCGTGATGCACGACCTGGCGACCTCACCCGCCGCCGACCCGTCGCTGCCGAACCAGATGGAGGACCAGAACCGGCTCGCCATGGAGTCCGGCACGGCCGCCTTCGAACTCAACTACCCCTTCGTCTACCCCTCGATGAAGGCCAACCAGCCCGAGCTGTTCCAGCACTTCCGCTGGGCCCCGTACCCCGCCGTGATCCCCGGCCGCCCCGCCAGCGTCACCATCGGCGGGATCGACCTCGCGGTGGGCGCCTACAGCCGGCACCCCGACCTCGCCTTCGAGGCCACCCTGTGCCTGCGCGACCGGGAGAACCAGCTGACCAACGCGCTGAAGGGCGGCCTCCCGCCCTCCCTGCGCAGCCTCTACCAGGCGGCGGAGCTCACCCGGAGCTACCCCTTCGCCGCAGACGTGCTCGCCGCCCTGGACTCCGCGAGCATCCGGCCGAAGACACCGGCCTACCAGAACGTCTCCATCGCCATCTCGCACACCCTCTCCCCGCCCGCCGACATCCGCCCGGAGAAGGACGTGGCCGACCTCCACGGGCAGATCCAGGACGCCCTCGGTTCGAAGGGGCTGATCCCGTGACACCGTCCACCGCCTCCCGCGCCACGGCCGGCAAGGCCCCGGCCGGGCCGTCCCGCGGCGCCCGCCAGGAACGCCGGCTCGGCCTGCTGCTGTGCGCCCCCGCGGTCGTCGTGATGCTCGCCGTCACCGCCTACCCCATCGGCTACGCCGTCTACCTCTCGCTCCAGCGCTACGACCTGCGCTTCCCCGGGCAGGCGCACTGGGTCGGGCTCGCCAACTACGGCGCGGTGCTGACCTCGCCGTACTGGTGGCAGGCGCTCGGCGTCACCGTGCTGATCACCGTCGTGTCGGTGGCCGTCGAGCTCGTCCTCGGCCTCGCCCTCGCCCTGGTGATGCACCGCGCCGTCTTCGGCCGCGGCACCGTCCGCACCGCCGTCCTGGTGCCCTACGGGATCGTGACCGTCGTCGCCGCCTACTCCTGGCAGTACGCCTGGACACCCGGCACCGGCTACCTCGCCGCCCTGCTGCCCGAGGGCAGCGCCCCGCTGACCGAGCAGTGGCCCGCCATCGGACTGATCATCCTGGCCGAGGTGTGGAAGACCACCCCGTTCATGGCCCTGCTCCTGCTCGCCGGACTCGCCCTGGTGCCCGACGAGACCGTCCGGGCGGCGATGGTGGACGGCGCGAGCTTCGGGCAGCGGCTGCGCCTGGTGATCCTGCCGCTGATGAAGCCGGCCATCCTGGTCGCCCTGCTCTTCCGCACCCTGGACGCCTTCCGGATCTTCGACAACATCTACGTGCTGACCGGTGGTTCCAACGGCACCGGCTCGGTGTCGATCCTCGGCTACGACAACCTCTTCACCGCGCTCAACCTGGGCATCGGATCGGCGATCTCCGTCCTGATCTTCGTCTGCGTCGCACTCATCGCCCTGGTCTTCGTCAAGCTGTTCGGCACGGCGACGCCGGGCGCGGAACCGGAGAGCCGATGAGCACCCGACACGCCCGGACACTGACCGGCTGGGGCGTCGCCAACCTGGTCGTCGTGCTGTACGCGCTCTTCCCGGTGTGGTGGATCGTGGCGCTCTCCTTCAAGGACCCCGCCACCCTCACCGACGGAAACTTCGTGCCGCGCGAGTGGACCTGGGCCAACTACCGCGGCATCTTCCAGACGTCGGAGTTCACCCGGGCCCTGGTGAACTCGATCGGCATCGCGGTGATCTCCACCGCCATCGCCGTCGTCCTCGGCACCATGGCGGCCTACGCGGTGGCCCGGCTGCGCTTCCCCGGCAAGCGGCTGCTGATCGGCATCTCCCTGCTGATCGCGATGTTCCCGCCGATCTCGCTGGTCTCACCGCTGTTCAACATCGAGCGGGTGCTCGGCCTCTTCGACACCTGGGCCGGGCTGATCATCCCCTACATGACCTTCTCGCTGCCGCTGGCGATCTACACCCTCTCCGCGTTCTTCCGGGAGATCCCGTGGGACCTGGAGAAGGCGGCCAAGGTCGACGGCGCCACGCCCTGGCAGGCGTTCCGGCTGGTCATCGCACCGCTGGCGGCGCCCGGCGTGTTCACCACCGCGATCCTGGTGTTCATCTTCTGCTGGAACGACTTCCTCTTCGCGATCTCGCTGACCTCCACCACCTCGGCCCGGACGGTGCCGGCCGCCATCGCCTTCTTCACCGGGAGCTCCCAGTTCGAGCAGCCGACCGGCTCGATCGCGGCCGCCGCCGTGATCATCACGATCCCGATCGTGGTCTTCGTGCTGCTGTTCCAACGCCGCATCGTCGCCGGACTCACCGCCGGCGCAGTCAAAGGTTGAGACCGCCCCACCCGGCGGACCAGGAAGGCGGACCGTGGCCGAGATCGTCCTCGACGGCATCACCAAGCGCTACCCCGACGGCGCCCTCGCCGTCCGCGACGTCAACCTCACCATCGCCGACGGCGAGTTCGTGATCCTGGTGGGCCCGTCCGGCTGCGGCAAGTCCACCACGCTCAACATGATCGCCGGGCTGGAGGACATCACCGACGGCACCCTGCGGATCGCCGGGGAGGTCGTCAACGACCGCGCGCCCAAGGACCGCGACATCGCCATGGTCTTCCAGAGCTACGCCCTCTACCCGCACATGAGCGTGCGCGACAACATGGGCTTCGCGCTGCGGCTGGCCAAGACCGACAAGGCGACCATCGCCGCCAAGGTGGAGGAGGCCGCCCGCATCCTGGACCTCACCCAGCACCTGGACCGCAAGCCCGCCAACCTCTCCGGCGGCCAGCGCCAGCGGGTCGCGATGGGGCGGGCCATCGTCCGCGACCCCAAGGCCTTCCTGATGGACGAGCCGCTGTCCAACCTGGACGCCAAGCTCAGGGTCCAGATGCGCACCCAGATCGCCGCGCTCCAGCGCCGTCTGGGCACCACCACCGTGTACGTCACCCACGACCAGGTGGAGGCCATGACGCTCGGCGACCGGGTGGTGGTCATGCGGGCCGGCGTCGTCCAGCAGGTCGGCTCGCCGCAGCACCTTTACGACGAGCCGGTCAACCTGTTCGTCGCCGGGTTCATCGGCTCGCCCGGCATGAACTTCCTGGGCGCCGCGCTGGAGGAGAACGAGCTGCGCACCTCGCTGGGCGCGCTGCCGCTGGAAGACCGAACCCGGCGCGCCCTGGAGCGGGCGGACGCGCCCCGTGAGCTGATCGTCGGCATCCGCCCCGAGGACTTCGAGGACGCCGCGCTGGCCGAGCACACCGGTGGTGTCACCTGCACCGTCACCGTCGAGGTCCGGGAGTCCGTGGGCTCCGACGTGTACGTCCACTTCGCGGAGGAGGGCGGGCCGGCGGCGACGGAGGAACTCGCCGAACTCGCCGCGGACTCGGGCCGGGCCGACACGGGCATGCAGGAGCACCGCGTGGTCGCGCGGCTGAACACCGCGACCCGCGCCGCCGAGGGCCACCCGCTGGAGCTGTGGGTCGACACCGCCCGGATCCACGTCTTCGACCCCCGCGACGGCGCCAACCTGACCCACCCGGAGCGCCAGCCGGGGTGAGCCGGGCGGGGGCGGACAGGGACGACTACGGGGTGCCGCCCTCCTGGCGGGCCATCCACTCCATGAGGGCCCGTTCGGTGACGGCGAGGTCGTCGGTGGGGCTGAACTGCAGCAGTTCCGTTCCGGCGTCGACGTAGGGCCGGTGGCCCGGCGGCTGGTAGAACGCGTCGCCGGCCTCGTACACCTCCTCGTGGTCCCCGAAGACGAAGCGCATGCGTCCGGCGATGACGTAGCCCCAGTGCGGGCAGTGGCACATCCCGCCGGGCAGTGACTGCAGCGGACCGTCCAGGTCGGCGTCGGCGGCGAAGGAGACGAACTCGACCGTGTAGCCGTTCATCTCCGCGCGGCGGTCGGTCACCGGCCCGAACTCCTGGACCTGCGGCGCCGACTGCTTGGATACCTTGGGCATCGGTACGGCTCCTCCCGGTGGCAACCCCGAGACTTCCCCTCGTGTCGAGTCGACCACCTCGCGCCCCGGGGCGCATCCGGGCCGGGCGCCGGAACGCGCGCCGCCGGTCCGGAGGAGGTCCGGACCGGCGGCGCGCGCGGGAGGGGTGCGGGTGTCAGGGCGCGGCCGGGGCGGCCGGCGCGCGGCGGGACAGCGCGTCGGAGGCCTTGACCGTGGCGTACAGGGAGACGGCGAGGGCGAGGACCAGGGCGGCGCCGGCGGCGAAGAGGCTGCCGGAGGAGACGGCCTTGGCGCTGCCGGCCTCGGTACGGGCGGAGCCGGCGAGGAACGGCACGACCGCCAGCACCGCGACCCCGAGGGCGACCTCGCCCCAGACGACCTTCGGGAAGTGGCGCAGCGTGAGGTGGCGGAGGGAGGCGGTGTCGTCGGCGCGGCGGGCCCGGGCGATCCGGGGCATCAGCCAGAACTGGTTGAAGGCGCCGGCGGTGACCAGGGCGAGGACGAGGAGGACCTTGACGAGCAGGGCGAGGCCGTAGCCGGTCGTCCACAGCTGGGACACCGCGCCGACGTGCTTCCAGGTGAGCCAGAGGCCGGAGACCACGACGGCGCCGACGCAGACCATGGCGACGAGGCTGAAACGGCGCCACAGGTCGGCCCACAGCGGGCCGGCGGCGTCACCGGGGCGGCCGCGGGCGCCGGCGAGGGCGCCGAGCAGGGCGAGGCCGCCGAGCCAGACGGTGCCGGAGACGATGTGGACCTGGTCGAGGCCGAGGTCGAGCCAGCGGTCGACGTCGGCGGGCGCGGTGGTCGGGACGGCGGCGATCAGGGTGACGGCGAGGGCGGCCGGCAGGGCGGCGAGGGCGACGCGGTCGGTGTGGCGGCGGACGGCCGGGACGAACAGGGCGGTCAAGGCGGCGGCCGTGGTGAGCAGGACGGCGTTCTGGACGAGGTAGACCGTGCCCTGGGCGATCCAGGCGCCCTTGGCGGCGGGGGTCCGGAGGAAGTCCAGGATCCGGTCGGGGGCCAGGGCGTCGCCGAAGGGCATGCCCTTGCCGGAGCGGGCGACGCGGGCGGCGAGCTGGAAGTAGCCGGCGACCAGCAGCACCACGCCCGCCCGGGCGAGGTACACCGCCGATCTGGATCTCAGGACGGCCGCGTCGTGCGTGCCGGCCTCATCGCCGGTGCGTTCGGCGGCCCGCAGGGAGGGGCGGACGGTGGTGGCGTAGGTGACGGTGGTGCCGATGGCTCCGCTGAGGCCGATGAAGTAGCCCGTCTTGGTCAGGATCCGCCAGAGCTGGGGCGTGGTGTATCCGGCCGTGTTCGCGGCCAACAGCAGACTGTTCATGAGGGAAGGCTAACCTTAGAAAGGTTAGCCTTCCCTCATTCTTGGCCAACGGCTGTCCTATCGTCATGAATCCGTGATGACCCTTCGGGAACCGGTGTGGGTCGAGGTGCGCACGGACCGGCGGGGGCGTTTCGTGGAAGCAGCGGGGAATTCGCGTCAGGACGAGTCGGCAAGGGAGCGGTGACATGGCTGTGGTGATGTCGATGCGGTGGGTCGGGGCAACTCCGGAGCAGTACGACACGGTGCGTGACGAGGTCCGCTGGGAGGAACTCGAACCGGCGGGTGCGCAACTGCACGTCGCCTGGTTCGACGCGCAGGGCCTGCACGTGACCGACGTGTGGGATTCCCAGCAGGCGTTCGAGACGTTCTTCGCCGAACGACTGGCCCCGGCGGTCGAGAAGGCCGGCATCCCCGGTGCGCCGGAGACGACGTTCAGTCCGCTCCACCGGCGCTTCGTCGTCCCGGGCGTCAGCGGCGCCGCCTGACGGCACGCGGCGGGGGCGGACGGCGCACGGCGGGTGCGCCGGAGCCCGGCGCACCCGCGCGGGGGTCAGGGCCGGGCCTCCAGAAGGATGTTGAGCGGGGCGCTGTCCTCGGCGATCCGCCGCACACGGGTGAGCCCGCCCGCCGCCAGGACCTCCCGCAGCCGGGCTTCGCCGGCCATCGTGCCGAGCGCGGCGGCGCCGGTCTGGGCGAGCGAGGACGGGGTGCACACCAGGGTGGAGATCGCGTAGCCGACGCGGGCGTAGGGATTGGCGAAGTCGTCGGCGAAGCGGTCGGCGGCCAGCGGCTCGACGACCAGGACGGCGCCGTCCGGCGCGAGGGCGGCCCGGGCGTGCGCCACGGCGGCGACCGGATCGCCCATGTCGTGCAGCGAGTCGGTGAAGGTGATCAGGTCGTAGCCGTCGCCGGGGTAGCCGGCGGCGTCGGCGACCTCGAAGACGGCCCGCCCGTCGAGCCCGGCCTCGGCGGCGGACGCCCGGGCCCGGGCGACGGCGGCGTCGTCCGGATCGAAGCCGACGACGGTGCTGCGCGGCCAGCGCTGGGCGATCAGGATCGAAGAGAGGCCGTGGCCGCAGCCGACGTCGGCGACCCGGGCGCCGGCTTCGAGCCTCGGCACGATGCCCTCGACGGCGGGGATCCAGGCGGCGATCAGGCCGTGCACGTACGCGGGGCGGGTGAAGCGCTCCTGCGCCAGGCCGAGGGCCGGGTGGTGCTCGCCCCAGCCCATGCCGCCGCCGGTGCGGAAGAAGCCCTCGATGCGGTCGAGGTCCGCCCAGAGCGCGATCAGGCCGGGGAAGACGCCGATCAGTGCGGTCGGGGAGCCGTCGTCGGCGAGGACGGCCGCGTACTCGTCGGTGAGGGTGAAGGCGTCCGTCGCCGGGTCGTGGTCCAGGTGGCCGGCCACGGCGACGCCGCGCAGCCACTCCCGGACGTAGCGCTCCACCAGGCCGGTGCGGGCGGCCAGTTCGGCGGACGTGAGCGGGCCGGCGCCGGCCATCGTGCGGAACAGGCCGAGCCGGTCGCCCAGCACGATCAGCGGCGCGGTGCAGTTGACGCCGAGCTCGCCGAAGACGTGGCCGACGGCGGCTTCGAGCCGGTCGGGGTCGACGGTCGGGGGAGTGGAACCGGTCGGCGACGCGGGTTCGGTCGGGGTCGGGGTCGGGGTCGGCGTTCCGGCTTCGGTCGGTGCTGCGGTTTCGGTGGCGGGTGCCATCTCGATCACCTCTTCGGAAGTGCTGGTGACCGAGAGGCGTGGGAAACCGCCTCACAGACCGTGGGACGGGCGCCCGGCGGGCCCTCGGGCGGTCACAGCTGCCAGTGCACCGGCTGCGCGGGGCGGTAGGCGCACGCCCGGCCGGTGGTGACCGACGCGGCGAGGTGCCGGCCCAGTTCGGGGTGCTCGCGCTCGATCCGGCGCATGGTATCCCGGATCCGGGCGGTGACGGTGGTGCGCGCCCGTTCCCCGGCGTCGCCGAGGCGGCGCGGGCGCCCGCCGAGGCCGTACGCGCCGCGCAACTCGGCGACCAGCGCGTCGCGTTCCTCCTCGGCGCGGGACAGCCGGGGGACGTCGTCGAGCTCGCGGGCCTCGGCGATCTCCCCGTCGAGGCGGTCCAGCCGGGCCCGGTAGGCGGCGCGCGCCCGTTCGTCCGCGCGCTCGTCGCTGCCGGAGGGCGGGTGGTCCGGGCCGCCCAGCAGCCGGGTGGCGGAGACCTCCCGGCCGGGGGAGGACAGCAGCAGCGCCAGGTCGTGCAGGCCCTTGGCGTCCTTGAGGACCACCGTGCGGCCGCGGTACCCGAGCGTCCACAGCTGGCCGTCCCGGTGGAACACGTGGTCGCTGTCCGCCCGTGCGAGGGTGGCCCGGGCGTCGTCGCGCAGCCAGTCCAGGCCGAGCTCCTCGGCGGCGGCCAGGGCCTGGGCGAGCAGCAGACGACCGCGTTCGCCCGCCGGATCGCGGGCCAGCAGCGCCCGGCCGAGTTCGAGCCGGGCCCGGACGGCGACGGGTCGGGCGCCGAGGCGGTCGGCGCCGTCCAGGGCGTCCGTGAGGTGCCGGACGGCCTCCGGCCCGGTGGCGGCCAGGCCCAGGTAGAGCGCCACCGGGCCGAGGACGGCGACACCGCCGCCGATCACGATGATCTCCCGCTCGTACGGCAGCAGCCGCCGGTAGCGGTCCTCGCGCACCTCCGGAACGCCGGCCGCGACGGCGATCTCCACGTCGAACGCGAGGCCCGCCAGCGCCCGCCACCGGTAGCGGGAGAGCACCTCGGCGGCGGGCAGCGCGCGCAGCACGGCGGCGGCCGCCCCGGGCTCGTCGGCCGCCAGGTGGTCGAAGCAGCGCCAGTGCGGCAGGAACTCCGGCGGCAGCCCGGCGTCGCCGCACTCCGCCAGCGTGGCCGCGACCCCGGCCGGCCCTTCCCGGGCCAGCGCTCCGGCGATCCGCTGGGTGGCGCTCACCCCGGCGCCGTCCGGTTCACCGATCGCCTCGGCCAACTCGGATGCCTCGGCGGACAGTTGATCGGCCTCGCGGTAGCGGCCGCGGAGCAGCGCCCAGGCGGCGTCGCGGGAGCGGACCAGGTAGCGGGCGCGCGGCAGCCGGGACCGCTCGGCCGCGTCCGCCGCCCGGCGCAGCGCGTCCGCCGCGCCCGGGTCGGCGAGTTCCAGCAGCGCCACGAAGCGGCACAGCGTGCCCTCGAACTCCAGCGCCGTGTCGTGCGCCGCCACCGCCGCCGCCACCATGCCGTCGGCGAGGGCCAGCCGGTCCTGCGCGGTGCCCGGCGCCCAGGTGACGTCGTGCTGCGCGAACAGCGCGGTGGCCAGGGCGTGCGGATCGCCGGCGGCGCGGGCCCGGTCCGCGGCCCGCCGGGCGAGGTCCCGGGCCCGGGGGGTGTCCCGCTCCGGCCCGTCGGCCAGCTCCCGGGCCAGGGCCGCGAGCACCTCGGCGTGCACGGCCGCGTGCGGCCCGCCGGCCAGGGCGGCCTCGGCGCGCTCCAGCCGGTCGACCACCTCGCGCGGGGAGTCGCCGCTGCGGACGCCCGCCTCGTGGAGCCCGAGCGCGGCCGCCGCCAGCAGCTCCGGCCGCTTCGCCGTCAGGGCGGCCCCGGCCACCTCGGCGAACCGGCGGGCGGCCGAATCCCTCGCCCCGGCGCGCAGTTCGGCCTCCGCCAGGTCGGCGCGCAACCGCAGTGCCGCGGGATCGCCCGGGTCGGTGAGCCGTACCGCCTGCTGCCACCACCGGGCGGCCTCCTCGTACGCGAGCAGGGCCATCGCCTCCTCGGCGGCCCGGACGGCGTGCCGGACGGCCGGTTCGACCGGGCCGAACGGCAGGGCCTGGCCGTGGTGCCAGGCCAGCTCGGCCGGGCCGGCGGTGTCGGCGAGGGCCCGGGCGGCGGCGAGGTGGAGTTCGGCGCGGCGGGCCGGATCGAGCCGGTCCAGCAGCTCCGCCCGGAAGAGGTCGTGGACGAACCGGTAGCCGTCCGGGCCGTCACGGGCGACGATCCGCGCGCGCAGCGCGGGTTCCAGCAGGCCGGGAACCTCGGCCCGGGCCACGGCCGCGAGGCCGGCGAGCCGGTCGGCGGTGAAGGCGCGGCCGAGCACCGCGGCGGTGCCGAGCGCCCGGGCCGTCCGGTCCGGCAGCCGGGCCAGGCGCCGGGCCACCGTCTGCCCGACGGCCGTGGGCACCGTCGGGTTGTCGCTGCCTGCCGGGTTGTCGGCAGCGGCGGCGCGCAGCCGGGCGACCTGCTGGACGAAGAACGGGTTGCCGCCGGTCCTCCGGTGCACCAGGGCCGCCGCCTCCGGCGTCGCGGGCGGCCCGAAGCGCTCCAGCAGAGTGCCGACGCCGGCCGGGTCCAGGCCGCCGAGCACCACCACCTCGGCCCCGGGCAGTGCGGGCAGGGGGTGGTCGTCGGGCAGCTCGACGTCCCGGTAGGTGCCGATCAGCAGCAGCGGCTCGTGCCGGGAGCGCCGGCCCAGGTGGCCGAGCAGCAGCACGGACGCCGGGTCCGCCCACTGCAGGTCGTCCAGGACCGCCACCAGCGGGCGGCCGTCCCGCAGCAGCAGGCCCGCGATCCGGTCGAACAGGGCGAGCCGGGAGTCCGCACCGCCGGCGGGAGCCGCCGTGCGCCGCGGCGGATCCTCCCCGGCGAGCGCGTCCCCGGGCGGCTGTTCGCCGGGCGGCTCAGGGGCGAACGGCCCGGGCCGTCCGGTGGCCGCGCGCACGATCTGCTGCCAGGGCCACAGCGCGGGTGCGACACCCCCGTCCTCGCACAGGCCCCACACCGCCGTCACACCGCTGCTCCGGGCGTACCGCACCACCTCGGCGGCGAGCGCCGTCTTCCCGATCCCCGGCTCCCCGGCCAGCAGCACCAGCCCGCCGCGGCCCGCCGCGGCGCCGTCCACCGCGCGGCACAGCGACGTCAGCAGCGCGGCCCGGCCCACGAGCTCCGACTCAACCGGCGGCCCCACACCGGCATTCTCCCACCGGGCCGGCCCCGTCACCCCGTGCGGATCACTGCGCGCGCACGATGACCACCGGGCAGGTGGCGTGCTGCGCGCAGCGCGTGCTGACCGAGCCGAGCAGGGCCCGGGTGAAGCCGCCGTGGCCGTGGCTGCCGACGACCAGGACCTCGGCGCCCCGCGACGCGTCCAGGAGCACGTCCGAGGCGTCGCCCATCACCAGTGACGGGCGGATCTCCACCGGATGGTCCTCGCCGAGCACCGACTGGAGCTCGTCGGCGAACTTCCGGTCGGCCACGTCCCGGTCGAGGGCCATGTCGACCACCGGCGCCGACCAGCCGAAGTGGCTCGGCGGCTCCCAGGCGCCCACCGCATCGACGACCCCGCCGATCAGCGTGGCGTGCCGGATCGCCCAGCGCAGCGCGGCGTGCGACGACGGCGAGCCGTCGACGCCGACCACGACGCGGGGAGCGGATTCGTTCGCGTCCATGTGCACCGTCCTGTCGGTCGTCGCCCCCTCCACCACGGTGCGCGCCGCCCGGGGCCGCCGCCAGTACTTACCGGCAGCCGGGTGACGGCGGCCCGGCGGCGGGCCCGGCGGCGGGGCCGGCCGCTCAGCCGGCCAGGCCCGACAGCACCTGGGCGCCGGGCAGCCGGGCCAGCGCCCGGCCCGGGAGGATCAGCTTGCCCCGGCGCCGGCCGCTGCCGACCAGGACGTACGGGGCCGCGGCCACCGCCTCGTCGATGAGCAGCGGCCAGGCGGCGGGCAGGCCGACGGGGGTGATGCCGCCGTACTCCATGCCGGTCAGCTCGACCGCGACGTCCATCGGCGCGAAGGACGCCTTGCGCGCCCCCAGGTGCGTGCGGACCGCGCGGTTGACGTCCACCCGGGTCGTGGCCAGGGCGAGGCACGCGGCGTGGGTGACCTCGCCGGCGCGTTTGGCGGCGACCACCACGCAGTTCGCGGAGAGCTCCGGCGGCGTGTCGTACGCGGCGCAGAAGACCGCGGTGTCCGCCTTCTCCGGGTCGGTGTCCACGTAGAGCACGGACGCCGCCGCGTCCCGGGCGTCCCAGTTCTTCAGGGCGTCGGCCACGGGGGCGGCCAGGTCGTCGCACACCTCCAGCGCGGCGAAGGCGGTCGGGAAGCTGCCGAAGGGCGGGGGCACGGGCTCGCTCATGGGACGGACTGTAGCGCGGCCCGCCGCCCCGCCCGGCTATCCCCAGTAGCCCGCGTGCACCGCGGCCGCCTCCTCGAACAGGTGCGGGCCCGACACCTCGACGGTGTCGCCGCCGGCGGCGAAGACCCGTCGGCACGGCAGGTCGAGCACCGGCTCCTCCGGGTCGGCCCCCGCGATGGCGATCAGCTCGGACGCTCCGAGCGCGTAGACGACCTGCCGGATGCCGCTCCAGTAGATCGCGCCGGCGCACATCGCGCACGGTTCGGTGCTGCTGTACAGGGTGGCCGCGGTCAGCTGCGCCGGGTCGAGGGTCCGGGAGGCCCGGCGGACCAGGTTGATCTCCGCGTGGGCGGTGACGTCGCGGTCCGTCAGCACGGTGTTCTCGGCGGTGAGCAGGACGTTCCCGGCGGCGTCGGTCAGCACCGCGCCGAAGGGGTGGTTGCCGCGCTCGCGCGCGCTGTTCGCGAGCCCGATGGCGGCGAGCAGGTGGGTGCGGGTGTGGTCGGCCATGGCGGGCTCCTCGGGGTGCGGGACGGGTGCGGTCGGGTGGCGGGTGGGGCGTCGGGTCGGGTGGCGGGGTCGGGCCGTGGGGTCAAACGTATGACGGCGGGCGTTCGACGGAAGCGGCCCGGCAGCGGGCGCCCGGGTGACAGGATGCCCGGGTGAACGAGATCACGCGTGCCGCCGAACGCCTCCTGGCCACCCGGCTGTCCGACCCCGTCGACCTGGGCGGGAGCACCCGCACCACCGTGCTGCGCTGCCGGACGGCGGAGGGGCGGAGCGTCGTCGTCAAGGCCTACACCGGCGGGCGGGACGCCCTGCGCGGCTTCACGGCCGAAGCGGCCGGGCTCGCGCTCGGCCTGGCCGGCCCGGAGGTGCTCGGGGTGGACCGCGAGGTGCCGCTGCTGGTCCTGGCGGACCTCGGCGACGCGCCGACGCTCGCCGACCTGCTGCTCGGGGACGACCCCAAGGCCGCCGAGGAGGGCCTGCTGGCCTGGGCGGTCGGGCTCGGCCGGCTGGCGGCCCGCTCGGTGGACCGCCGCGCCGACCTCACCCGGCTGTGGGCGCGGTACGACACGGGCACGCCCACCTGGGCGGAGGATCCGTGGATCGCCCGCGCCGCCGCCGCCCTGCCCGGCGTGCTGGAGGCGGCCGGCGTCGCCGTACCGGACGGCCTCGGCGCGGAGCTCGCGCGGATCGGCACGGCGGGCGGGGAGGAGTACCCGGCCTTCACGCCGGGGGACACCTGCCCGGACAACAACCTGCTCACCCCGGACGGGCTCCGGCTGCTCGACTTCGAGGCCGCCGACTTCCAGTCGGTGTTCCTGACCGCCGCGTACTGCCGGATGCCGTTCTCCTCGTGCTGGTGCGTGTTCGCGCTGCCGGACGGCCTCGCCCGGCGGATCGAGGCGGCGTACCGGGCCGAGGTCGTCCCGGTGTACCCGGCGCTGGCCGAGGACGCGGTGTGGGAGGACGGGATGCGGCGGGCGGTCGCCGTGTGGACGGTGCACGCGACCCTGGGGCTGCTGCCCCGCACCGCCGAGGACGGCCCGATGCACCGCACCCGGCGGCCGGTGCCGACCCGGCGCCAGGTGCTCAGGCACCGCTGGGAGACGGCGGCGCGGCTGGACGGGCTCCCCGCGTTCACGGAGACGATGCGGCGCCTGCTCCGCGAGGTCGCCGACGACTGGCGGGTGGACCCGCTGCCCGGCTACCCCTGCTTCGGGCGCGGAGGCGCCGACCTCGGCTGACGGGCCGCGAGGCCGCCCCTCCGGCCGGTCAGCCGTACGGGACGACGGCGACCGGGCAGTGGACGTGGTGGATCGCGGCGTGCGCGACCGGGCCCAGGTGGTGGTGGCGCAGCGGCCGGTGGTGGCTGCGGCGGCCGACCACGAGCAGCCGGGCCGTCGCCGCCGCGTCCACGAGCTCGACCGCGGGCCTGCCCCGGACCAGGTCGGCCGTCACGGCCACCTCGGGGTGCCGGGCCCGCCAGGACTCCAGCGCCTCCGAGAGGTCGGCTCGCTCGTCGCCGGACACCTCGTCCTCCAGCCCGCCGATCGCGCCGTAGGACATGTGCTCGCTGCCGGCCGGCGGGGACCAGACGTGCACCACGCGCAACGGGGCCGAGCGGAGCGCGGCGGCCTCGAACGCGAAGGCCAGCACCGGATCGGCCGGGTGCGCCAGATCGAGGCCCACCGTCACCGGGCCGTCCGGTTCCTCCGCGCCCGCCCGGACGAGCACCACCGGGCAGGCGGCCCGGCGCAGCACCTCCTGGCTCACCGAGCCGACCAGGAAGCCGCGGACGGTGCTCAGCCCACGTGAGCCGAGCACCAGCACGGCGGCGCTCCCGGCGGCGGCCTCCAGCGCCTCGGCGGGCGCGGCGGACTCGGTCGCGGAGGAGACCTCCACCCCGGGCGCCAGGGCGCGCAGGGCGGCCTCGCGGGCGGCGAGTTGCGACCGGACGTGCCGGTAGCTCTCGTCGCTGCCGACCACGTCCCGCTTCGGCAGGGGCCACGCCTGGAGGATCCGGAGCGGCAGGCCCCGGCGCTGCGCCTCACGGGCGGCCCACTCGGCGGCGGCCAGGCTCTCCGGCGAGCCGTCGAAGCCGACGACCACGGATCCGGTCATGGCGTCCTCCTCGGTTCCGCGCTGGATCGGGGCGGCGGGGGCGGGGCCCCTGCCGCCCGGGTGCGGTGCCCCGCGGCCCCGGGCTCGGTGCCCGGCGGGCCCGGGTGCCGCCCCAGTATCGGCAGTGGACGCGGCCGGCGCCTCCCGGGGCGTTCCGCCGGGTGCCGGCTCTGCCCCGGCGGAGCGGTGCCGCCGCCCGCCCGTACCGGCTGAGCAGCGGAAACGCCCCTCTGGTGAGCGGATATCCTGATCACATGAGCGACAACCTTCCCGCGTGCCCGCAGTGCGGCGGCGAGTACACCTATGAGATGGACGCCCTCATGGTCTGCCCGGAGTGCGGCCACGAGTGGGCGCCCGCCGACACCGGCGCGGCCGCCGCCGGGGGCGGGGAGCGGGTGGTCAAGGACTCGGTCGGCAACGTGCTGAACGACGGCGACACCGTGACCGTCGTCAAGGCCCTGAAGGTGAAGGGCAGCGCCTCCGGCATCAAGGCCGGCACCAAGGTGCGCAACATCCGCCTGGTCGACGGTGTCGACGGCCACGACATCGACTGCCGCATCGAGGGCTTCGGCGCCATGCAGCTCAAGTCGAGCGTGGTCAAGAAGGCCTGACCCGCGTTCGCGGGCCCAGGCCCCCGTCCTCCGGCCCTGCCGGAGGACGAGAGCCTAGGCGCGGATCCGGCGGAACACGACCAGCAGGGCGACCGCGGTGAGCGCCAGCAGGATGCCGGCCTCGACGAGCTGGATCGGCACGAGGTGGTCGGCCGGGTGGTACCGGAGCCAGACGGCGGTGGCCCCGTCACAGGGGGAGGACTGGCAGGTGTCGTCGGAGATGCGGCTGCCGTCGGCCAGGACGGAACCGCGCTCGACCAGCCACGCGTTGGTGGGCTGCCCGATGAAGGAATGTCCCGGGTCCGTCGGGACCACCGTCTCGACGATCGGGTGGAAGGACGGGCGGACCAAGCTCATCAGGCCGTGGGCGCCCGCGACCAGCGCGCCGGTGAGGAACATCGCGGGCAGCGTCCGGCGCACCAGCCGGCCGACCAGGACACCCAGCGCCAGCGCGAACAGCGACCAGGCGATCGGCGCGACCCCGAGTGCCGGGTAGGTGAAGAACTGGAACGGCGGGTCGAAGGCGACCGGCCCGTGCACGATGTCCGTCCACCACACCCAGGTCATCAGGGAGGCGAGCGCGCCGCTGAAGACCAGCACCGCGAGGCCGGGCACCGCGAGCCGGGCGGCCAGCCAGCGCACCGGGCTGACGGACTGCGCGCGGATCAGCCGGATGGTGCCGCGCTCGTACTCCTGGGCCAGCAGCGGCGCGCCGACGAAGACGCCGATCAGCAGCGGGACGGCGGTGACCGCGGGCTGGAGTATCCGGACGAACCAGTAGTTCGGCCGGTCGATCGGCGAGAGCAGGGTCCAGCAGCGGGTGCCGGACCAGGTCGAGGGGCTGTAGCAGCCGGTGCGCCGCAGGACGCCGATGGTGTGCCGGCTGGCGAGGTGGATCCAGAGGAGGTCGGCCGCCACCAGGACCAGCAGTGCCGCCAAGGTCCACAGCACCGCCCGGTTCTGACGGAGGGTCAGCCAGAGCATCCCGCGCAGCCCGGGGGCGGCGGGGCGGCGGCTCGCCGGTGCGGTGGCGCGGTCGGGCAGGACGTTCGTGCTCATGCGGCGGCCCCGTCGTTCGTGTGCTCTTCGTTCGCGTGGTTCGTGGCGAGGTTCCCGTCGGCCGGTGCGCGGAGGTAGCCGAGCAGCAGCTCCTCCAGGCTCGGCCGCTCGCCCTCCCAAGGACCGTCCAACGGCTCACCGGTACGCACCAGCGCGGTGGCCCGGCGTCCGCCGACGCGCTGCTCGACGACCAGGTCGGCCGGGAGCGCGGTGGACCCGGCGGGCCCGGTGACCAGCTGGTGCCCGTCCAGGATCTCCTCCAGGTCGCCGGCGAGTCGGATCCCTCCGCGCTGGACGAGCAACAGGTGGTCGATGACGCCCTCCAGCTCGGGGAGGATGTGCGAGGAGACCACGATGGTGGTGCCGCGTTCGGCGGCGGCGGACATCAGGGTGCCCATGAGCTGGTGGCGGGCGAGCGGGTCGAGGTCGGCCATCGGCTCGTCGAGCAGCAGCAGGTCGGGGAGCTTGCCGAGGGCGAGCGCCAGGCAGACCCGGGTGCGCTGCCCGCCGGAGAGCGAGCCGATCCGCGCCTTGGGCCGCAACTCGCCCTGGTCGACTATGCGTTGGGCCGTGACCTGGTCCCAGACCGGATTGAGCTCACGGCCCATCCGCAGCGTCTCGGCGACGCTGAGGCCCGGATAGAGCGGCTTGTCCTGGGCCACGTACGCGACCCGGGCCCGCTGGTCCGGTGTGCCGGCGGCCTCGCCGAACACTCGCAACTCGCCCTCGGTGGGGGAGAGTTGCCGGGCGGCGAGGGAGAGCAGGGTGCTCTTGCCGGCTCCGTTGGGGCCGACCACGCCGCAGATCCGCCCGGTCGGGACGGTGAAGTCGCAGTCGCGCAGGGCCCAGTCACCCCGGTACCGCCTGCCGAGGCCGACGGCCTCCAGCGCGGGCGTCATGGTCGTCGGGTCTTCCACCCGGTCCCCCCACTGTTCTCAGTTCGGTGTTGCCGGGGAGACCCCGGTGTCGAAACGCTGCTCCAGGACGGAGGCCATCAGCGCGGCGATGTCCTCGCGCTCCAGGCCCGCCTCCCTGGCCCGGTCCACCCAGCCGACCAGGTCCGCGCGCAGCGGACCGTCGGCCGCCGCCTCCGGCCGGGCGAGTGACCGCCGGACGAAGGTGCCGAGCCCCGGCCGGGGCTCGACCAGCCCCTCGCGTTCGAGTTCGCGGTAGGCCTTCAGCACGGTGTTGGGGTTGATCGCGGTCAGCTCCACCACCTCACGCGCGGTCGGCAGCTTGTCCCCGGGCTGCAGCAGCCCGAGCCGCAGGGCCTGTTTGGTCTGCTGGACGATCTGCTGGTAGGTGGAGACGCCGCTGCGCCGCTCGATGCGGTACTCGATCACCGGCGTTCCGGCCTTTCACTAGTTCAATAGTGGAATGGTGGCCCACTGCGGCGCGCGGGTCAAGCCGAACCGGGGGAGGGGCGGGACGGACGGCCCGGTCAGGGGCGTTTGAGCAGCAGCAGGCCGTCCCGGTCGACCAGCCGCCGGTAGCCCGACTCCTGGTAGACCGTCAGCATGCGGGCGGTGTCGGCGACGGCGCACGGGGCCCGCACGCTCGGATCGAGCAGATCGACAACCACCCACTCCGGACCGGGCCGGGCCGGCTCCCGGCACACCAGGGTGACCTCCGTCCGGTCGGTGAGCTGGGCCGCCAGGCGATTGGAGGCGGCCACCGTGGCGTCGTCCGGTATCAGCCGGAGCATCGCCCGGGTCTCGGTGAGCCGGGGCGAGGTGCGCCAGGCCTCCGGCATCACCACCTCGTGCAGGGGGTAGAGCGGCAGCGTCACGACCGTCACCAGGGCGCTGACGAGCAGTGCGCGGTGGGCGCGGCGGGGGAGCGGGGCGGTCGCGGCCTCGCCCCCGGTTGTGGCCTCGCCGACGGTCGGGTGCCGGGTCCGGGAGCGGGCGAGGGCGTCGACCAGGGCGGCGACCGCGATCGGCATCAGCACTGCGCTGTAGTGGTAACTGACGCCCCAGTAGTGCGGGTTGGCGGACAGCAGCCGCCAGGCCAGGGTGGGCACACAGAGCAGGAAGAGCGGAGAGCGCAGGCCGAGGAAGCCGGCCGTGGCGGCGAGCAGGAACAACAGCAGCCACTTGACCGGCGGCCACAGGAGGTGCAGCAGCAGGGCCCACGGCGTGGACTGCCCGCCGCCGTCCAGCTGCTGCCAGTAGTCGAAGCCCCCGCCGGAGTTGAACGCGGGCAGCACCGCGAGCACGGTCACCGCGGTCGCGGCGAGGCCGACGGCGGCGAGGGCGAGACCGGGCAGCGGGGTGCCGCGGTCCTGCCGGGCCTGCCAGGCGATCAGCACGCCGACGGCGGCGACGGTCAGGCCCAGGTCCTCCTTGACCAGCAGCAGCGGCAGTGACCAGAGCGCGGCGGCCAGCGGGCGGCGCCGGCCGAGCGCGGTGGCGGCGAAGGAGAGCAGCGGGACGGCGAACGCGATCTCGTGGAAGTCGTCGGCCGAGGCCCTGACGATCCCCCAGGAGGCCCCGGTGACGCAGCCGACCACCAGGGCCACCCGCGGCCCGGCCACCTCGTGGGCCCAGCGGGTCAGCGGGACGACGGCCAGCGCCATGAGCAGCGCCTGGGCGACCACGAGGGTGAGCGGCGTCGGGAAGGCCCGGTACGCGGGGGCGACGGTGGCGATCAGTGGGTGGAAGTGGTCTCCGAGCAGGTGGTACCCGGGCCCCTTGAGCGGCACGATCGGCGCCCGCAGGTGCGCGTACGCCCGGATGGCCTGTTCGAAGATCCCCAGGTCGTAGGCCTTGGTGAGGCCGCGGCGGTGCCGGTTGGCGGCGACGCAGACGTAGAGCGCGGCGAAGACCGCGGCCAGGCCCCAGGCCAGTGCGGCGGGGTGGCGCGCCAGGCGCGGGGTGCTGGCGGGGTGGCCGGACGGGGCCGCCGGCGGCTGGGGCCGCGGCCGCGGCTGAGGCGGGGGCTGGGTCGGGCTGTGCGGGGAGGGGGCCAGGGTCATCGGCATTGAACCCTTTCACTATTCGATTAGTGGAAGGGTGATGGAAGGCTGAGCGGGCGTCAAGCTCGGCCCGGGCGAGGCCGGGTGGTGCCGGGGGGGTTGCAAAGGCAGGTGTACATCACCACGTTGACTGGTGATGTACACCTGCCATCAGCGACTCACCATCTCGACCGGTGATGGCAACGTGTTCCGACGTCACGCCCCTGGCGGGTGTGCGTGGGTGTCGGGTGTGCGGCGCCGCAGGTGACGGTGGCGCCCCGCCCGGATCCGCGGTCGAGGAGTCCTGCCCGGTGCCGTCACCGGAACATGTCGGCCGGAGCGGTCAGTGCGCGCCCACGGCGGGCGAGGTCTTCTTCCGGGCGCGGTAGGCGGCGGCCTTGATCTTGTTGCCGCAGGACTCCATGCCGCACCACTGGCGGCGCATGCCCCGCGAGCGGTCGATGTAGACCCGTGTGCACTCCGGGTTGCCGCACTCCTTCAGCAGGGGGACGTCCGGACCGCTGAGCAGTTCGACGGCGTGCCGCGCGACGGTGGCCAGGGCCTGTCCGGGTGTCGCCTCGTTGTGCCGGCCGGCCATGGTGAGCTGCGGCGTCACGGGGGTCCTGCGCGCGGCGGCGTTGAGCACGGCGAGCGCCTCGCGGTCGAAGTCCTCCTCGGCGAGGCGGTTGGTGACGAGCCGGTAGACGGCCTCGCGCACGGTCCTCGCCTCCCGGACGTCCTGCTCGTCGCCGGGCGTGATGGTGTCCACGAGTCCGCAGTCCAGGTACCAGGCGTTCAGCCGCTCGGGCGTCACGAACATCTCGAACCGGGTCGACCGCCGCGCGCGGAGGGTCGCGGCGAAGTCGAGGGCCGGGTGCCCGCACACGAAGACATGGTCAAGGTTCACATCACCATCCTGACAGGTGACTGTCAGGGGTGCAAGGACCGGCCGGTGCGCGGGCGGCGTCCACGGCTGCGCGCACCGGCCGGGTGTGCCGGAAGCGGCTACGGCTGCGCGCACCGCCCGTCCGGCTCCCGCGGTGGCCGGCCCGCCGGGCGCGAAGCCCCGGACGCGGACCGGACCACGCACCGGCGGTTCACACCGCGGGGGCCCAGGTCTCCTGCAGCGTGCCGTCGGCCAGCCGCAGCCAGCGGTTCACCCCGATCTCGGCGAGGAACCGCTCGTCGTGGCTGACCACCAGGAACGCGCCCCGGTAGGCGTTGAGCGCGCTCTCCAACTGCCCCGCGCTGACCAGGTCGAGGTTGTTGGTCGGCTCGTCGAGCAGCAGCAGCTGCGGGGCCGGATCGGCGCACAGCACGCAGGCGAGGGTGGCGCGCAGCCGCTCCCCGCCGGAGAGCACCCGCACGGGCAGGTGCGCCCGGGCGCCGCGGAACAGGAAGCGGGCGAGCAGGTTCATCCGCTCCGCCTCGGGCCGCTCGGACGCGAAGGCGGCGAAGTTCTCCGCCACGGTGCGCTCTTGGTCGAGCAGGTCCAGCCGCTGCGAGAGGTAGGCGATCCGGCCGTCGTTGCGGGTGATCAGCCCGTCGTCCGGGGCGAGTTCGCCGGTGATCAGGCGCAGCAGGGTCGACTTGCCCGCGCCGTTGGGCCCGGTGAGCGCGATGCGCTCGGGGCCGCGGACGTTCAGGTCGACACCGCCGTCGGCGAACACGGCCCGGCCGCCGTGGCGGACCTGCAGCCCTTCGCCGAGGAACAGGTTGCGCCCGGCGGGCACCTGCGTGTCGGGCAGTTCCAGGGACAGCCGCTGTTCGTCGCGCAGGGCGCGGCCGGCCTCGTCGAGCCGGGCCCTGGCCTCGCCGACGCGGGTCGCGTGCACCTGGCCGGACCGGCCCGCCGACTCCTGGGCGCCGCGCTTCATGTTCCCCGCGAAGATGCGGGGCAGGCCGGCGTTCTTGAGGTTGCGGGCGGCGTTGCTCGCCCGGCGCTCGGCGCGTTCGCGGGCCTGCTGCATCTCCCGCTTCTCCCGCTTCAGCTCCTGCTCGGCGTTGCGGACGTTCTTCTCGGCGGTCTCCTGCTCGGCCCGCACGGCCTCCTCGTACTCGGTGAAGTCGCCGCCGTAGTAGCGAAGTTCGCCGCTGTCGAGTTCGGCGATGCCCTGCATGCGGTCGAGCAGCGCGCGGTCGTGGCTGACCAGCAGCAGGCAGCCGGTGAAGTCCGCCAGCACGTCGTGGAGCTTGCGCCGGGCGGCCAGGTCGAGGTTGTTGGTGGGCTCGTCGAGCAGCAGGACGTCGGGGCGCTTGAGGAGTTGGGCGGCGAGGCCGAGCGAGACGATCTGGCCGCCGCTGAGCGTGCTCAGGCTGCGGTCCAGGTCGAGGTGGCCCAGGCCGAGCCGGTCGAGCTGGGCGCGGGTGCGCTCCTCGATGTCCCAGTCGTCGCCGATGGTGGTGAAGTGCCGCTCGTCGACGTCGCCGGACTCCACGGCGTCGATGGCGCTGATGACCGCGGCGACGTCGAGCACCTCGGCGACGGTGAGGTCCCCGGTCAGGGGGAGGCTCTGGCTGAGGTAGCCGAGGGTGCCACTGACCGTCACCGAGCCCGCAGCGGGGGTGAGTTGGCCGGCGATCAGCTTGAGCAGGGTGCTCTTGCCGGAGCCGTTGGGGGCGACCAGGCCGGTCCGGCCGGCGGGCACGGTGAAGGACAGGTCGTGGAAGACCGGGGTGTCGTCCGGCCAGGCGAAGGAGAGGTTCGAGCAGACGACGGCGGCGTCGGACATGGAGGTGACCTCGAAAGGGGTGAGGGCAGGACTCTGGAGCGCTGCCCTGGGCAGACACGGGGAAGGGGTACGACGAAGTCGGCCACTTCGGCGGCGGCGCTTCCGATGCGCCGGCCGGTGGCCGTCAGATCCGGATCTCACCCGGAGATGTCGTCGTCACCCGCCATGTCTGCCACTCCTCGATCACACGAACGTCAGGTCACACGCAGCGTAGCAGGTTGTTCCGCGAAGGCCGTCGCCGTTTCCACCGACCCCTCCGCGTCGGCTCGTTGACCGCCGCGGTGGGGCGGATCATCGGCACGGACGACCCCGGCCTGTCGGCCTTCCGGCCCGTCGCGTTCCCGTGGCCCGGGGTGCGCCGGAGGGGCGTGCGCGTGCTGCGCATGCCCCTCCGGCGTCGGGGAAGCTCAGTCGTCGCCGTCGAGGACGGTGAGCACCTGCAGCACCTCCAGGTAGATCCACACCAGCGTCGTGGTGAGGCCGAAGGCCGCGAGCCACGCCTGTTCGCGGGGGAGGCCTTCGGCGAGGGCGTCCTCCACCTGCCGGAGGTCCAGGGTGAGGAAGCCCGCGCCGAGCAGGACGCCGACGGCGCCGAACAGCAGGCCGAGGACGCCTCTGTGGAAGCCGAGGTCGTGGCCCGCGCCGAGGGCGGAGAAGAGCAGGTCGGCGAGGATCAGCAGGAGGAAGCCGGCCGCGGCGGTGGCGAGGAAGCCGGTGAACCGGCGGGTGACCCGGATCCAGCGCATCCGGTGGGCGACCAGCACGGCCGCCGACACGGCGAAGGTGCCGAGGACGGTCTGGACGACGGCACCCGGGGCGAAGTAGGTCGAGGTCGCGCCGGAGACCACACCGAGGAACACGCCCTCGAACGCCGCGTACCCGAGGATCAGGGCCGGGGACGGCAGCCGCCGGACGGCCTGGAGCATCGCGAGGGCGAACGCGACGACGGCGGCGCCCAGGGCGATCCCGTACGAGCGGCCGAGGTCCGCCTCGTCGACGGGCAGGAGGAGCCAGGAGAGCACCGCCGTCAGCGCCACGGTGCCGAGCGTCGTCGCGGTGCGCACGACCACGTCGTCCAGGGTCATCGCGGGGGCGGCCGGGGCGGCCGGGGCGGTCGGCGGAACCGTCGGGGCGTCAGGCGCCAGGGTGCCGACGGACGTTGCGGCGGTGGCGCCGTCGGTGCGGGGATCGATCACCGGTGGGCCCCCGGCCGGGGTGCGGACCGGCCGGCGCGTCGATGCCCCGGCCGGGGCGGCGAAACGGGCGGCGCCCCAGCGGGAGAAGACCGGGTTGGTGCTCTTCACGTCAATCCTCCTCGTCCGCCGCGGGTGTGCGGCTTGCGGTGGAGCGTCGCCCTGGAGCGGCCGGCGCGGAGGCGCGCGTGTGAGCACGCCCGCGCCCGGGGCTGACGACAACCCCCCTTGTGTCACCACTCTGGCAGGTGACGTAGAGGCCGGGGAAGTCATCCCTGCGGCCGATCTCCGGCGGGCTCACCCGGGCGGCGCTCCCGGGTGGTCGAGCAGTCCGTGGAGGAATCCGTCCCAGTCGATGCCCTCCAGCTCCGCCTCGGCCGGGACGATCCGGTAGGTGGCGTCCAGCCAGGCCGCCAGCGGTCCGGTCGGCAGCTCGAAGAGGGCCTCCAGCTCCGGGGTTTCGAGGAGCAGCCAGGAGGACGGCTGCTCGTCGGCCCGGCCCGGCCACATCCGTACGTCGCCGCAGCCGCTCATCGCCGTCAGCCCGCCCAGCAGCAGCGCGCGGCCGAACCGCCAGACGAGGCTCGGGCCGCGTTCCGCGAGGAACTCGACGGCGATCACCGCGGGCGTCCGCGGGTCGAAGCGGAACTCCGCCCGCGAGGGGAACCGGGTGAACTCGTCGAGCATCCGGTCGACGTCCAGGACCAGGGGCGGCAGGTGTACGGCCGTCGGGTGTGCCCGCAGGGGCGGTCGGTCACGGTGCATGGCGGGGTTCCCCTCCGAGGTGCGGACTGTGCGGCCCTCACTCTCCGCCGGGGGCGGGCTCCCGCGCATCGGTCACTTGACCGTCGGAGGACGGTGTGCGGCGGGGCGTTCGCGGAGCCGGGGCGGAGCGGCGGGCAGAGTCGGCCCCGCCGGAGGAACCGTCATTTGACTGCCCCCTCCCCGGAGCCGGGCCGGATCGGGGCCGGACCGGGGGAGGGTCGGAGCGGTGGGCGCGACGACGGGGCCGACAGCGCATGGCTGTCGGCCCCTCCGGTCGTCCTCCCGGCGCGCCGGACCCGCGGAACCCGGCCGCGGCGCGGCTCACTTGGCGCGCAGCGGCCCCGCGAAGGACTTGCGCAGGGACGGCGGAGCCGCCACCGGCAGGAGCGCGGCGAGCATCCTGCCCTTGACGGTGGTCGGGTGCCGGGTGAGCTCGACGTCGACCCTGGTGCCCTCCGCCCCGGGGGTCAGCCGGAACACCCAGCCGCCGCCGGCCCCGAAGAGCTTGGAGTCGAGCGTCGTGATGGTGACGGTGTCGCCGCCCGGTTCCCACTCGTACCGTGCGCGTTCCCACGCGGCTGCGGTGCCCTCGGTGACCTCGGCCCAGGTGTCGCCCCGGTCGTGGACCTCGAAGTGCTTCGCGTCGATCGTGGGCCAGGTCTCGGCCCGGGAGGGGCCGAAGTCGGTCAGCACCGCGAGGACGTCCTCCGGAGCGAGCGTGGAGACGAGATGGAACCGTACGACTGCCATGATGGGCTTCCTCGGAGATGAGTTTCTGGTCAGGCCGGTGATGCACCGGCCGTGGCGGGGGTGCGGCGGCGCCCGGTGCGGCCGCTGCGGGTCACCGCGCGGTGGGGCCGGGCGCGCGGGGGAGGGCCGGCCGGTCAGCGGGCGGTGGCGCGGGCGGCCTGTTCGATGACGTCCGCCACGAGGCGCGGGCGGGAGACGGCGACGGAGTGCGAGGCGGCCACCTCGGTGGTGTGGGCGTGGGCGCGCTCGGCCATGTAACGCTGCACCGCGACCGGGATGTTGAGGTCCTGCGTGGTGACGACGGACCAGCTGGGCGTGGTCTGCCAGGCCGCGCCGGTGGCCTTCTCCTCCAGGGCCGCCTGGGCGATCGGGCGCTGCTCGGCGGCCATCAGGGCGGCCCGGCCGGCCGGGACGTCGGCGGCGAACTGGTGGCGGAACGCGTCCTGCTTGATGTAGAGGTCGGTGGCGGTGCTGCCGTCACTTTGCCGGTAGGTGACGGGGTCCAGGGCGCCGGGGAGGGTGGAGCCCGGGTACCTGGTGGTGAGCTCCAGGGCGGTCTCGCCGGGGGCGGGCAGGAAGGCGGCCACGAAGACGAGGGCCTTGACGTCGGGGTCGCCGGTGGCGGCCTCGCTGATCACGGTGCCGCCGTAGGAGTGCCCGGCGAGGACCTTCGGGCCCTTGATGTGGTCGAGGACGGTGCGCAGGGCGGCGGCGTCGGAGGCGGGGCCGCGCAGTGGGTTGGCCGCGGCGACCACGGGGTAGCCGTCGGCGCGGAGTTCGGCGATGACGCCGTTCCAGCTGGAGCCGTCGGCGAAGGCGCCGTGCTCCAGGACGATGGTCGGCTTGGTGCGGCCGCCGAAGGCGTCGGCCCCGGCCCCGGCGGCGCCGCTCGCGCCGAGCGCGGAGCCCGGGGCGGTGAACGCGCACAGCGCCAGGCTCGCCGTGGCCGCTGCGACCGCGCCCGCCACCAGCCGCTTGCGCCCACCCATGATGCTTGCCACGACAAACCCCTTTTCGGATATTCCGGACATGGCCGAGCCGGCTGGTGCCGACTCCGTCACCGCTTTGACCGGTGATGAGTTTGTCGTGGCGTCGCGTTACCTGTCAAGGCGGTGACGCGATGGCGGGCTACCCGTGCCGCACCAGGGCGTCGACCGCGACGGCCACGGACAGCAGCTCCCGGTCGGCCCACCGGCGCCCGATCAGCTGCAGGCCGACGGGCGGCGACGCGGTGACCGGAAGGGGCACCGTGACCGACGGCAGGCCGGCGACGGCGGCCGGGGAGGTGTTGCGGATCAGGCTGAAGAACGTGGGCACGTCCTGCCCGTTGAGCGGGAGGGAGTCCTCGAAGCGGTGCAGCGGCCGGGCGCACACCGGGACGGTGGGACTGAGGATCGCGTCCAGGCCGTTGGCCGTGAACAGGTCCTCGTAGGCCGCCTGCATCACGCGGCGCCGGGCCAGCGCCCCCTGGAGGGCGGCGGCCCCGGGGTACCCGGGGCCGGTGGGCAGGGCGGTGGCCTTGAGCATGTCGCCGATGACGGGGTCGGAGACCGCGTCGAGGACCTCGGCCGGGGTGAGTCCGACGCGGTGCTCGTCGAGGTAGCGGCCGAGGGCGTCGGCGAACTCGCCGAAGACCAGCGGGAATCCGATCCGGGAGTCGTGCTCGACCAGGTGCGCCGTGTCCACCGGGACCCAGGTGGTCCGTTCGGTGGTGAGTCGGGCGACGGCGTCCTGCCAGGCGGCCCGGACCGGGCCCTCCAGGTCCTCGGTGAACACGTGCCTCGGCAGGCCCAGCCGGAGCCGGCGTGCCGGGTCCTGCGGGCTCCCGGTCGCGCCGGTGACGAGGGTGTCCAGCGTCAGGAGGAGGTCCAGGGTGTTCGTCATCGGCCCGGGTGTGTCCCGGGTGGGGCTCAGCGGCGTGACGCCCGCCGAGGGGTAGCGCCCGGCGCTGGGGCGTAGGCCGTAGATGCCGTTGAGGGCGGCGGGGATGGTGATCGAGCCGCCGGTGTCGGTGCCGAGCCCGGCGTCGGCGACGCCCGCCGCCACCGCCGCGGCCGTGCCGCCGCTGCTGCCGCCCGCGAAGAGGGCGGGGTCGGTGGCGTTGCCGACGGCGCCGAAGGCGTGGTTGCACGAGGTGGCTCCCAGGGCCAGCTCGTGCATGTTCGTCTTGCCGAGGACGATCGCCCCCGCGGCGCGCAGGGCCCGTACGACGGGTGCGTCCGCGCCGGGGACGAACTCGGCGAGTGCCGGGGTGCCGGCGGTGTTGGGCAGGCCGGCGACGTGGATGTTGTCCTTGACGACGAGGCACCAGGGGGCTTGCTCTTCCTCCTGCCCCTCCTGCTCCGCCCCGCGCCCGCCACCGGCGTCGTGGCGGGCCGCGGCGGCGAGTGCTCCCTCGGTGTCGAGCGTGATGAACGCGTTGAGGTGCTCGGTCGCGGCGGCGCGGTCGAGCGCTGCCTCCACCGTCTCCTGCGCGCGGCCCCGGCCGGTCGGGTCCGGGTTGACCATGGGCGTGTCTCCTTGTGACGGTGCGGGTGAACGGCTCCGCCGTGGCCCCGGCCGGGCAGTGCCGGGCCGTCCGGGACCACGCAGGAAAGGGACACTAGCGGTGTCATCGGGCCGGTACCACCCGGTAACTGGGCGCTGCGGGTGGGGCGTTGGCTCGGGTTGACGGCCCGGTGGCGATCGGCGGGCGGGCGGAGTCGGAGGCACACGTGTGCACGGTCGGCTGGGTGTGGAGCCCACCCATATCGTCACCTTCTTGACAGGTGATGGATGTGCGCGCACGCTGGTGGCGTCGTCGGCGGCACCGAGGGAGCCGCCCGGGACCGGTGAAGTGGAGAGTGGCCGTGAACGAGGACCGCACCCGCGACCCCGCCGCCGAAGCGCGGCACGCCCGCTACGGCAGGCTTCCCGAGCGCATCCGCTTCGAGGACATGACCGAGGAGGTGGACACCGCGCCGGGCCGCCGGGCGGGCGACCCGTACGACCCCGAGGGCTCCTGGAGGTTCTACAACTGCCTGGCCGTCGACCTGGGCGCGTAGTCCTGCCGCCCCGCCGTCCCGCCGTCCTGCCGTCCTGCCGCCCCGCCGCCCGGCGGACGCCCGTCCGGGGTGCGTTGCCCCGCCGGGGCCGCTGCCTCATGTGCCCGGGACACCGGGTGCAGGAGACTTCTGGCATCCGGTGGGTCGTCGGAGAGGACGGGGTGCTCATGGCTGCGGAGAGTGCGCGGAGGGCCTGGCGGCGACCCCGGTCCCGGCCCCGGCCCCGCCCGGCGGAGCGCCGGCTGGCCATGGCGGGGGTGTGCGCCGTCGTCTGCCTGGTGGCGGGCGGACTGTGGATCGGCTACGTCCTGAGCCACCAGGGGGCCGCCGGGCTCTCCCAGCCGGTCCACCACCTGGCGGTCCTGGGCTACGGCCTCGCCGCCGTCGCCGGCGGGGTGCTGCTGCACGCCCACCGGCCGGGGAACCAACTCGGCTGGGTGCTGCTCGCCTACGGCACGGCACTGATCGTCCCGCTGGCCGCGCAGACCCCGGTCTGGGTCGAGGTGGACGAACCGCGCGTCGTCGGGGCCGTGGTGGTCCTGACGTCGATCGGGTACACGGTCAGCGGCACGCTCTGGCACGCGCTGCCGCTGTTCCTGCCGGACGGGGCGCTGCCGAGCCGCCGGTGGTGGTTCGCGATCGGCGCCGTGGCCCTGTGGATGCTGCCGCAGGCCTGCTACTACGTCTACCAGCCCACGGTGTTCGGCCGGCCCAACCCGCTCGCCGGCACCGCCGTCGCCGGCTGGCTGCGGGCCTTCAACGACCGGCTGCACCTCACCCAGCTCGTCGTGTTCGTGGTGCTGACCGTCCTGGTGGTCCTCGTCCCGCTCGCCCGCACCCGCGGGATGCCCCGGCGCCGCCGGCAGAACGTCCTGATCGCCCTCGGCGTCTACCTGCTGTGGGGCGGCGCCGAACTCGGCTACTACTTCGACGACCAGAGCACCCCCTCCTACATCGCCTTCGCGGTGGCCTCCGCGCTGTGGATGCTCACCCTGGCCGTGATCGTCGTCCGCGACGGCTCCTGGCGGCTCGACCGGGCGGCCCGGCGGGTCCTGGTCGGGCTGCTGATCGCCGCCGGGCTGGTCGTGGTGTTCGTGCTGGTGGCCTGCGTGCTCTCCACCATGCTGATGCCCGGCCGGCGCGGTGCGGGGGCGCTGCTGCTGGTCGCCGCCGTCTTCCTGCTCGCGGCCGGCCTGCCCCGGGGCGTGCGCTGGGCCTCCGGCGTCGTCGACCGCTGGTACTACGGCGCGCGCGCCCAGCCGTACCAGGTGCTGCGCAGCCTGGCCGGACGGGTCAGCCAGACCGTCGACCCGCAGGACGTGCCAGCCGTGCTGTGCGCCACGGTCAGTGACGAACTCCGGCTCTCCGGTGTGGCGTTGACCGTCTCCACCCGCGGCGGCGAACGCCCGCTGGCGGCCGTCGGCGACCGCTCCGGGAGCAGCGAGGCCTTCGCCCTGGTGCACCGGGGCGCCGAGATCGGCCGGCTCACCGTCGCGCCGCGCTCGGGCCAGCGGGCCCTCGACTGCAGTGACCGCGACATCCTGCGCTCGCTCGCCGACCAGGCGGCGCCCGCCGTCGCCTCGCTGCAGCTGATGGAGGACCTGCGGGCCAGCCGCGAGCAGATCGTCGCGGCCCGCGAGGAGGAGCGCCGGCAGCTGCGCCGCGACATCCACGACGGACTCGGGCCGATGCTGGCCGGTCTGCGGCTGCGGCTGCAGGGGGCGGCCGCGGTGGACGACCCGGCGATGTTCTCGGCCACGCTGACGCGGGTCTCGGACGACCTGGCCACGGCGGTCCGGGAGGTCCGGCGGATCACCGACCGGCTCGGGCCCACCGCGTTGGGCGACTACGGGCTCTCGCGGGCGCTGGGCCGGCTCGCGGAGACCTTCAGCGGTGACGACCTCGCCGTCACGGCCCGGCTGGAGCCGGACCCGCTGCCGGAGCTGCCCGCCGCCGTGGAGGTCGCCGTCTACCGGATCACCGCGGAGGCCCTGAACAACGTGCTGCGGCACGCCCGGGCGAGCAGTGCCACGGTGTCCGTGCGGGTGGACGGCGGGGACCTGGAACTCCTCGTCGAGGACGACGGACAGGGCCCGGGGCGCCGTGGACCGGCAGATCCCGGGGTGGGGCTGCGGTCGATGTCCGAGCGGGCCGCGGAGATCGGCGGCAGCTGCACGGTGGACGCCCTCGGGCGCGGCACCCGGGTGCACGCGGTGCTCCCGCGCCGGCCCGCGAGCGGCTGAGCGCGGCGGCCTGGCCGGGCTGCTGCGGCCGCCGCGGGGCCGGTCCTGACCGGCGCCCGCCCCCGGCGCGACGGGCGCTCCGGGGGCGGGATCCGTGACCGGGTTCGAGGACGGGGGATCGATGGCGGGTTCAGTTGCAGTTCGGCGGGTTGGGGCACAGGCCCTTGGGGCCGCCGCCTCCGGGCGCGTGCCCGATGTGCGGTCGGCGCTTCGCTCGGTGGCCGCCTGCGCCGTGCTCGACCGGGCACCTGCACGCCCGGGCGGCCGCGGCGACGCTGATGGCGGCGAAGAACGCCGCGGCACCGGCCGCCAGCAGCGCCGTACTGGCCGTTCTGTCGGTCATGGTGACCTCCACGGTGGGTTTCGCAGGTCGGTCGTGCCGGCCTGCTCCTCCATGCCACCGCCGGTCGCGCCCCGTCCGCATGGGGCGACGGTCCCGTCCCGGTCCCGCCGGGCGGGAGCGCGCTCACGGTTCGTGGCGCGGGCACCGGGGAGCCTCTGTTCGAAGCGTATCCGGGCGAACTCTCGCCGCAAGTCGGCCAGTTGGCACCCGGTGCCAGCCGGTGCGGCGATCCGACCGGGGCGGGGGCCGGGACGTCGGCCGCTTCGTTGGCGTCGACGCCTGGGGCTCCCGTGCCGGTGGTGGCGGACTCGGCGCACGGGTGCCTCCTTCCCGCCCCGGTGGGCCGGTCCGGGATAAACTTGACCGGCGGTCAGGTTCTTGCTCGCTGCCGTACTGGACCGGCAGTCCAGTTGTCCGCCGGAGTGGCGGCCGGGTGTCCACGGGGCGCCGGGCGAACAGGGAAGAGGACTCGATGACGGACGGCCGACGCGAACGCGCCGACGCGACCCGCAACCGGCGCGCGATCCTGCGGGCGACCGAGGAGCTCCTGGCGGGGCACCGGCCCGAGCAGATCTCGATGGAGCAGGTCGCGGCCGCCGCCGGGGTGGGGAAGGGCACCGTCTTCCACCGCTTCGGCAGCCGGATGGGCCTGATGCGGGCGCTGATGCAGGAGCGGGCCTTCGACCTGGAGGAGGCGGTGCGCTGCGGGCCGCCGCCGCTGGGCCCCGGCGCCCCGGCCCGGGAGCGGCTGCTGGCCTTCCTGGACGCGGTGGTCGACGTCGTCTCCCGCAACAAGAGCCTGCTGGCCGCGCTCGGCCAGGCCGTTTCCGCGAACCCGCCCTCGCCCGACCAGGGGCCGCGCGAGGCGCACCCGGTCTACCGGGCGTGGCACGAGCACCTCGCCGCGCTGCTCGCCGAGCAGCGGCCGGAGCTGGACGCCGAACTCACCGCCCACATCCTGCTCGGCGCGCTGCACAGCGACCCGATCCTGCGCCTGCTGGAGCAGGGCGAGGGGGAGCGGCTGGCGGACGCGCTGCGCGAGCTGGCCGTGTCGCTGCTCGGCCGCTGACGACGGCCCGTGACAGGGTTGGGAGGGAACGGGTTCGTTCACTAACATCGTCAGTAGCCCCGTGACGGGGAATGGCCGGAGGAGCGGTAGAACCCGTTCGCCCGCGGGCGCCGACTGCGGCCCCGAACGGAGATTCGGTGGTCCGGAGAACCGCGGCGCGGGTGAGCGCGTGTACCGATGGGATCGAGGAAGGACGACTGGAGAAGGTGCGCAGCCATGACCGCTGAAACGGATGCCGTGCGAGGACCGGTGGCGGGCGCCCCGCTGCGGCGACGCGGCGAGGCGCTGGAGAGCGCCATCTACGAGGCGGTCCTCCGACAACTGACCACCGACGGCTACGCCCGGCTGACCATGGAGGGCGTGGCCGCCGCCGCGCAGACCGGGAAGGCCGCGCTCTACCGCCGCTGGTCCTCGAAGGAGGACCTGGTGATGGACGCGCTGAGGGCCAGCCTGCCGCCCGGCGCGTCGGCCCCCGACACCGGCAGTCTCCGCGGTGACCTGCTGGAAGTCGTTGCCAGGCTGCGCGCCGCGATGTTCAGCGAGCTGGGCGCCGCCGTCCGGGCGATCATGAGCGAACTCGACCACCAGCGGGCCCACGCCTTCGTGGCGATCGTCTTCGAGCGGGTGGTCGAGCCGACGACGGCGCTGCTCGCCGAGGTGCTGGACCGCGGGACGGCGCGCGGCGAGGTCCGCCCGGGGGCGGTCACCCCGCTGGTCACCGACGTGGTGCCGGCGCTGATGCTGTACCGGATCAAGATGTGCGGCGGGGACGCGGTGCAGCTCGACCCGGAGGAGATCGTGGACGAGGTGCTGCTGCCGATCGTCCGCCCCTGACGGGCGCGGTACGGCGATCGGCAGCGGCCCTCGGAATTCCCTCCCCCGGAATCGGCCGGAATCAAGCCGGAATCAAGCGGGATTCCCGACCGGTGCGGTCCGGTGCGGTTACCGGCGAGGGTTCCGGGGGAATTCCGGTGGTTTTCGGTGAAGGCGCGGGAGGCGTTCACGCCCCGCTGCGGCGGAGCATCTCCTCGCGCTCGACGACCTTGACCCGCTCGCGGCCCTCGGCCTCGCCGAGCGCGCGCTCGTGGGCGTCGAGCAGCTGCCAGCCCGCCCAGGTGGTGTACCGGACGCCCTGGCCGCGCAGGTGCTCCTCGACCGCGGCCGGGTCGGGCTCGGTGGCGCCGGGCAGCCGGCCGGCGGCGTGGTCGTCCAGCAGGCAGGCGACGGTCTCGTTGGCGTCGCCCTTGGTGTGGCCGATCAGGCCGACCGGGCCGCGCTTGATCCAGCCGGTGACGTAGGTCGCGGTGCGGTGCGAGCCGTCGCCGTCCAGGACCCGGCCGGCCGTGTGCGGGACGGTGCCGGAGACCGGGTCGAAGGGCAGCTTGGGCAGCTCGTCCGAGTAGTAGCCGACGGCCCGGTAGACCGCCTGCACGTCCCAGTCGGTGAAGCGGCCGGTGCCGCGCACGTTGCCGGTGCCGTCGGGCTCGGTGCGCTCGGTGCGCAGCCCGACCACCCGGCCGTCCTCGCCGAGGACCTCCGCCGGGGACTCGAAGAAGTGCAGGAAGACGCGGTGCGGGCGGTCGCCGACGTCGCGGATCGCCCAGTTCTCCAGCGTCGCCGCGACCAGGTCGACGTGCTTGACCGCGCGGCGCTGGGCGATCGAGCCGGCGTCGTACTCGATGTCCTCGGGGTCGACGATCACCTCGATGGTGGGGGAGTGGTCCAGCTCGCGCAGCTCCATCGGGCTGAACTTGGCCTGGGCCGGTCCGCGGCGGCCGAAGACGTGCACCTCGCGGGCGCGGTTGTGCTCCAGGCCCTCGTGGACGTTCCCGGGGATCTCGGTGGGCAGCAGTTCCCCGGCGGTCTTGGCGAGGATGCGGGCGACGTCCAGCGCGACGTTGCCGACGCCGAGCACCGCGACCTTCTCGGCGTCCAGCGGCCAGCTGCGGGGCACGTCCGGGTGGCCGTCGTACCAGGAGACGAAGTCGGCCGCGCCGTAGGAGCCGTCCAGGTCGACGCCGGGCAGGTCCAGCGGACGGTCGGCGGTCGCGCCGGTGGCGAAGACCACGGCGTCGTAGAACCGGTGCAGGTCGTCCAGAGCGAGGTCGGCCGGGTAGTCGACGTTGCCGAACAGCCGGACCTGCGGCTTGTCGAGCACCTGGTGCAGGGCCGTCACGATGCCCTTGATGCGGGGGTGGTCGGGGGCGACGCCGTACCGGATCAGACCGAACGGCGCGGGCATCCGCTCGAACAGGTCGATCGAGACGCCCGGCGTCCGGGCGGCGTCGGACTTCAGCAGGGCGTCGGCGGCGTAGATGCCGGCGGGGCCGGCTCCGACGATCGCGACTCTGATCGGGCGAGGCATGACGGGCGGTCCTCCGGTGGGTGCGCAGCAGGAGGTGGTCTGGACCCGTTCAGCCAACCCCGAGGTGGGGCGCGGGTGTAGTCGGTTCCGATCTATGGGGTCATAGGGACGACCTATGGGTACGCGGGAACTCGGGGCGGCCGGGCCGGGCGGGTGCCCGGAACGGCCGCGTGGGGTGGTGTGCGTGGGTGGTGCCCGCGTGGGTGGTCCGCGTGGACGGTCAGCTCCCGTCGGCCGGGGTCTGGGCGGGCACGGCGGGCGGCTGTGCGGTGGCCCCGGCGGTCTCGCTGCCGTCGGCCGGGCCGTCCGCGATCCGGGCGGCGGAGGCCTCGAAGAAGCGCAGCAGCTCCACCGGGAACGGCAGCACCAGCGTCGAGTTCTTCTCCGCCGCGACCTCGACCACGGTCTGCAGCAGTCGCAGCTGCATCGCGGCCGGGGTCTCGGCCATCCTGGTGGCCGCCTCGGCGAGCTTGGACGCGGCCTGGAACTCGCCGTCGGCGGTGATGATCCGGGCCCGGCGCTCGCGGTCGGCCTCGGCCTGGCGGGCCATCGAGCGCTTCATCGAGTCGGGCAGGCTCACGTCCTTGATCTCCACCCGGTCGATGTGCACGCCCCAGCCGGTCGCCGGGCTCTCCAGCATGACCTCCAGCCCCTGGTGCAGGTTCTCCCGGCCGGAGAGCAGGTCGTCCAGCTCGCTCTTGCCGATGATCGAGCGCAGCGAGGTCTGGGCGACCTGCAGCATGGCGAAGGCGTAGTTCTGCACGTCCACGGTGGCCCGGATCGGGTCGATCACCCGGAAGTACAGCACGGCGTCGACGCTGACCGAGACGTTGTCCTTGGTGATGCCCTCCTGCGCGGGCACCGGCATGGTGACGACCTGGACGTTGACCTTGCGCATCCGGTCCAGCACCGGCAGCAGCAGGGTGACGCCGGGCTCGCGGACCCGGCCGCTCACCCGCCCGAGGCGGAACACCACGCCGCGTTCGTACTGCTGCACCACCCGCACACCGGTCACCAGCCAGAGCAGGACCACCACGGCGACGATCACGGCCACTGCCACGATTCCGACCTCCCCCGTCGCGGCGCAGCCGGGCCGGGTCCGGGTGGGCCCTGTCGCTCGGTGCGAGCCGCGCAGGACAGTATGCTCCCGGCCCGCCGGGCCGGACAGACGGGTGCGGGGCGGTTTTGACGGATCTTTGCCACCGGCTCCGCCGCGGGCGCCGACGGCCCTGAGCAGGCGGCTCGTCAGCGGACCGCGCTTCGGCGGACAACGCCTCAGGCGGTTACACCGATGTGGGCGTGGCCGAGGAGGTCTTGCAGCGGCTGACCGCGCCACCGTTCCTGCCAGCGGCCAAGGCCACGAGAGCTGGCCGTCGGCGCGGGGTGACGAAGACGTTGGAGTGGCTCGCAAGCGCTCCTGGAGACACCTGGCAAGAACGGTGGACAAGCAGCGGCGCCGAGGACCTTCCCGGCGCGGACTGGACTGAGCTCCCACTGCGCTTCCTGAGCCGGCAGGCCGGGTCGCCGCCGTCGTACGTCCGCACCGACCTGTCCACCGGGTTGCTGATGCTGATCGCCAGTGATGCGATCCGTCCCAGCCTGCCCTGGATGCTCACCCGGACCCACCGACACCTGGCCACCATCATGGCCGAGGTCCGCGACCCCGACGGCTTCGGGCAACTGGTGCAGATGGCCGCCGCGCAACCGCACTCAAGCAAAGATGCCCAGATCGCAGCGACCCGGATCGCGATCCTCCTGGCCTGCAAGGGCGGGCTCATCCAGGACATCACCGTCGGGGACTGCGTGGAGCTGGTCGACACCCAACGCCGGGTCCACGTCCGCGGCGGACAGCACAAGATCGACTTCTACCTGCGGCTGCGGACTCTGGGCATCTTCCCCGATGACGCCCCGGCCACGATCCGGGCGTTCGGACAGGCCCTGGGCCAGCTGAGCATCGAGGAGCTCGTGGACCGCTACCCGATCCACTGCCGCCCGATCCGGGATCTGCTGGTCAACTACCTCCGCGAGCGGCAGCCCTCGCTCGACTTCGCCAGCTTAGACGCGATCTCACGGACGTTGGCAGGGCTGTTCTGGACGCGGATCGAAGCGCTGTCACCGGGCATCGACACGCTCTTGCTGCCGCCAGCGCCGGCCCGCACCTGGAAGGAAGACCTGAGCACCAAGCGACGCACCACCACCGGTCCCGACGGGACGACGATCGAGATCACCAGCCCCCGGCTCAACGCCAAGGACGAACTGATGCGGGTCCGAGCCTTCTATCTCGACCTCGCCCATTGGGCCACGGAGGAACCGGCCCGCTGGGGACCGTGGGTCGTCCGCTGCCCGATCAGCGATGACGAGATCCACAAGGCCAAGGAGCGCAAGCACCGCAAGGCACGGATGGATCAGCGCACCCGCGAGCGCCTTCCCCTGCTCCCCATCCTGGTCAGCACCGCCAACCGCCGCAGGCTCGCGGCAGCCGAGTTGCTCCGGACTGCGCAGGCCACCTGGAACCCGCCGATGCCGCTGCTGTTCCAGCGGCAGATCGGAACCGAGCACCGGGCCTTCACCCCCACGTTCCTGCGCACGCTGCTGATCGGCGCGATCGCGGCCACCGGCCTCACCGACTCCGCCGGCGCACCGTTTACGATCTCCCCACACGACTCCAGGAGAATCTTCGTCACCGAGGCCATCATGAACGGCCTGCCACCGCACATCGCCCAAGTGATCTGCGGGCACAAGAACATCGATACAACGATGGGCTATAAGGCCGTCTACCCGGCCGAGACAATCGAGGCGCACAGGGCCTTCATCGCCCGCCGCCGGGCCACCCGGCCCAGCGAGGAATACCGGACTCCCACCGAGGAGGAGTGGGATGCCTTCCTCGCGCACTTCGAGAAACGCAAGGTGTCCACCGGTATCTGCGGCCGCGCATTTTCCACCCCTTGTATTCATGAGCAGGCTTGCGTCAGATGTGCACTCCTCAGGCCGGACCCGGCCCAACGCGCCCGCATCGAGGAGATCCGCGACAACCTCATCGCCCGCATCGCCGAAGCCGAACGTGAAGGTCGGCTCGGCGAGGTCGAAGGACTCCAGGTCAGCCTGGCTGGTGCCGCGGATAAACTCGCCCAGGTCGACCGACGCAGGCCGCAGAGCGTCAACCTCGGTATGCCGGGTCGCGTCGCATCGTCAGCACGCGTCGCCGCGGCCGACAGGGAGGGCACCTGACCAGGCCAAGACCGCTTTCGCCCGATCGAGGTTCCGAATGACCAACGACTCGGCGTCTCGACTGTCAGTGGGTTCCGGCATACTCCGCGGCATGTCAACTGCCGATATCACCCTCGACGAGTGGCTCAACTTCGACCGAAAGGCGGCGGGGGCCACCGCCGAGACGGCCGCTCGAACGGTGGGCGGCATCGTCACGTCCGTCCACCTTCACGAATACGCCGGACGAACCGCCTACAACGCGATTATCGAGGTCGATGGGAGACCGTTCGTCTTCGTCCCCGGCGGACACGCCCAACTCGGCTTCGAACCCGAATCCTGGACGCCGGCCGACGATGAGGTCCTGTCCCATCTTGGTAGCCGCACAGCATTGGACCCGTTCCCCGAGTACGCCGACCTTGAGTCGGATGACCGAGCTGAGGCCCGTGCTCGCCAGACCGACAGTACTGTCGACGAGATCCGCCAGCACATCGCCGCCATCACCTCGCGCCCCCGGACCACCCGCTTGAAGGCGTTCCTTGCTGCAAAGCACGCTGACGAGGCCGGCGTGAGCAAGGCTCCTCTCGACCACCCGATCATCACGGCGCTCATCCAGAAGTGGAAGCCTGGATGTCAAGAACTCATCGACGATTTCATCCTGCCTGAAACCGACACGGGCACCCACGGCCGAGTTCGCTTCGACCCAGACGGCAAGCCCACGGCGGCATGGCTTGCGACCCATACCACCCATGGCACGATCACCGATGAGCTGGCGCGGACTGGCCGACGCCTGCCCACTCCCGATGAGTGGGAACACGCCTACGCATTCGGCGCACGAAGCCTCTTCCCGTGGGGCGACCGGATGCCGATCCGATGGCTCGGAGACGACAACACCCTTGTCATGCCCGACGGTGTCCGCACGGCCGCAGCATCACCGATGCTGTCGGGGCTGCACATGGCCCAGAACTCCTACAAGTGGGAGCTGACCACCGACCGTCACGAGGTCCGCGGCGCCGATGGCGGCGGTGCCGAATGCGGTGGCGAACCCTGGTTCGCCAAGTGGTTGATACAGGCGAGCTCCTACCGCGACCCCGAACAGGGCGACTTCGTCGCACAGCGCCCGCACACCCGCGGCACCCTCGCTCGGCCTGTCATCCCGCTGGATTGATGGCGAAAGTTGACCCCACGCGGAGCCGGGTCCAGTTCAGAGAAGCCTGCGTCCGATGCTCGCTCCTCCGCCCCGAGCCCTCCCAGCGCAACCGCCTGATCGAGATCCGCGACAACCTGATCGACCGAATCGCCGAAGCCCAACGCGAAGGCTGGTTCGGCGAAGTCGAAGGGCTGGAGATCAGCCTGGCCGGCGCCCACGGGAAGCTCACCCAAATGGACGCGGCTCTTCAGCCCTCCGTCGTCCACCTGGGTCTCCCGACCTTCGATCAGATCGCAGGACGATCCAACACCTCGTGACCGTTCTCCAGCCCGACGTCTGGACACCCAACTGAACCTTCCTGGACCGCTTTTCGTTCCGAAATACTCAGCTGGCCGCACTTCTTGGGCCGGTGGGCCGTTCGCCTATCAGTCAGAAGGGAGGTTCGAGATCGCCGCGGCCATCGCTGTGCGGCCCGCAGTCCCAGGGCTCCTCCTGAAAAGGTTCAATGTCACTGACGTCGTGGCCCCATGCTTCGAGGGCCTTCCAGGCAACGCGCCGGTTAGGGGCGTCGCTGCTGGTGTCTAGGATGCGGCGCGCGTGCACTGCAAGGTGATCGCGGCGCTGGGCAAGCGCGGGGTGTTCGGCGAGGATCAGCGCGGCGAGGCCGGCGGCTTCGCGCACGTCCGCGTGGCTGTCCTGCAGGAAGGGTGCGACGGCTCGATAAAGCATCGGACGCAGGTCCCGGAAGGCCGCCAGCGTGGTGTCGTGGGTGAGGAAGCCAGGGAAGTATTGCTCGGTGCGGTCGACAATCTCGTCGGAGGCGTCGTAGGCCGTGGAAACCAACCAGTTCAACAATGTCGCGCGGATGGGGACGTTGCGATACGGCCGGAGGGTCATGGCCACCGGGTGGGCGAGGATGCCGGCGACATACATGGCGACGGGGGCGGTGGCTTCGTAGATGCTGTTCTGGTGGCCGACCAGCTCGCTCAGTTCCGACAAAGCGGTGACCTGCACCTTGGGATCAGGCTCCAGCAACCGTGCCAGGACTTTGGGAAGGCACTCACCGTTCCCGAAAGCCGTCTGGAGCGAACCCCAATCAGTCTCCGCTAGGACTACCTGGTAGGGCGGCAAGTTAGGCTCGCGGGACGCCCCGGCCTTGGAGCTGCTGTGGTTCACAGGCCAAACCTAGTAGGGCTTGGTCAGGTCTGTTGTCGCGTGGGTATGTCGCGGTGGCAGGTGGGGCAGGCGTCGGCCCAGGTCGCCAGGAGGGTCTGGAGCTCGCGGACGACCTGGTAGAGGCTCAGGCCGGCCCCGCGTCTTTTGGGGCGGTGGCCAGTCTGCGCAGGGTGCAGAACCCGTGAGCGAGGGAGACGAGCGTGACGTGGTGATTCCAGCCGGTGAACGTGCGGCCCTCGAAGTGGGCCAGGCCGAGGGCCTGCTTCATCTCCCGGTAGTCGTGCTCAACCCGCCAGCGGAGCTTGGCCGTTCTCACCAGAGTGGTCAGCGGGGTGTCGGCGGGCAGGTTCGAGAGCCGGAACTGGACCGGCTCGGCTTCCCTCGCGGGCCATTCGGCAAGTAGCCAGCACTCAGCCAGTTCCACGCCCTCGGTGGCGTCGCGGATCTCGCGTCCGGCAGGGCGGATCCGCAGCGCCACGAAGCGCGAGCACATCCGCTTGAGGCCGCTCTTGGCCTTGCCGGGGCGTGATCCCTCCCGCCACGACACCGGCCTGGCCGCTTTCTGTCCGGCAGCGATGGCCAGATCCTTCACGCTGCGGGCCTTGCCCGGGTACTTCGCGACAGGTGGCCGGCCGGTGCCGCCGTAGGCGGGCGTGGACGGCCGGGCTTCGCCGGGGTGCGCGGTCGGCGTGGTGGAGATCCCCACCACGTAGTGCAGGCCCCGTTGCTGGAGGCCGAGGCGGAAGGCCGCGGCGTCGCCGTATCCGGCGTCGGCGACGGCGAGCGGGACGTGAACACCCCAGGAGCGGGTCTCGTCGATCATGTCGAGGGCCAGCTGCCACTTCTCCACGTGACCCAGGTCGGCCGGGCTGCCGCACCGGCCGCGGCGGGCGACCTTCTCCGGGTCCGCCTTGGCCGATTCCGGGTCCCAGGTGGCGGGGAGGAACAGTCGCCAGTTGACCGGCGCCGAGGCGTGGTCACGGGCCAGATGGAGCGAGACGCCCACCTGGCAGTTGGTGACCTTTCCGGCGGTTCCGGTGTATTGCCGTGACACACACGCCGACGCGTCGCCGTCCTTGAGGAACCCGGTGTCGTCGATGATCAGCGCGGTCGGGTCGATGGCGTCCTGCATCCTCCAGGACAAGCGCGCCCGGACATGTGCCGACTCCCAGGGACTCGTCGTGACGAAGTGTGCGAGAGCCTGCCGGTTTCCCTCCTCCCCGAGCCGCGCGGCCATCGGCTCCACCGACTTCCGCTTGCCGTCCAGGAGCAACCCACGCACATACGCCTGCCCCCAACGCCGTTGGTCAGCGCGTGTGAACGCTTCGAACAGCTCCGCCGTGAACGCCTCCAGGTCCTCCCGGACCTCGGCCATCTCCCCAGGTGTCACACCTCAACAACGCGCCACCCGATACGAGGACACGCCATCACCGCGTCGACCTGACCAAGCCCTACTAGGGCGTGTCTCGAAAGCATGGACAGGCCGGGCGGGGTGACGCCCCGGTCCGGCCCGTCCGCTCTCTGCTAAAGGTCGAGTTGATGCTGGTGTGTCGTGTGCGTGGGTGTGTAGCCGAGACCGTCGTTGATCCGTCGCATGTGCGTGTTGCTGTCGGCGGTGTCGGTCAGTAGGCCATCGAGGTCCGGATAGTCCCTATGGGCTTGTCGGATCGACTCGGCCTTCATCCATCGGCCGAGGCCGTGTCCACGGTGCTCGGGCAGCACGCCCGTGCCGTAGTGCTGGCCGTCACCTGCGCCGTTGCCGGGGATGACGAGTTCGGTGAACCCGGCGATCGAGCCGTTGGAGGCGTCGATGGCGACGACGGTGTGCAGGTGGTCGCCGCGCTGTTCGACCGCCTTCGCCGCGGCCCGCACGCGGTCCACGTCCCAGGCCACGGTGCCGTACTCGGCGTCGTCCATGGGCATGTCGTCCATGGCGCGGCGTGAGGCGGCGAACGTCCGGGCGAGGTCGTCGCGGACGGTTCCCTGCCATGACGTCAGCCGGTAGCCGGGATGAGGACGCTCGACGATCCCAGCGAGGATGGTGGTGTCCACCTCGGCCATTGCCAGGCGGGTGTACCTGAAGGTGAGGACCTTCCGGAAACCGCGCGCTGCCAGGAAATGGTCGCCGGGTGATCCGGCTTCTGCCTGCGCGACGACGCGACGTCGGGCGTTGTCCCGGGCGGTGGCCACGACGGTGTCGAGGAGCCGGGAGCCGACGCCCTTGCGGCGCTCCGCAGGATGAACACGGAGGTCGAACTCGGCGAGGTGATCCTGTCCGCCGTCGAGCAGACGCAGGAAGGCTGTCCCGGCAGGGATGGAATCCGCGTCCGACGCCAACCAGGCAAGACGCCGGCCGTGCGGCCCGTGAGCGGGGTCGGTCAGTGGGGTGATGCGAAGGGACAAGGTGTCTCCGTCGAGAGGAGGTGGCAAGGGTCAGTACGCGAGCTCAACTCCTGGGCACTCGTGCGCATGTGCTCCACACCTCCTGGTCGACAGCGCCGGCCTGCACCGATGCGGGCGGCTGGGCGAACCTAGCTGGCCGCCGGACCCCTGGGCAACGGATTAACCTCGATCTTTCGTGACGGTCCGTCGGTTCATTCAGCGGGCCGTTTCGGCTTTCCTGGCCAGTGGTGGGCATGCCTGCGGCCCGGCTGTCGCGTCGGGTGGGCGCCGGGTTCCACCGGTCCGGCCGGAGGATGACTCGTCGGGACAGGACGTCGTTGCTGCTCAGCCGGGGTTCGGCAGGGCTTGCAGGCGCTCGAACGCGGTAGTGATCGTCTCGGTCCAGGGCCAGTGGCGGGCCAGGCGGAGCCAGCGGCGACGGCCGGTAGTCACCATTTGGGCGGCGGAGAACAGCCGCAGTCGCGGGCGCTTGGGCTCCCACCGGCGCGCGGGCCCGTCCAGGGCGAGCATGGGCATCCAGGCGAGCAGGTCGAGTGCGAGCTGGACGATCTCCAGCCAGACCTGGTTCTGGGCGGCGTCGTGCAGGGGCAGGTTGCGCAGGCCGGTGTCGCGGGCGGCGCGAATGCGGTCCTCGGCGCGGGCCCGCCGGCGGTGCCGCAGCTCCAGGCCGGCGATCGGGACGTGGGCGGTGTTGGTGGCGAAGCAGGTCAGCCGCATGCCGTCTGCGTCGGTGAAGCGCAACTGCGCTCCGGGGTGCGGGCGTTCTTTGCGTACGATCAGCCGTATACCTCTCGGCCAGCCGCGCAGGACGTCGCCGGCGAGCTCGGCGACCCAGGCGCCGTCGCGGATGGCGCCGTCGGGTTCGACCGCCGGAGTCCAAGCCGAGGCGGGCACCAACAGCACCGCCTGGTGGACGCTCTCGGTGATGGTCATCCCGACCGAATAGGACAGCCACCTGCCGCGAGCTGTGAGCCAGTTGAGGAACTCGTGGGTGCCGCCGCCGGAGTCGGTGCGGATGAGGGTGTGCCGGCCGCGCCGGTACTTCTTCGGCAGCTGGGCCAGGGCCAGACAGGCGGCGGCGATGTGGTCGGCGGCGGTGTTGCTGCCTGCGTTCCCCGGCCGCAGCAGGCCGGCGACCGGCTCTCCGGAGCCCTCCCTGCCGTGGTCGACGAACGCGAACAGCGGGTGGTGGCCGAAGGTCTTCTTCCAGGTCGCGGCCGCGTCCTGCTTCTCGGAGTGAGCCAGGACGAGGACCTCGTCGATATCCACGACCACTTCGCCGCCCGCGTCCGGTGCGGCCTGGCCGGCCAACCGCCAGACCCGCTCACGAACTTCGGTCCGTGCCCGCCGGACGGCCGCCAGTGCGCGGGGGCCGGCCGCAGCCAGGGTGTCGACCAGCCGGGAGACCGTCGGGTCCGAGGCCACCGGCCCGAACACACCGGGCTCCGACCGCAGCACGGCCACGTCCGCCAGGCAGTCGCCGCCCAGCGCCACCGCCAGCGCGACGTCCAGCAGGATCTTGCCGGGGTCGTGCACCGCTCTTGGCTTGCGCCACGGTGCGAGCGCCGCAGACAACCCGGAGGCCAGGCCCTCGGCTACCACGCCAAGACAACCACCCACCTCGTCACGGAGGCCGGTGGAACCTGGAGCCGATATGCCAGCGGGGGTCGAACCCCGTGATCCCTGGCGGCCGGAGGCGAGCTCACACGACCGATGCCCTGAATGGGTCGGTGGGAATGATCTCGGCCTCGTCGAAGAGTTGCTCCAGCGCCTCGTGGCCGTGATGTCTGCGGAACTCGATCTCGGCCGTCGTCACCGGCAGGGCCCACAGAATGCGTGCGTGTCCCTCGGGCAACGGACAGCGCTCAAGCTCGGGCCCGTGGAGATAGGGCAGACTGATCAGCAGGTGGTCGCAGGCCGAACCCGGCACCCACGGTTCACCGATCGGCATGCTGTGCTCCAGGTCGAGCAGATGCCCTCCGCAGTGGTAGTAAGCGATCATCGCCATGAGTTCGACGAACCGCTGGTCGCGGACATGGGCGGTCATGACGAACTCAAGTCCATGGCCGTCCTGCTCCACCTCGGACCAGCAACCGGTCGTCACATAGGCCCAGCAGTCGCTGCGCGGGCCGGGGCCCACGACGAGAACTCGCAGGTCGACCAGCACCTCTCGGCGCCCCAGCCCAAGGTCGTATTCGACGACCTCCACGGGATGTCCTTCAAAGAATTCTCGGACATGTGACTCGACGGCCTCAGCGGCCTGCACCTTCGCAACGCTCACCGCGCGATCATGCCAGACCGCCGACGGACGTCTACGACTGATCACTCAGTGTCATGAAGTGCTGGCCTCAGCCACGAATTCGCGACACCTCAACATGCGAGCTCACCAGTCTCGGCCCCCAACCTCATTGGGCACCGCCAGGCGTGCTTCGCCATGCGGGCTCAGTCATGCAGGACCCGGCATTCCACGCGGTGCCGCACAGCGTCTGAGCAGGATTCCTGGCGTGAAGACCCGCTGGGGTCTGTCCGTCGACGGCCGGGAGCGGGAGGCGATGGAGCAGCCGGCCACCGGCTGCCCGGACGAGACGCTCACCGTGACCCTGGCCCGCTGACCGTCACACGCCGGACGGCGGCGCCGCGGATCGCGGCCCCGCAGCCCGGAGTGCTTCCCCGGCAGATGCCCTCGCCCCGGCCGCCGCGGGACCCGGGACGTCCGGAGACGGCCGGCGGCGCCGGCAGGATCCCGGATGGCACCGGGGAGCCGCCGAACCGGCCGCCAGGGCGCCGGCCGGGTGGGTACGGCCCCGACGGGACAGCCGCGCGGACGGGTATCGGGCGACGCTCGCCCCGCTACGCCGCAGCCTCGACCTGGTCGTCGAGGTGCTGCAGGAGGCTGCGGGCCTGGACGCGGTCCTTGCCGGACAGCGTCGCCCAGTACCCCGTCCGCCCACACCGCGTGCGAGGCCTGCCGCTCGGCTTCCTCCAGCCGCCCGGACTCGGCGAGCTGCTCCTCGCCCAACCCCGCCTTCGCCGCTTCCACGTCACCGCCCCAGGACCCGAGCGAGGCCAGGAAGGCCCGCCGCTCGGCCCGCACCATCACCAGCGCCCGGCTGCGCCTGCACCAGATGGTCGGGGTACTCGTATGTCGTCTGCTTGCTCACGACCGGAATCGTAGGTGCGACCGGATCCCGGGCCGGGCTACGCCCCGCTGCCGATTGGACGGGCCGGTGATCGAAGCCGATCCGGCTCGGCAGCGGCCTCTGAGCGCGCACCGTGTCCTGGGACCGGAGACCGGGGCAGGCCCGCGAGATCCGGAAGGCATCTGCGGCACCGCCCACCCGCGCAGTCACGAGCCGGATCCCCGGCGCGGGCCTCGCGGACCCGTTCCACGATCCGGCCGTCCCCGCTGCCGTCCGGCCGAAGGAACCCCGTCCCCGGGTCGACCGGCCCGGTCACCGTGCCCATCGCAAACGGGCGCCGAGCGCGCCGAGGACGTCGGAGCGCAGGACGGTGCGACCAGCCCACCGAGGGCAATGAGGCGGACACCCGAAGTGACAGGCCGTGGGCATCCCGACCACGCACCACATCCGGCCCCGCCCGGCTAAGCCTTGGTGCAGGTCAGGTCGGCCTCCGGAAGGCGCCCGTCGGCCAGGTACGCGTTGACCGCGTCGTCGACGCACGCGTTGCCGTACGTCCCGTAGAGCCCGTGCTGGTTGGCACCCCGCAGGGTCAGCAGCCGGGAGCCGGGCAGCATCCCGTGCAACGCGACACCGTCCCGGTAGGGGCTGCGCGGGTCCCCGGTGGCGGAGAGGATCAGCGCCCGGGCGCCGCGGCGCACCTCGGTGGACGGCTCGCGCGGGGGGTCCAGGAAGGCGCACGGGGAGATGTTGTCGAGCAGCGGGCCGGACAGCGGGTACCGGGCGCGGTCACGCTCGATCCGGCGCCAGTAGTCCTCCGGGTCGCGCGGCGCGGTACCGTCCGCGCACAGGATGGCCTGGGAGATGCTGCCGGACGGCGACCCCTCCGGGGTGAACAGGAAGCGCAGGAGGGCGGCGGTCCCGTCCGAGGGGGTGACCGGCCGACCCTGCGCGGCCTCGGCGAGCATCGCCATCAGCTCGGCGAGGACCGCCCGTTCCGCGTCGGAGTCGCCCGCGAGGTTCCCGAACAGCAGCAGCGGCACCCGGGTGTCGTCGAGCCCGAAGGCGTCCGCGCCGGTGCCGACGACGAGCGGGCGCGCCGCGGCCGCCCGGACCGTCCGCAGCACCTCGGCGACCACCTCCTCGCGGGTGCGGCCCAGCCCGTACGTCTCGTGGCGGGCCGCCGCCCAGTCCGCCCAGTCGGCGAACGCCCGCTCGTTCTCCGGCGCCATGTTGGGAAGCAGCTCCGGCCCTGCGTGGGCCGGGGTCAGCGCGCTGTCCAGGACGACCCGGTCGTAGCGGCCGGGGAACATCTGGGTGTACACCGTGCCGAGGTAGGTGCCGTACGAGAGGCCGAGGTAGGAGATCCGCCGTTCGCCGAGCGCGCCCCGCACCACGTCCATGTCCCGGGCCGCGTCGCGGGTGCTCACGTGCGGCAGCAGGTCCCCGGCCGCCGAACGGCACCGGGCCGCGAGGTCCCGCTGCAAGGCGACCTGGCGTTCGAAGGAGGCCCGGCTGGTCCCGGCGGAGGTGATGCTGTAGCCGATCGGCCAGTCGCAGTCGAGTTGGCCGCTGCGGCCGGCGAAACGCTGGTCCAGCCCGACGATGTCGAAGCGGGCGGCGGTGTCCTTCAACGCGGCGTGCACCCGCGGCGGCGCGCCGAGCGTCGGACTGCCGGGGCCGCCGTCGTTGAGCAGCAGCGTGCCGATCCGGTGGCGGGTGTCGGTGGCCTCGATCCGGGAGAGCGCCAGCGTGACGGTGCGTCCGCCGGGGTCGCCGTAGTCGAGCGGCACGGTGACCTCCGTACAGCGGGCGCCGGCCCGTTCCAGCGCGGCGCCCTCCTCGTCCTGCGGGCCCTGGACGCAGCTGTGCCAGGCCAGGCGCTGCTGGTAGTAGCGGTCGAGCCCCCGGGGGATGCCGGCGGCCTGTGCGGCGGCCTCTGCCGGTGCCGTGGCGGCGGCCGCGGTCAGGCCGGCCACGAGGGCGAGAGCGGCCGCGGCGGCGCGGCGGCGGAGGTAGGTCATGCCGTCTCCTCGGCGGTGCGGGGCCCGGTCCGGGCCTTTCATGATCGCGCTCAGGCCCGGGTCGGGTCGGCCGTCTTCCGGCTCGGATGGGGTGATCATGGGTGCCCGGCTCCCTCGGTCGCGTCTGTCCTTACCAGTTGGACCGAACGGCGCCCCGAAACGTGACGTCGACACCCGCAACACGTAGTGAGCCGCAGGGTTGTTGACGCGGCTGGCCGGTGGTTGGCCTCCGAGCGCGGTGTGGCAGCGATGGTGGGTTGCAGCGGTGGAGGAAGTCGGGGAGCGTTTCGACCCGCTGCCGGGTGCCGGCGCAGGGGCGTTGGCGGGCCCATTCGTCGACTGGTGGAAGAGTGCGGGGCGGGGGACAGCTCGGTCAGCACGGCCCACTTCTGCATCGAGGGCTGGGAGTACCACGGCTGACACCGCATCCCGGAGCCGTCGGCCAGCCGGCCCGTACCACTACTCCCCCACGGCCAGACCCTCGACCGGTACCACCAGCAGGTTCAGTGATAGCCCCACAGGGGGTGGCTTGCTGATCGGTGTGGGCCCTCAGTGGCGTGTGGCTGAGACGAAGTCGTCGCAGGTCAGTTGGCGCTCCGTCAAGGGCGGCGCAGAACTCACTCTGGTTGTGGACACGCCTCGTGGCCTGTTCATGCGCCGGATACCTGATGCCCTGCTGTTGCCGGCCGGTGTCGAGCAGGGGACCGATCCTGCCAGGGCCGCGAGGTGGTCCCTCCCGTGGGGGCCGGTCGCTCGCGGCGGGCCGGTGGTCAGGCGCTGCTGCGGGCTTGTGCGTCGTGTCCGGCTGTTGGCTGGGTGCTACACGAACGCAGTCGCGGCGGCGTGGTCGGGTCGGTGGGTGATACTTCGGTGGGCGTTACTGGTGTTGGTGGGGAAGTTGCTCTTCGAAGTCGCAGGCGGCGGTGGCCCGGTAGCCGGCTGTTCGTACGGTCGTGAGGACGCGGGCGACGGCATGGGCCAGGGCGGGCATGGGGCCGTCCGCGTCGATTTTCAGGGGCCAGCCGATGAAGTCCGTCGCCAATGCGACGTCGGGGTTGGGCCGTACCTCGAAGTCCACGCCCGCCCGCGCGACGCAGTACCCGCTCGGCGCGGCCTCCAGCGCCGCGGCGACGAGGTCGGTCACCGTCCGCCGGCTCGCGCCGGCAACGTAGATCGCGCAGTAGTCGCTCCCGCCGGCGTCCGTCGCCGCCTCGCCGGAGCCCTCAGCGGGGGCGTCGATGAGGTGAAGCCGGCCGCAGTCCTCGACCCGGTTCCCGACCGGCAGCCCCGCCCAGCACTCCTCTGCCCCCACCGCGTGCGAGGTGTGCCGATCGGCTTCCCTAAGGCAAGCGGACTCGGCCAGCTGCCCCTCGTCCAGGCCATGAGCCGCGACCGGGATGTCGCCGTTCCAAGCCGAGAACGTGGCCAGGTAGGCGCGGCGCTCCGCCTGCACGGCCGCCAGTGCCCGCTGCGCATTGATCAGGTCGTCGGTGTACGCGAAGGTCCTTTGCTGCCGTGTCGGCAGTTCCGGCTCGGGTATGGCGGGAGAGGTCATGACGGCACGCTACCGACCGCTGCGCGTCCGTCGCGCACGGCTGTCCGGTCTGGAGGCTACGCGGGCTTGCGCCCCGGCTCGCCCGTCCTGGAGCCGTTGCTGGCCGTCGTCGACCGCTCCACCATGGCCCCGGCCGACGTCGCCGCGAAGTTCCCCCGGTACCGCGAGCCGTTCCGCACGAAGGTGAGGAGCACCGACCCGGTTCGCGCCGGCCAGGAGCCGGCCGCCCGGACGGTGCACTGCTGGCGCCGTACCTGGCCCTCTTCGTCATCGTCGTTACCGTGCCCGCACCCTGGGCCTACGCCGCCGGCGCCCTCCTCCTGACCGCCTCCGCGGACCGCGCCCCGGCGGACGGTGCCTCAGCGGACAGCGCCTCAGCGGGCGCCGGTGCGCTCCGGCTGCTTCACGCCCGGTGCCGCTGCGGCCTCGACCCGGCGGCGCGGGCGGCCGGCCAGCGCGTTGATCGCCGCCACGGCCAGGCCCAGTCCGAGCGCGATCAGCCAGGCGCGCCGCTGGTCGAGGTGCGGGCCGGCTGCGACCGAGGCCAGCACGGCCACGCCCAGGGTGCTGCCGAGCTGGCGGGAGGTGCTGGCGAGCGCGGAGGCCACGCCCGCCTGCTGCGCCGGCAGACCGGTCACCGCGGTGTCGGTGATCGGCGGGTTGATCAGGCCGAAGCCGAGCCCGAGCACGAGGTACCCGGCCGCGTACGGCAGGTAGCCGTCGCCCCCGGCCGCCAGGGCGAGCAGTCCGGCGCCCAGCGCCAGCAGCAGGCCGGAGCCCACCAGCAGCCGGCGCGCCCCGACCACGAGGAGGAGTCGGCCGCTCAGCGGCGACACCACGGCGATCATCAGCGTCGCCGGGAGCAACGCCAGTCCCGTCTCCAGCGCGGAGGCGTGCCGCTGCTGCTGCCAGTACACGCTGGACACGAACAGGAAGCCGGCGAGGATCGCGAACGCCAGCACCGCGCTGACCGTGGCGGCGGTGAAGGTCGGGCGGCGCAGCAGTGCGAGCGGGAACACCGGGTGCGCGCGCTCCTTCTCGACGGCCACGAACGCCACTCCGCCGCCCACCGCCAGTGCCCCGCACACCAGCGGGGTGACACCGCCGAAGCCGGCGTGGGCGCCGTGGATGAGCAGCTCGGTGACGCCGAACACGGCGACCGCGCCCAGGGCCAGCCCGACCGGGTCGAACGGACGGGGCGCACCGCCCCTGGTCTCCGGTACGCGCACCGACGCGGCCAACGCGAGCACCACCACCGGCAGGTTGACCAGGAAGATCCACCGCCAGCCCAGCGCGTCGATGAGCGAGCCGCCGACCAGCGGGCCGACCGCGGCGGCCAGCCCGAAGATGGCCGCCCAGAAGCCGATCGCCCGGGCCCGGCGCACCGGGTCCTCGATCGCCGTGGTCAGGGTGGACAGCGCGTTGGGGCCCAGCAGCGCGGCCCCGCAGCCCTGCAGGACACGGACGGCGATCAGCTGGTCGGGGCTGCCGGCGAGTGCGCAGCCCAGCGAGCCCACGCCGAAGACGAGCAGTCCGGCGCGGAACATGGTGCGCCGCCCGAGGCGGTCGCCGAGGGCCCCGGCGAGGAGCAGCAGCACCGCGAGGGTCAGCGTGTAGGCGTCCACGATCCAGGCCAACTGCGAGGGCGCGGCCCTGAGTTCGGAGCGAAGGGTGGGTAGCGCGACGTTCACCGCGGTGGAGTCGAGGCTGGTGATGAACAGTGAGGCGCCGCAGACGACGGTCAGGCCGGTCGGGCCGAGGACCCGGTGTTCGCGCGGCGGCCGGTGGACGTGTCGGGGCACGGCGGACGGCATGGGGGACCCCTTCCGGGTCGAGGCGGGAAATGGCGACGGGCAGGGCGCGCCCCGGCGCGGGGCCGGTCGGGCGGGGCTGCGGTCGCTCTTCCTCGAACCTAGGCGGCCTGCGGATTTGCAGCAATCGGCAAAATGGCAACTGATACTTTCACCTGGTGCAACTGTCCTCGGTCGACCTCAACCTGCTGGTGGTCCTCGACGCCCTCCTGCAGGAGAGCTCCGTCACCCGCGCCGCGGACCGGCTCAGCCTCTCCGTCCCGGCCACCAGCCGCGCCCTCGGCCGGCTGCGCCGCGCCTTCCAGGACCCGCTGCTGGTGCGCTCCGGCCGCGGGCTGCGGCCCACCGCCGCCGCCGTGGACCTCCGACCGCGCCTGAGGCTCTGGCTCGAACAGGCCGAGGAGATCCTCGACCGTCAGGCCCGCCCGCTCGACCGGAGCCTGACGGTCGTCGCGCCGCAGGACCTGATCGTCACCAGGAGCGCCGACCTGCTCGCCCGCCTCGCCGCGGCCGCCCCCGCCGCCGAACTGCGCCTGCTGGCCTCCGACGGGGGGCGGGACGGCGCCGAAGCCGTCCGGGACGGCACCGCCGACCTCGCCGTCGTGGTCAACGCCGCCAAGTACCCGGACCTGCGCTCGCTCGGCCTGGTGCGGGCCGGACTCACCGCCGCCGTCCGGGCGGACCACGGGCTGACCCGGGGCGAGGTGACCGCCGAGCGCTTCGCCGCCGCCGGGCACGTCCTGGTCTCCCGCAGCGGGCGGCCGGAGGAGGCGCTCGACCGGGAGCTGCGCGAGGCCGGCGTGCCCCGTACCGTCCGCTGCGTCGTTCCCGGCTACCTCGCCGCGCTGCAGCTGGTCGGCCGGACGGACCTGGTCACCGTCGCCCCCGCCGTGCTGGTCCGCGAGCTGGGCGCGGGCCTCGGCGTCGTGCCGGTCGACGTCCCCGCCCGGCTGCGGCCGCTGCGGGTCACCCTCCTGTGGCACCCGCGCCGGGACCACGACCCGCTGGTGCGACTGCTGCGGGAGAGCCTGGGCGCGCTGGCCGCGGAGCTCACGGGGGCGGGCGACGAGCCGCCGCACTGAGAGCCCGGACCGGGCGGCCGGACGGGCGGCCGGCCTGTGCGGCCGCGTCGAACTGCCGCACGGATCCGCCGCGTCGAACTGCGGCCCGGAGCCGCCGCTTCGAACTGCCGGTCGGGCCGGAGTGCGGAGGCGAAGGCGCCGGGTGCGGGACCGTACCGGTGGCCCGTCGGGACGGATACCGTCACCGGGTGACCACGACGAGCAACTCCACGTCGCCGGAGGCCGGTTCCGTCCGGCCGCCACTGGTGACCCGGGCCCTGCTGCTGCGCTTCGTCTCGCTGTTCGGGTCCTCCGTCGGCTTCAACCTGCTGCTCTCCGCCGTCCCGCTGTACGCCCAGGAGTCCGGCGGCGGCGACCACGCGGCCGGCCTGGCCACCGGTGCGCTGATGCTGGCCACCGTCGTGGGCGAGCTGGCCACGCCCGCGCTGACCGCCCGGTTCGGCTACCGCCCGGTGCTGGCCGCCGGGTTGGTGCTGCTGGGCGCGCCCGCGCTGGTGCTGGCCGCGACCGGTTCGATGGCGGCGGTGGTGGTGGTCTGCCTGCTGCGCGGGATCGGCTTCGCGACCGCGTTGGTGGCGGGCGGGGCGCTGACGGCCGCGCTGATCCCGGCCGAACGGCGCGGGGAGGGGCTCGCGCTGGTCGGGGTGGTCTCCGGAGTGCCGTCCGTGGTCGGCCTGCCGATCGGCGTCTGGCTGGGCCAACACGTCGGCTGGGACTGGGTGTTCGCGATCGGGGCGGTGGCTCCGCTGGCCGCCGTCGCCTCCGTCCCCGCCCTCCCGGACCGCAGGGCCGCGGCCGGTCCGGCGGTGGGACTGCGGGAGGGGCTGCGCAGTGCCGCGCTGCTGAGACCGGCGACGGTGTTCGGCGCCACGGCGCTGGCGGCGGGAGTCATCGTCACGTTCCTGCCGCTCGCCGTGCCGTCCGGCGGGGCCGTCGCGGTCGCGCTGCTGGTCCAGCCCGGGGCGGCGACGCTCGCCCGCTGGCTGGCCGGGCGGTACGGGGACCGGCGCGGCTCGGCCGGGCTGGTGCTGCCCGCCCTGCTCACCGCGGCGGCCGGGATGCTGCTGCTGGCCTGGACGGACAGCGCGGTGGCGGTCGTCGCGGGGGCGGCGGTGTTCGGTGCCGGCTTCGGCGCCGCGCAGAACGCGACGCTGGCGCTGATGTACACCCGGGTGCCGCCGTCCGGGTACGGCACCGTGACCGCGCTGTGGAACGTCGCCTACGACGGGGCGATGGGCGTCGGCGCGGTCGCCTTCGGGGCGGTCGCGGGCGGGACGGGCTATCCGTGGGCGTTCGCCCTCACGGCGGCGGTGATGCTCGCGGCGCTCGCCCCGGCCCGGTGGGACCGGGGGAGCGCCGCGCCGGAGTGAGGGTCGCGCTGGACTCCGGTCCGTGCGGGGTGGGGTCCGTGCCGCGGCGGGCGCGGACCCCCTGCCGGACGTGACCGCCCCGTCAGACCCGGAAGACGGCCGCGTGCTCGGCGGAGAACTCGGCGAAGGAGCGGGCCGGGCGCCCGGTCAGTTTCTCCACGTCCGGGCTGACCGTCGAGGCCTGCCCGGACGCGTACAGCCCGTACAGCTCGACCATGCCCTCGGCCCGCCACGGGTCCCAGCCGGCGCCGAGCATCCCGGCCAGGGCCTGCTCCGGCGCGAGCGCGGTGTAGGCCACCTCGCGGCCCGCGACCGCGCCCAGCTGCTCGGCCAACTCGCCGTGGGTGAGCCCGGCCGGGCCGGTCAGGGTGTAGACCGCTCCCTCGTGGCCGTCGGTCGCCAGCACCTCGACGGCCGCCGCGGCGACGTCGCGGGCGTCCACGTACGACACCGCGCCCGTGCCGCCCGGCACGGCCAGCGCGCCGGACCTCACCGACCCGGCCATGCCCAGGAAGTTCTGGTAGAAGCCGTTCGGCGCGAGGACCGTCCACGGCAGGCCGGAGGCCCGCAGGTGGTCGAGGCCGCTGACGTGCGAGCCCACGAAGCGCACGCCCTCCGGGCGGTGCTCGACGCCCGCCGCCGCGTGCAGCACGATCCGCGGGCGGCGCCCGCTGCGCACCGCGGCGTCGATCACGTTCCGCTCGTGCCAGGCCATCTCGGGGTGCACGGCCACCAGCAGGTAGACCACGTCGGCGCCGGCCAGGGCCGCGTCCAGCGACTCCGGGTCCGCGAAGTCGGCGGCCACCCGCTCGACCGCGTCGTCCCATCCGGCCGGCCCCGACGAGCCGGCACGCACCACGGCCCGCACCGTCGCACCGCGCTCCCGCAGCCCCACGACGACCTCGGACCCGACCGTACCGGTGGCACCCGTCACGACGATCACGGACGGCACTCCTCCCCGTTGTGGACCCGGACCTGATTCCGCGTCAGGCCGATGATCGCAGCCGGGTGGTGCGGGATCAAGGCCGGGGCCGGGCGCCGCGGCCCGCGGGCGTCGCACCGCCGACGGTGCGTACCGACACGCACGGGCCGGGCCGTTGCTCGACTTGCCGCAGGGCGGGCGCTTGGATGGTCCCGCCCTGGTCAAGCGGACGGACCCTTCCGGGTCGCGCCCGGCCCGCGGCCCGAAACACCCCCGGCAAGCCGAGGAGTCACCACCGTGCACGACACCCCCGACCCCGCCGTCGTGGCCCGCCGGATCGCCGAACGGCGGGAGCAGCTGGGCCTCGGCGAGGAGGAGCTGGCACGCCGGGCGGCGATGGCGCCCCGCTACCTGCGGCACCTCCTCGAAGCCGGGCCCGGCTTCGACCCGGGGGGCTTCGTCCGGATCGCCGCCGCCCTCGGCAGCAGCACCGACGAGCTGCTGTCGGGCCGCGCCGACGCCCCGCCCGGACACGGCGGCCCCGGGCCGCGGCCGCAGCTGGAGAACCTCACCGAGGCCGAGTGCTGGGAGCTCGTCGGCACCCACGGCATCGGCCGGATCGGCCTGCCGGTCGAGCCGGGGCCGGTGGTGCTGCCCGTCAACTACGTGGTCGACCGGGCCTCCTTCGCCTACCGGACCGGTGCGCGCCACGCCACCGCGCCGGAGGAGGGGGCCGCGGTCTCCTTCCAGGTCGACCACATCGACGAGTACCTCGGCCGCGGCTGGAGCGTGCTCGCCCTGGGCCCGGCCCACTACGTGGACGACCCGGGGGAGCTGGAACACCTGGACGGCCTGGTCGGAGCGGCACCGTGGGCGGGCGGCGACCGCCGGCTCTGGGTCCGGATCCGCCCCGAGGAGGTCACCGGCCGACGGCTGGTCACGGGCTGAGGCGGCCGTCGCCGCGGGCTGTCGCCCCCGGCACCGGCAGCGGTGACCGGCTGCGGCATCATGGCGAGGTCAGCGGAGTCGGCCCCGGGGGGGGGAGTGCGGTCGTGCAGTTCGTCGTCCACCAGGACCCGGCCGGTCGCGCCGCGTCCCACCACCTCGCGCGCGCCGACCTGGCCCCCTTCGGACTGGACGGGCGGGTCGAGCAGCTGTGGCTCCGGGCCCTGAACGACGGGAGCCACCAGGTCGCCTGCATACCCTTCGCGGCCTACGGGATCGCCCTGGGCGACATCGTGCTGCTCGACGACGAGGACTACGTCAGCGAGGTCGTCGGGACGGCCTGGCACCGGACGCTGCGGTTGGTGTTCGTCCCCGGCCTGCCGGCCGAGGAGCTCCGAGTGGCCGCCGAGGCGATCAGGGCCGAGAGCGGCGCTGCCGGACTGCTGAGCGAGTGGGAGGGCGACCGCCTCGTCGCCGTCGACGTCCCGCCCGACGTCGAGCCCGCCGGGCTGCTCGCCGTCATGGGGGCGCTGGTCGAGGCCGGACACGCCCGCTGGGAGTGGGCCGACGCGATGCCGTTCGCCGCCCGCTCCTGACGCCTCCCCGGTGAGCCGCGCCGCGCGTCGCCACGTGCGCGGTGCGCGGTGCGTGGTGCGCAGTGCGCGGCGCTCGACAAGCGATGCGCGACGGACGAGGCCGGGCGAGGCGGGGCCCGTCAGCCGCGGTCGAGCAGCTCGCGGACGCGGTCGGCGACGAGCGCGGGCTGCTCGGCCTGGATGAAGTGCCCGGAGTCCACGCGCTCGTAGCGTCCGTCGGGCAGGGCCTCGGTCCAGCGGCGCTGGTGTTCCTGGAGGGCCGGGTGGTTGCGTTCGCCGCCCCGCCGGGGTCGGTCGGCGGAGAGCAGGACGGTCGGGCAGGCCGGGGGCACCGGGGGCCGGGCCCGCAGGCGGGGGACGGCGGCGGCCACCGCACGGAACTCGCGGCGGGTCTGGGCGATGCCGGCCGGGACGAAGTCCTCGGCGAGCATGGTGGCGTAGGTCTCGGGCGGAAAGACCCGGCGGACCTCGCCGCCGGCCAGGCGGGCGACCGCCCGGAACCGGATCAGGGGCCCGACGACCGCGAGCGTGCGGCTGGCGCCGCGGCTGGCCAACCGCCCGGCGCCCGACCGGGATCCGTACCTGATCAGCCCGATCGTCTTCCCGGCCGCGGGATCCGCCGGAGCGTCCGCTGACGGTCCGTGAGCCCGACCGCCGGTCCCGGGGCCGGCCGCCGCTGCGCGGCCCGTGGACGCGCGCGCCGATGACTGGTATCCAGGCCACTGGGCAGCCGGACGGAGCCGGCGCCGCGCCGGGACGTACCACCAGGAGAGCAGGGGCGATGCGCAGAGTTCTGATCGTCGGTGCCGGGCAGGCCGGACTCCAACTGGCCCTGGGGCTGCAGGCCCACGGCTACGACGTGACGGTGCTGACGGACCGCAGCGCGGAGGAGGTGCGCGCCGGACGGGTGCTGTCCACCCAGTGCATGTTCGACTCCGCGCTGCGCACCGAGCGCGCCCTCGGCCTCGACCTGTGGGCCGACGAGGCGCCCCGGATCGAGGGCGTCGGGGTGTCGGTGGCCATGCCGGACGGGCCGCGGGTGATCGACTGGGTGGGGCGGCTGGACGCCTACGCGCAGTCCGTCGACCAGCGGCTGAAGATGTCGACCTGGCTGGAGGCCTTCGCCGGGCGCGGCGGCCGGGTGGAGCTGCGCACGGTGACCGCCGCCGACCTGCAGCACCTGGCCGGCTCGTACGACCTGGTGCTGGTCGCCTCCGGCAAGGGCGTGCTGGGCTCGCTGTTCGAGCGTGACCACGCGCACTCGCCGCACGAGCGGCCGCAGCGCGCGCTGGCCGCCGCCTACGTGCACGGGCTCGCGCCGCGCCCCGAGCACGACTTCCCCGCGGTGCGCTGCAACGTGGTGCCCGGCATCGGCGAGTTCTTCGTGATGCCCGCCCTGACCATGTCGGGGCCGTGCGACATCCTGCTCTGGGAGGCCATGCCGGGCGGACCGGCGGACGCCTTCGACGGGCTCCGCGACCCGGCCGAACACCTCAGGGTGACACTGGAGTTGATGAGGACCTTCACGCCTTGGGAGTACGACCGGGCCCGCGCCGGTGTCGAACTCACCGACTCCGGCGCCACCCTGGCCGGGCGCTTCGCCCCGGTGGTCCGCCGCCCGGTCGGCGAACTGCCGGGCGGCGCCGCGGTGCTGGGTGTGGCGGACGTCGTGGTCACCAACGACCCGGTCACCGGGCAGGGGGCCAACAATGCCGCCAAGTGCGCGGCGGTCTACCTGGAGGCGATCCTCGCCCACGGCGACAAGCCCTTCGACCGCGACTTCCAGCAGGCCGCCTTCGACGGCTTCTGGGAGATCGCGGGCCCGGTCACCACCTGGTCCAACGCGATGCTCGCCCCGCCGCCCCCGCACGTCCTCGACCTGCTCGTCGCCGCCGGCGAGCACCAGGCGGTGGCGGACCGCTTCGCCAACAACTTCAACGACCCGGCGGACGTGGCGCGGTGGTACCTCGACCCGGACCGGGCCGCCGCGTACCTGGCCTCGGTCACGACCGGAAGCTGAAAGGTCAAGAGCTTCCCAAATCGGGTGCGATCGCGCGTCGATCATGGTGGGTTCGTGTCGCCCCCTCGCCGAGGGGGACATTCGGCTCGGAACACGAGCAGTACGGACATCCGGACAACAGGAGACAGCGGTGGCGGTCGACGGGGGCAACATGGCCCAGGTTGTGATCGATACGGCGTACAACGAGCGCAAGCGGCTGCACACCGGCCGCAGTCGGACCACCACCATGATCGTGCTGGGCGTCCTGGCCGGGATCGGCCTGTTCCTGGCGCTGGTCGTCGGCAAGTCCGACCCGGACTCCGCGCCGACCTGCGACGGCCACACCATGACCCGGAACAGCGAGTGCCGGATCTGGTCCAACCACGGCGGCGGGGGCACCTATTCGTACGACGAGATGATCGACCGTCGGGAGTCCTCCAACGGCGTGTGGCGGGTCATCGGCTTCGGCGGCGCCGGCCTCGCCGTCGTCCTGATGGCGGTCGCCTACACCAAGCTCGACCCGAACCGCCCCTGGGGCAAGCCGGTCAGCGCGGCCTGCCCGCGCTGCCGGGAGCTCAACCTGCGGGAGAAGCTCACCGTCCACAGCGTCACCAAGGGCCGCACCACCCACCGCTACAGCGGCATCGTCACCCTCTGCACCCCCGCCTGCGGCTTCTCCACGATCCGCCAGCGCTGACCTGTCCGCCTGCTCGGCGCCCGGGCCCGGCCCTCGGGTCCCTGTACCCGGGCCCCGCCTCCGGTCCCTTGCTCCCGGGCCCCGGCGTTCCGGTCCCCGCCCTCCGGGTCGGGACCGGAACGGGCCGTCCGGCTCCCACCCACTACGCTCGGTCCGGATCGAACGGACGATTGGGTGAAGCGAGTGAGCAGGTGGGAGCGGGCGCTGGACGCGGCCGGCGTGCACGACCCCGGGCTGCGGGCCGACTACGGCCGACAGCGCCGGCAGGTCGCCCGGTACAAGCGGGAGGTCACCCTGGCCGCGGGGCTGCTGCTCCCGGACCGCACCGTCCCGCACGTGATCGCGGCCGCCGCCTTCATGCACCGCACCGACACCCTGCTCGACAGCGGCCCGCTCGCCGAGCGCCGGGCGGCGTCCGCCCGCTGGCAGCGGGAGGTCACCGGGAGCCTCGACGCCGACCGCACCGACGACCCCGAGCTGCGCCCGCTGCTGAACAGCGTCGCCGTGCACCCGGCCCTGCGCGGACACGTCCTGGACTTCCTGGCCGCGGCGGAGACGGACCTCGACTTCACCGGGTTCGCCACCGAGGAGGAGTACCAGGCGTACGTGGACGGGTACTCGCTGCCCGGCTTCATGGTCGTCGCCGGACTGCTCGGCCCGGACGGCGACCAGGCCGCCTACCGCGCCGCCTGCCGCACCTACATCGACGCCGCCCAACGGCTGGACTTCGTCAACGACCTCGCCGAGGACCTGGCGGAGGGCCGGCTGACCGTCCCCGAGGAGACCCTGCGCCGGCACGGCGTCACCCGGGCCGACCTGGAACGGGCCCGCGACCTGCCGGCCGTCCGGACGCTGCTCGGCGAGCTGCTCGACCGGGCCGACCGCGCCCTCGCCGAGGGCGTCGCCGTCGTCGCACTGGTGCCGGCCGCCCACCGGCCGATGGTCCGCTGCCTCCTCGGGGTGGACGGGCTCGTCAGTGCCGCCGCCCGTGCCGACCTGGGCGCGCTGCTGCGCCGCTCCGCGAGCCCGGCCAAGGGGGCCGCGCTGCGCCTGCTGGGCCGTGAGTACTTCCGGGCCCGCCGGCTGCGCGGCTGAGGAGTCCGCCGGCTGCGCGGCTGCGCGGCCGGGCGGTCCGCCTGCGCCGCCGCTGACGAATCGTCAGAGTCCGTGCCGGGTGCGTGAGTCGGCTCCGTTGGGTGGTCCGGCCCGGGATGCCGCTTCGGTGGGGCCGTCGCCGTGAAGTCCGCAGCCGACCTGCGGACTATACCTCAGTCGACACATCTTGAACGCACGAGCCCCAGGCGTCACTCCAGGGCGCAGTAGGCGCCCGGCCTGTGTCGAGACTTCGCCGAAGTCCCTGCCTGCACTCCGTCATCGTCACTGATAGTCGCGAGGCTGGCGCATTGCGTGTTCATGGCACCCCCTTCAGGTGATGGATGCGTTCAGGAAGATAACGAAAAGGCCCCGCCTTCTCTGGCCTTGGATTTACTTCTTGACTCCATCTGGCACATGCGGGTTGACTCCCTCCCACTCCGCCGCACCGTCGCGGCGACGTCAGGGAGGCACCCCCACATGAACGCAACGATGCGTCGCGCCGTCATCGCCACCGCAGCCGTCTCGATGGCCCTGTCCATGGCCGCCTGCGGCAAGGCCGGCAGCGACAAGAAGGACTCCGCCGCGAGCGGCGACAACAAGTCCATCGGCCTGCTGCTGCCCGAGAACGCGTCCTCGACCCGCTACGAGTCCTTCGACCGCCCGTTCATCGAGGCCAAGGTCAAGGCGCTGTGCGCGGACTGCAAGGTGCTCTACAACAACGCCGAGGGCAGCGCCGCCAAGCAGAAGCAGCAGTTCGACACCCTGATCGCCCAGGGCGTGAAGGTCATCGTCCTGGACGCCTTCGACGCCACCTCCACCCAGTCCTGGGTCAAGGAGGCCGCCGCCAAGGGCGTGAAGGTCGTCGCCTACGACCGCCTGGCCACCGGCCCGGTCGCCGCCTACGCCTCCTTCGACAACGAGAAGGTCGGCGAGCTGCAGGGCCAGGCCCTGGTCGACGCGCTCGGCGCGCAGGCCGCCGACGCCAACGTCGTCATGATCAACGGTGACGACGCGGACCCGAACGCCGGCCAGTTCAAGGCCGGTGCGCACAAGGTGCTCGACGGCAAGGTGAAGAAGGTCGTCTACGAGCAGTCCGGCGAGTGGAAGCCCACCGTCGCCGGCCAGAAGATCGGTGCCGCGATCACCCAGCTCGGCAAGGACGGCTTCCAGGCCGTCTACTCCGCCAACGACGGCATGGCGGGCGCCATCATCACCCAGCTCCAGGGCGCGGGCATCAAGGTCCCGGTCGGCGGCCAGGACGCCGGCCTCGACGCCATCCAGCGGATCGTCAACGGCGACCAGGCCTACACCATCTACAAGGCCTACAAGCCGCTCGCCGACACCGCCGCCGAGCTGGCCGTCGACCTCCTGCAGGGCAAGGACGTCAAGTCCGTGGCCACCGCCAGCGTCGACAGCGCCACCGACAAGGGCATCCCGGCCAAGCTGCTCGACCCGAAGGTCGTCACCAAGGCCAACATCAACGACACCGTCATCGCCGACGGCCTGTACAAGGCCGCCGACATCTGCACCGCGGACTACGCCGCCGCCTGCGCCACCGCCGGCCTGAAGTAGCACCGCCCGGGCGGAGCTCCCCGCCTCCCCGGGGAGCACCGCCCGCAGCGCGCGGCAGGCCCCGGCCCGCCCCGACAGCCCCTTTTCGACGTTCACCCGCCCGCTCCGCACGGCGCGCGGGCCACACCGGCCGCCGACCCACCATCACGGCGTGCGCGGGAAGAAGGAGATGGTTCACGTGACAGGCGCACCCGTACTGGCGTTGCGCGGGGTCTCCAAGCGCTTCGGCGCCGTCCAGGCACTGACCGACGTGCACCTGGAGGTACACGCCGGCGAGGTGGTGGCCCTGGTGGGCGACAACGGCGCCGGAAAGTCCACGCTGGTGAAGACCATCGCCGGCGTCCACCCCATCGACGAGGGGACGATCGAGTGGGAGGGCCAGGCGGTCTCCATCGGCCGCCCGCACGACGCCCAGGCCCTCGGCGTCGCGACCGTCTACCAGGACCTCGCGCTGTGCGACAACCTCGACGTGGTCGGCAACCTCTTCCTCGGCCGTGAGCTGAAGCGGTTCGGCACGCTCGACGAGGTCGCCATGGAGAAGCGCGCCCGCGAACTCCTCGACACGCTCTCCATCCGCATCCCGAGCGTGCGCATCCCCATCGCCGCCCTCTCCGGCGGCCAGCGCCAGGTGGTCGCCATCGCCCGCGCCCTGGTCGGCGACCCCAAGATCGTCATCCTGGACGAGCCCACCGCCGCCCTCGGCGTCGAGCAGACCGCCCAGGTCCTCGACCTCGTCGAGCGCCTGCGCGACCGCGGCCTCGGCGTCATCCTGATCAGCCACAACATGGCCGACGTCAAGGCCGTCGCCGACACCGTCGCCGTCCTGCGCCTGGGCCGCAACAACGGCGTCTTCGAGGTGGCGAACACCTCGCACGAGGAGATCATCTCCGCCATCACCGGCGCCACCGAGAACGCCGTCACCCGCCGCCAGGCACGACTCGCGGAGGAAGCGAAGTGACCACCGAGCAGACCACCCCCGACACCCCCGCACCGGCCGCCCCCGCGGTCGACCCCCGGCTGCTCGTCCGCGAGGCCGGTTTGGCCGGCTACGTCGCCGAGTTCAAGCAGAAGATGAAGAACGGCGACCTCGGCTCCGTGCCCGTCGTCCTCGGCCTGATCCTCATCGGCGTCATCTTCCAGAGCGTCACCGGCGACTTCCTCAACGCCGACAACCTCACCAACATCACCAAGTGGATCGCCGGCCCCGGCCTGATCGCCGTCGGCATCGTCTTCGTGCTCCTCCTCGGCGAGATCGACCTCTCGCTCGGCTCCGTCGCCGGCGTCTCCGCCGCGATAGCCGCCGTCCTGTCCGTGCGCTCCGGCTACAACGAGTGGCTCGCCTGCCTCATCGCCATCGCCGCCGCCGTCGCGATCGGCGCCCTGCACGGCTTCTTCTTCGCCAAGATCGGCGTCCCGGCGTTCGTCGTCACCCTCGCCGGCCTGCTCGCCTGGAGCGGCCTGCAGCAGTACGTCCTGGGCGACAAGGGCACCGTCAACGTCGTCAACGACGGCGTCCTCGCCAACCTGGACACCTACTTCCTCGGCGACGGCGACATCGCCTACACCTGGGGCCTCGCCGTCCTCGGTGTCGCGCTCTTCGGCGCCGGGCAGGTCATGGACGCCCGCCGCCGCAGCGCGGCCGGCCTCGCCGCCCGCCCGATGAGCGAGATCGCGCTGCGCACCGGCGTCCTCGCGGTCATCGCGCTGACCGCCGCCTACATGCTCAACCAGGACCGCGGCCTGCCGCTGCCCCTGCTCGTCTTCCTCGGCGTCGTCGTCATCACCGACTTCGTCCTGCGCCGCACGAGCTACGGCCGGCAGATCTTCGCGGTCGGCGGTGGCGTGGAGGCCGCCCGCCGCGCGGGCATCAACGTCGCCTGGGTCCGGATCTCGGTCTTCATGATCTCGGCCGGCATGGCGGCCCTCGGCGGTCTGTTCATCGCCTCGCAGCAGGGTTCCGCGGACAAGATCCTCGGCGGCGGCAACGTCCTGATGAACTCCATCGCGGCGGCCGTCATCGGCGGCACCAGCCTGTTCGGCGGACGCGGCAAGACCTGGTCGGCCCTGCTCGGCATCCTGGTCATCCAGTCGATCATCACCGGGCTCGACCTGGTCCACGTCAACCAGGCCATCCAGTACATGATCACCGGCGCCGTCCTGCTCGCCGCCGTCGTCCTGGACTCGGTGTCCCGACGCACCCGCAAGACCGCCGCGCGCTGACCCGCCGTCACGCGCTGCCCGGGCCGGCCCGGTACCCGAAGGATGGGTACCGGGCCGGCCCGTGCCGTGTGCGTGAGCGCGGGCGCATACGGTGTCCACAAACGGAACGGCCCTTTGTCGTAGGAGAGTTGCCGGCTCTGTCCGAGCCATGGGGCGGCCCTGGGCGGGTGGCTGGCATGAGGCCCCCAGTCAGAGGTCCCACCCCCGCCGTTCGGCCGCCCCGACGGACCACCCGGCCCGTGGGCCGGCACGGGAGCGGGCGCGGTACGGATACACGGAGCACCGTGCTGGTCCAGGCCGGTCTGCGCTACGGGGACGAGGACCTGCCCGCCCTGGCCGCCGAGGCGTCCGACACCTGCCGCACCCTCGCCCCGCCCAGGTGTACCGCTGCTGCGGCCTGGCCGGCGTCGGCTGCTTCCGCTGCGCTGAGTCGTCCCGGGGCCGGCTCGCCGGGGGCACGGGCTGAACGAGCGAAGCCTTCCCCGGGTCGGGTGTGGCAGACGACGGAGTGATCCCCGGGATCGGCATCCTGCTGGTGGCCCGATCAGCAGGCGAGTGGGTGCCACCGCACCGATCGCTCGCCCACCAGGTAAGGACAGCCCGTGAAGTCATTCGGGAAGATCAGCGCCATGTGCGCCGCCGTTGCAGCAGCCGCTCTCCTGGGCGGTACCGCCGCTCACGCCCAGGGCGACGGCGGACTGCTCGGCCTCGGTCTCCTCAACACCCCCGCCCTCACCGTCGCGTGCATCCCCGGAGGACTGGTGAGTCAAGGCAGCCCGTCCACCGGCAACCAGAACACCGGCTGCAGCCAGTCCGCTTCCGGAGCGGAAGCAACGCCGTCGTCGAGCGCCGGTGGCCTGCCGGCGCGCCAGACCGTCAGCTCGTCCGTCGCCGCCCAGCCCGGAGAGCTCGCCACCGCAAGTGCGCGGTGCCCGACGGGGACGGTGGTCACGGGCGGTGGCCTCGCGACGGATGCCGGCTCCTCCTGGGACATCAAGAGCTCCGCCGCCACCGGGACCGCCGACCCGAGCACCGGGGGCGCCTGGTCGGCGAGTGCCAAGAACACCGGCACCGCGCCCCAGGTGCTCACCGTCCATGCGGTCTGCGCGGGCCGCGCGGCCTGACCCACGGGCGCGTCACCGGTTGCGGCCCCGGGGGCCCAGCCCCGACAGCCCCTGTCGGATCCGGGCCCCCGGCGCCCCGGCACGGCGGAATCGCAGCGGAACGATCAATCAGTGGAGCGGGTGCGGATCAACCGCACCCGCTTTTCCGTGCCTGCCCCAGGACACCTTCTCGATGAGGTGTCAGGTCGTGTTCGAGGGCGAAACATCGCAGGTCGCTGGCGGATCGCTCAAGCGCCGCTGAAGAGGCGGTGGCGATGCGCCGTGGGGGCACGGACTACCGGCCAAACGCCCCGTCGGCCATGTCGGCGGCGGGTTCCCGAGGCCTAGAGTCGTCCTCGGGCGGCGCGACAGCAGGGTTCGAGTGACCCTCGACCGACGCACCCACGGGGGGCCCGGCACATCCCACAGCACCCGCTTCGCAGACCCGTCCCGGATCATCCGGCACGGCCTGCCACCTCAAGGGAGTCCGCCATGTCCGACAACGCTCTCGACCTCCAGGACCTCGACCTCAGCGAGCTGAACGTCACCGCGCTGCGCGACACCGTCGCACTGCCGGAGAACGGCGCGTCCTGGGGCTCCTGCTCCTGCCAGGGCTCGTCCTCCTGCGCCCAGCCGGAGACCATGGTCGCCCCGCTTTCCTGATGATCCATCAGTTCACGATCCGTCACAGCACTGTCCTGCAAGCCTCGTTCGAGAACCAAGGGAGACCTCATGTCCGACCGTACACAGGGCACGCTCGCGCTCGATGACATCCTCGCCCTCGACGGCCTCGACCTCGGGGAGCTGACCGTCACCTCGCTGCGCGACACCGTCGCGCTGCCCGAGACCGGCGCCTCCGGCGGCCCCAGCTCGACCTCCTGCGGATCGTCCTCCTGTGGCGCGCCGCACCCGCCGGTCCTCGACACCTTCTGAGAGCCGGCCCCAACGGACCACCCCGTACCGCCCCGTACCGCCCCGCACCACCAGCGCAACAACTTCGAACCCGGCGCGTTCGCGCGGACGCGCCGGGTTCCTGCCGTGCACCGCCCAGGCCCGTCGGAGGGAGCCGCCATGCCGAACCGAGCCCTGCCGCGTCCCGTACTCCGCCCGGTCCCCGCACCCGTGCCGGCACCGGTCGCCCACACCGCCCGCCACGCCCTGGTGCGCGCCACCGTGCTCGCCCGGCCCGCACAGTCCGCACCGTCGGCAGCCGTACGGAGCCTGCTCGCCGAACTCGGCGCCGTCGAAGCCGCGGAGGCGGCCCTGCGGACCGACCTCTGCGACGACCTGTACGACAGTCGCACCGGGCACGACGAGGAGTTCCACCGCCGGATCGTGCTCCCGCTCCGCCGCGACCTGCACAACGGACGCCCGCCCCGCGCCGCTCAGCTCGACCGGCTCGGCGACCTGCCGCAGCGCGTCCCGCGGCTCGCCGACTGGCTGGACCTGCGGCAGCGCCGCGCCCGGCTGCTCGCCGCGCTCGCCGACGCCGTCCCGCCCGCGCTCGCCGCCGAACGTGCCGCCCTCGCCGAACTCTGCCGCGCGCCCGCCTTCACCCGGGCCGTCGCCCTCACCAGCGCCGACCTGCTGCGCGCGGTCGCCAACACGGCGCGCGCGGCCGGCTCGACGGGGGAGCGGCCGGCCCGCGCCCGCAAGGAGGAAGCCGCCGTCCTGCGCCACGCGCTGCGGGCCACCACCAAGACCAGCCCGCTCACCTGGTTCACCTCGGTCGGCTGGTCCTCGGGCGACGGCCTGCCGGACGGGCACGCAGGGGACGCCACGCCGAACGCCACGCCGGACGGGCACGCAGGGGACGCCACGCCGAACGCCACGCCGGACGCGCCCACCGGAACACCGGTGCCCCCGTACGCGGTGGTCCGGGAGAACCGGACGCTGGTCGCCGCGCTCGTCCAGGCCCTGCTCGACGACCCCCGGCGCAGCCGCACCCTGCCGCACCGGATGACCGGGGCCGCCCGCGTCGCCGACGGCCGTGCCCACTACGCCCGCAGCGAGGTGGTGTTCGCGGGCGGCCGCTACCTCGTCACCCGCGAGGAGGAGGTCGAGCTGGCCGACCGGCCCGAACTGGCGCTGCTCGCCTCGCTCGCCGACACCCCGGACACCCCGGACCGCCTCGCCACCCGCCTCGCCGCCGCCCTCCGCCGCCCGGAGGACGACCCCGTCGTGCACCGCTTCGTCGGCCAGCTCCGCACCGCCCGCCTGCTGGTGCCCACCGACCCGGTCGACCCGCAGGACCCGCAGCCGCTGCGCAGCCTCGCCCACTGGCTCCGGCAGTGGCCGGAGGACACCGCGATCGTGGCCCTGGTCGACCACCTGGCGGACCGGACCGCCGAGTTGGAGGACGCGCCGGGCGAACGCCGCCCCGCGCTGCTCGCCGCGCTCGCCGACGCCTGGCACCGGGTGCTCGCCGCCGCCGGCCGGCCCGTCCCCGCCGAGGCCGCACCGCTCACCGTCCTCAGCGAGGACGTCCACGCGCCCGCGCCGCCGCAGCGCCGGCCGAGCCGGGCCGACCGCGCAGCGCTCGCCGAACTCACCGCGCTGGCCGAGCTGTTCGACCACGGCCACCTGATGCGACGGGCCGCCTGCGACCGGTTCGTCGCCCGCTACGGCGTCGGCGGGGTCTGCGGCACACCGTGGGAGTTCGCCGCCGATGCCGCCCAGGCCTGGTCCGCCATCGCCGTACCGGACGAACTGGCCGCCCTGCGGGCCGAGTTCGCGGCCGTACCGGAGGCGGACGGCGAGATCGTCCTTCCCGCCGAGCGGGTCCGGGCGCTGGCCGCCCGGTTGCCCGACTGGACCGCGGCCCGGCCGCTCAGCTACTCGTGGTTCGTCCAATCCGACCCCACCGACGGCCTGTTGTGCGTCAACCACGTCTACGGCGGCTGGGGGCGCTTCGCCAGCCGGTTCCTCGACGCCACCACACCGCGGGCCGCCGCCGACGTCACCCGGCAGATCCGCCGCGGCCTCGGCGAGGGAGCCCGCGCGGCCCAGATCCGGCCGGTCGGCGGCTTCAACGCCAACCTCCACCCCCTGCTGCTCGCCGACGAGATCGGCCCCGACCGGCGGTGGACCAACCTGGTCGAAGCCGACCTCGACCTCGTCCACGATCCCGCCTCCGACCAGCTCCGCTTCCGCCTGCGGAGCACCGGCGAACTGCTGGACGTCCTCTACCTCGGCTTCCTCGCGCCGGTCATGCTGCCCCAACGGCTCGCCCCGCTGCTCGCCGACCACCCCAACGGCGTCGTCGACTTCCGCCCGCTGCTGCCCCGCACCGCCCTCCGTGCGCCCGGCGGCACCGTCACCGGCACCCCGCGCCTGCGCCACCGCCACGTCGTCCTCGCCCGCCGCCGCTGGTACCTGCCGCCGGCCGTCCTCGACGCCCTGCGCGCCGACCTCGCCGCGGACCCCGGCACCGACGGGATCCCGGCCGGGGCCACCGCGCGCTGGCGCGCCCTGCTGGGCCTCCCCGAACAGCTGTTCCTCCACCCCGTACCGGCCGCCGCCACCACGGACACACCCGCCGACGCCTTCGTGGCCCACCTGCGGGCGCCGAAGCCCCAACCCGTCGACCTCGGCAACCCCCTGCACCTGTGCCACCTCGCCAAGTGGCTGACCCGGTACCCGAACGGGGTGGTGCTGGAGGAGGCGCTGCCCGCCATCGCCGGCGCGGCGGAGCCGACCCGGACGGTCGAGCTGGTGGCGGAGACCTACCGGCCCGGACGGGCGGGCGCCACGGGCCCCGAGGAGGGAACCCCGTGACCCGGGCGCCGTCGCACGCGTGGGCCGGCCGGCCCTCGGGCGGCCCGCGGCACGGTGCCGCGGAAGCCGGCGGCCCGCCCCCGGGTGCGAGTCCGTTCCCCAGCCCTTCCCCCGTCCCGCTCCGCACTGCCGAGGAGGCGTCCGATGAGTGACCTGGCCGACGGCCGTGAGGCCGTGACCACCCGCGATGTGGTCCTGACCTACTACCAGCCCGTCAAGGCCCGCGCGCTGCGCGAAGCCGTGCTGCCGGCCGCCCGGCAGGCGGCGGCGGACGGGCTGGAGGCGCACGTCGAGCGGCACTGGCGGTTCGGGCCGCACCTGCGGCTGCGGCTGCGCGGCCCGGGGGCGCGGGTGGCCGCCGCGGCCGAGCGGGCCGCCGAGGGGCTGCGGGCCTGGACGGCGGCGCACCCGTCGGTCGCCGACCGGACGGACGGGCAACTGCTGGCCGAGGCCGCCGTCGCCGGACGGATCGAGCTGATCGCGCCGCCGTACGGACCGCTGGTGCCGGACAACACCGTGCGCGTGCTGCCCGTCGACCCGTCCGCCGGGGAAGCGCTGAACGCCCTGCTGGGAGCCGGATCCGCCGCCCTGCGCGACGAGTTGATGCGGCTGGGCCTGCCCGCCATCGGCGCGGGGTGCGACTTCCTCGGCGCGCACGGCGACGCCTCCGAGGCCCGCGTCCAGTTGGTGGTGTCGGCGCTCGCCGCCCACGCCGCCGCGCACCCGGAGGGGCTGATCGGCGGGCACTACTCGATGGTCTCGCACCTGGAGGACTTCCTCGTCCACGAGGACCCGGACGGCAGCCTGCGGGCCGCCTTCGACCGGCGCTGGGACCGCGTCGGCGGCGCCGTCACCGCACTGGTGGGCCGGATCACCGACGGCGGCGCGCGCGGCTGGGAGCGGGACTGGGCGCACTGGTCGGCGACCGCCTGGGCGCTCGCGGAGCGGCGCCACGCGGCCGGGATCGACCTCGGCGGCAGCCGCGAGGAGTACCGGGCACGCGCGGCCGCGGTCGGCGACCCGGAGACCGCCGCCCGCTGGGACTTCGCCCTGCGCACCCGCTACAGCGACTTCCACTGGCTGCTGCACCGCTCCGACCCCGGCGGCACGATGTGGACCCGCCCGGACTACCTGATCTACCGGGCCTGCACCAACGGCCTGTACCGGCTGTTCGCGATCTGCGACGTCCGGCCGGTGGAGCGCTACCTCGCCGCGCACCTGGTGGTCCGCACCGTGCCCGAACTCACCGGGCACCGCTGGCAGGACCGGGTGGACGAGGTCATCGCCGCCGTGGAGGGCGCCGCGTGACCGGCCGGGCCGGGGGTCCGCAGGGGGGTGCCGTACGGCCCCACCTGCGCCCGGGCGTGGCGGTGACCCGGCTCCGGGACGGACTGCACCTGCGCGGGCGCGGCAGCAGCCTCACCCTGGAGGGCAGCCGCGCGCTCCCCGCGCTGTGGAAGCTGCTCGACGCCCGGCTCGCGCCCGGTGCGGACCCGGCGGCGCCGGTCCCCGAGCCGAAGGTGGCGGCGGCGCTGGCCACCGTCACCGCCCGGCTGCGCGAGCACGACCTGATCGTGGACCACCCGAGCGGCGCCCGACTGCCGCTCTGGCCGGGCGCGGTGGCGGCGGAGCCGGGTGGCGCGGCGGCGGCCCTCGCGGCCGCCCGCCCGGTGGTGGCCGCCGCCGACCCGGACGGCCCGTTGGCCCGCGCGGTGGCCCGTGCCCTCGCCCGGGGCGGGACGGCCGCACCGGCGGTGGTCGCCGACGCCGGGCTGCCGGCCGGGCGGGTGGTGGCCTCGGCGGGCGCCCCGCCGGTGGCGGTCGGGGTGCAGTGCGGCGCGGACGGCGGGTTCGTCACCGAGCCCGCCGACCCGGCGCGCACCCGGGCGGACGCCGCCGCCCTCGCGGCCCGACTGGGCACCGACTCCGGCGCCGGTCCCGGCACCGACGCTGACCCGGGCGCCGGACACCCCGCCGCGCTGCCCGTCCTGCTCGCCGCCGCGGCCGCCCAGCGGCTGCTGTGCGCGGTCGCCGGCCTGCCGGACCCGGGCGAGCCGGGCGACGACCCGCGCCTGCTCGCAGGTCGCCCCGCCGTCCTGCTCGCCGAGGCCCGCCCGACGCGCGCCGAGCACCATCCGTGGGCGGCGGGCGCGGGCGGTGCCGCCGAACCGCCCACGGACCTCGTCGAGGCCCTCCGCCGGGTGACCGCCCTGGGCGATCCACGGCTGGGCGTCCTCGACGCGCCGTCGCCCGGCGACCTGCCCCAACTGCCCGTCGCCCTGGTCTCCTGTGCCACGCCGTCCGGCGCCCTGGTGGCCGGCGCCGCCCGGACGGACCTCGCCCGGCTGGCCGCAGCCTGCCGGTCCGCCGAACTCCACCTGGCGGCCGTCGGCGGGGGAGCGGCCCCGGTGGTGGGCGCCGACCCGGAGCACGCCCTCGGCCGGGCCCTGCGCGCGGCGGCCCTCGACCGTGCCGCGGCGGACGGACCCGCCTCGCACGGACCCGCGCTGCCGGAGTCGGCCTGGCGCGAGCACCCGCAGGCCGCGCACTGGTGGGCCGTGCTGGCCCGTCTCCTCGGCCGGTCGCCAGCTCTGACGGCCCGTCGGTTCGGGAGAGGTGTAGAGGTGTTCGTTGCCGAGGCCGAAGGGAGCCGAGCCGTCGAGGCCACCCCCGCCGACGCCGTCGCCCACGCCGCCCTGGCCGCCCTCACCCGCCTCCTCGCCCGGCGGAGCGGCCTGGCGGCCGCCCACCACACCGCCCTCACCGGAGCGGCCGCCCCCATCGCCGCCGCCGGACGCCACCCGGCCGCCTGGACGGACGAGGGCTGGACCGACCGCTGGCTCACCGGACTCGCCGACCGCGAAGCGGACCTGCGCGCCGCCCTGCACCGCCTGACCGGCCTGCGCACCGCCCCGTGGCGGGCCGCCACCCCCGCCGCCCGTCCGCTCGCCAACGCCCTGGACGGCTGCGGGTTCACCGCACTCGTACGCTCAGGAGACGGCCGATGAGCGAACTCCCCGTCCTCACCCCGGCGCAGGCCCTGGCCACCACCGGCGGCACCGCCGTGGTCCACCTCACCGAGTGGACCCTCGGCCTCGCCGCCCGGCTCAGCCGCCACGCCCTGGCCCACCCCGTGCGCCTGGTGCCGGTGCGCGAGGACGGCGCGCTGACCCTGGTCGGCCCCGTCCTGCACCCCGGCGCCCCCGCCTGCCTCGGCTGCACCGAGTATCAGCGGCTCGCCACCGCCGGCGGCCGGGTGCCCTGGCAGAGCCCCGAACTGGCGCTCGCGGGCACCGGCACCCCGGCCTTCGGCGACGCGGTGGCCGCCCTCGCCGCCGAGCTGGCCGCAGCCGTGCCGGCCCCCGCACTCGCCGTCGAGGCGGCCGCAGCCGTACCGGCCCGCGCAGGAGCATCTGACCCGGCCGCCGCCGTACCCGCCCCTGCCGAAGCGCCGGCCCCCGCCGGGGCCGCACCGGGGCCGGCCGGCGTCGGCCACGCCACCGTCCACCTGGTGAACGGCGCCCGCGCCACCTGGTCCACCCACCGGGTCCGCCCCGTCGGCGGCTGCCCCGTCTGCCACCCGCTGCCCGCCGACACCGCCGAGGCCGCCCGGCTGCCCGCGACGCCCCGCCCGCTGCCCGACCCGGCCGTGCTGCGCGGCCCCAACGACCGTACGGGCGCCGAGCAGTTGCGGGCCGAACTGCACGACGAGCGCTTCGGCCCCGTCCGCCGGCTGTTCCGCACCGAGGACTCGGCGTTCGCCCTCACCACCGCCTGGGCGACCGACGGCCGGACGGTCGACGACGGCGGCTACGGACGTGCGGAGGACTTCCGTTCCAGCGAGCGGGTGGCCCTGTTCGAGGCCGTGGAGCGGTACGCCGGCATGCGGCCGCTCGGGCGCCGGACCGTCCTGCGCGCCGCCTTCGCCGGCCTGCGGCGCGACCTCGGCCGCGACGCCGTCCTCGACCCCGCTCGGCTCGGCCTGCCCGACCCCGGCCACCACGGGCACCCCGCCGCCACCACCGTCCCGTACACCCCGGACCTGGAACTCGACTGGGTGCACGGCTGGTCGCTGACCCACCGCCGTCCGGTCGCCGTCCCCGAGCACGTCGCCTACTGGGACCTGCCGGCCCGCGACCGCCCCCGCGTGGTCTACGAGTCCTCGAACGGCTGCGGACTCGGCAACAGCCCCCAGGAGGCCGCGCTCTACGGCCTGTTCGAGGTCGCCGAGCGCGACGCCTTCCTGATGGCCTGGTACGCGGGCACCCCGCTGCCCGGCGTCGCCGTCCCCACCGAGGACCCGCAGGTCGCCGACCTGGCCGCCCGGGCCCGGCTGTTCGGCTACCGGCTGACCCTCCTCGACGCCACCAACGACCTCGGCATCCCCGCCGTGATCGCCCTCTGCCGCCACCACGGCGGCCACCCGGACACCCCGCGCACCTTCCTCGCGGCGGGCGCCCACCACGACCCGCTGACGGCGATCCGTTCCGCCGTCGCCGAGGTGGTCACCAACGTCCAGGAGGCCCCGCACCGCTCCACCGCCCCGGGCGGCCCGCGCGACCCGCAGCGGCTGCGGCAGCTGCTGGACCGGCCCGACCTGGTCGTCACCCTGGACGACCACGTCGGTCTCAACGCCCTGCCCGAGGCGCAGCCCCGGCTGGACTTCCTGTTCGCCGGCCCGCCGCCGGTGCCCCCCGCCGAGCGCTGGCCCGGCGCCCCCGCACCGGTCGCCGACCTGACCGAGCTGCTGGAGCACACCGTGCGCAGGCTCGCCGGCGAGGGCCTGGAAGTCGTCGTGGTCACCCAGGACGAGCCCGGCGTCCGCGACCGGCTGGGCCTGCACTGCGCCAAGGTGATCGTGCCCGGCACGCTGCCGATGACCTTCGGCCACGTCAACCGCCGCACCCGGGGCCTGCCCCGGCTGCTGGAGGTCCCGTACCGGCTCGGCCGCACCCCGGGCCCGCTGCGCCACGACGAACTGCCGCTCCACCCGCACCCGTTCCCCTAGCCCGTCAGCCCGTCAGCCCGTCAGCCCGTCAGCCCGTCAGCCCGTCAGCCCTCCAGCCCTCCAGCCCTCCAGCCGTCCGGGAAGGACACGATGACCATGCAGGACGTGATGACCGCCCACCGGCCGCCCACCGGCCACGCCGCACCCCCGACCGGCTGGCACAGCCTGCACCTCGCGCTGCCCCTGCCCGCCCACGAGGCGGACGCCTTCGTCACCGCCGACCTCGCCCCGCTGATGGACGGGCTCGCCGACACCGACTGGTTCTTCATCCGCTACGGCGAGGGCGGCCCCCACCTGCGGATCCGCCTCCGCGGCCCCGGCGCGCCGCCCGCGTCCCTCGCCGCCGAGCTCACCCGGCTCGCCACCCGCCGCACCCCCCTGGACGAGCCCTGGGCGGCGCGGCACGGCGAGGTCACCGAGGTGCCGTACGTGCCCGAGACCGAGCGCTACGGCGGCCCGGCCCTGCTGCCGATCGCCGAGGAGCTGTTCACCCGCTCCACCCGCACCGCCGTGCACGCCCTGCGCGCGCTGGACGCGGCCCCCGGCTCCCGCCTGCCGATCGCCCTCGACCTCGCCCACACCACCGCGCACGCGCTCGGCCTCGACGAACTCGCCGCCTCGCGCTGGCTGCGCCGCCAAGCCGCCTCCTGGCGCTGGGTCACCGAGTACCGGGCGCTGCCCGGCGCCGCCGTCCACACCCAGGTCAACACGGTGTTCGCCCGGCAGCGCGACGCCCTGGCCGGGCGTGCCCGGGCCCTGCGTGCGGCCCTCGGCTCGGGAACGGCCGCGCCGTGGCTGGGCGACTGGGCCGCCGAGGTCGCCGCCGCCGCCGCCCGGATGCGGGCCGCCGGGGCCCCGGAGCCGGCCGAACGCCTCGCCTGGGTCTGGGCCTCGCAGCTGCACATGCTGTTCAACCGGCTCGGCGTCGGCCCGGACGAGGAGCGCGCGGTCTGCCGCCTCGCCGCCCGGACGCTGCTGGAGACCGAGCAGCCGTTCACCTTCTTCCCCGCGGACCACCACGCGCCGGACCACCAGTACCTGGAACGCAGCAAGTTCCAGATCGGCCGCACCGAGGACACCACCCTGCGGGACCTGCCGCCCGTCCCGGCCCAGCGGCCCCGGCCCGGCGACGTCCCGCTGCCCGCAGACCCGCTGCCGCCGGTCACCCTCGCCGACGCGCTGCTCACCCGCCGCTCCAGCCGCGGCCCGCTGACCGGCCCGCTCACCGCCGCCACCCTCGGCGGCCTGCTGTGGCCGGCCTTCGCCGACGGCGAGGGCACCGGCCACCGCCCGTACCCGAGCGCGGGCGCCCTGCACACCGTGCGCCTGCGGCTGGTCGCCCTCGCCGTCGACGGCCTGCCCGCCGGCACCTACGAGTGCCTGCCGGAGCACCGCAGCCTGCGCCCGATCGGCCCGCCGCCCGAGCTCGACGACCTCAAGGCTCTCTCCTCCTACCTCTCCCGCCCGGCCGGCGACCCGGCGGCGATCGACATCGGGAGCGCCCCCGCCGTCCTCGTCGTCTACCTCGACCTCGCCCTGCTGCGCCGCCGCTACGGGCTGCGGGCCCTGCGCCTCGGCCTCCTCGAAGCCGGCCACCTCACCCAGAACCTGCTGCTCACCTCGGCGGCCCACGGCCTGGGCACCACCCCCCTCGGTGGCCTCCAGGACGACCTCGCCCACGAACTCCTCGGCCTGGACGACATCGAGGAGCCCGTCCAGTACCTGCTCCCGCTGGGGCGGCCGGTGCCGGCGGAGCGCCCCGGGAGCCCGGTGCTGCCCGGGTGATCACGACGTGAGGGGTCAAGACCGGTGTCGTCGTCGCCGGGGCCGTTGTTCTTGAATGAGTATTCAGATATGGTTCCCCCATGCCCAGGCCCCGTGAGTTCGACCCCGAGACCGTCCTCGACCAGGCGATGCTGCGGTTCTGGGAACGCGGGTACCGGGCGACGTCCATCGAGGACCTGGTGAAGGCCACGGGCGTGAAGCCCGGCAGCATCTACGGCGCGTTCCCCGGTGGCAAGCGCGCGCTCTTCGTCCAGTCGCTGGAGCGCTACTCGAAGCTGGTCGTGCCCCGCAAGCTCGGCGAGCTGGAAGCGGCGGGTGCGTCGGTGGCGGAGGTCCGCGGCTACTTCGACGGGCTGGTGCGCGACCTGCTCAGCCCCGAGGGGCGCCAGGGCTGCCTGCTGGTGAACACGGCGATCGAGAACGCCGCCGAGGACGACGCGGCGGCCGCGGTCGTGCGCGGCCACCTGGCGCGTCTGGAGCGGTGCATGACCCACGCCCTGGAGAACGCCGTGCGCCGGGGTGAGGTGCGGGCCTCGCTCGACCCGGGCGGCAGCGCCAAGCTGCTGGTCGCGACCTGTCAGGGGCTCATGGTCGTCGGCAAGGCCAATCCCGACGGGGCGGTGCTGCGGGCGATCGTCGACAACGCCTTCGCCGTGCTCGCCTGACGCCACGGCACCTCGGGCCACCGTACGCGGTGGCCCTTTCGTCGGCCCTATAGATGAATGACTATTCAAGAATGAGGTTGGGACATGAAGGCCATGGTCATATCCGCCCACGGCGGACCCGAGGTCCTCACCGCCACGGAACTGCCCGACCCGGTGCCCGCCGCCGGTGAGGTCCTCATCCGGGTGAAGGCGTTCGGCCTCAACCACGCCGAGGCGTACATGCGGAGCGGCGCCTGGGGTCAGGTGGCCGCCGTCCCCGGGATCGAGTGCGCCGGCCTCGTCGAGGCCGACCCCTCGGGTGAACTCCCGGTCGGGACGAGGGTGGTGGCGATCCTCGGCGGCATGGGACGGACCCGCAACGGCAGCTACGCGGAACTCGTCACCGTCCCCGCGACCAACGTGGTGGCCGTGGACTCGACCCTGCCCTGGGCCGACCTGGCCGCCGTGCCCGAGGTGTACGCCACGGCGTACAGCGCCCTGCACGGCAACCTCGCCCTCGGCGCCGGGGAGACCCTGCTGGTCCGCGGCGCGACCTCCTCGCTCGGGCAGGCCGCCGTCAACCTGGCCGTCCACCACGGCGCAACGGTGCTCGCCACCACCCGCAACCCCGCACACGCGCCCCTGCTCAAGGACCTCGGGGCCTCCGAGGTGCTCATCGACGACGGGCGGCTGGCCACGGAGGCCGAACGCAGGGGCCTCGCCGTCGACGCGCTGCTGGACGTCGTCGGCAACACGGTGCTCCGTGACTCGCTGCGCACCGTCGCGCCGCGCGGCCGGGTCTGCCAGGTCGGCTTCCTCGGCGGATTCGCCCCCGTGGCGGACTTCGACCCGATCGCCGACCTGCCCAGCGGCGTCCGGCTCAGCTTCTTCGGCAGCGCCTTCGTCCTGGGGACCCCGGCCTTCCCCCTCTCGGACGTTCCACTGGACGAGATCTACGCCCGGGTCGAGTCCGGCGCACTCCGCGCCCGCCCCACCCGGACCTTCCGCTTCGACGAGATCGTCGAGGCCCACCGGGTGATGGAGGCCGGCCAGGCCCTGGGCAAGATGGTCGTCGTCCTCGACTGACCCGACGCGGCCGGGCGGCACCGACCCTCCGGTGCCGCCCGGCCGCCCGCTCCCCGGCGCGCCCCGCAGACGGGGGCGCGAACACGCGCCCTAGCTGCTGTACACGCCGACCTCGTGCAGCGAGTACCCCCACTGGGTGCCGCGCTGCACGCCCTGCACGCGGACGTACCGGGCCGGGACGCCGGGGAACCGTACGGTGTCCAGGCCGCCGTCCCCGGTCGTGGTGGACCACACCGACCGCCAGGTGCTCCCGTCGGTGGAGACCTCGATCCGGTACGCCCGCCCGTAGGCGCGTTCCCAGTCCAGCGTGACCCGGCCGACCAGGCCGGTGGAACCGAGATCGACCTGGAACCACTGGTCGTCGCTCCACTCGCTGGCCCAGCGGGTGCCCGGGTCGCCGTCCACCGCCCGGCCGGGCGCGAAGCTGACGAACGGGTTCCACCACTCGGTGGTGCTGGCCGTGGCCGGGCGGTTCGCGGCCAGGTTCACCGTCGACCGGTGCCGCTCGGCGGCCCCCCACGTGGTGAGGTAGGACTCGGCGCCGCGGAAGAGGTCGTCGACCACGCCCTGGCCGCCGACCTGCCGGATGTCCTCCAGCCAGTCCGGCACCAGGCCGTAGTGGGCGGCGCCGTCCGTGTTGATGTCCCAGGTGCGCGAGCCGGTGGTCTGGCGGTCGATCAGGGACCCGCCGTCGGCGCTGCGGAACGGGTAGCGCACCGGGTTGGCGGTGTCCGCCCCGCGCGGGCCGGGCCAGCCGCCGACACCGTTCATGTCGGTGCCGTAGCCGTACCCCACGTGGTACTGGTCGCGCAGCGCCTCGGTCCGCTTGGCCTCGGCGCTGAACGCCTCGGCGCCGTTCATGTACTGGGCGACGAAGCCGCCGAGCTTGTAGACCCGCTCGATCCAGTCGAGGTCCATCCAGCTGTGCGAGGAGATCACACCCGGGTAGGACTCCGACTCCAGGATGTCGAACGAGCGCGCGGCCGCCTTGACGCTCATGTGGTCGACTTCGAGCATCATCTTGCGTTTCATCAGCCCGCGCACCGCGTACTCGCCGAGGTCGGTCAGCCCGCGCGTGTTGCACTGGGCGCCGTCGGCGTAGGCCGGCACCGTGACCCCCGCCGGGAGCTGCTGCTGCGCCTCGGGCGCCGGGGCGAGGCCGATCGGGTTGTCGTGCTGCGGCCCGGCGCACTGCTCGGTCTTCCAGAAGGTGCCGGTCGACAGGAACTGCCCGACGTTGATCGCCGTCCCGAGCGCGCCCTCGTCGAAGCGCACCCCGCAGAGCGCGTTGTCGAACTTGTGGCAGAGGAACATGCTGCGCACGCCCAGCCCGTACAGCTCGTCCAGGCCGCGGTCGATGTCGGCCCTGCTGCACTGGGCGACGTCGAGGATCTGCTTGCAGCCGAAGGGCTCGGAGGTCTCCACGCCGAGGACGACGGCCAGCTTGCCCTGCTCGATGACCTCGCGGGCCTGCGCGCTGTCCGTGACGATCCGGAACCAGCCCTTGCCCGGCCCGCCGTACATCGTGTCGATGTAGGCCTGCAGCTCGTACGTCTTCTGCGCCTGGAGGCGGATGGAGGTCATCTCGTCGCAGCTGCGGTCCTTGAAGAAGTAGACCGAGCAGATCACCCCGTTGGTGACCAGGTCGTTGACCAGCACCCGCTGGCCGCCGCGCCAGGCCCGTTCGATCCAGGCGTAGTAGTTCTGCTGGTGGGTGAGCGAGTCGTGGGCCGGCCAGTCCTTGAAGGTCGGCCAGCCGACCGGGTCGTGCTTGCCGTCGCCGCCCTTGGTGATGAAGTCGAAGATGGCGAGCGAGCCGTCGGGGTAGTGCTCGGGGCAGTCCTTCAGCGCGTCCGCGATCCCGGCTTCGGAGAAGGACTTGCCGCAGATCAGCCGCCCGCCGAACGCCTCGTTGGCCATGATGTGGTCGTGCGCGTCGACGAAGCCCCGGACCCGCCCCTGGGCGTCGGTCCCGCGGAACGGTTCGCCCGTGACGCCGATCTGCGAGTCGGGCGCGGGGCGTGCGGTCGGGTTCCACCAGTCCGTCCCGCCCGGCGCGGCGGGCGCCGGACCGGCGAGCGCCATGGCGGCGAGGGTGAGGAGCGCGGCCAGCAGTGCGACGAATCCGCGTCTGCCGTGGGGAAGTCGGTGCATGGTCACCACCCGTGTCCGAGGTGAGGGGGTGGCGCGGCCACGCACGGGCCCGTCCGGGGCGCGGACCGACCCTTCCGGGCCGGCTGTCATGGACCGCGCACTCGGTGTGATGAGAATCGCCACTGTTGGACTGGGAGTCAATAGGCGTGCGCGGATTCCGGTGCGGAATCCGGGACGGCTCCGGTGGTCCTCGACGAGCCGATCGCATCCGCCTCTGTCAGGCTGATGGAGCGGTGTCGAGCGGCACCGCCGCGCGCGAGGAGGTCCGTACGGATGTCTGAGCGAGAACCGGGGCGGAAGCCGGATCCGGCCGACCGCAGGGCCCACACGGCGGCCTTCCGGGCCGCGGAAGCCCGCCGGGAGCGGCGCCGGCGCTGGCTGGTGCGCGGCACGATCGGCCTGGTCGCCCTGGCGGCGGTCGGCGGGATCGCCGCCGTGATCGCGACGAACCAGGGCTCGTCCGGTTCCTCGCACGGGATCCCGGCACAGCCGCGGATCACGGCCGAGGGCCGCACCACGCTGCCGCCGTGGGACGCGCCGAGCGACGTCGCGGCCGCGGTGGCGGCGGCCGGGCTGCCGATGCTCGGCACGGAGGGCTCGGCGCTGCACATCCACACCCACCTGGACGTCCTGGCCGACGGCAAGCCCGTCGAGGTGCCGGCGCAGATCGGCGTGGACGAGGCCGCCCAGCAGATCAGCCCGCTGCACACCCACGACACCACCGGCATCATCCACGTCGAGTCGCCGGTGCACGCGGACTTCAGCCTCGGGCAGTTCCTCACCGAATGGCAGGTCTCCGCCTCCGCCGACCACCTCGGCGGCCTGAAGACCGATGCCACCCACACGCTGAAGACCTACGTCAACGGCAAGCAGGCCGACGGCGATCCGGCCGCGCTCCTGCTGCACGACCACGACGAGATCGCCCTGGTCTACGGCACGGCCGCGGAGGACGCCGGCGTCCAGGTGCCGAGCGGCTACACCTGGCCGAGCGGGCTGTAGGGACGGCCATGGCGTACGAGCCCGAGAGCCCCTTCCGCTCGCCCATCGTGGGCGACCTCGACCTCTCCCGGCCCGGGCCCGCGCCCGGGAGCGAGCCCGGCTCCCCGCCGGGGCTCGTGCTCAGGGCCGTCGAGGAGGTCGACCCGCAGGAGCAGGTGCCGATGCTGATCGAGCTGAACCTGCGCTACCCCGGCGGGCTGCAGGTGGTCCGCGACGAGTTCTACGCGCTCTGGGAGCGCTACGCGGGACGGTCCCGCGGGCAGTGGCCCGACGAGGTCACGTCGGGGAGCCACGTGCAGCCCGAGGTGCCCCCGGGGCTCGCACTGGTCGCGCCGAAGCTGTACCAGACCGTCCTGTCCCGGGCGGACCTCGGCGAACTGGTGGAGGACGACCGCCGCTCCGCCGCCCGCACCGGGCGACCGCCGACCGTCTTCCGGGTGTGGCCGGACTACCTGCTGCACCCGCAGATCGACCGCTCCGCACCCACGGTGAAGGCCAACGCCGCCTGGCGCGCCTACGACGCGCGCGGGAGCGGGATCGTCTGGGCGGTCATCGACAGCGGCATCGACGCGACCCACCCGCATTTCTCCGGGCTGGAGCTCGCCGCCGAGGGGCGGGGCGAGGACTTACCGCAGGGGCGGACCAGCGGCCTGCACCGGGACTTCAGCTTCCTGGTGAACCCGGCCGACCCCGTGGCGCAGCCGCCCGGCGGGGCGGCGGCCGGGGCCCCGGCGTCGCCGCTCGTGGACGACAGCGGGCACGGCACGCACGTCGCCGGCATCATCGCGGGCTGCACCCCGGACGGCATGACGCCGCGGGTGGCCACGCCGGACGAGCCCGGGGACGGCGGGTTCGTCGCCAGGGCCGGAGCGGATCGGCTGTCGGGGATGGCGCCGGCCTGCGAACTGGTCAGCATCAAGGTGATGAGGCTCAGCAGCCAGGGCACCTACGTGACGTCCTCCAGCGCGGTCATCCGCGCGCTGACCTACCTGCGGACCGAGGTCAACGTGGACCCGGCGGTGCTGCGGGTGCACGGCGTCAACATGAGTCTCGGTTGCGAGTGGCGGCCCGACCAGTACGCCGCGGGCCAGTCGCCGCTGTGTCAGGCGGTGGGCCAGGTGGTCGCCTCCGGCGTGGTCGTGGTGGTCTCCGCCGGCAACTTCGGCGCCCGGAGCACGTCCCGGGACACCGCCGACACCTCGGCCGTCATGGGCTCGATCACCGAACCGGCGCACACCGAGGACTGCATCGCGGTCGGCTCCACCCACCGGGAGGCCCCGCACGCGTTCGGCGTCACGTGGACCTCGGGAAAGGGCCCGACGCTCGACGGGCGGATGAAACCCGACGTCGTGGCGCCCGGCGAGTGGATCGCCTCGGCGGCCAGCGGCAAGGTCCGGGCCACCGCCGGGCTGACCCCGGCCCCGGGGGACCCGCTGCCGGCGAGCCTGCTGACGTACGCCGAGCAGTCCGGCACCTCGATGGCGGCGCCGCACGTCTCGGGTGTGATCGCGGCCTTCCTCTCCGCCCGCCCGGAGTTCATCGGCCGGCCGCAGCAGGTCAAGAGCCTGCTCACCGCCTCCGCCACCGACCTCGGCCGGGAGCGCTACGCGCAGGGGGCGGGGCTGGTGGACCTGATGCGGATGCTGGCGAATGTCTGACGAACGGCCACCCGAACGGCCACCCGAAAGGTCACGCGCGATGAGACGACTGCCGACGAACGAGCCCGTGTGGGACGTCACCTTCGACGCGCAGGGGCTGCTGACCGCCCCCGCGGCGGCGGACTTCCTCGACCAGGTCACCGCCGAGGGGGTGCAGGACCTGTTCGTCTTCAGCCACGGATGGGGCACCGCCCAGCAGAGCGCCCGCGAGCTCTACGACGCGATGTTCCCGCTGATCCGGGAGGCCGTGAGCGACGCGGCGAGCCTCGGCACGGTCGGATTCGCGGGCGTCTACTGGCCCTCGCTCTGGTTCCCGCCCACGCCGGCCACCCCGCCGGTGGCGGCCGCCGCGCCGCAGGCCGGGGACGGTGCCGTGGTGGACCTCAGCGCCGGAACGGCGGCCGTCTCCGGGGCCGACATCGCCGCGTCGCTGGTCCAGGGCTTCGCCGACCCGGCGCAGCAGCAGACGGTGACGGACCTCGGCCGGCTCATCGACGAGGGGGTGGCGGCGGTCGGCTCGGACGAGACCGACGAGGTCAAGGAGCAACGGCTGGTGCGGATCCACCAGTTGGTGCGGTCGCTGGTGCCGCCGCCCGCGCCCGACGGCACGTTCGAGGACTCGGGCGAGCAGGCGCTGCTGCAGGACGCCGACCCGAAGACGGCGTACCAGGCCGCCGCCGAGGCCTTCGGCAGCGCGCCGCCCGGCTCCTCCACGCAGGGCATCGGCGACTGGTTCCGGCACGCTGTGAACGGGGCGAAGGACGCGCTGCGGGTGCTCTCGTACTCGGTCATGAAGGCCCGGGCCGGTGACATCGGCCGGACCGGCCTCGGGCCGCTGCTCGCGGCCCTGCACGGCCGCGCGCCCGGCCTGCGGGTGCACCTGCTCGGGCACAGCTTCGGTGCCCGGCTGGTCTCCTTCGCCCTGGCCGGGGTCGGTGAGCCGGCCGACAGCCCGGTCGCCTCCCTGCTGCTGATCCAGGGGGCGTTCTCGCACTGGTCCTTCGCCCACGCCCAGGACAACCCCTTCGGCAGCGCGGGCGCGCTGAACACCTTCGCGGACCGGGTGCACGGCCCGCTCGTCTCCACCTTCAGCGTCCACGACTGGGCGGTGGGCGTGTGGTACCCGAAGGCCTCCTTCCTCGCCCGCCAGGACTCCGAGGCCGACGTCGCCGGGCGCTGGGACGGCATGGGCGCGGACGGGTACCAGGCCGTGGCGCCGTCCGAGGACCGGGTGATGCCCGCCGACGGCGGAGCCGCGTACGGCTTCGTGCCCGGGGCCTTCTACCGGGTGAACGCCGCCGCCGTCATCGACAACGTGGAGGGCGAACCGTTCTCCGGTGCGCACTCCGACATCCGCAAGCCGCAGGTGGCCGCGCTCGCGGCGGCAGCCGCCGGGGCGCACGCGTAGCAGGGGCAGGGGGCCGGGGGGCGACGCCGACGGCCACCGGCCGCCCGCGCGGGGCTACCGGCCGGGCGCGGTCACCGGCGGGGTCTCCAGCACCCGGAAGGAGATCCCCGCCGCGACCAGCCGGTCGATCAGCGGCCGGCCCATCGCCACCGCCGTGGTCAGCTGCCCCGCCAGCGGCGGCAGGTCGTCGTACGCCAGGCACAGCGCCGACTCCGCCAGCATCTTCGCGGTCTCCTGGTAGCCGGGATCGCCCCCGGACACCTCGGTGAGGACCGTCCGCCCGCCCTCCGCCCGGGCCACGAACCGGACGGCGAACCAGGACCGCGCCCGCTGCTCCGCGCTCGGCCCGGCGCCGGGCGCGCGCAGCCGTCCCAGGGCCCGGCGCAGCGGCGGCAGCTGGGCGGCGAGGGCGAGCGCCGCCACCGCGGCGACACCGCCGAGGGCGACCGGCAGCCGCCGTACCGCCGCGTAGTGCGCGTAGCCGAAGTCCGGGCCGTACTCGTCCAACGCGGCGGCCGAGCGGGACACCACCTGAGGGTCGATCGTGGGCATCGGCACCGCCCAGGCGCGGGCCGTCCGCGACCGGTGCGGCCGGCCGGCCGGGGTGCGGACCCGCCGGCCCTTCGGCCGGGGCTCGACCGCGCGGCGCTCCCGGGCGGCCCGGGCCATCGCCCCCGGCCGGGAGAAGGCCGTCATCGCGGAGGCGAAGGTGCCGCCGGAGACGGTGCCACCGGCGCGGACGAAGCCCTCGACCGACACCCGGGCCGCCGGGCCGCCGCGGCGCAGCAGCTCCTCGACGGTGAACAGCACACCGAGGTCGTGCGGCACCGAGTCGAAGCCGCAGGCGTGCACCAGCCGCGCGCCGGTGGCCACCGCCCGCTCGTGGTGCCGGAGGTACATCCGGTCGACGAACTCCGGCTCGCCGGTCAGGTCCACGTAGTCGGTGCCGCTGTCGGCGCAGGCCGCGACCAGCGGCTCGCCGTGCCGCAGGTACGGGCCGACGGTGGAGACCACCACCCGGGCCGAGGCGGCCACCTCGCGCAGCGCCGCGCGGTCCGCGGCGTCCGCGACCAGCAGCGGGAGGTCGGCGCAGCGCGGGTCGATCGTCGCCAGCCGCGTCCGGACGGCGGCGAGCCTGCGCCCGTCCCGCCCGGCGAGCGCCCAGCGGCAGCCCTCGGGCGCGCTCCGGGCGAGGTACTCGGCGGTGAGCCCGCCGGTGAACCCGGTGGCTCCGAACAGGACGAGGTCGTACGGGCGGGTCTCGGCCATCAACAGTCCCTACGTGCAGCAGTCCCTACCGGCGGGTGATCGACTGCGCCACGCTAGGAGCCCGGTGCGGCACTGTCAACGGTTCCGAGCAGGCGGTGCGGGCGGCACCGTCGAGCGGGCCGGGGGCGTCGCCGACCGCGCGTTGACCGCTTGTCTACCACGGACTCCTACCGTCCGGGCCGTTGGCACGTTCCTCACGGCTCAGAAGGATTCCCATGATCGACCCGGCCGCGCCGTCGCGCGGTGACACACCCCGGATCGCCGACGATCCGCGCTTCATCGAACTGCGCACCGCGTACCGCAGGTTCGTCTTCCCGGTGACGGCGGCGTTCCTGCTCTGGTACCTGGCGTACGTCCTCTGCTCGGCTTTCGCCCGCGACCTCATGGCGACCGAGGTCGTCGGACACGTCAACCTGGCGCTGGTCCTCGGGCTCCTGCAGTTCGTCTCGACCTTCGGCATCGCCCTGGCCTACGGCCGGTTCGCCGCCCGGCGGTTGGACCCGCCGGCCGCGGCCCTGCGCAGCGCGGCGGCGTGCCGTCCGACCACCCCGGGCCCGGCAGGCCACGGCGGCGACCAGGAACCGACGGAGATCCGGACATGACCCAGCACCTTCCCACCGCCACCGCCGCGGCGGCCTCGGCATCGCACAAGAGCCTGACCATCGGCCTGTTCGTCGCCCTGGTGGCGGTGACCCTCGCCATCACCCTCCGGGCGCGGCGCAGCACCCGCGGCACCGGCGGCTTCTACACCGGCGGCGGCCAGTTCTCCGCACTGCAGAACGGGATCGCGATCTCGGGCGACTACCTGTCCGCAGCCTCCTTCCTCGGCATCGCCGGGATCATCGCGCTCTCCGGCTACGACGGCTTCCTCTACTCGATCGGCTTCCTGGTCGCCTGGCTGGTCGCGTTGCTGATGGTGGCCGAACTGCTGCGCAACACCGGGCGGTTCACCATGGCCGACGTGCTGGCCGCGCGGCTGCGCAGCGGGCCGGTGCGGACCGCCGCGGGTGTGTCGACCATCGTGGTCTCGATCTTCTACCTGATCGCGCAGATGGTCGGCGCGGCGACGATCGTGGGGCAGCTGCTCGACGTCAAGGGCGCCTCCGCGCAGATCTGGACCATCGTCGGGGTCGGCGCCCTGATGATCGTCTACGTCGTGGTCGGCGGGATGAAGGGCACCACGTGGGTGCAGATCGTCAAGGCGGTGCTGCTGATGGCGGGCGCGGCCGTGATGACCCTGTGGGTGCTGGCGAAGTACGGGTTCGACCTCGGTCACCTGCTCGGGGACGCCGCCACGGCGTCCAAGAAGGGCGAGGCGTTCCTGCGGCCGGGCCTGAAGTACGGGGCCACCGACGGCTGGTCGAAGCTCGACCTGGTCAGCCTCGGCATCGCCCTGGTGCTGGGCACCGCGGCGCTTCCGCACGTCCTGGTCCGCTTCTACACCGTCCCGACCGGCCGCGACGCGCGCAAGTCGGTGAACTGGGCGATCGGCATCATCGGGGTCTTCTACCTGATGACCCTGGTGCTCGGCTTCGGGGCGGCCGCGCTGGTCGGCACGACCACGATCAAGGAGAAGGACCCGTCCGGCAACACCGCCGCCACCCTGCTGGCCGAACACCTCGGCGGTGGCGCGGGAACCACCGGCGGCTCGCTGATGCTCGCCTTCGTCGCGGCGGTGGCGTTCGCCACCATCCTCGCGGTCGTCGCCGGGCTCACCCTCACCTCGTCGTCGTCGTTCGCCCATGACCTGTACGCCAGCGTCATCCGCAAGGGCACGGCCACCGAGCGGCAGGAGCTGGTCACGGCGAAGATCGCCGCCGTGGTCATCGGTGCGGTCGCGGTCGCCCTGTCGATCTTCGCCAGGGACCTCAACGTCGCGTTCCTGGTGGCCCTGGCCTTCGCCATCGCGGCCTCGGCCAACCTGCCGGCGATCCTGCTGACCCTGTTCTGGAAGCGCTTCACCACCTTCGGCGCCAAGTGCGGCATCTACGCGGGCCTGGTCGGCTCGATCGGCCTGGTGCTGCTCTCCCCGATCTGCTGGGGCGGCGCGACCGGCACGGTCCACGCCGTGAAGCTGACGGCCGCGCAGGCGAAGGACTGCGGCGTGGAGGCGTCCAGCCAGCAGGTCGGCAACGCCACGGCGCTGATCTCCTGCACCGCCACCGCACCGGTCCCGCTGCAGAACCCGGGCGTCGTCTCGATCCCGGTCGGGTTCGGGGCCGCCGTCCTCGGCTCCCTGCTCGGCGGCCGCCGCCGCCGCGACGAGGAGTCGGACCGGCGCGTGTTCGAGGAGCTCCAGGTCCGGGCCCTCACCGGGGTGGGGCGGTAGACGTGGAACCGGGCTCGAACCTCGACGAGTTCCTCTCCGACCTCGCGCGCTACGCCGCCGCGGAGGTCCTGACCGCCCAGCTCACCGCGGACACCCTGCGCAAGTACCTGCGGGCCGGGCTGATCGTCCCCGACGACCTGTGCGCCGGTGACGCCGACGGCTACGCGCAGCGGCTCCTGCACGCCGGACGGACGCACTCGGTGGTGGCGCTGACCTGGCTGCCCGGGCAGTCCACCCCGATCCACGACCACGTCTCCTGGTGCGTGTCGGGCGTGGTGGAGGGCGTCGAGGTGGACGAGGCGTTCCGGCTGTGGCGGCTGCCCCGGTCGGGGCGCCGGGTGCTGGTGCCGTCCGGCCGTACCACCTGTTCTCCCGGCCGGGTGCAACTCCTGGTGCCGCCCGACGAGGACATCCACCGGGTGTCGAACGGCGGCACCGGTCGCGCGGTCTCCCTGCACGTCTACGGCGCCGACATCTCGCTGAACGGGGGCAGCTCGATCAACCGGGTCTTCGGACAGGAGGTCGTGGCCGTCCGGCCGGACGGAGCCCGCCTGGTCAGCTGGCGGAACGCGGACGATCCGGCCCCCTGACCGGCACGCCGTGGGCCGGCCCGCCGCTGCGGTCGGATCTCACGCGCACCGGCCCCCGTCGGGGACGGGGGCCGGTGCGCGCGGCGCGGTTCAGGGGTACGTCCTGGTCAGGTGCGGGCTACGGGCACTTCTCGTCGATCCGGTACTGCAGGGCCCTCGGGTAGTCGTGCCGGCTGAGCCGGACCCGGGCCAGGACCGGCGCGTGGTTGAGGTCGTTGCCGGGATCGGCGATCTCCGTCAGGAGCGATTCGAGCTCGGCGTGGGTGGTGAGTTCGCGCCCGTGCATCCGGTCCTTCTCGGTGCCGAACACCTCGGCCAGCATCTCGTAGCGCCACGGGTGCAGCACGTTGTAGAAGTCGGCCCCGTTGGACGGCTTCTCCTTGTAGTAGCAGGGGCTGACCAGCATCTGCTCGATGCCGTAGAAGCCCTCGTTGTCCAGGACGAAGACCACCGGCCGCAGGTGGTGGCGCACCTGGGTGGACAGCTCCTGGCAGATCTCCTGGAAGGAGCCGTCCCCGACGAACACGAGCGGGCGCTTCAGCGGCTGCTGCCGGCCCAGCGCCACGCCGGTGGCGGCGCCGACGGAGTAGCCGATGGACAGCCAGCTGTTCTGGGCCAGGAAGCCGGCCCGCTCGGTGATCCGCAGGTTCATCGAGCCGAGGAGCGCGAAGGCGGCGTCCGAGACCACCGTGAACGGCGAGGGGGCCTGCGGGTCCCCGCCGGTGGCCCGGTGCTCCAGGAAGTGGTTCATGTGCTCGAAGAAGCTGTCGTAGGTCAGCTCCGCCGGGTACTGGTCGCTGCTCAGCGAGTCCAGGAAGTCGGCCGTGCTGGCCGGGACGTCCAGGCCCGCCGCGTGCGCCAGCGCGAAGTGGTCGGCGGCGAAGGTCCTGCCGCCCAGTGCGTCGCGCAACGCCCGGATGAACCGGCCGAGTTGGACCTCGGGGAAGTACCTGGCGCCGACGCTGACGCCGTCGCGGGCCGCCACGATCCAGTCGTCGCCGATCGACTGCTCGCCGCCGAGGTTCTTGGACGTGGACCAGGTGCCCAGGCCGATCCGGCACCCGGCGTTCTTGAAGGTCGCCCGGATCTCCGGCAGGCTCGCCTTCCCGTTGTAGACGCCGGCGAACAGCGGGTGCCGTTCGGACACCACGGACTTCGCGCCGACCGTGGTGCAGAACTGCATCCGGGTGGCCTGCACGAAGTCCAGCAGCTCGTCCTCCAGCCGCTTGCGGACCAGTTCCTCGCCGGCCCACACGATCGGTGTGCCGAACGCCTCGATCAGCTCCACCGCGGCCGCGACCGCCTTCTCCAGCATCTCCTCGTTCCGCTGGGTGAACGGCCTGTCATGGGCGCGGAGTTCGCCCTGCGGAGGCGCGCACGGCGCGTGCCAGAGGTCCTCCATCACCTCCAGGTAGACCGGCTTGCGCTCGGTGAGGCACGCGGTGATCGCGCTGTCGATCTGGGAGGGCGCGAGGCCCGGGTTGGAGAGCACCTGTGCGTCCACCGTGACCTGCCGGTAGACCTCCAGGTTGCTCTCCCGGCGCGTGCTCATGTGCGAGGTGAGCAGGCCGACCGCCTGCTGGTTGAGCCACTGCTCGTAGGAGGGCGCGGCGTTGATCGCGATCAGTGGCACGTCCTCGACGTACGCGCCGCCGACGGTGTTGAGCAGGCTGAACGCGCCCACCCCGTAGGTCACCGCGACGGCGCCGACGGCCTGCTCGCCCGTGGCCGGGTCGATGTCGGCGGCCCGCACCCGGGCGTAGGCGTCGGCCGCGTAGCCGCCGCCCATCTCGGTGGGGGTGCCGATCCAGCGCACCCCGGTGGTGGACTGCATGATCGTCAGGAACGGGCCGAGGAAGTCCCCCGGCACCCCGAACAGGTACTTGACGCCCAACTGCTCCAGCCGGGTGGCCAGGTAGCGGGCCACCGTCCATTCGTCGCCGCTCATCCGCGCAGTGCCTCCTGTCGGCTCTCCGACCGTCCTTCCTCCCGGGCCCGGACCTCGGGCCGGAGGTCCGGTTCCGCCCGGGCCGGCGGCGGCGGGGCCTCGTGCACCGCGATGGCCGACCGGACGGCGGTCTCCACCGCGCCCTCGATCCAGGCGTGCTTGAACGAGACGTGCTCGCCGGCGAAGTGCACCGGGCCCTCCGGCTTCATCACGTCGAGGTGGAAGCTGGTCATCTGGTGGGGGGTGTACACCGCCGCCTCGCCGAAGGCGTACGGGTCGCGCAGCCAGCTCTGGGTCTGTCCGTAGCCGGTGTAGAACACCTCGATCCGGCGGCCGTGCACCGACTGGAGGTTGCGCAACGCGTACACGTACCGCTCGTCGTCCTCCATGGAGTCCCAGCGCACCGCGTCGTCCGACCAGCTGTAGCTCGCCAGGACCACGCCGCCGCCGTCGCCCTCGGGCACCGGGTGCGAGGGGTAGTACATGAAGCGGTTCGGGTTGTCGGTGGTCGAGCCGCCGCCGAAGCAGTCGGTGGCGGGGCGCACGCTCGCCCGGAGCAGCGGGGTGTGCTGGTAGACCTCCCGCTGGCCCTGGCCGATCCGGCGCTCGTCCACGCTCGCGTGCGCGCCGAGCAGCACCTCCGGCAGGTTGCGCGGGGGCCGGTGGCCGTTGTGGGCGGCGGCGACGGCCGCCTCGGCGTCGTCCTCGCCCGCCCGCTGGTAGTACTCGTACAGGCCGGGGGTGATGGAGTCGAGTTCGACCTTCCAGTCCGCCTCGGTGAACTCCCACCAGCGGCGGGAGAACTCCAGCAGCACCTTGGTGGCCTGGTCGTAGTGGGTCTCGATGATCGCCCGGCGCTTCTTGTAGGAGAACGGCGGCGTCACCTGGACGAACCGCAGGGCCGAGAACGGGACGGTGACGATCGCGAAGTCGCCCTTCCAGACCGTGGGTTCGGCCTCCGGGTCGTCCTCGGGAACGGTGCTGACGGCGACCTGCGGCCCGATCGGGCCCACCTCCCGGGCTCCGCCGCCGTCCCGGCGCGGGTCCCAGTACTCCATCCGGATCATCCGCCGGCCCATCCGCAGTTCGTCGCGGAGCTCGTCGGCGAGCGCTTCGGGCAGCTTCCAGCTGCCGCCCTCGATCTCCCAGTAGGTGGCGTTCGGGTTGATGTCGCTGCGGCCCAGGAAGGTGTGGAAGAAGGCCAGGTGCAGCCGCGAGGTCATGTTCTCGATCGTGCCGATCGCCTCGATGGCCTCGTCGCTGAAGCCCGCGTACTCGCGCAGGAAGCGGCCCATCGAGTAGCCGTCGAAGTCGCGGATCACCCGGGCCCAGCCGTCCAGCCACTCGGCGAACGGCTTGTTCACCCGCTTGCCGTCCTTGATCTCCGAGTAGTAGTCGCGGACCGGCTCCAGGGCCTGGTTGACCATGTCGGCGGCGGTGATCCGCACCTCGTCGCCGGTGAGGTGGAAGCCCTCGTTGATGCAGCTGGGGTCGGCCGCGTACTCCTTGCGGCGGGCCTGGATCCGGTTCGTGCGGATCCAGGAGTTGAAGCGCTTGGCCGGTTCGCGGAAGTCCGGGCTGTCCGCGCCGTACTTCCAGACCTTGCCGGGCTCGAAGGACTCGTAGACCACCGGCGGGACGGGCGCGTTCTGGTTGCCGGTGTCCGGATCGACGTCGACGTTGAAGAACAGCTGCCGTTGCAGGCCGAGGCTGTCGACCAGCGCCAGGGTGAGCGGGTGGAAGCTGGGCAGCCGCATCGCCCCGGCCTCCGCGTACTGCCTGGGGTCGTAGAACGGCCCGTCGAGTTCGTCGTCGGTGGAACGGAAGGTCTTGATCCGCCCGCCGATCCGGTTGGCGTTGGCCTCCAGGACGGTGACGTTGTGTCCGGCGTCCTTGAGCAGCTTCCCGGCGACCAGCCCGGCGATGCCCGCGCCGATGATCAGCACGTCCTTGGGCTCGTCCGTCGCCGGGATGCCGTCCTTGATCAGGACGTCGAGGTAGCGCAGCTTCAGGTCCTTGTCGTCCGGACCGACCAGCAGCAGTTCGCGCGCCAGTTGTCGGCAGGTCTGCCAGCGGGCGCGATCGCCGGCGGTGCCTTCGATGACGGGGTTCTCCATGGTGTTCCTCGGGGGAGTGGGCAGCGCGGATGACCACGATGAGTGATTCGTACGCTACTCAAAGTAGCTTCGTCGCCGAGGGACCTGTCAACCGGAGGTCGGTCCTTCGACGGGATCACGCAGTGCCACCGGGCGAGTTCCTGCCCGGGGGGTGTACGGGGAACGAGTTGCGGGGAGCGGGCCCGGGCCGGGCGGGGAGCCCGTAGAGTGCGCGGCATGTCGGATGACGAGTTGCGGCGGATCAACGCCTTCCTGGCCGGGTTCGCGCGTCGGCGGGCCGAGCGCACGGTCGAACTCCCGGGAGGGTTCGCGGTGTTCGACGACCGCTTCGCGGGCTCGTGGTCGAACAACCAGGTCGTGGTGGACCGGACCGACGCGGAGCCGGCCGCCCTGCCCGGCGTCGTCGACGAGGTGATGGGCGAGCGGCCCTTCCGCGTCGCGTCCGTCCTGGACGACGACTTCGGCGCGGCGTGCGTCGGGCCCTTCGAGCGGGCCGGGTACCGGCACAGCACCTACCTGGTGATGCTGCACTCCGGCCCGGTCCCCGCCGCCCGCGACGGCCGCACCGTCGAGGAGGTCGGCCTGGCGGCGCTCCGCGAGCCGCTCGCGGCGAGTTGGCGGACGGCACTGCCGGACGCCGCCGAGGAGGTGATCCACCTGCTGGTCGAGCGACGCGTGACGACCCGCCGCGGAGCCGAACGCGTCCGCTTCCTCGGCTCGCGGGCGGAGAACGGCGAGGTCGCGGCCTGGAGCGACCTCTACCTCGAACCCGCCCTCGGGATCGCCCAGATCGAGGACCTGATGACTGCCGAGGCGCACCGCCGGCGCGGCCACGCCGACGCCGTCCTGGCCGCCGGCCTGAGCCGCGCGGCGGACTCGGGCTGCGCCACGCGCTTCCTGATCGCGGAGTCCGACGACTGGCCGCGGGAGTGGTACGCCCGCCGGGGCTTCGAGGTCATCGGGCGCGGCCACGGCTTCGAACGCACCTGAGGCACGGCCGGCGGGCACGGGAGGGGCACCGTCGGCGCCGTCGAGGTCCCGTCGCGCTGCGGGAACGGCGCCCCCGGTCGGGACGGGGGCACGGCAGGACGGGACGGGCGGTACGGGCAGCCGTGGCCGATCGGGCCCTCGTGAGCGCCGCCCGAGCGGCTCACGCCTCCTGGGCCGTCCCGCCCGGCCAGTCCCCGCGGCCCACCAGGTCCAGGACCAGGGCGGCGATGTTCCACGCGTCGTCGTCGCCCCGGTGGTGGCGCCCCTCCAGCGGGAGGCCGGCCACCGTCAGCGCCTGGGCCATGCCGGGGCGCCGCCGCAGGCCGTAGGCGGCGGTGAAGGCGACCTTCGCATTGGTGTGGTGCTGCCCGAACGGGTACTCCGTGCCCGTGGTCCGGCACTGGCGGGTGAACTGGTTGCGGTCGTAGTCGCCCCAACTCGCCCAGGGCAGCGTGCCGGTGCGGTGCCGGGCGGCCAGCGTCCGGCAGGCCTCGGCGAAGGACAGGCCCCCGTCCACCTCGGCCTGCGTCAGCCCCGTCAGCTCCGTGCAGAACGGGCTCACCCGCGACCGCGCGGGCCGCACCAGCAGCCGGTGCTTGGCGAGGCGGGTACCGGCGCGCAGGTCGACGACGGTGAGCCCGATCTCGATGATCTCGCTCACCTGCCCGGGCGGCGGCTGCCCCTCCCAGCAGGTCGCTTCGACATCGACCACGTTCAGCAGGTGCTCGTTGACGTCCATGAGCGGGCATCGTAGGGAACCTCCCGCCGCCGGGTCACCCGGATTTCCGCCGCCGGGCCGGTGACCGGCCGCCGCTCCGGGCCTCAGTCCGCGAGGCCCAGCGGGTCGGGGGCGGTGTCCAGCAGTTCGGGGCCGTTGTTGCGCACGCTGTTGACGGTGGGGGCGACGGCGCGCACGCGCAGGTCGCCGTCGGCGGGGCGGCGCAGGAGGTGGTGGAGCTCGGCCGGGTCGGTGTGGGCGGGGGAGAGCCAGGTGGGGAGGTCGTCCGGGGCGATGGTGAGGGGCATCCGGTCGTGGATGCGGCCGGCGCTGTCGGTGGCGTCGGTGGTGATGACGGTGGCGGTGGCGAGCCAGGCGAGCGGGTCGTCGTCGGCGCGGGTGCGGTCGCGCCAGAACTCGTAGAGGCCGGCCATCAGCATCACGCCGCCGGTGCTGAGGAAGTACGGCTGCTTGTACTTCTTGCGGTCGGCATCGGCGGGCACCTCCCGCCACTCGAAGTAGCCGTCGGCGGGGATGACGCAGCGGCGGGCGGTGAAGGCCTTGCGGAAGGCGGGCTTGGTGTCGACGGTCTCCGAGCGGGCGTTGATCATGCGGGCGCCGCCGGACGCGTCCTTGGACCAGGACGGGACCAGGCCCCAGCGCAGCGGGCGCAGCTGGCGCAGCACCTCGCCGGTGTCCCGGTCGACGCGTTCCAGGACGGCCGGGACGGGATCGGTGGGGGCGACGTTCCAGCTCGGCGCGAAGGTCTCGGCCGGGTCCCAGCGGAGCTCACCGAGCAGCGAGACGAGGTCCTGGGGCGTGGTGGTGGAGACGAAGCGGCCGCACATGCCCCCCAGCCTGCCACCAGGGACGGACAACCGGGGCGCACCCCGCGGCTTCGACGCGTCGGCGGCTTCGGCGGGCCGGTGTGTTCGGTGTGCCGGTGCGCCCGGTGTACCGGCGCGTTCGGTGTGCGCCGCCGTGGCGCACCCTGCGGCCGGTCCTCCGCCGGAGGGGCCGACCGTCCTCGCCGTCGGGCCGCTGCTGCTCGGTGGCGGGCAGGCCGACGAGGCGGGGCCGGGACCCCCGCCCGTGGGGCGACGGGGGCGTCGGGGACCGGCCCCGGGGCGGCGGCTCAGTGGCCGCGCTGCCGCCCGTCCTCCGTCCAGGGGCGCAGCTTCTCCGGGTTGCGGACCGCCCAGATCCGGGTGATCCGGCCGCCGTCCACCTCGAAGGCCGCGACGGTCGCGGTGCGGCCGGCGCGCTGGGCGACGAGGCCGGGGCGGCCGTTGACGGTCCGTTCGAGGAGCGTGAGCCCGGGGGCCGTGTCGGCGATCCGGACCACGTACCGGGCGATCGGGTCGGCGCCCACGACCGGGCGCAGGACGGCGCCGACCGTGCCGCCGCCGTCGGCCGTCATCGTGGCGTCGGGGGCGAGCAGGCCGACCAGCGCCGCGATGTCCCTGGCCTCCCAGGCTTCCTTGAAGTGCCGTACCAGACCGGCCTGTCCGGCCCTGGGGGCGGTCGGCGCCTGCACGGCGCGCACCCGCCGTCGGGCCGAGGTGGCCAGCTGTCGGCAGGCCGCCGGGGTGCGGCCGACCATCTCGGCGACCTCGGGGAACGGGTACCGGAAGACGTCGTGCAGGATGAACGCCACCCGCTCGGCCGGGGTCATCGCCTCCAGGACGACGAGGAAGGCCATGTTCACCGACTCGTCCAGGGTGACCCAGTCGGCCGGGTCGGTCGGCTCCTCCTGGCCGCCGCCCGGCCCGCCGATCCACTCGGCGCGGTCGGGCAGCGGTTCGGGTATCCACTCCCCGACGTAGCGCTCGCGCCGCACCCGGGCCGAGCCGAGCAGGTCCAGGCAGACGCGGGTGGCCACCGTGGTCAGCCAGGCACCGGGCGAGGCGACGGCCTGCTGCCGCTCCGGCGGCATCGCGTACCACCGGGTGTACGTCTCCTGCACGGCGTCCTCGGCCTCGGCCAGCGAACCCAGCAGCCGGTAGGCGATGTTGATCAGCTGCCGCCGCTCGCCGACGATCGCGCTCGGGTCCGGTGCGGACGGGTGGTGCCCCGGCTCGGATGGGGTGGTCATGATCGGGGACGCTCCCTGGCTCGTCTCGTCCGCTGCCGCCCGCACGGCGCTCGTGCGGACGGCTCCTGCCGCTCTCGCCGTTACGACCGAACGGCGCACCGGAGTGTGACACCGGAAACCCCGCCTCACACTCGGGGCCCCCACGTCGTCGGTTGATCGAGACATCGACGATCACTGCCGCGAGGCGGCAGAGGGGAGCGCATCATGACCACGGCGACCACGGCTACGACGGCTACGACGGCGGCGACCCGGCGGGGCGTCACCTTCCTGAGGGCCGCGATCGCCCTGCAGACCGCGGCCGTCTTCTTCCAGGCGGTCACGGCCGGCCTGCTGCTGTCCACCTCCTCCGCCGAGGTGGTGCACGGAGTCGGGGCGCGGGTGATGTACGGGGCGTCGATGCTGTACGTGCTCGCCGCGGTCCTGGCGTGGCGGCCGGGCGGTGGTTCGCCGCGGCCGGTCCTGCACGCCACCGGCTTCCTGGTGCTGGCCTCGGCGCAGGTCGTCCTGGGCATCGCGCACGTGCCGTCGGTGCACGTCCCGCTGGGCGTGCTGATCTTCGGCCTGAGCGTGGCGGCGCTGGTCCGGGCGCCGGCCGCCCGCGTGGTGCGGCGGTCCGGTGCCCGGTAGCGCGGGCTCAGGAGGTGACGGTCCAACTCCGCCCGGCGGGCGGGTCGGTGGTGACGGGCGTGCCCGCGGCCGCGGAGCCGACGCCGAGGTCGAGCCCGGTGGCGACGTTGGTGACGGTGAGGGCGCCGCCGGCCGGGGCCCGCGTCACCCGCCACTCCTGCCAGGGGTTGCCGGGGGAGAGGTCGAGCAGGTAGGCGCTGTTGCCGGCGGAGGCCCCGGCGGACAGCACGGTGTGCCGGTGGGTCGGGGTGTCGCAGCCGTCGGTGATCCGGACCGTGCCGTCCGGGTTGGTGGTGAACACCCACTGCTGCGCCGGGTCGCCGCTGCGCGGCGGCTCGATGTCCGCGACCGAGGTGAGCGGCGAGGCGCAGGAGCCGGAGACGCCCATCGCGAGTCCGCCGGTGGCCAGTGTGTGGTACCGGCCGTCGTCGACCACGCCCGACGTTCCGCCGCCGGTCTGCGCGGTGAGCCGGTACAGGGCCGCCCCGTGCGGCGGCAGGGTGCCGCCGAGCGGGCCGGTGACGGTCGAACTCGCGCCGGTCCACAGCTCCTCGGCGCGGTAGGCGGCGCCGCCGAGCCCGAGTCCGGCGAGGCTGGTGCTCACCGTCCGGGCGGCCGTCGGGTCCTGGTTGACCAGCAGCACGGCGGTGTCGCCGCCGGCCAGCTGCCGCTTGAGCACGACCGGTGCCCGCCCGTCGGCCGGCCTGGCGCCGACCAGGGTGGCGGGCTTCGCCAGGCTGTCCTGGTCGACGGCGATCACCTCGCGGTTCTTCAGGATCGCGAGGCTCTCGGCGCTGATCCCGGTGGACCAGGTGTAGCCGTCGGCGCTGTGCCCGGACTGCGCGGCGGTGCGCAGGTCGGCGCCGGAGATCAGCGGCGCGGCGAGCATCGCGAGGATCGAGGTCTCCGTCCGGGACTCGTCGTCGGTGAAGGGCTTGTGGCAGGTGCAGGTGTCGGTGGTGCCGTAGAGGCCGTAGACGTCCTGCCAGCCGGTGAACATCATGTCCAGGTCGTTCCAGCTGCCCGGGCGGACGTTGTCCGGGTACTGCAGCGCGGTCTGCAACTGCCCGTTCCAGAGCACCCCGTCGAGTTCGCTGTCCCGGTCGCCGCCGATCCGGCACAGGTGGGCGACCTGGCCGCACCAGATGCCGGTGGGCGCGTAGCCGGGGGCCTGGAAGGGAGCGGTGCCGGCGGCCAGGACGACCGGGTCGGTGCGGGCCGGGTCGTCGGCGGCCAGCAGGTACGGGACGCCGGTGTGGACGGGCTGGGCGGAGACGCTGAGGGTGACCCGGGGCCGTCCCTGCGCGGCGGAGGCCGCGTCGAGGGCGCGCTGGAAGGTCTGCACCCGGGTGTAGACGGAGCGGGTCAGTTCCTTGCCCTCGCCCTGGGTGCCGTAGTCGTGCCCGTCCGGGCCGATGATCTTCGGGCCGTACGGACAGTCGTCGTACTTGACGAAGTCGACGCCCCAGGCGACGAAGTCGGCGGCGTCGGTGCTCTCGTGGCCGAGGCTGCCGGGGTGCATCTGGCAGGTGAGGTAGGTGTCGGTGGCGTAGAGGCCGAACTTCATGCCCTTGTCGTGGGCGTACCGGGCGAGGTACTCGATCCCGTTGACGGTCCGGCCGTCGACGTTCTGCGCGGGGAAGTGGTCGGGCCGCGGGACGAGGTGGCCGCTGGTGGGGTCGTTGCCGGCGCCGTCGCTGCCGCCGACCGGGTTCCCGGCGGCGTCGTAGAGCTGCAGACCGCCGTCGGCGTTGCGGACCAGGTCGGTGGTCTGGCCGTCTCGGTGCCACAGCGACCAGCCGTCGTCGATGGTGACGGTGTCGTAGCCGGCCGAGACCAGGCCGTTGGCGGCCATGAAGTCGATGGTCTGGACGACCTGCTCCTCGGTGACCTCGGTGCCGAGGGAGTTCCAGGAGTTCCAGCCCATCGGCGGGGTGAGGGCGGGCCCGTTGCCGAGCGCGGCGGCTCCGGGGGCGGTGCCGAGGTCGAGGGCGGTGAGGCCGGCGGTGGCGAGGGCGAGTGAGAGGAGGGTGGCCGCCAGGCGGCGGGGGGTTCGGCGCATGCGCGCTCTCCTGGGGTGTGGGGGTGGGTGTGACGGTCGGTCGGGAGGTGCGGGGGAGCCGCAGCCGGCCGGGTGGGGCCGGCCGGCCGCGGGTGGTGCGGTGCGGGGGTCAGTCGGTGACGGCCGCGGTCGCGGACCGGCCGGGGGCGAGGGTGACGGTGGCGCAGGTGTAGGTGACGCCGTCGACGACCTCGGTGCGGGCGTCCCGCGGCTTGCCGTCGACGGTGAGGTGCGCGTGCCGGCCCCGGAAGCGGGCCTCCCAAGTGATCGTCTTCGCACCGGTGTTGGTGACGGTGCTGGCGCGTTCGCCGTCGTGGCGGACGGTCACCGTGCCGTCGCCGACCGGGATGCCGGCGACCTGCAGCCAGCCCGTCGGGGCGGGCAGCCGGGAGGTGGTGGCGAGGGTGCCGGCGGCCGCGTCCGGTTCGACGCCGAGCAGGCCCTGGACGGTCTGGGCGAGCAGGGTGAACGGGACCTCGGGGTAGTCGCCGTTGAGCATCCGCCCGCTCGCGTGCTGCTCGCCGGCGTTCTCGTAGACGTAGCGCATCCACTTCCAGGCGGTGGCGCCGTCGTTGCCGGCGAAGAAGGCGTCCGGCAGGTAGGTGTAGGCCTCCAGGTTGGCCGAGCGCTCGGGGCCGGAGTCGGCGGCGTCGATGGCGGCGAGGAGGCCGTCCCGGCGCGGCCCGGGGTCGAGCAGCTGCTTGACCGGCATCAGCACGCTCGCCTCGTAGCCCCAGCCGGTGATCGGCGTGCCGGCGGTGTCGTAGCCGTGCACCACCTCGCCGGGCCGGCCGGGGTCCACGCTCCAGGTGGTGTTGACGTACGTGCGCAGCGTCTCGGCGGCCCGGCGGTACCCGTCGGCCGAGGCGGCGTCGCCCCGGGCGTCGGCGAGCGTGGCGGCGGCGAGGTAGGCCTGGTACTGGGCGCCCAGCGCGTCGCCGGCCTCGGCGTAGGTGCCGGTGGCGTTCTCGGCGTAGCCGGCGGTGCCGGCGAAGATGCTGCGGCTGGTGGCCTGCGGGATCGGCAGGCCGCCGTTGTCGATCGGGCCGGGGTGGCGGGCGATGAACGGACCCAGGGTGTTGCGGACGTAGGCGCCGAGCGTCGCGTCGTCGGCGTAGTCGCGGTCGCCGGTCCAGCGGTAGGCCTCGCCGGCCTTCTGGACCAGCTCGAAGGGCGCGGGCAGCTCGCGGACGAAGCTGGCCGGGCTCCGGTAGTCGATGGCGCCGTACGTCCGGGCGTCGAAGTCGAGCGCCCAGACCGGGTACAGCCCGTTGACCTCGGTGGCGGAGGCGGCGAAGCCGCGCAGCATGGTCTTGTTCTCGGCGTCGAGGCCCAGCAGGTGCGCGCCGACCAGCTGGTGGGCGAAGTCCCGGCTGTAGAAGGCGGAGCGGAAGGGGTAGCCGGCCCAGTAGGTGGCGTCGTAGGTGGTGCTGCCGGTGCCGCCGGGGTGGTTCTCGTCCATGTCGAGGACGCCGGTGGCGCCGGCCTGCTGCACCCAGCTGTTGGCCTTGGTCTTGGCCCAGTCGAACAGTGCGACGACCTCGGGGTCGGAGGAGCTGGCGACCGGGTCGTTCGGGGCGGACGGGGCGACGGCGGCGTCGTCGACGTTGACCCAACCGGTGGGCGAGGAGCCGATGGTGAGGTCGATGCGGTCGCCGGCGGCGACCCGGATCCGGGGGAGGCTGTACTTGGCGTAGGTGGGCTGCTCGGGGAGGGTGAGCGAGCGCACGACGGCGCCGTTGACGCGGACCGCGAGGGTGCCGCCGGCGCCGCCGGTCGCGATCCAGGCGGAGAGGTCGTAGCCGCCGGCGCTGACGGCGGTCGTCCGGTGGGTGACGGTGTAGCCGGAGCCGGCGTCGAGGTAGGCGAGGCGGGTGCCGCCGTGCGGGTTGTTGGTGGCGATGCCGGTGTGCTCGGTGAGGGTCCAGCCGTCGGCGCCCTGCTCGAAGCCGGGGTTGGCGAGCGCGAGGGGCTCGGTGCGGGTGAGGGTCCAGCGGTGGGCCGGGCGGGTGTCGCAGCGGCCGCGCGCCGCGGCCCGCCCGGTCCCCGGCGCGGGGCCGGTCCCGGCCTCCTGTCCGGCGCTGAGGCAGGAGCCGGTGCCGCGCGCGGCGAGGGTGTACGTGCCCTGCGGTCCGCGGGAGACGGTGAAGCGCTCGGCGTCGGGGGAGGTGCCGCAGTCGGCCGTGGTGGGCGGGCGGCCCGGGCCGTCGAGGGTGAGGCAGCGGCCGCTCGCGGCGTTGACGATCAGGAACTCGCCCCCCGCGCTGCGCAGTTGCCAGCGCTGGCTGAGCAGCCGTTGGCAGTGGGCGCCGACGACCGGCACGGGGCCGGGGCCGGACTGCGCGAACTGCGGGCCGAGGCAGCTGCCGTCCAGGGCGGAGCCGAGGACGTAGCTGCCGCCGTCCACGAGCGGGGCGCGGTCGGGCACCTGGCCGGGCGCCTGGTCGCCCGCGAACGCGGGTGGGCCGCCGAGGGCCTGGGCGGCGAGGACGGCCAGGAGCAGGAGACCGGACGGTAAGGCGCGGGTGCGGGGCGGCATGGCGGGTCCTCTTCCGTCGGGTGGGTTGACTGGCAGGCGTTTGAACGTTCAAATCGATGCGCAACAGGTCGCGTGTGATGGGTGACATTTCACATGTTCAGACAAGCCCGCGTCAACGGCCCGGACAGCACCGGCTGCGCGGCGCGGCGACGGCCCCTGCCCGACGGGGGTGGGCAGGGGCCGTCGCCCGGCACGCGGTCCGGGCTCAGCGTCCGAGGGCGGCGAGCGTGTCGTCCAGCGTGGGCCCGCCGGGGCGCGGGCGGTTGTGCGGGAGCCTGGCGAGCATCGCGCCCATGGCGCAGGTGTTCGTCAGCGCGGAGAAGGCCAGCCCGGCGCCGACGGCCGCGGAGGCCCAGCGGGCACCCGGCAGTACGAGGTCGAGCAGCAGCCCGGCGAGGACCAACAAGCCTGCTGACAGCCGTACCTGACGGTCCATCGCCCAGGTGCTACGGGCGCCGGGCGCCTTGTTCAGCGCCTGCCCGGCGCCGGACCAGGCGTTGGTGCCGCCGGACAGCGTGAGGGTCGGGATGCCGGCGTCGGCCAGCCGGCGGCAGGCCTGCTCGGCGCGCGGCCCGGCGGCGCAGACGACGGCGAGTTCGTGCTGCTCGGCGGCGTCGCGCAGCACGGGCAGGGCGCGGTCCAGCCGGTCGAGCGGGACGTTCAGCGCGCCGGGGATGTGGCCGGCGGCGTACTCGCCGGGGGAGCGGACGTCGATGAGGGTGAGCTGCCCGAGGCGGGGCTTGAGCTGCTCGACGGTCAGCGGCGTGGTCATGGGGGTCCTTTCGGGCGGGGGAGGTCGCGGCCGGGGCGGGTCGCGGGGAAGGGGAGGAGGGGGGCTTGGAGGCGGGCCGGGCGCGGTGTCCGGCTCGGCGGCCGTGCCCGGCTCCGCGGGGCGATCAGCTCAGTGAGGTGATCAGCATCAGCGCCGCGACGCCGAGCAGGGCGACGGCGAAGGCCTTCTGCAGGGTGCGCCCGCTGAGCTTGTCGGCGAGCCGCTTGCCGTCCCAGGCGCCGAGGATCGCGGCCCCGGTGAAGGGCGCGGCCACGGCCCAGTCGATGGCGCCGGTCGCGCCGAGGCGGGGCAGCAGGGCGGCGAGGGAGTTGGCGCTGATGACCAGCAGGCTGGTGCCGACCGCCTCGGCCATGGTGAGCGCGAGCACCGAGACCAGGGCGGGGACGGCCAGGAATCCGCCGCCGACACCGAGCAGGCCGGTGACGGCGCCGAGTCCGGCGCCCGCCGCCGTGGAGCGTCCGGGCGTTGCAGCGGAACGTTCCTGCGCGTCCGCCTTGGCCGGCTTCAGCATCCGCCAGGCCGCGAGCGCCGCCAGTACCGCGAAGGCACCGGTCAGCAGCGCGCCCGGCAGGTGCGCGGACAGTGCCCCGGCGGCGGCCGCCACGGGCAGTCCGGCGGCGGCGAACAGTGCGCCGGTGCGCCAGCGGACCCGCCCCGCCCGGGCGTGGGCGAGCAGCCCGGTCAGCGAGGTCGCGGCGACGATCACCAGGGCGGCCGTGGTGGCCAGCGCCGGGCTGAAGCCCAGCAGGTAGACCAGGGCGGGCACGGCGAGCATGCTGCCGCCCCCGCCGAGCCCGCCCAGCGCGAGCCCGACCACGGCGCCGGCGGCCAGCGCCAGCAGCAGCGACGTCATGCCACCCGCCCGGCTTCGCCGCCCGGGGTGGTGACCGGCAGCCCGGCGAGGGCCCAGGCGTGCATGCCGCCCGTCACGTTCAGCGCCCGGATGCCGCGCTGTGCGAGCAGTTCCACCGCGCGCCGGGAGCGGTGCCCGGAGCGGCACAGGGCGAGCACCGTCCGTCCGGTGGCCGCCGGCGGCAGCGGGGCGCCCGCCGCCAGGGCGATCAACGGCTGGTGCAGCGCGCCCGGGGCGTGGCCGGCGGCGAACTCGTCGGCCTCCCGGACGTCGAGCAGGACGGCGTCGTCGGTGCGGGTGAGCTCCCGGGCCTGGACGGGGGTGGCCCGGTCGGTGTCCGGGTGGGGTGCGGGGTGCCCGAGGGCGGGCGGCAGCTGAGGCAAGGCAGTCTCCAGTGGTGCGGGCCGGACGGCACGTGGGTCCGGGCGGAGCGGGGGTGTCGCGGCCGCCCGTAAGGGTCGTACGGCCCGGTGTGGCGGCGGTGTCGGCGCTTCGTCGGCCCCGCCCGTACCTGGTTTCGGTGGCGGCGGCCGGTCCCCCTCGACGCCACCATAGTACCCCCGGGGGTATTATCGAAACTGTTCGGCGATACCCCCACCGGTATCAGACCCATGGCCACCGCATGCCGGATGGCATACCGAGGGGGGTATCGCGAACTGTCCCGGCGCCCGACGCCTCCAGGAGGGCCACCCGTCGAACGCGTGGCCGGCTTGTCAGACCCGACGAGGAGACACCCCGTGATCTTCAGCCAGTACTACCTCGACTGCCTCTCCCAGGCGTCCTACCTGATCGCCGACGAGACCACCCGCCAGGCCGTGATCGTCGACCCCCGCCGGGACGTCGACGAGTACCTCGCCGACGCCAGGGCGCGCGGCCTGACCGTCGTCGGCGTGATCAACACCCACTTCCACGCCGACTTCCTGGCCGGCCACCTCGAACTCGCCGCCCGCACCGGCGCCTGGATCGGCTACGGCCGGCGGGCCGAGACCGAGTACCCCATCCGCCCCCTCGCCGACGGCGAACGCATCCCCCTCGGCGACGTCACCCTGCAGATCATGGAGACCCCCGGGCACACCCCCGAGTCGATCAGCATCCTCGTCCACGAGCACGCCACCGACGAAGTCCCGTACGGCGTCCTTACCGGCGACGCCCTCTTCATCGGCGACGTCGGCCGCCCCGACCTGCTCGCCTCCGCCGGCGTCACCGCCGAGGAGCTCGGCGCCATGCTCTACGACAGCGTCCACCGCAAGCTGATGGCCCTGCCCGACGAGGTCCGCGTCTTCCCCGCGCACGGCGCCGGCTCCGCCTGCGGGAAGAGCCTCTCCACCGAGAAGCAGTCCACCATCGGCGCACAGCGCCTGACCAACTACGCCTGTCAGCCCATGGACCAGGACGCCTTCGTCCGCATCGTCGCCGCCGGTCAGCCCGCCGCCCCCGCCTACTTCGGCCACGACGCCGCCCTCAACCGGCAGGACCGTCCGCTGCTCGACCGGACGAACGCCGACCGCCCCCTGTGCCCCGAAGGCTTCAGGGAGGTCCGCGCCGCGGGCGCCGTCGTCCTCGACGCCCGCAGCCCCCAGGACTTCGGCGCGGGACACGTCCGCGGCGCCGTCAACGTCCCGATCGACGGCCGCTTCGCCGAACAGGCCGGCACCGTCCTGACCCCCGACGCCACCATCGCGATCATCGCGCCGCAGGACCGCGAGGACGAGGTCGTCACCCGCCTCGCCCGCATCGGCTTCGACCGCATCGCCGGCTACCTGCGCAACCCCGGCACCGCCCTGCCCGCCCTGGCCGACGAGGTCACCCCCGCCAGCCGCCTCACCGCCGACCAGCTCCGGGCCGCACTCGCCGGCGCGCAGCCCCCCACCGTCCTGGACGTGCGCAGCTGCGGCGAACGCGAATCAGGAGCCATCGAAGGGTCCCTGCACATCACCCTGGCCGACCTCCCCCGCCGCCTGGACGAGATCCCCACCGGCCGCCCCCTGGTCGTCCACTGCGCCGGCGGCCACCGCTCCTCCATCGCCGCCAGCCTGCTGCGCCACCACGGTCGCGCCGACACCTCCGACCTCATCGGCGGCTACCACGCCTGGGACGCCCTCACCCACCCCGCCCGGGGCTGAAGCCGGCGGCCGTCCCGGCCCGCGCGCTGCCCGGGGCCGTTCGGGTGCCGGGCGGTGGGCGACCCGCCGGTCCGCCGTCACGATTCGGGCTGTTCGTCTCCGTCTCCGAAGGCCTGTTCGACCCACACCGTCTTTCCGGTGGTGGCGAACCGGACGCCCCAGCGGTCCGCGAGCTGCGACACGATGTAGAGCCCGCGGCCGCACTCGTCCGTGGTCCGGGCGTGGCGGAGGTGGGGGCTGGTGTCCGCGCCGTCGCTGACCTCGACGCTCAGGCTGTCGGCGTGGATCAGGCGCAGGCGGCACGGCGGATCGCCGTAGCGGACCACGTTGGTCACCAGCTCGCTCACCACGAGCTCGGTGGCGTACACGGCCTCCTCGGGCAGCCCCCAGCGTCCCAGCTGCGCCCGAACCAACGAACGGGCCCGGGCAGGGGCTTGCTCGTCGGCGTCCAGGACCCATTCCACGGCGGCGTCGCGGGCCAGTCCGGCGGCCCGGCCCAGGAGCAGGACCACCGCTCCCGCCTGCCCGGCGTCGCCCGACGCGAGCAGGAGTTCGTCGCACTGGTCGCGCAGCGGGCGGCCGCCGGGCACGAGGCGGGCGTGCAGGCCCCGGGCGCCGAGGGCGGCGTACAGGGCCGGTGTGGTGAGTGCCAGCACGGTGCCGTCGGGGACGGCCATCCGGCTCGCGGCGAAGGGGGCGGTCTCGGAGGATCCCAGGGTGGGTCCTTCCGGGAGGTCCGCCTCGGTGAGGGCCCCGACGGGGGAGAGGAGGACCAGGCCGGGGTTGCCGGCGCGGGCCGCGGTGAGGCTTCCGGAAGCCGGGTCGTAGACCGCGAACAGGCAGCTCGCCGTCAGCGCCCGGTCCCGCAGCGGGTCGGCGGCCGGCAGCGCACGGCGTTCCGCAGCCAGCTGCCGCGTGGTCTCGTCCAGGCGGGCCAGCAGCTCGTCCGGTTCGAGGTCGAGGGAGGCCAGGCAGCGCAGCGCGGTGCGCAACTGGCCCATCGTCGCGGCGGTGTGGATCCCGTCGCCGCGGATCTCGCCGTCGCCGTGGGCCTCGCCGTCGCCGTGGATCTCGCCGTCGCCGTGGACCTCGCCGACGACGAGCGCGGTGCGGGCGCCCGGCAGGGGGATGACGTCGTACCAGCCACCGCCGGCCCGATGTGTCGGCAGGTGCCCCTGCGCGATCTCCAGGCCGGCGGCGGACTGCGGTGCCCGCGGCAGGAACCGTCGCTGCACCGTGGCGGCGACCGCGTGCTCGCGGGTGTAGCGGCGCGAGTTGTCCAGGCACAGCGCGACGTAGTCGGTGACCGTCGCGGCCAGTTCCGCGTCCTCGTCGGTGAACGCGGGGGAGCCCTCGCACCGGTACAGGGTCAGCAGGCCCAGGAGCGTGCCCCGCAGGATGAAGGGCGCCACCAGTACGGCGACGGGCGTCGCCCCGCGCAGTGCCGCGGCGTGGTCGGCGGTGGCGTGCAGCCAGGCGTCCCCGCCGGCCGGCCTGACCGTGACCGGCCTGGCCCGCGTCAGCGCCAGCCCGAAGGGTGACGCCGCGTCCGGCACGTGCGAGGACCCGAGCGGCCCGCCCGAGCGGTCGCTGCCGCGACGTCCCACTGCCACGCCGTGCAGGGCCACGTACCCCGGCGGCGCGAAGATCGGGGGATCGTCGCCGGTCATCAGGGCGTCGACGACCTCCACGACCACCGCATCGGCCATGTCGGCCGTCAGGACGCCGGCCAGTTCCCGGCAGATGTCGACGGCCTCCAGCGAGGCGCCCACCTGCGCCCGGATCGCGCCCAGGACCTGCGCGCCCGCCTCCGCGACCGCCAGTTCCGTCACGTCCACCACGGTCACGGCCACCCCGTGGAGCGTCCCCTCCTGTGACCGCAGCCGGAAGAACGACACCGAGTACGTGCGCGTCGGCGCCGGGGGAGGGTCGGTGAAAGCCCGGATGCGCCGTTCCAGCACGGGCCGCCCGTCCGTGAGCACCGAGCGTGCCAGGGCCTCCACGGCATCCGGGTCCTCCAGCGGGAACACGTCCCGGAGCCGTCGACCGACCAGCTCCCGGACATCGCGCCCCCGCATGCCGGCCGTCGCCGGGTTGCTCCGCACCAGCCGCAGGTCGGCGTCGAAGATGTGCAGCCCCAGCGGAGACCTGCTGAGCAGAGCCTCCAGCGTCAGTCCCTCCGCGGGGTTCTCCGCGGCGCTCACCGGCCGGACCGCTCCGTCGTCCCCGCCGCAGGGCGGGGCGACCGGTCGCCCCGTGGACGGCCCAGCACAGAAGAGCACCCGACGGCCTCACGCTCGGTCATGCCACCATGATCCCCGATCCGTGGTCCGCCGACGACATTTCGGACACCAGCGTGCCACCGTCGGGGGACGCCACCTGCAGGGCCGGGGCCCGGCGGGCCTCCCCGCCCTCGCGCCTGCCGCCGTCAGCGGTTGCGGAACTCCGGCGGCCGGGATTCGGTGGAATCCCGGCGAAGGAAGCGGTGCGACCGGCTCTCGGTGCCTGCGCCCGCTCGACCCTCTCTTCGTGAATCCCGCGGTCCCACCGGCGGGACCGACCTCTCAGATCCAGGAGACCGATCATGCCCTTCGTCAACGTCGGCCAGGAGAACTCCGCTCCGATCGACCTGTACTACGAGGACCACGGCGCGGGCCGGCCCGTCGTGCTCATCCACGGCTTCCCGCTCAGCGGCCGTGCCTGGGAGCGCCAGGAGCGTGCACTGCTGGCCGCCGGGCACCGGGTGATCACCTACGACCGGCGCGGCTTCGGGCGCTCCGGCCAGCCGACGACCGGGTACGACTACGACACCTTCGCCGCCGATCTGGACAAGCTGCTGACCGCGCTCGACCTGCGGGACGCCGACCTGGTCGGCCACTCCATGGGCGGCGGCGAGATCGCCCGCTACCTCGGCAACCACGGCTCCGGGCGGATCCGGCGCGCGGTCATCGTCTCCGGCGTGCCGCCGTACCTGCTGAAGACCGAGGAGACGCCCCAGGGAGTCCCCCAGCAGGTGTTCGACGACATCGCGGCCGGGCTCACCGCCGACCGCCAGGCGTACTTCACCGAGTGGAACAAGAACTTCTACAACCTCGACCTGACGCTCGGAAGCCGGATCAGCCCCGAGGCGGTGCAGGACGCCTGGAACACCGCCGTCGGCGCGTCCCCGGCGGGGACGATCGCCTGCGTGGCCACCTGGCACACCGACTTCCGTGCCGACCTGCCCAAGATCGACATCCCGGTGCTGATCCTGCACGGCACCGCGGACCGCATCCTGCCGATCGACGCCTGCGGCCCGCGCAGCCACGAGCTGATCAAGGACAGCCGGTACGTGACGATCGAGGGTGCCGACCACGGCCTGTGCTGGACGTACGCCGACGAGGTCAACGAGCACCTGCTCGCCTTCCTGGCGTGACCGCGCGGCGAGCCGGGTGCGGCGTCCGGCGCCGCACCCGGCTCGCGCCCTGTTGCCGGGCCGGCCTCCTGCCGGCCGGGGCCCGGACCACCTCCGCCGGGCTCGCGCAGCGGAAGTCCCACGACCGGGAGATGATCGGCAGGACCCGGAGACCGCCGTCGCCGACAGCGGCAAGAGCCACGACCACAGGAGGACGGCCCGTGATTCCAGAGAGCGCCTTCGACGCACTCGTCCCGCCCAGCGGCACCGGCTGCGTCGAATGCGACGAGGCCGGCGGCTGGTGGGTCCATCTGCGACGCTGCGCCCTGTGCGGGCACATCGGTTGCTGTGACGACTCGCTCGCCAAGCACGCCACCGCCCACGCCAGAGCCAGCGGCCACCCGGTCATCCGAAGCTTCGAGCCGGGGGAGACGTGGTTCTGGAACTACGACACGTCCGAGTACTTCGAGACCGGGCCCGAGCTGGCACCGTCACACAGCCACCCGGCCGACCAGCCGGTGCCCGGCCCCGCCGGCCGGGTCCCCGCCGACTGGGCCGACCTGCTCGGCGCCTCCTGACCGGCGCCTCCTGACCGGCGCCCGCCGCGCCGCGACGGGACGGAACTGCGCGCCCGACTCCCCGCCGACCTGCCGCTGTTGCTCCGGCTCGACGCATGGAACCAGCCCGAGGACTTCGGGGGGACGCTGCCCAGCGGGCACGAGACCTTCCGCCTCCTCGCCGAGGTCCTGGACTCCGGCGACCCGACCCGCTACCGCCCGACCCTCGCCCCCGACACCCACCGGTCGCACTGGCCCGACGCGGGGACGCTGCAGCCCCGGGGCCGGGCGTCGGGGCGGTCCCGGAGCATGTCGGGGCCGCCTTCGGTGCGGCTCCGGCGCGGGCGCAGGATCGGCGGGCGAGGTAATTGAACGCGTTCAGAATCCTGGGCTACGCTGGTCCGCGGAGATGAGGGGGAACGCATGAAGATCGTCATTCCCGGCGGATCCGGCGCGCTCGGCGCGCTGCTCGACCGCAGCCTGACCGCCGCCGGGCACCGGGTGGTCACCCTGAGCCGCAGGCCCGTCCGACCCCGGCAGGTCGGCTGGGACGGGCGCACGCTCGGCGCCTGGGCGGAGGAGGTCGACGGCAGCGACGTCGTGGTCAACCTCGCCGGGCGCAGCGTCAACTGCCGCTACACGGAGGAGAACCGGCGCGAGATGATGGACTCCCGGGTCCTCTCCACGCGCGCCGTCGGCCAGGCGATCGCCGCTGCCCGGCGCCCGCCCGCGGTCTGGCTGCAGATGAGCACCGCCACCGTCTACGCCCACCGCCACGACGCCCCGAACGGCGAGCGCGACGGCCTGATCGGCGGTGCCGAACCCGACGCCCCGGCCTCCTGGCGGTACAGCATCGACATCGCCCGCGCCTGGGAGGACACCCAGAGCGAGGCCGACACCCCCGCCACCCGCAAGCTCGCCCTGCGCACCGCCGTCGTCCTCGGCCCGGAACGCGGCGGCGCCCTCGACGCGCTCTCCTGGCTGGCCCGCCTCGGCGTCGGCGGCGCGATCGCGGGCGGCGCGCAGTACGTCTCCTGGATCCACGAACGCGACTTCGCCCGCGCCGTGGACTTCCTGATCGCGCACGAGGAGCTGACCGGCCCGGTCAACCTCGCTGCGCCGAACCCGCTGCCCCAGCGCGAGTTCATGCGCGACCTGCGCACCGCCTGGGGCATGCCGTTGGCCCTGCCCGCCGCGCGCTGGATGGCCGAGATCGGTGCCTTCGCCCTGCGCTCGGAGTCCGAACTGTTGCTGAAGAGCCGCCGGGTCGTCCCGACCCGCCTGCTCGACGCGGGCTTCGACTTCGCGTACCCGAGCTGGCCCGCCGCCGCGCGGGACCTGGTCCGGCGCCTGCGCGGGAGGTGACGGGCGGCGCACGCACGGTCGGTTCGTCACGGGCCCGTCACAGCTCCGGCGGCCTGCTTGTCCGGGCCGCGCGCCGGCCGCGAGGCTGGGAGCACGCGCGAAGGGGGCGGGATGACGACGGTACGGCTGGCGTTCATGCGACGCCGGGTGGACGCCATCGGGGTCGGCTGTCTGCTCGCCCTGATCGCGGTGATCGTGCTGAGCGGGACCGGCGCCACGGGCGTGGGGCCGACCCTGCTGATCGGCGCTGCGGTCGCCGCCGCCGCGGCCGTCGGCGGGCCGCGCACCTTCTGGCTGCGGGAGGAGGAGACCGGCCTCACCGTGGTCCGCCTGCTCGTGCCGAAGCACTACACCTGGTCGCAGATCGGCGGCATCGCCATGGACTTCGCCGAGGAGCCCGAGACCAGCACCCACCGGGTCCGGCTCAGGCTGCGCCTGGTCGACCCGCCGGGCCGGTTCTGCGGCCCGTTCCTCGGTGAACTCACGATCATGGACGACGACCGGCCTCGCGGAGTCGAACCGCGCGCCCTCGCGGAGCTGTTCGCCCTCTTCGGCCGGCACGGACTGCCCGTCGACCGCCCGGAGTTCGCGAACGCCGTGCTCTTCGCCCACGCACTCCCGCCGCTCCCGCCCCCGGCCGTCGCGGACGAGTAGCGCCACCGAGGCGGGCCGCCCTGACGGCGGCCCGCCCACCGGCAGGGGCATCCCGCCGGGGGTCAGGGCTGGAAGAGCACCTTGACCACGCCGTCCTGCTTGCGTTGGAACATGTCGTACGCCATCGGGGCCTCGGTGAGCGGCAGGTGGTGGGTGGCGAAGCCGTCCACCCCGAGGGGGTCACCGTCGCCGAGCAGCGGCAGCAGGTCGTCCGTCCAGCGCCGGACGTTCGCCTGGCCCATCCGCAGCTGCAGCTGCTTGTCGAACATGGTCAGCATCGGCAGCGGGTCGGTCATCCCGCCGTACACGCCGGACAGCGAGACGGTGCCGCCGCGGCGCACCATGTCCACCGCGAGGTGGAGGGCGTGCAGGCGGTCGACGCCGACCCGGGTCATCAGCCGGGTGGCGAGGGCGTCCGGCAGCAGTGAGGTCACCCGCTGGGCGGCGGTCGCGGCGGGGGAGCCGTGCGCCTCCATGCCGACGGCGTCGATCACGGCGTGCGGGCCGCGGCCGCCGGTGAGCTCGCGGGCGGCGTCGACCACCCGGGAGCCGAGCCGGGCGAGGTCGAGCGCCTCGACGCCGTGCTCCCGCACGCGTTCCAGCCGCTCGGGCACCAGGTCGACGCCGATCACGGTGCCCGCGCCGCGGTGCCGGGCGATGCGGGTGCACATGTCCCCGATCGGGCCGAGGCCGAGCACGGCCACGCTGCCGCCGTGCGGCACCCGGGCGTACTCGACCGCCTGCCAGGCGGTGGGCAGGACGTCGGACAGCAGCACGTAGCGGTCGTCCGGCGGCCCGTGCGGGACCACCACCGGCAGCGTGTTGCCGAACGGGACTCGAAGCAACTCCGCCTGCCCACCCGGAACCTGGCCGTAGAGCTTGGTGTAGCCGAACAGGGCGGCACCGGTTCCGTAGGCGTGTACCCGGGTGGTCTCGCACTGGGACTGGAGGCCGTTCACGCACATGTAGCAGGTGCCGCAGGAGATGTTGAACGGCACGACGACGCGGTCGCCGACCGAGACCGCGTGGACGGCGCTGCCGATCTCGCGGACCACGCCCATCGCCTCGTGCCCGAGGATGTCGCCCTCGTCCAGGAAGGCGCCCAGGACCTCGTAGAGGTGCAGGTCGGATCCGCAGAGGCCGGTGGTGGTGACCTCGACCAGGACGTCGGTGGGCTCCTGGATCACCGGGTCGGGTACGGAGTCGACGCGGACGTCCCGGCGTCCGTGCCAGGTCACGGCTTTCATGGTGCTTCCCTTCGGTCGGGCCGGCGGACGCGGGCGGGGCTCCGCCGGGTGCCGGCGCCGTCCTCTCCCGCATCGCGTGGTCCGTGGTCCGTGGTCCGTGGTCCGTGGTCCGTGGCCGTGCCCGGCGACCCGTCCGGTGCCGGGCATCGGGTGGTTCGGCGTGTGCCGGCAGTCCGGGGCGGGGCGGCCGCCGGCCGCCGGAGGGGCGACCAGCCGGGCCGGGGGCGGTTCGGCCGGCACCCGGCACCTCCCTCAGGACGCCGTGGGCTCGTTGTGGGCGCGGCCCGCCCTGCGCCCCAGGGCCGTGAGCCGGTGGACCGGGCCGCCGTGCGGGTGCCGGGCCGCCGCCCGCCGGCCGGGCACGCCGTGCTCCGGCGCGGCCCCGGCCGGCGGCAGCAGGCGCGCCTGGAGCCCGAGCAGCCGGTTCGTCCCGGCCGGGGCGATCCCGTGGGCGAGGACGGCGGCCTTGGCGAGCGGGGTCAGCACCAGCTCGCGCCGGCCGGCCGCGACGGCCCGGACGATCCGGCGGGCCGCCCGGCCGGCGTCCATCGACACCAGCGGCAGCGAAGCGGCGGTGGCGAACCACGCGTACTCGCGGTCGGCCTGCCCGGCGAACTCGGCGGCGGTCTGCGAGCCGGTGCGCATCAGCCCCGGGAGCACCGTGGTGACCCGGATCCCGTACGGCGCCAGCTCCGCGCCGAGCCCCTCGGAGAGGCCGGTGAGTGCGAACTTGGCCGTCACGTAGGGCAGCAGGTGCGGCGCCGGGATGCGGCCGGCGACCGAGGTGATCATCACGATCGAGCCCGACCCACGGGCCCGCATCGAGGGGAGCACCGCCTGGACCAGCCGCAGCGGAGCCATCGTCATCAGCTCGTGCGCCCGCCGGAAGTCCTGTTCCTGCATCGCCGAGACCGGGCCCACCTGGATCAGGCCGGCGTTGTTGACCAGGAGGTCCACGTCGGCGCCGAAACGGTCCCGGACCGCCGCCAGCAGCAGGGCCGGCGTCTCGGGGGCCATCAGGTCGCCGGCGGTCGCGGCGACCTCGCCGGGGCGGCCGCGCAGCCCCCGGACCGCCCGTTCCAGACCGAGCTCGTCCCGACCGGTTAGCATCACCCGGCAGCCGCGGTCGGCGAGTTCGCCCGCGATCAGCAGGCCGAGCCCGCGGGAGGAGCCGGTGACCAGGGCCGTGCGCCCGGTCAGGACGCCGTTGTCGTGCATCGGGGTGCGACCTCCTCGGTCGGGGACGGAGGGATGCCGGGCGTCTGTCCGCCGGCGCCCGCGCCAAACGCGTGCCGAACGCGTGCCGGATGCGCGTCGGACGGGCCGGGGCCCGCCCGTCGAGCCGTACGACCGGGGTGCCCGGAGCCGCCGGAGCCGCCCGGCCTGCCCGGACCACCGGCGCGGGAGGGCCGGGCGGTCAGTCCCCGTCCGGGCTGGCCCAGGCCAGCAGGCGTTCGAGCGGCCAGGTGGTGATCAGGCGTTCGGGCCCGAGGCCGAGCCGGGCGGCGCGGGCGTACCCGGACCCGAACCAGTGGAGCTGCTCGGGAGCGTGGGCGTCGGTGTCGACGGCGAACAGGCAGCCCGCGCCGGCGGCCAGGCGCAGCAGCTCGTCGGGCGGATCGCGGCGCTCGGGGCGGCAGTTGATCTCCACCGCCGTGCCGGTCTCGGCGCAGGCCGCGAAGACGGCCTCGGCGTCGAAGCGGGACGGCGGTCGGCCGCGCCCGGTGACGATCCGGCCGGTGCAGTGCCCGAGGACGTCGGTGCGCGGGTCGCGGACCGCCGTCAGCATCCGGGCGGTCATCGGCCCCGGGTCGGCCCGCAGCTCGGAGTGCACGGAGGCCACCACGAGGTCGAGCCGCCGGAGCAGCTCCGGCTCCTGGTCGAGCGAGCCGTCGCGGAGGATGTCGCACTCGATCCCGGTGAGCAGTCGGAACGGGCCGTCCCGCGCGGTCGGAGCCGCGGCGTTCCGGGCCGCGGCGTTCCGGGCCGCGGCGTTCCAGGCAGCGACCGCGTCGAGCTGGCGCCGCAGGCGTTCGGGGCTGAGCCCGTGGGCGATCGTCAGGCGGGGCGAGTGGTCGGTGAGCACGGCCCAGCGGTGCCCGAGGGCGCGGGCGGCCAGGGCCATCGTGTCGATCGGGTGGCCGCCGTCGGACCAGTCGGAGTGCAGGTGGCAGTCGCCGCGGGCCGCGGCGAGCAACTGCCACCCGGCCCTCGCGTCGGGCCCCGCCCCGGCCTCCAGGCGGGCGAGGTAGCGGGGGGTCTCGCCGGTGGAGGCCTGCGCGATCACCTCGGAGGTGACCGGCCCGACCCCGGGCAGCCCGCGGGCCAGGGCGGCGTCCACCGGCCCCGGTGGCAGGTCCCCGGCGGCGTCGGCGGCCGTGTGGAAGGCGCGGACGCGGTAGGGCGAGGCGCCGTTCCACTCCAGGAGGAAGGCGATCCGCCGCAGCGCTTCCGTCGGGTCCACCGCCGCGACCGCCTCAGGGCGCCGCGAGGGTGAGCGCCGCGAGCTCGTCGACCACGGCGGTCAGCCGGCCGTGGCGGCGCAGGGCGCGCCGCTGGCGGTCGGCCCCGGTGCCTCGCCGGTGGATCCGGCCGAGCGTGTTCTCGACCGCGGTCAGGTCTCCGGCGGCGGCCAGGCCGGGGGCGGCCCGTTCGAGCAGGCGGTCGGCGAGCGCGGCCATCGGGGTGTCCCGTCCGGTGAGCGGGTCGATGCCGTCCCCGGCCAGGCCGGTGCGGGCGGCCCGCCAGTGGGCGGCGCGGACCAGGCCGGCCGGGCACGCCGGAGCGGGTCGACCCTCGTCGATCTCGTCGAGGAGGACGGTGGTGAGCCCGCGCAACAGCGCCGCCAGCAGCAGGACGGTCCGCAGGTCGGCGTTGACGTCGGCGACCCGCACCTCCAGCGTCGGGACGTGCTCCGACGGCCGGGCGTACCAGTACACCATCCGCCGGTCGAGCAGCACCCCGGAACGCACCAGGGCGGCCACGACGGACTCGTACTGCGGCTCGTCCAGCACCGGGGCCGGGCCGACGGTGGGCCAGCGCGCCCAGCGGACGGAGCGCCAGCTCGCGAAGCCGCTGTCCCGGCCCTCCGCGAACGGGGAGTTGACCGTGAGTGCCTGGACGACCGGCAGCCAGGGACGCAGGTGGTTGGCCAGCGCCAGCGCCCGTCCGCGGCTCACCGTCCCGACGTGGACGTGGCAGCCGCACAGCGCGCCGCCGTAGCCGTCGACCACGTTCCGGTAGCGGGCCGCCATCTCCCGGTAGCGCGGATCGTCGGTGACCCGGCCCGGCCGCGGGTTGCTCAGCACCGGCGTGCCCGACGCGACCAGGAGGCACCCCGCCTCGGCCGCCGCGGCGGCGACGACCGCGCGCAGGTGGACCAGGTCGGCGGCCAGCTCTTCGAGCCGGGTGGCGGGCCGGGTGCACACCTCGACCTGGACGGGGAAGAACTCGGCCTGCACCTGTCCGCCCAGCTCGCCCGCGGCGTCCGCGATGACCTGCGGCGCGCGTTCGGCGGGCAGCCGGGTGCGCCGGTCGACCAGCAGGAACTCCTCCTCCACCCCGACGGTGGGCAGGGCGCGCGGCGGCGCCGTCCCGGGCGCAGCGGCCGTCCGCTGCGCCGGGGTGGTCGTGGTGACGGCTGGGCCCGGGACGTGCTTCGGTCCGGGCCCGGCCCCGGCCGGGGGGCCCGGAGGCTCGTGGATCCGCATGACGGGCGTCTTGCCGGGCCGGTGGCGCCGAAACGTCACATGCGACGGACCTTCGGTGGCGGCCGTCCGGGACGCCCTGCCGCGCCCCGGACGGCGCCGGTCAGTGGCCGAGGGCGTGTGCCAGTTCGCGTTTGTTCATCTTCGAACGGCCCTTGACGTTGCGGTGCTTGGCCTCGTTGTACAGCCGGTCGTAGGTCGGCCCCCGGGCGCCGCTGTGCGAGCGCTTCCCGCCGCGGTGGCCGGAGGAGACGTCCTCCGTCGAGGTGCGGCTGGCCGTCTCCGACTCGCCGTGCCGGGCCCGCTCCTTGTTGACCGTCCGGGCGGCGATCTCCTTGGCCCGCTTCTCGCTCTCGCCGCGGTCGAGCGCGCTCTCCTTGATGTGCTCGTACTGGCGCTCCCGCTTGGGGCTGGATCCTCGGGGCATGACGCCCCTCCTCTCGTGACCGTCGGTGTGTCCGCGCCTACCCGGACAAATCAGAAGAAAACGAACCAAACATGAATTCACTGTCGTATGTCGGGTAGAACACCCATGCAGCGGCCGGGACCGGATCCGGCCGCCCCGGCACCCGCCCGGGTGCCACCGGGACCGCGCTTGAAGAAGCCGGGCACAGGTCCTGGGGGAAGAAGCCCCGAAGGCGAGCGGGTTCGCACCGCACGCGCCACCGGGCGACCCCGTTGCCCAGGAGACATCAAGTGTCCATCCGACTGCAGACGTCCGACCCGGACGTCGTCACCCGCCCTGACCAGCCCCCCGACATCCCGCCCGACATCCCGCCCAGGCCCACCACCGCCGAGCTGCGGGCGATGGGCAAGACCGAGGCCCGCGAACTCAGCGACGCGCTGTTCGAGCGCCTGGCCGGCCTCGCCCGCGAGAGCCACGCCTACAGCTACGTCCGCGGCACGATCATCGAGCTCAACATGCCGGTGGTGCGCTTCATCGCCGCCCGATTCCGGCACCGCGCCGAGGACATGGACGACATCCTGCAGGTCGGCACCATCGGCCTGATCAAGGCCGTCGACGGCTACGACCCGCAGCGCGGCGTCGAGTTCATCACCTACGCGATCCCCACCATCACCGGCGAGATCAAGCGGTTCTTCCGCGACACCTCCTGGCCGGTGCGCGTGTCGCGCAGCATGCAGGAGCTGTACCTCACCGTCGCCCGCGGATCCGACCGGCTGGAACAGGAACTCGGCCGGCTGCCGGAACCCGAGGAGATCGCCGAGGGCCTGCACCTCACCGTCGAACAGGCCACCGAGGGCCTGATGGCGGGCCGGGTCTACCGCCCCAACTCCCTGGACGCCCTGCGCGACCAGGACACCGACGACACCGGCAGCGCCCTGCTCGACCGGCTCGGTGGCTGCGACCCCGGCATCGAACTCGCCGACTTCCGCACCGCCGTCCGCCCGCTGCTCGCCGAACTGCCGCACCGGGAACAGACCGTCCTCAAGCTCAGGTTCTGGGACGGCTGCACCCAGTCCCAGATCGCGGACCGGATCGGCGTCTCCCAGATGCACGTCTCCCGGCTGCTCACCGCGACGCTGAACCGCCTGCGCGAGCAGCTCGACGACCTCGACGCGCCCGGCTGGGACGACGGCCCCGAGAAACCGGCCTGAGCCCGCCGGCCGCCGCACCGCGTCCGGACGGACAGGCGGGTGGCACGGCACGGACAGGCGGGCGGCACGGCGCGCACGGGCACGGGCACGGACAGGGCGAGGAGGCCGAGGGCATGGACGGGCGGCTGCGGGACGGAGTGGACCGACGGGCCGGGCGGGCGACGGGCGCCCCGCTCTCCCCGCGCGGCCCCCTGTCCGCGGCGGTGCTCGGCCTGGTGACTGCCGGGCCACCCGGTGCCGGACGCCTGCTCGCGCCGCCCGGCCCCTTCACCCACCCCTGGAGCGAGGACCACCAGCTCGCGCTGTACCTCTGCTACGAACTCCACGACCGGGGCCTGCCCGGCGTCGCCGCCGGCTGGGAGTGGGAGCCCGAACTGCTGTCACTGCGAAGGTCGTTGGAGCGCCCGTTCCTCGCCGAGGTCCGCGCCGAGGCGGAGCCCGTCGCACCCCTGGGGGAGGCCCTGGAGCGCCTGCTCACGGAGCCCCCGGACGGCACCGGGCCCTCGCACTTCCTGCTGGCCGAGGGCGAACTCCGGCACGCCCGTGAATACCTGGTGCACCGGTCGCTCTACCACCTCAAGGAGGCGGACCCGCAGCTGTGGATGCTGCCGAGGATCCACGGCCCCGCGCAGGCGGCGCTGATGGCGATCCTCTACGACGAGTACGGCGCCGGACGGCCGGAACGGGCCCACGCCGAACTGTTCGCCCGGATGATGGCCGCCTTCGGCCTGGACCCCGGTTACCGGCACTACCTGGACCTGGTCCCCGCGCCCGGCCTGGCGGTGGTCAACCTGATGATGCTCTTCGGCCTGCACCGGGAACTGCGCTGCGCGGCGGTCGGGCAGTTCGCGACCATCGAGATCACCTCCTCGCCCGGCTCGGCGCGCCTGGCGTCGGCGCTGGAACGACTCGGCGCCGGCCCGGACGGCACCCTCTTCTACCGCGAGCACGTCGAGGCGGACGCCGTCCACGAGCAGCTGGTGCGACGCGGGGTCATCGAGGAACTGGTCGCCGCCGAGCCGGCCGCGGCGCGGGACGTGGCGTTCGGCATCGCCGCCACCGAGGTCGTCGACGGCCGCTTCGCGGACCACCTGCTCGGCTGCTGGCGCGCCGGGCGGACCTCCTTGCGCTCACCCCTGCCCGACGGCCCGGTCTGAGCCGCGTCCGGCATCGCCCGCCGCACGTCCAGGCTCGCCCGCCGCACGTCCCGCCTCGCCTGCCGGGCGTCCCGGCTCCGAGCCCCGTCCAGGCCGAGCGCGACGGCGGTGGCTGGTGTCGCAGAACGGGTACGTCCGGCTCCGGCGGCACGCGCACAGCGCCACCACCGGCCGCTCGGAGACCCGTACCGTCCCGTCCGGCAGGACCACCTCCACCGGCCCCTCGACCAGCAGCGGACCACCCGGAACGACGACCACCCTGGTCGGTCCCCGGTCAGCCGTCGCGGACACCGCGCACCACCACCAGCTCCTCCTCGCGCTCGCCCGGCCGGATCAGCCCGCGGCGCTCGAACAGGGTGGCCCGCGCGGTCATCACCGGTCCGAACGCCTGCCGCCGCCGGGCCGCGACCTCCACCCGCAGCCCCGCCCCGCGCAGCAGCGCCAGGGTGGCGGGGACGTCGGCGAGCGCGGACTGCACCAGCAGCAGCACCCCGCCGACGGCGAGCAGACCGGGGGCCGTCCGGCAGATCCGGTCCAGGACGAGCCGGCCGTCCGGCCCGGCGTCCCAGGCCAGCGCGGCCCCGCGGCCGCCGGCTCCCGCGGCGGGATCGACCGGGACGTACGGAGGGTTCGCCGTGATCAGGTCGAAGCGCCCGCCGGCCACCGGGGCCAGCAGGTCGCCCCGGTGCAGGCGGATCCGGCGACGGTGCAGCCGGGCGTTGACCCACGCGGTGGCCACGGCGCGGGCGGACACGTCGACCGCGGTCACCCGGGCCCCGGTCCGCGCCGCGACGAGCGCGACCGCCCCCGTGCCGGTGCAGAGGTCGAGCACCCGGCCGGAGGCGTCCAGACGCTCCCGGCGCACGCACGAGGCCAGCAAACGGGTGTCCCCCTGCGGGCGGTACACCCCGGGCGGTCGGAGCAGCAGCCGCACCTGGCTGCGGGCCGCCGGGGCGGCCGGGCGCCGGACGTGCCCGGCGACGACGGCCGCCACCCGGATCCCGGGGCGCCACCTGCCTTCCGGTGCGTCGGCGTGCGGCGGGAGATCGGGGACGGCGGCGGTCATGGCTCCTCCTGTGGTGCTCCCGGGCGGCTGCCCCCGGCCGTCGGGGTGAAACGCCGTCCGGTGCCGACCGGTCGGGGCGGCGCCCCTGCTGACGGCCCTGGTGAGAGCCCTGGTGACAGCGGGTCAGCCGGCCCCGGGCAGCCGCACCTCCAGGTGGCCCGAGAGCACCCGGGTCTCCAGCACCGGCTGCGGCGCGGTGGCCGGGCCGTGCACCACCTGGCCGTCGAGCAGCCGGAACTCGCTGCCGTGCCACGGGCAGCGCAGGCAACCGTCGGCGACGGTGCCCTCGGACAACGGCCCGGACAGGTGCGCGCAGCGCTCGGCCAGGACGTGGCAGAGCTCGCCGTCCCGGACGACGACCACGGACAGCTCGCCGGCCGTCCGGCGCACGGCCCGGTCGGGCGGGAAGTCCTCCACGGCGCCGAGGCCGACCCAGTCGGCCGGGGCAAGCCGGGGCACGGCCGCGGCCCGGTCCGGCCCGGCGGCCAGCCGGTAGGACAGGTGCCCGCCGAGCGCCGCCCCGGCCGAGACCGCGGTCAGGCCGGCGAGGCCGAGCAGCCGGCCCCGGGCGCGGTGCCCGCGGCAACGGGCCAGCAGCGACCCGGCGTACAGCAGCACACCGGTGGTGTTGGAGAGCGCGTGCACCAGGCCGGTGCGGCGGCGCGGCGGATCGAGCCGGGCCCAGTCCGCCCAGCCGGCGAGCGCCGCGGGCCCGGCGGCCAGCAGCCCGGCCGCCACCAGGGTGCCGGCCGACCGGCGGCCCCCCGGGGTGAGGTCCAGCAGGGCGGCGGACGTCCAGCAGCCCAGCGGGAACTGGACCAGCGCCGGGTGGAGCGGGTGGCCGAGCCACACGCCGTGCAGGGCGTCCCGGTACGGCCCGAGCGGCAGGGCCTCCACCGCGCGGGCGAGCTTCCCGGCCGGGGCGTCCAGGACGTCCCAGTGCTCCGGCGTCTCCAGCGCGCGGCGCAGCCGGCGGGACCAGGGGTGGGTGTGCAGGGGTGAGATGTCCATACCGGGCGGCTAGCCGGGTACGGCCCGGTCAAACCCGGTGCGGGGTGTGTGACGCGGCGGTCCGCGGTTACGCCGGCACCGTCGGGGCAGACGCGCGGGCGGCCGGGAAACACCCGGCCGGTTCCCAGCGAGGAGGCCCGCATGAGCATGGTGAAGGAGTCGGTCGACGTCGAGGTCCCGCTGCACACCGCCTACAACCAGTGGACCCAGTTCGAGGAGTTCCCGCGTTTCATGGAGGGCGTCGAGTCGGTGACCCAGCTGGACGAGCGCCACAACCACTGGCGCACCAGTATCGGCGGCATCACCCGTGAGTTCGACACCGAGATCGTCGACCAGCTGCCGGACGAGCGGATCGCCTGGCGGACCACGGACGGCGAGGTGGACCAGAAGGGCGTGGTGACCTTCCAGCGGCTCACCGAAGGACGCACCCGGGTCAACATGGCCATCGACTACCGGCCGGACGGAATGGTCGAGAAGGCCGGTGACGCGATCGGCATGGTCGACCGGCGGGTGAAGGGCGACCTGAAGCGGTTCAAGGAGTTCATCGAGCACCGAGGCATGGAGCAGGGCGGCTGGCGCGGGCGGATCAATCCGCGCTGAGCCCGTTCCGGCAGGTCCGGCGGTTCCGGCCCCTCCCGGGGGCGGGAGCCGCCGGACGCGTGCGACGGGTGTGCGGAAACCGGTGTGCGCGAACCGGCGTGTGCGGCCGCGCGGGACGGGCCGCCGGTGGCGGTCCTGCGCCCCGACGGGTTGGCCCCGGTCCGGCGGGGTAGGCGCGCGGCATGGAGGACCTCGGACCCCCGGCGGGCGACCAGGCCGGGAACGACGCGGAACCGCTCGACCTGTGCGACCAGTGCGGACGGGCCGTCCCCGACGCCGACCTGCTCGGCGCCCTGGTGCCGGACTCCTCGGCGCTGCACGCCACCGACCCCGACCTGGACGGCAAGCGGGTGCTGCTGGCCTGCTCCGTCGACCACCTGGCCACCCTGATCGAGGAGTACCGGCGCCGCCGGTTCGTCCCCGAGGAGCAGTGGGCCGGCAAGGTCAGCCGAGCGCTCGCCGACGTCGACGAGCCCGTCCCGCTCAGCGTGGTCGCCCGCATGACCGGCCTGTCCGAGCACCAGGCGGTCCAGGGCGTGGAGTGGCACAACGCCCGTGCCCGGGAGTGGCGCGAGCGCTACGGGGGCGGGGACGGAGACGGGGACGAGCACTGACCGGTGGTCACCGGCCGGAACGAGGAGGAGTCATGACGACCGCGAAGCGCTACCGCCTGGTCGCGACCGACCCGTACCGCGAGATCCTGCTCACCGCCACCGGCGCGGCGGGCAGCACGGGCACCGAGGTCTACGTGGACGCCTCCGGTGCCGTCCGGGTCGAGATCGACGGCGAGGGCGAGGTTCGGACGATCACCACGGCGCTCGACCTGGGCCGCCCGGTCCTCGCGGAGCCGCTGGACTGAGCCCACCACCCGGGGCGGACGTCGCCGGACGCCGTCCCGCCCTCCCACCGGCGGGGCGGGAGCGGTGGTGCTCGATCAGCGCGGCGAACCCGCCCCGCGCAGGCGGCGCTCGCACCGGCGCAGCTCCTCCGGCGCGCTGCCGGCCCGCAGGGCGGGGAACAACTGCTCCTCCTCGCCGCGCAGGTGGGCCCGGACCACCACGATCAGGACGGACACCGCGTGGCGCCGTTCGGTGGGGGTGAGGCGGCCGTCGTCCGCCCGGTCGAGCAACCGGCGGATCGCCTCGTGGGTGCGGACCGCGGCGTCCGCGAGGGCCGCACCCGTCGGCAGGGACCGACGCGCCAGCGGGTACAGGTGCTGTTCCTCGGACGCCAGATGGGGGTCGACGATCCGCCGCAGCGAGTCCAGCAGGCGCAGCGCCTCGTCGTCGGTACCACGGCGAGTGGCGATCCGGTCCAACTGCCGCAGCAGCGCGTCGATGGCCCGGTGCTCGGCGCACAACCGGTTCGGGAAGCCCTCGGCACCGTTCATGGGAATCTCCGTCCGACTGCGGGAGGCGGTTGAACCCGGACGCCTGCCCGGTCCGCGCGGGGCCAACCGCCGTACGGTGCCCGGATCGCGATCGGCCGACGGCTCGGCCGGTCGTCGCCGGTCGTCACGGCCCGGCCCGGCAACGGGACGTCCGTCTCGTGGCCGCGGCTGCCCGCGCGGTCCGCGGCCCGGCCGCTCGCATCGCGCATCGCTCGCCCCGCCCGGGTGACGTCGGCCGTCCCGGTGGTCGTTCCGGAACCGGGACGTACCGGGCAGGTGCCCACGACCGGCCCCGCCACACCCGCCGCGCGGCGGCGTTTGGCAGCGGGCCGGCCGGGGACACGCCGGGGCGGCGGGGAACAGCGCCGAGAAGGAGGCGAGCGATGTCCAACGATGCCATCGTCCTGCTGCGCGAGGACCACAAGGAAGTCCGCCGTCTGTTCCGCGAGTACCGGGGGCTCGTCGAAGGCGACGGCGAAGGCGGCGCGCAGGCGCGTCGCGAGAAGGTCGAACGGATCGTGGAGGAGCTGACCGTCCACACCTACCTGGAGGACGAACTCTTCTACCCCAGGATCCGCCGGGAGGTGCCCGGACTCGCCGAGGCCATGGACCGCGCCAAGGAGGAGCACCACGTCGCCGACCTGCTCTGCGAGGAGCTGAGCCGGATGACCCCCGACGACGAGGGCTACGACGCCAAGACCGCCGTCCTGATCGACGCCGTCGAGCGGCACATCGAACAGGAGGAGGGCGACTGGTTCCCGGAGGTCCGTTCCGCCCTCGGCCGCAAGGAACTGCAGGAGATCGGCGAACGGATGCAGGCCGTGCGGGAGACCGCGCCGCGCCGGCCGACGGGCGGCGGGGTGCTGCACCGGATCGCCTCCGCTCTGGAGGGCTGACCGGCCCGAGCCCAGGAAGGGGTACCACCCGTGAACCACGACGAAGACCTGCTGGAACAGCTCGTCGCCGACCACCGGTCGATGCTGGTCCACTTCAGCGAACTCAGCGGCATCCCCAGCGGGGACCGCCAGCGCAAGCGCCTCGCCGCCCTGGTGACCGACCAGCTGGTCCGCCACACCAGGGCCGAGGAGGAGCACCTCTACCCGCTCGTCGGTGACCGGCTGCCCGACGGGCCCGCCGTGGTCGAACGCGAACTCGCCGACCACCGCGGGGTCGAGGCCCTGCTGGTCGAACTCCGACGGACCCACGTCACCTCGCCGGCCTTCGACCGCCTGGTCGCCCGGCTGACGGAGGAGGTCACCCGGCACGCCGGCGACGAGGAGGCACGGCTCTTCCCCGCGGTCCGCGCGGTGACCACCGATGCCGAGTTGCACGAGCTGGCGGCCCTGGCCCGCGAGACCAAGGCCTCCTCGACCGGTCGTCCCCGCTACCAGCGGCCGTCCGAACGCCCCGCGGACCACCTGCCGCCCCCCGAACGCTCGCTCACCGAGCGGGTGCGCGAACTCCTGACGCCGGGCGGGCCGCACTGACGGACGGGCCATCCGGGCACTCCGGCCGGACACCGGGCGCCGATCCGGGCGGGAGCGGCGCCCGGATCGGCGCTGCTCACCGCCCGTCGGGCTGTCGGGCTTCACCGTGCGTCGGGCTTCGCGGGGCCGTGGAGCCGGTCGTCGCTGCGCCCGGACCCACTCCCGTCGCCGCGCCCGGACCCACTCCCGTCGCCGGGGCCACCGTCCTCCCCGGCCTCGTCCGCGTCCTCGAAGGAGACGTCCACGCGCTGCTCGGGGCGGCGCTCCTCCTGTCGGGCGACGGAGGACAGCACCTTCTGGTCGGCGTCCGTGAGCGGTGGCTGCAGCAGGCTGCGCGGCCACAGCCGGCGGGTGAGCACCACATTGGTCTCGGCCGCGTACACGGTGATCTGCGCGGCCAGGTAGATCCAGAAGAGCAGGCCGATCACGGTCGCGAAGAAGCCGTAGACCTGGCTCGCGTGGCGCAGCTCGTGGGCGACCAGCAGGGCGCCGAACGCCTGCAGCACGGTGAACAGCGGGCCGGCGATCGCGCAGCCGGGCCACAGGGCGCGGGTGGGGATCTCGCGCGGGGTGAGCACCCGGAAGCAGGCCAGGCACAGCGCGGTGTTCAGCAGCGCCGAGACGACCAGGCCGCCGATCCGGGCCGGGGTGCCGCCCAGGGTGGTGCCGACCAGTGAGGCGGCCGCGGTGCCCAGGACCAGTCCGGCGCCGAGGACGGCGAACAGCAGCAGGCTGCGGGCCAGCCGCGGCCAGTAGCCGGGGCGCTGGACGCCGGGGACGTTCCAGACCTCGGCCATGGCGTGCTGGAGGACCTGGGCGATGCCGAGCGCGCCGTACAGCATGCCGAGCGCCCCGATGATCAGGGCCAGGCCGCTGCCCTGCAGGGAGTGCACGTTCTGGCGCAGCTGGTCGCCGATGATCGGGAAGTCGGCGAGCGCGGAGTCCACCACCGAGCGCTGGGCGCCGGGGTGGCCGTGCAGGACGAAGCCGAGGACGGTGCTGAGCAGGAGGAGCAGCGGGATCAGGGCGACGAAGCCGTAGTAGGTGATCAGGGCGGACAGCAGCCCGCCGCGGTCGTCCCCGTACTTGCGCACCACGCCGACCACCACGCCGGTGGGCCGGTGGCGCTGCTGGAAACCGTCCACGCCCCGCAGGGTCCGTTCGATGGGGTTCACACGGCGGCGTCTGCCCCGGTCGGGCGGTCCGACACCCGGCGGCGGCGACGCCAGTGTCGACCGGTGCGCGCGGAGGGCCTCAGGAGGCTGCCAGGGCGCGCTCGCACTCGCGGCAGCGGCGGTCGGCCAGTTCGGGCGGGTACCAGGGGCCACCGGGGCGCGCGGGGGCGTAGTGGCTGTGCTCCATGGAGCGGGTGTCGCGTTGACACAGCGTGGTCGGCTGGGGGTCCTCGGGGACGTCGGGGTCGGCACCGGCGGCGTGGACGGCCAGTACTCCCGGTCCGACGCCCTCGGCGCCGAGGACCTGCTCGGACTCCAGCTCGAACAGCACGATGATCGAGGCCATGTCTCCGACGGTGCGCCGGGGCGGACCGCTCCGCACTCCGGGCCGGTCACGCGTGGGACGGGTCGCGAGTCCGTCCGTCCGCCGCCGACCCGGTGCGGGCGTGCAGCACCCGGCCGTTCCTGGGTAGGCGCAGGGCCGACGGGAGGTGTGACGTGGTGAGCGGCGACGACGCCGGGCTGGGCGGCGTGCTGGCACGGCTGCTGGCCCGCACCCGGGCGAGCGGGCCGGCGGACCTGCCCGACCTGGTGCGGGCGGCGGCCCGCGAGCTCGGCGCGGACGGGGCGTGGGTGTTCCTCGCTGACGTCCAGCAGCGCCACCTCGTCCCGCTGCCCGGCTCCGAGGACGGCGACCCCTTCGACCCGGTCGACGTCGAGGGGACGCTCGGTGGCCGCGCCTACCGGTTGCAGCAGACCCAGCTGTCCTCCGGATCGCCCGGCGTCGGCTGGTTCCCGCTGGTCGACGGGGTCGAGCGGATCGGGGTGCTGCGGATCGAGGACGGTGCGCAGGGCGGGGACACGACCGGGCGCTACGAGGCGTTGGCGGGGCTGGTCGCCCTGCTGGTGGTGTCGAAGAGCGCGTACAGCGACGTCATCGTCGGCGTCGGACGGCGGCGGCCGATGAGCCTGCAGGCCGAGCTGCTGTGGGCCTTCCTGCCGCCACGGACCATCGGCACCCGGCACGTCACGTCCAGCGCCGTCCTGGAACCGGCCTACGACGTGGGCGGGGACGCCTTCGACCACTCGGTGGCGGGTGGTCGCCTGCACGTCTCCGTGTTCGACGCGATGGGGCACGACCTCGCCTCCGGCGGTGCCAGCTCGGTCGCCCTGGCGGCCTGCCGCTCCACCCGGAGGTCCGGCGGCGGCCTGGCCGACATCGTCCGGGCCATCGACGACGCGCTGGCCCGGTGGATCCCCGACCGGCTGCTGACCGCGGTCGTCGCCGACCTCGACACGTTCACCGGCGAGCTGTCCTGGGTCAACTGCGGGCATCCGCCGCCGCTGCTGATCCGGGACGGCCACGTCCTGACGGACGCCCTGAGCCGGCGACCCGAGCTGCCGCTCGGGCTCGGCTTCCACCGGCACGGGCCGCAGCCCGTCCACCACGGGCGGCTGCAGCCCGGCGACCGGCTGCTGGTGTACACCGACGGGGTCACCGAGGCCCGCTCGACCTCCGGCGAGCTGTTCGGCGAGCTCCGGCTGACCGACTCCCTCGTCCAGCACATGGCCGGCGGGGACCCGGCCCCGGAGGCCCTGCGTCGTCTGATCCACGCCCTGGTCACGCACCAGGACCACGAACTGCGCGACGACGCCACCATCCTGCTGGCGGAGTGGCACCCGGACCGGCCCGGGACCTGAGGCCGGAACGGGGCGGTAGGGGGCGGAACGGGGCGGTAGGGGGCGGCCGGGGAGCGCAGGGGCGGCCGGGGACTCCCGGACTACCGCAGCAGTCGGTCCAGCACCCGGCCGAAGACCAGGCGTCCGGTGGCGGCGACGACCGGATCGGCGAACCGCGGAACACCGGAGATCCGCAGCTCCTCCGCCCACACCGCCACGCTGCCGCCGCCCACCGCCCGGACCCGCAGCACCGCCCCGCCGCGCACCGGGCGCCCGCGCTTGGCCAGCCGGCACAGCCCGTCACGTCCGGGCCCGGGCGGGACCAGCTCGACGATCTCCATCGGGTCGTCGAACCGCAGCGGCCCGACGGCCGTCCTGGCCAGGACGACGTCGCCCACCTCCCGGCCGGTGCCCCGGGCGACGCCGACCCGGGTGAACGGCACCCGCTCCCCGTGCCGGGGCCAGGCGGTCAGCCGCTCCCAGCAGACGGCCGGGGGAAGCGGCGTGCGGCGGGTCAGGACGAAACGGGCCATGCGGCCCACCGTAGCGCCGCGGCCGGCCGCCGGAGGCCGCACCGGGCGCGTCGGCCCAAGCCCGTCGGCCCGCGCCCGTCGGCCCGCGCCCGTCGGCCCGCGCCCGTCGGCCCGCGCCCGCCGGCTAGGCCCGGTCGCCCAGCAGCGCCGCCACCGCCGCCAGATCGGCCTCCTCGTCGACCAGCACCACCACCGGCGGGTGCGGTGGGGCGCCCAGCCGGGCGATCTCGTAGGCGGTGACGCCGAGCCCCGGCGGGGCAACCAGGACGACCGGGGCGCGGGTCTCCAGCAGTGGGCCGAGCACCGGGCGGTAGGCGGCGGGCGGCGGGTCCTCCCCGACCGGGCGCAGCACGCCGAGGCCCTGCGGGCCGGGCCAGCCGCGGGCGGCGCCGGCCAGCCGGATCTGCGGGGCGCCGGGCGGGGGCAGCAGCAGGACCCAGCCCGCGTCCGGGAGGCCGGCCCGGTGCAGGACGTCCAGTCGCACCGCGGGGCCGTCGGGCGCGTCGGTGACGTCCGGATCGCCGCCGGCCTCGCCGAAGAGCCGGGGCGCGGGCTGTCCGGCGAGCGTGGTGCGCAGCACCTCGGTGGTGCTCAGCCCGCTCGGCAGGTCCGGGAAGGCGCGCAGCAGGTGGGCGCTCTGGCTGAGGAGTTCGACGGCGTCCTGGTCGGCGAGCAGGGTGCGGTCGTGGGTCGCGGTGAGGACCAGCCCGCCGGTGGTGTCGTAGTGGGCGGCGAGGGTGATCGGGTACGAGGTGAAGGTGCCGGCCGGCACCGGGCTCTCCACGTGGATTCCGTGCGCGGCCAGGTCGGTCTCCAGCCGCAGGTGGTGCGCGGCGGTCGGCTGGTGCTCCAGGACGACCAGGCTGTTGGGCCGCCGTCCGCGCGGGCCGGCCGTCCAGCGGTGCGCCTGGCCGGGGGAGACCCACTCGTACGCGGCGAGGTCGAGCACCCCGTCGCGCAGCGCGGTGAGCAGCTGTGGCACGGTGGTGCCCGGGTGCAGCCGGACGGAGATCGGCAGCGGGTTGCGCAGTGCGCCGGGGAGCCGGTCGATGCCGTCCAGCGGGATGCCCCGGCCGGAGACGGTCACCGCGAAGCCGACCCGCACCGAGCGGGCCGGTCGGCGGGGCCGGTCGGACTGTGCGGCGCGGTACAGCAGCAGCGCCCAGGCGGCCTGCAGCGCGCTGCTCTCGCCGGCGCCCCAGGCCGCCGCCCAGCCGCGCAGCCGGACCGCCTCGTACGGGGTGAGCCGGCGCCGGGCCCGGCCGCTGCCGTGCCGGCGCGGGTCGGGGGCGAGCGGCAGGACGGCCGTGGCGCCGGGGCGGGTGGACCAGAACTGCTGGGCCGCGTCGGTGCCCTGGGCCTGCAGCCAGCGGGCGTGGTCGCGGACGTCGGGGCGGCGTTCGCCGCCGGGCAGGACGCCGCCGGTCAGGTAGGCGCGGTAGAAGGACTGCAGCAGCAGGCGCACGCTCCAGCCGTCCAGCATCGCGTGGTGGTAGCTGAGCAGCACCCGGGTGGCGGGCCCTTCGTCGGCGTCCGGCGGGGCGTCGAGCAGGGTGGCGCGCAGCAGGGCGGGGCGGCGCAGGTCGAAGCCGCGGCGGCGGTCGGCGGCGAGCAGTTCCTCCCAGTCGGCGGTGCCGTGCGGGTGCCGGGTGACCTCGGGGACGGCGCGTTCGTGCAGCACCATCCAGGGCTCGGAGTCGCCGCCCTCGTCCCAGTCGAAGGCCGCGCGCAGCACCGTCTCGTGGTCGATGACGGACTGCCAGGCGGCGGTGAAGCGCTCGGTGTCCAGCGGGCCGTGCCAGTGCCAGGACAGCTGCTCGACGTGCCGTCCGTCGTGGTCCGGCTGCCCGAGGACCTGGCGCAGCAGCTCCCGCTGCAACGCGCTGGTGGGTACGGTGACGGGCTCCGGCGGGTGCGCCAGGGCCTCGCGCAGCTCCTGCAGCAGTGCGAGGGCGCGCCCGGGCGGGCCGGGCGCGAGGCCGACGAAGAGCCTCGGCTCCCGGGCGCCGTCCCGGTCCTCGACGAGCACCGCCCGCAGCCGGGGGCCGGTGGCCAGGCTGTGCCCGAGCTCGGCGAGCACCCGGTCGAGGCCTTCCGGGCCGTCGGCCGTGCGCTGCCACAGCAGCTCCTCGCCGGCGTCCGGCCGGACGGCCCGAAGTGCGGCGCGCAGCACGTCCGGCCGGTACGCCCGGTACAGCTCGACCAGCAGGAACTCCTTGGCCCGCGCGGGCCGGGCGGCGGCCTTCCGGGGCCGGGCCGCGGTCCGGGCCAGTGCGGCGCTCACCGCCCCCGCGTCGAGGCGTCTCGGCGGGCGGGCGGCGGGCAGGCAGGGCTCGGGCGCGGGGGCGCCGGACACCAGCAAGGTGACGGGTGCGCTGGAGAACTGACGGTTCGTCATCACTGATCAGCGGGCACCGGAGCCCGAGTCCTTCCCGTGGGCCGGCCAGGATCGCGCCGGGGTTACTGGGTGGCGAGTCCGCCGCAGACGTTGAGTGCCTGGGCGGTGATGCTGGCGGCGGTCGGGGTGGTGAGGTAGCCGGCCAGCGAGGCGACCTCCTCGGGCGTGGTGTAGCGGCCGAGCGGGATGTGCGCCTGGAAGTGCTGGTGGATGGTCTCGGGCGTGGTGTTGTAGGCGGTCGCGTACTCGTGGTGGATCCGCGTGGTGTGCGGGGTCTGGACGTAGCCGGGGCAGATGGCGTTGACGGTGGTGCCGGTGGGTGCCAGCTCCTTGGCCAGCGCCCGGGTGAAGCCGATCACGGCGTGCTTGCTCGCGGTGTACGGCGCGCCCAGGGTGACGGCCTGCTTCCCGGCCGTGGAGGCGATGTTGATGATGCGCGGGTTCGCGGTGCTGGTGATGTGGCCCTGCCGGAGGGTTTCCCGGGTGACCAGGAAGACGGCGTTCAGGTTGGTGTCGATGACGTCGTACCACAGGTCGTCGGTGGTGGTCGCGGTCGGTCCGCCGCCGGTGCGTCCGGCGTTGTTGACCAGCACGGTGATCGGGCCGTGCTCGGCGACCGCGTACCGGATCAGCTCGGCGACCTGGGCGGGGTCGCGGACGTCGCAGGTGCGGCCGTCGGCCTGGTGGCCCTCGCTGCGCAGGGTGACCAGCGCCTGGTCGATGTGCGGGGCGGTGCGGGCGCAGATGAAGACACGGTGGCCGCGGCTGCCGAGTTCGCGGGCGATGGCCAGGCCGATGCCGCGGGTACCGCCGGTGATCAGGGCGAGGGGTTGCTCGGGTGCGGTGGTCATGACGCGTCCTGTGGGTGTGGGCTGGGAGAGGTCTGCGGGGACGGCCGTACGGACGGGGCTCAGGCCGAGTACAGGTTGTAGGTGGTCGGGTGGGCGGTGGTGGGCGTGTTGAGGGTCGGGTCGAGGGTGAGGATGGCGTGCTGCAGGTGCTGCAGGTGCGGGGAGGGCTGGATGCCGAGTTCGGTGGTCAGCCGGTGCCGCAGGTGGTGGTAGGTGGTGAGGGCGTTGGTCTGCCGGCCGGCCCGGTAGAGCGCGACCATGGCCTGGGCGTGCAGGCCCTCGTGGTGCGGGTGCTGGTGGGTCAGGTGGGTGAGTTCGGGGATCAGTTCGTTGTGCCGGCCGAGCCGCAGGTCGGTGTCGATCCGCCGCTCCAGGGTGATCAGCCGGCTCTCCTCCAGGCGCATGATCTCGATGGTGAGGATGGGGCCGGGCCGTACGTCGACCAGGGCGGGGCCGTGCCAGAGCGCGAGGGCCTGGCGGAAGTGGGTGGCGGCCTGGTGGTCGTGGCCGTGGTTGAAGGCGTGCTGGCCCTGGGTGATCAGCAGGTTGTAGGTGTGGACGTCCAGGCTGTCCGGGTGCGCGGTGAGCTGGTAGCCGCCGTGGCGGGTGGTGAGGATGTCCTTGGCGGTGGTGTCCGGGGTCGGTCCGAGGGCCTGGGTGATGCGGCGGCGCAGCTGCAGGATGTACGTCTGCATGGTGGTGAGCGCCTGTCTGGGCGGGTCGTCGCCCCAGATCTCCTCGATGAGGGTGGCCGTGGGCAGGATCCGGTTCGGGTAGAGCGCGAGCAGCGCGAGGATCTGGCGCTGCTTGGCGGCGGAGGGGACGACGGATATGCCGTTGAGGTCGGCGGTGAGGGGGCCGAGGACTCTGAGCTGCATGGCGGTTCCCCTTTCGAGCGCGGGACGGTTGTCGGGCGCGTGACGTGTGCTCGGGAGCGGATCGGTCGGCCGTGCGTGGGGCGGTGGATCGGGCGATGTCTCGTGCTGGTGTTCGAAAGCAGGGGATGGTGGGGGGTTGCGTCGCACCTTAGTTGCGCCGGGAGGCGGGGGCCGGATTCCTCAAGTGCCCGTCGAGCGCGGTTCCGGGCGCTCTGGTGGGGCTCTCCGGGCACGACGGGGCGGCGGGGCGCCGGCCCGGGTGGGGCCGGCGCCCCGTCGCGGGGGTGCCGAGGGGCGGGAGCTGCGGCGGGCGGGCGCCGCTCAGCCGCGGGTGACGCCGGGGGCGATGCCGCGGGTGCTGCCGCCGGGGGTGCTGCTCAAGGCGCTGCCGGGGGTGCTGCCGCCGGGGGTGCTGCTCAAGGCGCTGCCGGGGTGTTGCGCGGGGTGCCGGCGGGGGTGGCGAGCGGTGCGCCGGCCGGTGCGCCGTGGGGTGTGCCGCCCGCGGGCGTGGCGGCCGGCGCCGGGAGGTGCGCCTGCCGGTCCGGCGGGTAGAACTGCCGGGCCCAGTGCCGCATCGCGCCGATCGGCCCGTCCCCGGCGGCGAGCCGGGGCGGCGACTGGTACCGCTTGGTGGACCAGATCGGGAAGTCGGCCGAGGTGAACTCCAGGTTGCGCTTGAACATCGGCCCCGCCAGCACCGCGGTCACCGCGCGGCTGACCGTCCGGGCGACGGCCGGCGGCAGCCCGGCCGGCTCCCGCATGACGAAGCGTCCGGCCTGACGCAGCTGCATCCGGCCGGGGGAGACCTGGGTGGCCATCACCAGCGAGCAGATCTCCAGGCCGAGCGAGGGCGTGCGCACATCGGTGTGCAGCGCGGTCAGCCCGTACCCGTCCACCTCCACGTCGACCTGCCGCATGCCGAGCAGCGGGAAGGTCTCCCGCACCCGCATCGAGATGTGGAAGCGGGGGCCGTCGAACTCCACCGGGGCCGCCAGCTCGCCCTGTGGCCAGCCGTGCAGGGTGACGAAGTGGCCCAGGTCGAAGGAGTTCTCCATGACGTCCTGGGCGTGGCCGGGCATCTCGAAGGAGGCGTACCGCAGCGGCTGCCGACCGTCGCCGAGCCGGTGCCAGGACGGGATCTCCCAGTCCGGTTCCCGGCCGTCGTGGTGGCGCCAGACGAAGACGGCCTCGTTCACCTCCCGCACGGGCAGTTGCGCCAGGGCGGCCTTCGGCGGCGGGGTGCCGTAGCCGGTCCGCACGCAGCGGCCGTCGGGGTCGAAGGCGAACCGGTGGAAGGGGCAGACCAGGTCATCGCCCTCGACCGCCGCGAGGCCGAGGTGGGCGCCCAGGTGCGGGCAGTACGGGCGGATCGCGCGCAGGCGGCCGCTGCGCAGCCGGTACAGCACGACGTCCTCGCCGGCGAGTCGGCGGGTGAGCACGGTGCCCGGCCGGAGTTCGGCGGAGAAGGCGAGTGCGGACCACCCGTCGGGGTAGGGCAGGGCCGGTGGCAGGGCGACGTCGGCGGCCGTGGGGCGGTCGCTGACGGGGTGGACGTGCTGGTGGGACGCGCGCATGAACTCTCCTGTCGGGTCCGTCCGGCGCCGCCCCTCCCAGGCGATGAGCGCTCGGACGACATGCATTTCAGATGCTAGCCAGGGGTGGTGTGTGTCCGCACGACAACCTCCCTGCGGCAGTGGAAGTCTGATGATCAGTCAGTCGTGCATGGTCAAAGCTTGGCAAATTCCGGTCGCTCCTCTGGATGTGCCATTGCACATGTCACATCATGCTCCCCATGAGAAAACCCCTCGCCCTGCTCGCGGCCCTCACGGCCGTCGCCGCCCTCGGCGGAACCTCCGCCTCCGCCGCCGGACCCGACGCCACCGACCTGGCCGACACCGGCCAGGGTGCGCTGGTCTGGAGCTCCTGCAACGACGCCACCACCCCCGCGCTGCAGTGCGCGATGCTCGACGTGCCGGTGGACTACGCCGACCCGCACGGGCGGAAGATCGCCATCAAGCTGAACCGCCTCCCGGCCACCGCGCCCAGGGAGAAGCAGCAGGGGCCGATCCTGCTCAACCCCGGCGGCCCCGGCGACTCCGGGCTCTGGATGCCGGTGTCCATCGCCTCCAAGCTCCCGGCGGACGTCGCCTCGACCTACGACTGGATCGGCTTCGACCCGCGCGGCACCAACGGCAGCGACCCCCACGTGGTCTGCGACGCCCACTACTTCGACGCCGAGCGCCCCGACTACCAGGTGGGCCAGGGCACGTCGAAGGCGTGGCTGAAGAAGGCGGCCGGCTACGCCGCCGACTGCGCGGCGGACTGGTCCTGGCTGCTGCCGCACATGACCACCGTCGACAACGCCCGCGACATGGACAGCATCCGCCGGGCGCTCGGCGTCCCGAAGATCAACTTCTACGGCGGCTCCTGGGGTACCTCACTGGGCTCCACCTACGGCCAGCTGTTCCCCTCGCACGTGCGCCGGATGGTGCTGGACAGCATCGTCGGACCGACCATCAGCTGGTACGACCACAACATCCTGCAGGACAAGGAACACCAGCGCCGCTTCGAGGCCTTCGCGGCCTGGACCGCCAAGGCCGACTCCGTCTACCACCTGGGCACCGACGCCGCCGCCGTCGAGCGGGCGTACGGCCAGGTCGAGGACGCCCTGCGCAAGGAGCCGGTGGACGCCGCCCCCGCGCCCGGCCGGATCGGCCCCGCCGAGTTCGAGGACACCTTCTACGGCGGCGGCTACAACTTCCTGCGCTGGCCCCGGATGGCGACCGTGCTCTCCGCCTACCTCACCCAGCACGACACCCGTCCGCTGGCCATCGCGTACAACCGGTACGCCGCCCCGGGCGCCGACGACGGCACCTTCCCGGCGTACAACGCGGCGCAGTGCACCGAGAACGCCTGGCCGCGCGACTGGGAGGTCTGGAAGAAGGACCAGGCGAAGGTGAACGCCGTCGCGCCCTTCTACACCTATAACAACATGTGGTACAACGCCGCGTGCATGTTCTGGCCGTACCAGGGCAACCCGGCGGGCCGGCTGAAGATCACCGGCAAGGGCCTGCCCCCGGTCCTGCTCTTCCAGGCCACCGAGGACGCCGCCACGCCGTACGAGGGCGGGCTCGCCATGCACGACGCGCTGCCCGGCTCCAAGCTGGTCGTCCAGAACGGCGGCAGCTTCCACGAGATCCTCTTCCACGGCAACGCCTGCCTGGACGACACCTTCACCGCCTACCTGCGCGACGGCAGCCTGCCCCAGGGCAAGGGACGGATCGCCAAGACCTGTGCGCCCGAGGCCGATCCGGACCCGGTGTACGTGACGCCGCCCCCGGCCGCCGCCAAGGCCGCGCCCGCGGCCGCCCCGGTCACCGGCCTGGCGCCGACCGACCCGGAGGCCGTGCACGGCGTCCTGCGGTAACGACGTCGAAGCCGGGTGGCCCGTTCGACCGCGGGCTACCCGGCAGTCACATCCGCGGCGTATGGTCGGTCCCCGTCAATTCCGCGCCACCCTCACCTCACTCGGGATGACCATGAAGAGACTCGGAACGCGCCTGCTCGCCGCGGCCGCGTGCCTGCCCCTGCTCGCCGCGGTGCCGGCGGGCGCCGCCGCCGCCGCGCCCCGAGCCGGGGCCGCCGCCCAGGCCGGTGCGCAGGCCGCCCGGGCAGGCGTGCAGACCGGCCCCGAACTGGCCGCGTCCTGGACCGGGCCGCTCAGCACCCGCGGGCGCTACATCGTCGACGCGAACGGCGCCCGCTTCAAGCTGAAGTCCGCCAACTGGGCCGGGGCCCAGGGCACCTGGGAGGGCAGCGGGAGCACCGACGACCCCGCGAACAACCAGGCCGGGCAGGTCTCGCACAACATCCCGCTGGGCCTGGACCGGGTGCCGCTGGAGCGCCTCATGGCCGACTTCCACGGCCTCGGCCTCAACAGCATCCGGCTGCCGTTCGCAAACGCGATGATCCACGACACCACCGCCGTACCGGACTCCGCCGTCGCCGCCAACCCGCAGCTGCGCGGCCGCACCCCGCTGCAGGTGTACGACGCCGTGGTGGCCGCGCTCACCGCCGACGGCTTCGCGGTCGTCCTCAACAACCACACCACCGGCTACCGCTTCTGCTGCGGCCTGGACGGCAACGAGCGCTGGAACAGCGGGCAGTCCACCCAGGCGTGGGAGGACGACTGGGTGTTCCTGGTGAACCGCTACCGGGCGAACAAGCGGGTGGTGGGCGCCGACCTGCGCAACGAGGTCCGCCGCGACACCTGGGACGACCCCAACTGGGGCATGGGCGACGCCCACGACGAGTACGCCGCCTTCGAGGAGGCCGGCAACCGGATCCTGCAGGCCGACCCGGACATGCTCGTCATCATGGAGGGCATCAACTGGTACGGCATCCCCGCCGCGATCTTCAGCCACGGGCGTCCGATGCTCACCCCGGTGCGCAACCTCTCCAACACCCTGATCGACTCGGGCAAGTTGGTGTACTCCGCGCACTTCTACGCCTACACCGGCCCGGCCAACACCGGCGCGGGCAGCGGCCCGGGAGCGACCGGCGACCCCCGTTACGAGGACTTCACCCCCGAGCAGCTGGCCCAGGTCGTCGACGACGAGGCGCTGTTCGTCACCCAGGCCGGGCAGCACTTCACCGCACCGGTGTGGATCAGCGAGTTCGGCGCGGGCGGACGCGGCTCCACCGACGCCAAGGAACAGGCCTGGCTGCACACCTTCACCGACCTCCTGGCCGCCCGTGACGCCGACTTCGCCATCTGGCCGCTCGTCGGCTGGGCCGACACCGCCGGCCGCCCGCTGGACACCTGGGCGCTGCTCTCCTACGACCCGGCGGGCAAGCGGACCGGCCTGACCGACCCCGGCGACTGGCGGGCCGCCGACTGGACCAAGCTGGTCGGCGCCCCGGCACTGACCGGCCCGGTGGCGCCGGTGAACCACTGGAACGTGCTCGACCTCGACCACGGCGACCAGAACGTCTCCCGCCGGATGGCCGGGGTGGACTGGAGCAGCGGCAACCGCAAGGGCAACTGCCCGGACGGCCAGCGCCTGGTCGCCCTCGGCCGCAGCGACAGCCGGGGCCTGTGCACCGACGCCGGCGAGCCCGCGACGGGCACCGGCGACTGGGTCACCGTCAGCGACGAACGGTACGTCACCGGCGGCGACTGGGCGTCCGGCTACAACAAGCTCCAGTGCCCCGACCGCACCTTCGCCGTCGGCTACAGCGTGCACAGCGACGCCATGTCCGCCCTGCTGTGCGCACCCGCGGCAGGCCCGCTGCCCACCACCGGCCGCGACGTCTGGTTCGACCACGGCGACAACCGCCCCGCCACCGGCGGCTCGGTCGCGAGCGACTGGGCGCCGGGCCACTACAAGGGCCAGTGCGCGGACAACGAGTACGTCGCCGGCGTCGCCTACACCTGGAAGTGGCTCCACTACGGCGTGCCGGACGCGCTGCTCTGCCGCCCCCTCGCCTGAGCGCCGCCGCCCGTCCGCGGGATCCCGGCGGCTGCCGGTCCGAGGCGTACGCGCCCCGGGCCGGCAGCGGCCGTCGGTGGACGGGTGGTCAGCCTGCCGTGGGTGGCTGCATCGGCCGGTTCACGCCCGCCAATCCTCGGCCAGCAGCCCGAGCACCACCTGGTCCACGAACTCCCCGCACGCCCACGCCGCGCCGCGCAGCCGCCCCTCCGCGGTGAAACCGGCCCCGGTCGCGGCCCTGATCATCGGCGTGTTGTCCGCGAGCGTCTCCAGCTGCAGCCGGTGCAGGCCGAGCACCACGAACCCGTACCGGCACAGCACCCGGACGGCGTCCGTCGCGAACCCGCGGCCGCGGTGGCCCGGGCGCAGGGCGAGGCCCAGGTGGGCGCTGCGGTTGTGGGCGTCGATGCCCCACAGGAGGGCCTCCCCGGCCAGCTCCCCGGAGGCCGTGTCGACCACGGAGAAGCACGCCGCCTCGTCGGACGGCCCGGTGACGGCGTACGGCGACTGCGCCGATCCCGGCGGGAGGGGCCGCCAGGGGCGGGAGTCGGCCCGCGAACGGGTCGCCACGTCGTCGTGGAGCTCGGTCTGGAGCACCGGGACGTCGGCCTCGTGGCGGGCCCGGAGGGTGATGTGAGTGCCCTGTAGCATGTCACATTGCTAACACCGTCGCCCGGTCCGCGGCCACCGGTTTTCCACGGGCGGACACAACGGAAGGGACGGGCGGAACGGGGGACCGGCGGGGTGTTTGGTCGCCGCGTCCCTCCCGGGAGGGAGAGGCCGACCCTCCGGAGCGGGATCCGCGCAGGTCACAGCCCCGGTTGACTGGGGGCAACGACAACCGGGGAGGAAGACCCATGCTGCGCGGGCGAATCGGACGACTGCTGGCCCGGACGACGACGGCGGCGGTGGTGGCGCTGGCCGGCACGGCCGCACTGCCAGCCGCCACGGCGGCCGGAGCCGAAGGCGGGGCGGGAGTCGGGGCCGGACCGGCGGACATCCGGGCCGCGATCGAGGCGGTGCCCGGCCTGCGGATCACGGAGGAGAAGCCCGCCGCACCCGGCTTCCGCTTCTTCGTCCTGACGCTGCACCAGCCCGCCGACCACGCCCACCCCGAGCGGGGCGGCTTCGACCAGCGGCTCACCCTGCTGCACCGCGGCACCGACCGCCCCACCGTGCTCTACACCAGCGGCTACGACGTCTCCACCGCCCAGTACCGCTCGGAGCCGGCCGAGCTGCTGGACGGCAACCAGGTGAGCACCGAGCAGCGCTTCTTCGGCACCTCCCGGCCTGACCCCGCCGACTGGGACGACCTCGACATCCGGCAGGCCGCCGCCGACCACCACCACGTGATCGAGGCGCTGCGCGCCGTCTACCGGGCACCGTGGATCTCCACCGGCGGCAGCAAGGGCGGCATGGCCACCGTCTACCACCGCCGCTTCTACCCGCAGGACGTCGCCGGCTCGGTCGCCTACTCGGCGCCGAACAACGTCGACGACCGCGAGGACTCCGCCTACCTGGACTTCCTGCGCACCGTCGGCACCCCCGAGTGCCGCACCGCCCTGCAGGCCGCGCAGCGCGCCCTGCTGGAGCGCCGCACCGCCCTCGTCGCCCGGTACCAGGCCTGGGCGGACTCCCGGGGCGACGGCTTCCGGCTCGTCGGGAGCGCCGACAAGGCCTTCGAGATCGCCGTCCTGCGCGCGCCGTTCATGTTCTGGCAGGGCCGCGGCCAGGCCGCCTGCCCGGCGGTGCCGCCCGCGGACGCCTCCGACGACGCCCTGTACGGCTGGCTCTCCGACGTCGCCCAACTGCCCGTCTACGCCGACGCGGTGGCCGGGAAGTTCGTCCCCTACTTCTACCAACTGGGCACCCAGCTCGGCTACTTCCCGGTCGAGACGGCCCACCTGGCCGGCCTGCTGCGCTACCCCGGCGCCACCGAACCGCGCACCTTCGTGCCGCAGGAGCTCCCGATGCGCTACCGGCCGCAGGCGATGCGCGACGTCGACCGCTGGGTCCGCACCCGCGGCGAGCACCTGATGTTCGTCAACGGCGCCGCCGACCCGTCCGTCGCCGAACCGTTCCGCCTCGGCGACGGCTCGCGGGACTCCTACCTCTTCGAGGTGCCGGGCGGCACGCACTCGGTGCGGATCGCCCAGCTGCCCGCCGCCGACGCCGCGGCGGCGACCGCCGCGCTGCGCCGCTGGGCGGGGGTGTAGCACGGCGGAGGAGCGGCGCGGCAGCCGAACGGCCCCCGCCCCCGGTTCGACCGGGGACGGGGGCCGCAGCGCGCCCGTGCGGGTGACCGGCGGGCCTACTTGGCCAGGCCGTAGCCGCCGACGGCGGCGTAGACGGTGTCGGCGACGTGGCGGGGGGAGGAGTCGGTGGTGGTGGTCACGGGCGGCTCGTTGCCGTTCTGGTCACGCAGGTTGAGGGTGGTCGAGCCGCCGCCGTCCAGGTTGACCGCGTCGACCAGGTCGAGCGCCTTGAGCAGCTGGGCGAACTCGCTGCGGGTGGCTCCGGACGCGAGGGGCGCCGGGCCGCCCTTCTGCCCCTCGACGGTGACGAAGAAGAGGTGGCCGAAGCCGTCCGCCCCGCCGGCGGTGCGCCAGGCCCGTGCGGTGTCGTCGGCCGGCTGGTACACGACCGAGGCGTCGCGGATCAGCACGTCGCCCACGGGGGTCGCGTACAGCGCCGGGTCGATCGGCTGCTCCACGGCGCCGGCCGGGGCGCGGCCGAACCAGGTGTCGGCGAGGGTGTCGCCGAAGCGGGTGTCGGTGATCACCGTGTGCAGCGTGACCGGCCGGCCGGCGCAGGCGTTGTCCCAGAGCCAGGTCGCGCCGTCGCCGGTGCCCTCCAGGGCCCGTCCGCCGGGCGGCACGTCGTGGCCGCCGCGCGGGGCGTCGGAGACGATGCCGCCGGGCGCGGCGCCGGGGCGGAAGCAGGCGGTGGCCACGCCCGCCGCGTTGAACAGCACCTCGACGCCCGGGTCGTCGTCGGTGGTCGTGTCGGTCTGCCTGAGCACGTCGGGAGCCGGCGTCCTCGCCCCGAACTCGGGGGTGAACTCGACGATCTCCGACGGATCGAAGCAGACGCCGCCGACGACCGTCACGTCCGTGTTGGCGGGGTCGGTGTTGCGCAGGCAGTGGCCGGCCCGGCCGGGGAGCCGGTTGACGCCGTCGACCTTCCGGCTGACGGCGCCGTCGTCGGAGAGCTGCACGCTGAGCCCGGTGGCGAGTTCGGTGATGTACGGGCGGCCGTTCTGCAGCATCAGCACGGAGTTGGCCGGGCGCAGCCCGACGGCCCTGCCGGTGACGGTGTCGTAGACGTAGCGGCCTCCGCCGGCCTCGCTGAGCAGCCGCCCGTTCTTCAGCGAGGTGCCGCCGAGGTCGCCGAGGAAGATCCGGCTCGCCGGGTCCAGGACCACGCCGTCGTCGAAGTAGCCGCCGTTGACCCCGAGGTAGGGGCGTCGGCTGCTCACCCCGGTGGTCTGCTCCAGCATCTCCTGGACGGTCTGCGTGGTGTACATGCCCTGGCCGATCGAGCCGTCGAAGGTGATCGGCGCCCGGCTCGGGTCGATGTCCACGACGTTGACCGTCCACGTCCGGTCGGCGTCCTGGTAGACGGTGCGGGTGATCCCGGGGAACGGCGTGGTGGCGGAGGCCTGGGCGAGGGTGATGCCGCCGAGGACGATGCCGGTGTCCGCCGCGCCGGCCAGGCCGCTGCCCGGGACGGCGAGGACGGAGGCGGCCAGCCCGAGGGCGGTGGCGGTCCGCAGCGCGGCGGCGCGCCGCACGAGGGTGTGCTTCATGTGGGGCTCCCGGGTCAGCAGAAGTCGGTGGCGGGGCGGCCGGCGGCGGCGGTGACCAGACGGTCGGAGCTGAGCGTCCCGGCGTACGGCGCGGGGACGAAGGTGCTGTCGCCGCTGAGCACGACGAAGGCCCGGTAGGTGGAGCCGTTGGCGCTCCAGGAGCCGGTGAGCCCGTTCTCCGGGTAGAAGCAGGCGTGCTTGGCGGTGTGGTTGAAGACCGAGACCGCCCGGTCGTTCCACTCGGCGCCGTAGTCGCGGACCTCGTCCTCGGTGAAGGAGGTCATCGTGCCGCGACCGCTCTCCTCCGCGAACAGGCAGAGCCGCCCGGTCTCGCAGCGCTCGTAGCCGGTGAAGCAGCCGGCCTTGGACTTGGCGCCCTTGAAGGAGGTGACCTTGCCGTCCAGGTGGGTGCCGAGCTCGGCGAGGGTGGCCTGACCGCCGGGGCGGACGGCCTGGACGGAGCCGCCGTAGCCGGCGTCGGCGTAGAGGCAGGCCCAGTAGGGGGACCGGTTGTCCACCGAGCGGGCGCGGTCGTTCCAGGCGGGGTCGACGCCCTGGACGGGGACCCGGGGGTCGTTGGCGAGTTCGGCGCCCTGGCCGCCGTCCTGGTCGTAGAGGCAGAAGCCGCCGGCGGCGCAGTGGCTGGTCCAGCTCGCGGCGGTGGCCCGGGCGCCGGGCAGGACGGCGAGCACGAGCGCCACGAGCAGCATGCCCATGACGGCGCGCGGAAGGTGTTGCCTCACGGCGGAGTTCTCCTCGGTGGAAGTGGCGGGTGGTCCGAGCCGGGCTCGGGACGCCCTGGTTCGGGATCGACCGACACCGTGAATGCGGACACCGAATCCGGCTCGTGGAGAGGTCCATCGAACAGCGGAACCGATCGGGATGCGGGCGGAATCGGAAACATCCGGCCCGGTCGGGCGTCGGATCCGTACAAGAACTCCCGAGCGCGCCGTCGTGTGCACCCTGTGAAGGCCGCTTCCCCGGCGTCAGGGCAGAACTGTAAGGGCGTCAGGTGGCCGCGCTGCGCCGCCGCCCGGTCCGGCCGGCTGTCTCACGGCTGTCTCACGCTCCTGACGTGCAGCTGTGTCGACGGTCGAGGAAGTGAAGTGGAGACGCCGTAGCGCCCCTCGCCGAGCGGTCCGGCGGTCCGGGGCCGGGGATCACGCGGGTGGGTGACCGGGGACCGCTTCGGGTGCGATGGGTCGACCGCCCCTTTCCCGGGAGGGGCGAGACCACGCCCGGGAATCGATCGGGATGCGTCCCGCGCCGAGCGCGGGAACGGCACGGCGGTCGGCGCGTCGTCCGGGCCACCGGAAAACCGATTTCGTGTTCGGCGGACTGTCGCATAGAGTGGTCTCACCGACGCGGGGTGGAGCAGCTCGGTAGCTCGCTGGGCTCATAACCCAGAGGTCGCAGGTTCAAATCCTGTCCCCGCTACTACCAGGGCCGGGGTCGACGCTTGAGGGCGTCGGCCCCGGCCTTTTTCGTTCGGCCGCGGCGCCGTCGCGCGGCCCGTCCCCTCGTCCGGTCCGGCCCGTCCCCTTGCTCGTCCCGCCGCTGGCCCTGCCGTCCCGCCGTTGCCCGTCCCGCCGGTGCGCGGCCGCTTTTCGCGGATTCCGCCGGCCGGCCATTCCGATCGGAATTCGCGGCCGTTCCCGAATGCGGTCGAGGAGGGGTCGAGGGGTGCTGGAAAGCGCTTTCCGGCCGTGGTGGGGTGTGTTGTGGTGGGTGACCGGGGGCCGTGGCCGCGGGCAGGACAGCAGCCGTGGGTGGGCGGAGCGCCGCTGGTGAGCGGTGTAGACGCTCGCGCATGGAGCTGAGTGCGGTGGCTATGGTTCGCCCGACCCGGGGGGATTTGAATGGTGCCATGACGACGAACCGATCGGCGCAAGCGAAGCCGACGGCTGGTCGGACTCCTGTGATTCCTCCGTGTCTTCGAATGAGGGTGATCGTGATGGCTGGTGTGGTGGATCTTTCGACGGATGCCGGTGTCGTGCTGGTGGTCGGTGGTACCGGGAAGACGGGTCGGCGGGTGGCGGACCGGCTGGCTGCGCGTGGGTACGGGGTGCGGGTGGGTTCGCGGTCGGGTGCGGTGCCGTTCGACTGGCACGACGAGGGGACGTGGGAGGCGGCGCTGGAGGGTGTGAGCGCGGCGTATCTGACGTACTACCCGGATCTGGCGTTCCCGGGTGCGGTGGAGGCGGTGGGGGCGTTCTCGCGGCTGGCGGCGGCGCGTGGGGTGGGGCGGCTGGTGCTGTTGTCGGGGCGTGGTGAGGAGGCGGCGGAGGCGGGGGAGAAGGCGGTGATGGAGTCGGGGGCTGCGTGGACGGTGGTGCGGTGCGCGTGGTTCAACCAGAACTTCAGTGAGTCGTTCTTCCTGGAGCCTGTGCTGGCGGGGGAGTTGGCGTTGCCGGTGGGTGGTGCGGTGGAGCCGTTCGTGGATGTGGAGGACATTGCGGACGTGGCGGTGGCGGCGTTGACGGAGGCGGGGCACGCGGGTGAGGTGTACGAGCTGACGGGGCCGCGGTTGCTGTCGTTCGCGGATGTGGCGGTGGAGTTGTCGGGGGCGGTGGGGCGTGAGGTGCGGTTCGAGGCGGTGTCGCTGGAGTCGTACCGGCGGGTGCTGGAGGAAGCGGGGTTGCCGGCGGACTTCGCGGAGCTGTTCTCGATGATCCTGGACGGCCGGAACGCGTCGTTGGGTGACGGGGTGCGGCGGGCGCTGGGTCGTGAGCCGCGGGACTTCGCGGACTACGCCCGGGAGGCCGCCGCCTCGGGCGTGTGGAACGTATGAGCCGGCTCGTCCCCGGCGGCCCCGTGTGGCCGCCCCCGGGCGGGCGTTGCAAGGGACCCTGAACGGACTTTGGAGGTCTGGTCATGTCGGACGGCACAACGGTCTGGTCGAGCGAGCGGGGCATCGGCACACTGCCCGGCCACATCAAGGGCTTCGGTCTGATGCACGTGGCGATGCGCCGCGACGCGGCGCGGCTGAGCGCCGCCGCCACGCGCGGACCGTCGGGATCCACGGCGGAGCTGGCGGAGTGGTTCGGGCGGCTGCGCGCGGTGATCGACTGGCACCACCACAGCGAGGACGAGATCCTCTGGCCGTACCTGCGTGGCCGGGTGGCCGGGTTCGACGGCGGCGGGGTCCTGGAGGAGGACCACGAGGCGCTGGACCGGTCGATGCGGCGGGTGGCGGGGGTGCTCGGCTCCGGGCTGCGGGCCGAACTCCCGGCGGCCGCCGAGGCGTTCGAGACCCTGGTGCGCGACCACCTAGGGCACGAGGAGCCGGTGGTGTTCCCGGCGCTGGCCGGCCTGCCGGTGGACGAGTACCTGCGGGTGGAGCGCCGGATCATCCAGAGCGCACCGACCCAGGTGATGACCTACCTGCAGCCCTGGATGTTCGACGGCGCGGACCCGGCGGCCGTCCGGGCGGTGTCCGCGACGATCCCGGCCCCGGTGCGGCTGATCGGGCGGACGGTGCTGGAGCGGCGGTACCGGCGCGGCCTGTCGGCGGTGCTCTGAGCCCGCAGCGGGCCGCGGGCGGGCGCGACGGTGCGCCCGCCGGGCCGCAGGGGCGGCGCAAGACGGGGCACGTGCCGTCCTGCAGCCCGGGGTTCCGGTTGTCGCGCTTCCGTTGCGCGGTGCACCGCACGGTGGTCGGTGTCGTGTGCACAAAGTTCGTCGGCACCGCAGCTCGCGGGCCGGGAGAGTGAAGGGGTCCTGAGATGCGTTCGGATCAGACCGCGGTTCCGCTGTCGTACTCCGCGCCGTCGGCCATCGGAGGTGTGGGGATGGGGAGTTCGGCGCACGCCGTCGGGCAGAGCAAGGCGACCGGGCCGCTGCTGGTGGGCGCGACCATCGCGATGGGCTTGATGGCGGGGCTGTTCTTCGCCTTCGACGTGTCGGTCATGCCGGGTCTCGCGGCGAGTGACGACCGCACGTACGTGACGGCGATGCAGCACATCAACAAGTCGATCGAGAACGGCATGTTCGGCCTGGTCTTCGTCGGCGCCTTCGCGGCGACGGGTGTCGCGGCGTGGCTGCTGCACAAGGCGGGCCGGCGGCAGGCGGCGCTGTGGGCCGCGCTGGCGACGGCGCTGTACGTGGTGGCGCTGATGGTGACCATGGGCGTCAACATCCCGCTCAACAACCAGCTGGCGGCGGCCGGCGACCCGTCCCAGATCCACGACTTCGCCTCGGTGCGGGCGCACTTCGCCGACAGCTGGGTGCCGGCCAACATGCTCCGCACCGCGCTGTGCACGGGCGGTCTGCTCGCGCTGACCCGCTCCCTGGTGCTGTACGGCCGGTTCAGCCGCTCCGGCCGCTGACACCCGTCCGCACGCGCCGCCTCAGGTGCCCGTCCGCCACGCGCGGACGGGCACCTGCGCGTTGGCCGGTCGTTCATGGCGGTCGCTGCCCGTGGCGGTGGCTGCTCATGGCGGTGGCTGGGGTGCGGGGCCCGGTGCGCCGGAGCGTGCGCCGGTGCGCCGGGTCGGTGACTACACCCAATTCACTGGGTGAGACAGCGAGTTGGCGCCCGGCACGGATGTGGTGGAGCATGGGCGGGCCCGGTCTGTTGCGGTGCGCTTGCGCCGCGGCCGCGGCGCGTGCGCGTGCTGGGGGAGGAGGCGGGTCCGGTGAGTCCGGTGGATCGTCCGTTTCTGGTCCGGGGGAGGGCGGTACCCCTGGCCAGGTACCTGGCCGAGGAGGACATCGAGGGCCTGGTGGCCTGCTCGTGCATCGGGAACGAGGTGAGCATCGACCTCCCGGACACCCGGATCCTGGTGAGCCTGGTCGACGTCGCCGACGTGGTGAGGCTCAACTTCCACATGGTCCAGGACGGCCCGGCCAAGCCCCGTTCCTGGTCGCGCCGGCTGCCCGCCGGCACCGGCCCGCGCGAGATCGCGGCCCGGATAGCGCTGGACGTCCGCACCCTGGAGCGCGAGCTGGCACCGCTGCGGCGCCGCCCGCCGGCGCTGCCGGAACAGCGCCGACCGGGCTGAGCGCAGGCCCCCGTAGAGTGGCGGCGTGGACAACGACCAACCCCGCGCCGACCACGCTCCGGCCGACCACGCGTCCGCCGACGCACCCTTCGTCGACGACCCCTACGCCGACGGACGCAACGTGCTCTGGCTCCTGGACGGCTTCGACGCGGACGACGAGGTGCGCTACTCCCGTGAGCTGAACCGGGAGGAGTACCTGCGGGTCCGCCCCCTCTTCGAGGGCGCTCCCGAGGTCCGACTCGGCGACGACGTCTGGATGCTGGCGGGCGACTACCGCGTCCCGCCCCGCCTGTGGGAGCCACTCCGGGAGCTGCTCGGCCCGCCCGCCGGCCCGGCGGAAGGCCTGGACTACTTCATCGGCGCCCGCCAGGACTTCCCCGACGGTCGGGACGACTGAGCCGCCGCCCGTCCGCGGTGACGCCGGCCGGCGGCGCGGCCGCGGGCGAGCTCCCAGCCCCCCGGCCCCTGACCCTCCACCTCCACCTCGACCGGTCGGACCACCGGCCGCACCCGGCGCTCACCGAGCCGCTGCACCGCTTCAGGGTGCAGCGGCTCGGACCGCTCTCAGCGGGTGACCAGCCAGGACAGGCTCGCGGTCAGGTCCGCGCGCAGCGCCGGGTCCGCCACGGCGGGGGTGGGATCGGTGGCGACGGCGGTGAGCAGGTGCGGCCGGATCCGGGACCCGGTCAGCTTGAGGTCGCCGAGGTCCAGCGCGGTGCGGCCGGAGAGCCGCGGCAGCTCGCGGCCGTCCAGGAACCAGCGCAGCCTGGTGCCGGGCACCGGCAGGTCGACGGTCAGGTGGTCGGCCGCGGTGAGCCAACTCCCCTCGGCCGTGGGGCTGGTGAGCGGCGTGGCGTGGCGGTAGAAGCCGGCGATCATCGCCTCCCGCCCGGGCAGGTTGAACTCCCGCCCGAGCGAGCGCATGATCGAGTTCTCGGTCGGCCGGTACAGCCCGGTCGGGTAGTAGCCGCCGCCTTCGTACGCACCGACCGTCCCGCCGTCCGGGGAGGTCTGCCCGAGCCAGCGGGACCACTTGCTGCCCTGCTGCCGCATCCGGTCGGCCGTGAGCGTGCTGATGTTGGCCTCGGCCGGTTCGTCGCCCTGGTACGTCCCCTGGCCGTCGTAGGCGTACTCGTCGGCGAGCTTGCCCAGCGAGTGCCCGGTCTCGTGCACCGCGATCTGCCCGGACTTGGCGTTCCCGCCCGCCACCGTGGCGATGCCCTCGTAGCCGAGCGGGGACGTGACGTCGTTGTAGCCGGCGCCGCCGTACTTGGCACTGTTGGCCACCACCAGCACCAGGTCCGCCTGCGGGGCCTTCGCCGCGTACCGCTCGACCGCCTTCTCGTCCACGCAGAGCAGCCGCTCCACGTCGTCGCACCAGAAGTACGAGCCCAGCGCGGTGTGCCGCACGGTCGCCCGGTCCGGATCGCCGGTCACCCCCGACTCCGGCGAAACCGCCGACACCGCCCAGACGTTGAACAGCCCGCGGTACGTGGCGTACGGCTCGACGGCGGTCACCTCGCGCCACTTCTCGGCCGCGTCGGTGAGGAACTTCTGCTGCTCCTGCGCGGCGTACCCGTCACCGATCACCACGACGTCCAGCTTGGTCGCCGGATCGCCGCTGCGGACCAGCGGCGTCAGGTCACCGTCCCCGTGCGGCGCGGCCACGCCCTGGGCCGGCGCGGCGACGAAGGGGGAGACGGCGGGGGCTTGGGCGCGGGAGATGCTGCCGTCCTCCGCGAAGGCCTCCACCTGGCGGGAGGGCGGTGCCGCGCTTCCGGCGGGCGCACTCCAGGAGGGGGTGGCGCCGAGCAGGGCCGCGGCGAGGGCGGTGGCGAGCAGAGCGGTGGTGGTGCCGGCGGGTGTGCGGCGCACGGGCGTGGTCCTCCCTGGTGAGCGGTCTTCGACTGATCGGCCTCCTTCCCGTGTCGAGAACCTGACAATCACACCGGCGTCGAGAACCGGGCCGCTTGCCGTCGTGCGCGTCGTCCTCTCGCCCCCTCGTCTCCTCGCCGCAACCCGATGCCACGGCGCGACACCGACGGGCGTCGGCCGCCGCGGCCTACAGCTCCGACACGACCGTCGCGGCTATGACCACCGTGATCAGCCAGGACGCGATCGCAAGGGTCAACGTGACGGCGAACGGCCACTGGAGCACGATGAGGAGGACGCAGCCCGTGACCGTCGCAACGAGGGTCGGAACGGCGATGAGCAGCGGCCGCCCCCACACCCGCCGGTCCGCCGCGACCACGCGGTACGCGAACAGGGTCGTGCCGGCACTGATCAACACGGCGATCTCGAACACGGACCGCCACGGCATGTTCCGCTCTTCGGCCTGGTGCCCCTGATAGGCGACCCGGACCACCTCGTCCTTCCAGACCTGCAGATCGACCGTGGCGCCGACCTCGACGTCCCGGTAGAAGGCGCTGCTCACGTCGTACTCGCCGGTGGGAGCAGACTCGCGTGAGACGGTCAGCAGATAGGTGACCGAATCGTCGCTGGAGCTGACGGACTTCTTCGTCACCCGCCCGCTCTCCTGCCGCACGCACTCCACCACGTCCCCGGCCTCCGCCGACCCGCAAGCCGGCGCGGAGCGGTAGGCACCCGACGCCTCGAAGGTGTCCACGAATCTGAAGAACCCGAGGCCCACCGCGGACAGGCCTATGACGATCAGTAAGGCTTTCCATCCCGTCCGGACGACCGGCGCCACCTTCCGCCGCTGCTTCGGCTTGCTCAGGCTTCCCACCCATGCGCCCGGCACGCGGTCTGTCACGTCGTCGGTCACGTCGCCCACCGCATCCTCACCGTCCTGCCTCGTCCGCACCTTGTTGATCTCCCGGTGTAACCGGATGATGCCAGGCCACAGGCGCCCTGGAAGGAACTGGCGCAGCCTGTAACGGACTTGTGCCGGCATGGACCGACCGGGCAGCGCGAAGAGCCGGGAGCGCCGCCCGCGATGATCGCTGGCGATGAATTCCCGGCTCTTTTCACGATTTCTCTCGATTGCGCTGTTTCTTCGTTTGCCTACTGGCTGTTGGTGAGGTGGTGGTGGAGGTTGGTGAGGGCGTGTTGGGTGGCGGTGGTGTGTTTGTAGGTGAGGTTGGTGAGTTTGTGGAGGAGTTTGGGC